>NZ_SRYM01000054.1 GCF_004793765.1 Parabacteroides distasonis | reverse complement strand
TGAAGTACCTTAGAAAATAACAGTAAAATCTGTGAAGTAAATTTAGGCATAGTCAAGGACTAATCTTGCCACTTATAATTCTATAGCAGATAAATGGAAAGGATATAACGGGATGCATATTTCCAGTTTCACTCCCAAAATGATATTAGATATACTAGGAAGAGCACGACCTCCTTTGAAACAGTAATAATCCATAAAAAAAATATGAGAACGACAATCTTCTTTATCCTTCTATCGTTTATCCTCCCTTGTACAACGTGGAGTCAATGGGAAAATCCGCACCTACGGATTGAGACGGAGCATTTTATTATCAATCGCTCTTTTGGTGACGGTGACTCTACCGATTATTTGACTCTCAAATACGACAATCCGCCCGCAAGATGGGAAGCGGGCATGAATAACATGTATTCCATTCGGTTTGATGAGAACTTGACACAGCAGGGTTTTGTAGCCATATTACGCAACGAGTTCATCAAGCCTTATCTCGGAGCATTCTTAGACAGCTTGTCTACTGATAGATTAGACAGTAGGAGAAACATTTATGTTAAATATCAATTCGATATCGAACAAAAATTCATCGGATGTTTCTTAAGAATACCCAGCGGATTATTCGATCGCTATCCGCAACTTGAACCCATGCTGTATGATTGGGCACAAGCAGTGAAACTGTTTGATTTTACGAGATACAAACTCAATATCTGGGATAAGGAAAAGTTTGGATACGGTGAGCTAGTCTTCACGACGAGTTATTATATCAACTGGTTAGATCGAGAACAGAGGAAGCTCCCCACCAACTGACCCCTTCTCCTCTTCTACCTAGTCTGCATACCTTGGCAAAAAAAAGTTTGCAAAAGGTTTGTGTAATCAGAATTTATACCTATCTTTGCGCCGTCTTAAAGGGGGAATCCTTTGAAAGGCGGATATGGTGAGAGTAGCTCAGTTGGTTAGAGCATCGGATTGTGGTTCCGAGGGTCGTGGGTTCGAGCCCCATCTTTCACCCTAGAATGAGAAAAGGATATGTCTTTAGGGCATATCCTTTTTCTATTTCTTATAATGGGCATTGTAAGTCTTTTATGATGCCCATCATAAGGAGCTTACAATAGGCATTATAAACTCCTTATAATAGCGATCGTGCTGACTTACTCTTCGGTATATAAACCTTCTCTTGATAATTGCTTATCCAGATTCGCTACACCGAGAGCTATGATGGCGGTAACAGTAGCCGTATGTTCTTGGTATTCGGGGATGTTCTTTGTGTATAAATCCCGTTCCGTATGCCAGATCTCACCGTAATCAAAATCATACCCTTTGAAATCCTCAGTGGTGAAACCTAATGTAGGGACACCTTCGACGGCGAAAACTGATGCGTCTGTTCCACCCATGCGTGTCGGGCGTTTACGGGGTTCACGAACTTTTACCTCGAAAGGATAGTCCGGACGGATTTTCTTGATGGGTTCGCTGATCTTCATGAAATCATCATACATGGCTTGAGGGACGGAGATACCGACAGGAGGTTCCGGGCCTCCGTCACGATTGAACAAATTAGCGATTTTGGGTAATTTATCCTTATGCGCTTTCACCCAAGCTTGTGCTCCTAATAAGCCAAATTCCTCACCGGCGAATCCGATAAATAAGATCGTGCGTTTAGGCTTGGCTCCGGATTTAGCGATCATGCGGGCGGCTTCCATCATCGGGCCGATTCCCGTACCACAGTCGATACCTCCGGTGGCCACGTCAAAAGCATCTAGGTGACCGCTGATAATTACATATTCGTCTGGGTATTTGCTACCTTTAATAGACGCTACGACATTATGGTATTTAACCGGGCCTAATTTAAAATGATTACGAATATCGAACTCTAGTTCGAATGTACGTCTCTCTTTCACCATCTGTTCGATGATTGCGAATTGATGCTCGTCCAACTTGATATCCGGAAGTTCCGGCAGATTATCGAAGTTCGTATTCGGATCGTTCATCATTTTCCGGTCGTATAGCGCACGAATAGGTACGGCAGAGGATTGGATAAAACCTAAAGCTCCAGCCTCGCACATCTCCTTATAGTATAGGCCGGGGAATTCTTTATAAGGTAACATTTCGTTTTTCTCCCCGTTTTCCCAGTTTCGGCGTCTGAGATCATTGTTTTTCTTCGTGATCTCGTTGTTCTCTTTCTTGATCTCCGCACGAATGGAATCTCCCGAGGCAGAACGATCGATAGGCCAACCTGCGTTTTTCCCTGAGATAAGAACCCAAGCTCCATTCAATCTTCCTTTGATTTGCTGGAACTCCTCGTCGTTACGGGGCTCCATCACCGCATGTCCACGTTGCACACCTTTCGTTCCAGAGGTGTAGGAAGGGGTAGCGAAATGCAGGATCATTCCGTTGTCACTTAACAAGCGTCCGAACCAAGGTCCTCGATTGAAACCGACAGGGACGGTACCGGCCTCTTCTAATTGGACATTAAGTCCCCAACTCTTAAATTCACGCACCATCCACTCGGCAGCGTTTTCATAAGCGTCGGAACCAATCAATCGTCCACCAAAACGGTTTGTCAGGATATCCAGCTGATGCATCACTTGGTTGTCATTCTGACCCATCTCGATAATTTTCTTTACGGCTGCATCCTGCGCTGGCACAGGAGAAGTCGCCATGCAGGCTAGAGCCGCACAAACGAGTAAAATCTTTTTCATAAAGTAGTGTTTATTTCGTTACTGCAAATAAAAAGATAAAATCGGGTTACACCAAATAATTTGTCTGTTTAAATCGGGGTTTCTTTTAAATTTTATAATTTAAGTGCTGGATATGTAAAGCTTAATGTTATTCTTTTATATACGCTTTGAGGCATAAACAGGATTGGCGAATGAAAACATTGCGTAGCTTACAATGGTTAAGTCTTCTTTTGGTGTACTCTTCGTGAGTTGCTACGTAGATAGCACGGCCTTTACTCATACGTGCCATTTCTGACATACAGTATCACCCGCTCTTACCCTTATCTGCCAGGGGCCGATGGGCTTGGGTACTTTTGATGAGGGTGGTCACCGGTAAGCGGGCGATTACGCATTAAATACGGCTTGAACGTGGGTGACTGTAGGATTATCGGACATCTTTTTAAGAGTTGAGGATAACGCTCTTCCGGTATGAATCTGAATAAATCCAAATAACGTACATATGATTGGAAAAACATTTGTTCGGCTACGATATATTGCTCATATATCAATTTAAATCTTCCATACTATTGTTATGTATGTATTTTTGACAAAACAAAGTTAACTATTCAATTGTGGAAAAAGAGGAAGAATGAGCCCATTCGATTGCGAGCAGGCTCCTCTTTTTGTCGATACCTCCGGCGTATCCGGTTAAGCTGCCATCGCTGCCTACGACACGGTGGCAGGGGATGATGATACTGATCGGGTTATGGCCTACCGCTCCTCCGATCGCTTGCGTGGACATGCTCGGGACACTTTTTTGCCGGGCGATTTCCCTAGCGAGGTCCTTGTAGGTCACGACTTCCCCATACGGGATTTTACTCAATAGATCCCATACGGCAAGCCGGAAAGGAGTATCCTCCAGATGGATAGGAGGGGTGAAGCCGGGAATCTTACCCTGGAAATAGTTATCTAGCCACTTTCTGGTTAGCCCAAATATCTCTAGTTCTTTCTCTTGGTGCTCTGCTGGTAGGGTTGCGGCAAAATATTTCTGCCCGTCAAACCATAGCCCGGTCAGATGATCGCCATCGCTGGCCAAGGTTATTTCTCCCAAGGGAGATCGGTATTTGTTGGTATATTGCATGGTGTTTGTCAAATATGGACGTAAGTTAGAAAATTCTTCAAAAGCTGCCAACATCTAAAGGGTGAAAAGAGATAAAGAATGCGACTTTTAGTTATATTTGCATCGTTATTTTTGAATACATAATGCTTTGACTTTTTAAACACGATAAAATTATGATCTTAAGTAGAAATTTATCAGAGGCAATCAATGCCCAAGTGAATGCGGAGATGTGGTCTTCGAATTTGTATTTGTCAATGTCCGTGTATTTCCAGAAAGCAGGGTTGAACGGTTTCGCTCATTGGATGAAGAAACAAGCTGATGAGGAATTGGAACACGCTCATAAATTGATCGATTACGCTTTAGATCGTGGCGGAGATATTACGATCGGTCAGATCAACGTGGTCCCGACAAGCTGGGGAAATCCGTTGGAGGTATTCGAGCATGTTTACAAACATGAGTGCTATGTATCAGAATTGATCGACAAATTGGTTGATATCGCCGAGGCTGATAAAGATCATGCTTCCCGTGATTTCTTGTTCTGGTTTGTACGCGAGCAAGTTGAGGAAGAATCAACAGCGAAAGAAATCGTAGACCAATTGAAGAATTATGGTGAGTGCCATGTAGGTATCATGGATCACAGATTGGGAAAGAGATAATAAATCTCTGTCGGAAAATAGAAAAAGGCTGTATCTTCACGGGATGCAGCCTTTTTGTTGTATTTTTACCCGATAAAGTCAGTAAGGAATACTTATAATAAATAGAAATATGAGATTAAGCGATGTTTGGTTTACGGCTCTCTCGGAAAACGAGTCAAGGCAAATGATTACCGTTTATGGGCGGGATGAGTTGAATGAGTTCATCGAATCCGGTAAGTTCAAGGAACGTGTCGAGATCACTTGGAAATACGAGGGAGATGGGAGAGGTCTTCCTAGCGATGACCTTGGCGAGAAAATGGAGGCCGTGGAGGAAGTGCTTCGTAAGGCGATGGAAAAGAAAGACAAGCTGGCTATCCTGACGGGTGTCTATACCGGAGGAGGAGAGAAGATCTGGGTGTTTTACACACGTACCGTGCGTGTATTCGGCGAACGCTTGAATGAGGCCTTGGCTCCTTTTGAATTATTACCCATCTCTATTTATACCGAGGTGGATCCGGATTGGGAGGAATATAAGGATATGTATGAGATGAAAGAGTGGGCGGTGGATTGAGCGTATATAGGCATCGCCCCACACGTATATAGGTATTGGCCTACGTCAGTATACGTGTAAGTTTATATCGATATACGTGTGGGGCGATGCCTATATACGTGTTTTATCGGCTTATCAAGAAAGATTTGAATCCCTCGAAATCTTTTGCCAGCTTAATACTTTGCTTGGTTCCTTCCATGAAGGCTTTCAGTTTCGCCGGGATCTCGATATCTGCCTCCAATATCTTATCGACCGTTCCTTTGAATTTGGCGGGATGGGCGGTCTCGAGGAATAGACCCGTCTCGGTCTCGCTTAGATCACTGTCTAATAATCCTTGGTAGCCACAGGCTCCGTGCGGGTCGAGGATATATCCCGTCTCTTTATAGACAGCTCGCATCGTAGAGGCGATTTCCTCGTCCGTATAGCGATGTCCGGAGATCAGTGCGCATATTTCTTTATGGGGATCATTGAATGCGCCGAATAGGTCGATGATACGGGCGAAATTACTCGGATCGCCTACATCCATGGCATTCGCTAGGGTGGCGACTGATGGGCGGGGTGTATAAGTTCCTGTATTCAGGTATTCCAAGAATACGTCGTTACGGTTGTTTGCCGCTACGAAACGCTTGATAGGGAGCCCCATCCAATAGGCGAACAATCCAGCGGTGATGTTTCCGAAATTACCGCTTGGTACGCAAACGACCAGCTCGTCCGCTTTTCCCAGTTTGTCCAGCTGAGCGTAAGCGTTGAAGTAATAGAATGATTGGGGCAAGAAACGGGCTACGTTGATGGAGTTCGCCGAGGTCAGTTTCATATGATGGTTTAATTCCTCGTCCATAAAAGCGGATTTAACCAGCGCTTGGCAATCGTCGAACGTGCCGTCTATCTCCAATGCCGTGATGTTTTGTCCTAATGTCGTGAACTGGCATTCTTGGATTGGACTGACCTTTCCCTTGGGATAAAGCACATATACGTGAATGCCTGGAACGCCTAGAAATCCGTTGGCGACGGCACTTCCCGTATCGCCGGAAGTGGCTACCAATACGTTTACTTGCTTCAATCCCTCTTTCTTTATGAAATAACCGAGCAGACGAGCCATGAAGCGGCCTCCTATGTCCTTAAAGGCCAACGTTGGCCCATGAACTAACTCCAAACTATAGATATTATCCTTTACGGGCACCACCGGGGTCTCGAAGGAGAGCGTATCTTTTACGATACCGTCCAATACCTCCGGCTCGATGTCTTCCCCAAAGAACATCCGTGCTACTGTGCAGGCGATCTCGTGGAAGGACTGATTCTTCATGTTGGCTATCACCTCCTCGTCCAAGGAGTCGATATACTCCGGCATATATAATCCCTTATCGCTGGCCAGGCCTTTTACGACGGCCTCTTCTAGGCTGGCTACAGGGGCTTGTTTGTTTGTGCTGTGATATTTCATGCTCTAATCGTTTAGAAATTCTTTTATAAATTGATCTTTTTCCAGTATGCCATATTTGCCGTTTGATACGGAGAATTCATCAAATGTGGTAACGGAGTCGGGTTGCTCGCCCGGCTTGTAAATCAGGAATGGAACCGGGGTATTCGTATGCGTACGTATGGAGCAAGGAGTAGGGTGGTCCGGAAGGATAGCGATCGCTACCGGCTCGTCCCATTTTTGCGTTTCCTCGTAGATGATACGTACGGCACGGTTGTCCAGATTCTCTATTGTATTGATCTTTAGGTTTATGTCTCCTTCATGCCCGGCCTCGTCGCTTGCCTCGATGTGTAGGTAGACGAAGTCGTTTGTCTTGAGGGCCTCAAGGGCGGCGTGCGCTTTTCCCTCGTAGTTCGTGTCGTATAATCCGGTAGCTCCTTCTACGTGAAGTACCTCGAGGCCGGCGTAAACGCCGATTCCCCGGATGAGATCGACGGCGGAGATCACGGAACCTTTCCCGAAGCCGTACATCTCCCGCATCGTCTGCATGGCCGGACGGTAGCCCGGAGACCAAGGCCAGATACTGTTCGCCGGATCTTTCCCCGCTGTCATACGTTTGAGGTTTACTGGGTGATCCTTTAAGATCTCTTGGGACTTGAGGATTAATTCGTTTAATAAATCGGCGGTCTCTCGTGCTTCCGGAACTTCCGGTTTTATCATTAAAGGCCGGAAAGGATGGAGGGGGACGTCGTGTGGCGGCGTGCAATCCAGACGCTTATCGCCTCCTTTGATGACCAAGAGGTGACGGTAGGAGACGCCTGTATAGAACTTGACACGGTCGGAACCTAATCGTTCGTTCAGACATTGGATCAACTCGTCCGCTTCCTCCGTGGAGATATGGCCGGAAGAGTGATTCTTCAAGATGTCGCCCTTTACGCAGATTAAGTTACAACGCATTGCCATCTCGCCGGGCTGTAGGGCGACGCCTATGCTGGCGGCTTCCAATACACCCCGTCCCTCGTATACGGTGGGCAGATCATAGCCTAATACCGCCATGTTTGCGACCTCGCTACCAGGATGGAAACCATCCGCTACGGTCTTCATCTGTCCGGTTACTCCCAGTTTTGCCAATTTATCCATATAAGGCGTCTTGGCGTATTGCATCGGGGTCTTGCCTCCCAGAGCCTCTATCGGCTCGTCTGCCATTCCATCGCCTAAAATGAGAATGTGCTTCATACCTATCGAATATTTGCGATGGATATGATGTCGGCGAATACGCCTGCGGCTGTCACGTCGGCTCCGGCACCATATCCCTTGATGATCATTGGATATTCATGATATCTCTCGGTGGAGATCATGATGATATTGTTGCTGCCCTCCAGTTCATAGAACGGATGGTGGCTGTCTACGGCTTGTAGGCCTACCTCGCAAGCGCCGTTCTCCATCTTCGCCACAAAACGGAAACGTTTGCCTTCCGCTTCCAGTAGTTGGCGTTTCTCCTCGAAGCCGGCATCTGTATCCTTGATATTCTTCCAGAAGTCCTCAATAGAACCCTCGAAGTACTTTTCCGGGATGAACAGGTTCCGTTTTACGTCGGCTTGCTCTACGGAATAACCGGCCTCACGGGCTAAGATAACCAACTTGCGGATTACGTCTTTGCCGCTAAGGTCGATACGTGGGTCCGGCTCGGCGTATCCGGCTTCCTTTGCCATATGGATCGCCTCGCTGAAAGGGATATCGGTGCTGATCGTATTAAAGATATAATTCAGCGTACCGGAAAGTACGGCCTCCAGTTTCAATATATGGTCGCCACTATTGATCAAATCGTTCATTGTGTTGATGATCGGGAGGCCGGCACCTACGTTCGTCTCGAACAAGAACTTGATGTCCCGGTGGCGAGCGGTCTCTTTGAGCTTGGTGTAATTATCGTAGGAGGAGGAAGCCGCTTCTTTGTTTGCCGCCACGACGGATACATTATTGTTCATCAACGTCTCGTAAAGAGCTGCCACGTCCGGGCTTGCCGTGCAATCCACGAATACGGAATTGAAGATATTCATCTTTACAATCTCCTCGCATAGATGTTCCGGGTAACTCTCTTCCCCGTTCTCCTTCAGCTCCTCCAGATAATTGTCGAGGTTGATCCCTTCCCGGCATAAAAGGGCTTTCTTGGAGTTTGAGATACCTACGACATTCAGCTTCAAACCGTTTTGCCGCATCAGTTTCGGTTGCTGGATGCGTATCTGTTCCAATAAATTGCCGCCCACGGTTCCTACACCGGCGATGAAAAGGTTCAATACCTTATATTCGGATAGGAAAAAAGAGTCATGAATGGAGTTCAACGCCTTGCGAAGATATTTATGCTTGATAACGAAAGAGATATTCGTCTCGGAAGCCCCTTGGGCACAAGCGATCACGCTGATACCCGCACGTCCCAGCGTACCGAACAGCTTACCGGCGATACCCGGGGTACGTTTCATGTTCTCGCCTACGATAGCGACGGTAGCCAGATCCTTCTCCGCTACGGTATCGTTCATATCACCCTGCGCACGTTCCAAGGCGAACTCGTCGTTCAATACTTGTACGGCCAAATCAGCGTCGGCGTTACGTACGGCGAAAGTCGTGTTGTTCTCGGAGCTGGCCTGCGATACCATAAATACGCTGATGCCATTCTTGGCGAGCGTCTTAAAGATCCGGTAGTTCACGCCGATCACGCCCACCATGCCCAGTCCTTGCACCGTGATCAAGCAGGTATCGTTGATGGAGGAAATACCTTTGATGATGGCTTTGCCTTCCTCTTTCACCCGCTCTTTCGAGATATAGGTTCCTGGAGCGGTCGGGTTGAAGGTATTCAAGATACGGATCGGGATATTCTTATGATAAACCGGATAGATTGTCGGTGGATAGATTACTTTCGCCCCGAAGTTACACAACTCCATCGCCTCCGTGAAAGTAAGCCGGTCGATTACGTAGGCGGAGCTGATCACACGGGGGTCGGCGGTCATGAAACCATCTACGTCCGTCCAGATCTCTAGGACTGAGGCGTCTAAGGCGGTCGCCAAGATGGAGGCGGTATAATCTGAGCCCCCTCGTCCGAGGTTCGTAACCTCTCCGGTTTCCGTGCTGGAAGAGATGAACCCGGGCACCAAAGAAACCTTGGGCAGTGGCGAGAAGGTCTCTTTTATGAGCTTGTTGGTCAAGTCGAAATCCACGATATGCTTGTTGAATTGCTTGACAGTCTTGATATATTTGCGTGAGTCGAACAACTTAGCATCCTTGATCACGTTCGAGACTATCAAAGAAGATAGGCGCTCACCATAACTTACGATCGTATCGGATGTCTTGGCAGATAAATCGTTAATCAAATAAACACCTTTGAAAATATTGCTCAATTCATCCAGTAAAGCCATCACTTTCTTCTGGACATCCATGCGTACCTCCTTGTCTTCGATCACTCCCTCGATCACGTCCAAATGGCGGGCGATGATCTCCGATAATTCTTTCTCGTAGGCAAGGTCGCCTTTAGAAGCCATGGTAGAAGTGACCAGTAATTTGTCGGTGATCCCTCCTAAGGCGGAGACAACCACGATTACGGGCTCTTCGATAGCCTCTACTATTTTCTTTACACTTAAGATACTATTCACGGAACCTACGGATGTTCCGCCGAATTTTAATACTTTCATCGATATGTATTTTTAATGGTTCATCGAGGATTGACAATCAAGAAAAGGCTTTTTCATGATTAGCAACCGACAATAACCGATTGATTAAACTTATTTATGTAAAAGGAGAAATAAAAAAGGATACAATACGAGATTGCGACATAGCGTGACATGGTCTACGCAAATGCTTATTGATAGATTCTAACCCCCCAAGGGGTCATCAATGCCCATGTATAATATGAGGACTCTACACTCATCATTGATTTTGTATGCTACTTATTCTTTTATATTATGGGGGCAATATTACGCATTATTTTTCATATTGCAAGCGTTTTTGTCAAAAGATTGACTATTTTGTTGTTCAAGGTCCGCCCGGCTCTTGCTTTGGGTCACTAAATAGACGCCGGAGAAAACAAGTGCGGCCGATACTAGTTTCGTTACGCTAAAACTATCCTGACCGATGCATACGGCGATAAAGGAAGCTACGATCGGTTGGATATAATTGTACATGCTGACGGTAGTCGGGCGGATTCGCTTTAAGGCCAGCGGTATTAATAAATAGGGTACGAACGTGGCCCCGAATAACACGAAGAAGATGGCTCCCAACTCTTGGCCGTCGAAGACCTCTTTGTGGAAAGCCGGGGTATTCCAGATGGATTCGATAGCGAAAGGCAGGGTAATCAGTGTGGAGAACAGGAACATCCATTTCATCATCGTGACGGATGAGTGCTTGAGTGTTAGAGGTTTGGATACTACCAAATAAATCGAGTACATGAATCCGCTAACCGTAATCAACAGGTTTCCCCCCAGACTGCTCGCTTGATTGGAACCTTGCGTGGATTGTAGTATTAAGGAGATCGCCCCGCATATGCCAAGCAGTACCCCGAACGTTTTCATCCGTGTGATAGGTTCCTTTAGGATCAGGGCCGCCAAGATCATGACGAAGATGGGGACAGCGGTCGCTATGATGGAAGCGTCTACGGGCGACGTGGTATTCAATCCCCAAATAAACAGCCCTTGGTTCAAGCCTACTCCACAAAGGGCGCAAAGGCATAGAAGCCCCAAGTCCTTCAGCGGCACCTTCTCATAGGGAACGAACATAGAGGTGATCCAGAACATCACGCAAGCGAAGCTCATCCGCATACTGGTTAACGCCTCGGGTTGCACATGCTCGGGGAGTAGATATTTGGATACGGGCATATTAATGGCGAACAGGATGTTGGCCGCTAAAATAAGGAGATGCCCCTTTAGCTTTTCTTGATTCATCATAAGTACGATCCTTGATTGGTATAATATATAATGTGTACAGGCTTATGTTTTAATAAGCAAAGGTCTTACTTTTTTTTGTAAATAAGAAATGATCCGTAAGCAAAGTGTTATTGGGGTGTTGATAAAGAAAAAAGAGGAATATAGGTGATTTCTCCAATTTTGAGATATCTTTGTGATTGAAAACAATATACCTGCTGATATAGCAAAGACCATGAACGACATGAACGAGAATTTAACAAACTAAATAAACATGAAACGAATTATTGAGATATGTGCGAACTCCGCTCAAAGTTGTGTGGAGGCGGAGGCGGGAGGCGCTACCCGTGTAGAGCTTTGCGCCGGGATACCCGAAGGGGGGACTACACCTAGTTATGGAGAGATCAAGATGGCGAAGGCTTTGACTTCCAAGATCGATATCAATGTGATTATCCGGCCGAGAGGCAGTGATTTCCTGTATACGGAAGCCGAGGTGCGATCCATGTTATTGGATATAGAGTTGTGCAAGGAACTGAAAGTGCATGGCGTCGTTTTCGGCTGTCTTACGAAAGACGGGGATATCGATGTACCCTTGATGCGGCGCTTGATCGAGGCGGCGAAACCTTTGTCGGTAACTTGTCATCGTGCTTTCGATGTTTGCCGGGACCCATTCACGGCGTTGGAGCAGCTAATCGAGTTGGGATGCGACCGTATCTTGACCTCCGGCCAGCAATCGGATGCCGTGAAAGGAATCCCTTTGATCGCCGAGCTGGTGAAACGTGCGGATGGACGGATCATCATCATGCCGGGATGTGGCGTACGTGAGAATAATATCGGGAAAATAGAGGAGGAGACAGGAGCGAAAGAGTTTCATACGTCCGCCCGAAGTATCGTATATAGTAAAATGGAATATCGCAATGAGAATGTCCCGATGGGAAGCAGTATCGTCTCCTCCGAATTCGAGATGGTGCAAACGGATCGGGAGAAGGTAAAGGCATATGTTTAAGTGCCGGTATAGGCATAAGCCTGCGGCAGTATAGGCGTGGGGGCACGGCAGTATCGGCACAGTCTCACGCCTATACCGGCGTGGGGCGATACCAATACTCGTATGCGGGTGAAATGTTTTTTCTTCCCAAAAAGATTGTTTATCTTTGCGCCTCCATTGGATAAAAGATGCTAAATGTAACAGTGAATAATCGTTTTGGGCTTCACCAGCGTATCATGCTTATGATCATGTTGGTGCTGTTACAGTTTTATTCCATTGGAAGCGATTTCTTTCCGGAGAATATTACCACTACCTCAATGGAAATGGTCGATCAAGAGGCGCCCGATGTATTGTTGGATTTTGACGATAACGCCTCCTTGCGAACGGTACGTCAAGAGCAAGTGCAAATCCGTGCCTTGGAGATCGATTTGATATGGGACTTGTTTACGATTCTGGATTTACATGAATTAATTCATTCCTTGGAACTACGGCAATGCGCCAAGCTTCCTTTATTTTATAACCTACACAAAGCACAGAATTTCGTTTGGTTCTGTTCCTATCTGATTTAGCAGAACTTACCTGTTTCTTATTGTCGCGCATGGGGTGATTCGCCTATGTGCTTTTCGTCGTATTCAAATAATTATAAATCTATAAGTTTTATGAGGATAAAATTGTTTTCTAACTATTTACCCTTACTATGCTTAACGGCTTGTGTATGGGTATCTTGTAGCCAAAACCGGGAGAAAAAGTCCGGGAAGAAAGATCATACGCCGGTGATGCGGTTAACCACGACCACGATCGAGGTGCCGCAGTCGTATGTAGCGGATGTACAAGCCGTACAGTTCGTGGAGGTGAAACCGAAAGTGGAAGGGTTCGTGGAGGCCGTCTTTGTAGATGAGGGCGAGCATGTGAAGAAAGGACAGGTGCTTTTCAAGCTTTCCTCGGCGGAATTGTACGAGGAGGTGAAAGAGGCGCAAGCCCATCACAAACAGGCCCAAGCCGAGTTGAAGATGGCGGAGGTAGAGGTCGACCGTATCAAGCGTTTGGTGGAGAAAGATATCATCTCGCCGATCCGTCTGGAGCAGGGGATGGCCGAGGCGGACGTGGCGCGCTTGCAGGTGCAACAGGCCAAATCCCGTTTGCAACGTGCGGAGACTAATTTCTCGTACACGACGATCACGGCTCCTTTCGAGGGATACGTGGACCGCATCCCCTTTAAGGTGGGAAGTTTGGTTACGCCGAGCAGCTTATTGACCTCCTTGACGGACGTATCGGATATGTTCGCTTATTTCAAGATCAACGAGAAGGAGTATCTGGAATATAAACGGACGCAGTTAAGCGGTATCGACCAGCCTGAGTATAATAATCTGGAACTGATCCTTTCTGACCAATCCACCTATCGGTATAAAGGGAAGGTAGAGACCGTGGAGGGCGACTTTGAGCGGGGTACCGGATCGATCGCTTTCCGTGCCCGTTTCGCGAACCCGGAACGTTTGCTGCGACATGGCGTATCCGGCAAGATCCGGATGCTGACCAAGATGGAGAACGTGGTCTTGGTTCCCCAGCAATCTACTTTCGAGATTCAGGATTTCACCTATGTATATACGGTAGCGGAAGATGGAAAGGTGAGCGTACGCAGCTTCGAGCCGTTGGCCCGCCACGGTTCTTATTACGTGACACAGGATTTGCCGGACCAGACCGTCATCGTCTACGAGGGTGTTCAGATGATCACGGACGGCATGATTATCAATCCCGATATGGTAGATGGAGCTACGATCCTTCGCCAATTGGAATCGTCTAATGAAATCGAGAATAATAAGTAAGCCCTATGTTTGAAATATTTATCAGACGCCCTATTTTATCGGGCGTGATCTCGGTGGTAATTGTCTTCTTGGGATTGCTGGCGATCAACTCCTTGCCGATTACCCAATTCCCGGATATCGTGCCCCCTTCCGTTACCGTTACCGCCCGTTATACCGGAGCGAACGCCGACGTGATGGCGAAAACGGTGGCGACCCCGCTGGAGCGTGCCATCAACGGCGTGCCCGGAATGACCTATATGACCTCTGTTTGTACGAACGACGGTATGTCCTTGACTACGATCTATTTCAAGGTCGGTACCGATCCGGACGTAGCTTCCGTGAATGTGCAGAACCGTGTGACCACCGTGCTGGATGAGCTTCCGGAAGAGGTGATCCGTGCCGGCGTGATCACGGAGAAGGAGGTAAACAGTATGTTGATGTACCTGAACATCATGAGCTCGGATAGTACCCATACGGAGAAATTCGTATATAATTTTGCCGATATCAATATCTTGCGTGAGTTGAAGCGCATCGACGGCGTGGGATTCGTGGAGATCATGGGTAGTCGCGACTATGCGATGCGTGTATGGCTGAACCCGAACCGGTTGGCGGCTTATAATATGTCGCCGCAAGAGGTTACGGAGGCGATCCGCTCGCAGAATATCGAGGCGGCACCGGGTAAGACGGGTATCAGCTCCGACAAGATCCCGCAGCAATTGCAATACGTCTTGCAATATAGCGGTAAGTTCAGCACGCCGGAGGAATATGGCGAGATCGTCTTGAAAGCCCTGCCGGACGGTTCCGTGCTTCGCCTGAAAGACGTGGCTACGATCGAGTTTGATTCCGAGGATTATAATATGATCTCCATGACGGACGGAAAGCCCTCGGCCTCTATCATGATCAAGCAGCGTCCGGGTTCGAACGCCCGTGAGGTGATCCAGCAGATCAAGGCGAAGATGGAGGAATTGAAGGAAACGACGTTTGCTCCGGGTATGGAATATAATATCTCGTACGACGTGTCCCGTTTCTTGGACGCTTCCATATCGGTCGTGCTCAAGACCTTGCTGGAGGCGTTTATCTTGGTATTTATCGTGGTGTATCTTTTCTTGCAGGATTTCCGGTCTACGCTGATACCCGCTATCGCCGTTCCGGTATCGTTGATCGGTACGTTCTTCTTTATGCAGATGCTGGGTTTCTCGATCAATATGCTGACTTTGTTCGCCTTGGTGCTCGCTATCGGTATCGTGGTGGATAATGCGATCGTGGTGGTGGAGGCGGTCCACGTGAAGATGCACAACGAGAAGCTGCCCCCGTTGAAGGCAACGAAAAAGGCGATCGGTGAGATCGGAGGGGCGATTATCGCTATTACGCTGGTGATGTCCGCCGTGTTTATCCCGGTCGGTTTCATGGATGGTACGGTGGGTATCTTCTATCGCCAGTTCTCGTTGACGCTCGCTGTGGCGATCGTGATCTCCGGCGTGAACGCCTTGACGTTGTCTCCGGCTCTTTGCGCCTTGTTGCTGAAACCGGTATCCCATTCGAAGAAGAAAAAGAAAAATTTGCTGGCTCGTTTCTTTGATGGGTTCAATAGCCGTTATGATTTCTTGGAGCGTCGTTACCGCTTGAATTTAAGATGGTTCTTGAACCGCCGGATGCTGACGTACGCAACCTTGATCCTTTTCTGCCTGGCCACGTGGGGCATGACGTTCGTGCTGCCTTCCGGCTTTATCCCGAACGAGGACCAAGGTATGATCTATGTGAACGTAGACGCGCCTCCCGGAGCTACCTTGGAGCGTTCGGAAGCAGCCTTGAACAAGGTGCAAGCAGCTTTGTTGCCGTTGGAAGAGGTGGAGACGATCTCTACCTTGGCCGGCTATAGCTTGATGACCGAGACGGAGGGTGCCAGCTTCGGTATGGGTATGATTAACCTGACCCCTTGGGATCAACGGGAGCAGACGGCGGCGGAGTTGATGAGCGTATACGCCGATCGTGTCGCCCATATCAAGGATGCGGACATCCAGTTCTTCCTGCCGCCTACGGTTCCGGGATTCGGTAACGCGAGCGGCTTCGAGCTTCGTCTGCAAGATAAGACCGCCGGTACGTTCGCCGAGCTGGATGAGGTTGCCAAGAACTTCGTGGCGAAGCTGAACGCTGATCCTCGCCTGACCGGTGTCACTTCTGGCTTCAACCCGAATTTCCCGCAATATCTGCTCCGGGTGGATTTGGCGAAGGCGGCTAAGCTAGGCATCAACGTGAACGAGTCCATGGAGACCTTGCAATCTTATGTAGGTAGTTTCTATTCCTCCAACTTCGTCCGTTTCGGCCAGATGTACAAGGTCATGTTGCAAGCGGCGCCGGAGTATCGTATGAATCCGGAGGATTTGTTCAGCCTGTATGCTAAGAATAAGGAAGGGAATATGGTGCCTTACTCCAACTTCATGACGATGGAGCGTGTGTATGGCCCGAGCCAGATTACCCGTTACAACCTGTTTACCTCGGCCATGATTACCGGTGAGGCCGCCCCGGGTGTCAGCTCGGGTGAGGCGTTGGCGGCTGTCGAGGAGATCGCTTCCGAGGTATTGCCCCGTGGTTATGATACCGAATGGTCCGGTGTGGCGAAGGAGGAGAAAGAGTCCGGCGGGCAAACGTTGGTGATTTTCGCTATTTGTTTGGCATTCGTCTATCTGTTGCTTGCCGCCCAATACGAGAGCTTATTGCTTCCGCTTCCGGTTATCCTGTCGCTTCCGGCGGGTGTGTTCGGCTCGTTCTTCTTGCTGTACGTGGTAGGGCTGGAGAATAATATCTACGCACAGGTGGCGTTGGTGATGTTGATCGGTTTGCTGGGAAAGAACGCGATCTTGATTATCGAGGTGGCGAACCAGTGCCGTAAGGAAGGTATCAGCGTGATGGGGGCCGCTATTCAAGGGGCTACCAGTCGTTTGCGCCCGATCTTGATGACCTCCTTCGCTTTTATCAGCGGCTTGATCCCGTTGACGATCGCCTCGGGAGCCGGTGCCTTGGGGAACCGTTCGATCGGTACGGCGGCGGCCGGAGGTATGTTGATCGGTACGTTTGTCGGTATCTTCTTGATCCCGGGGCTTTACGTGATCTTCGAGTCGCTGGCTACTTATTTTAAAAAGAGAAAAGAGAAAGAGCAAATTAAAGAAGACGAGTATGTGTATTGATAAGATGAGATATATAATGATAGGTTGCGCCTTGGCTCTGATTGCTTTGGCCGGTTGTAAGACTCCCGAGCTATCGATGGACGAGCGGATCTCGCTTCCGGAATCCGGCGAGGTGGGAATGAACGACACTACGTTCGTGAAACCGCTGTCGTGGGATGTCTTTTTCCAAGATACCTTATTGCGAGGCTATGTGGATGTGGCTTTACGCAATAACCATTCCTTCCGGCAGAGCATGGAGCGCATCGCCATGAGCCGCGCGGCCTTGCAACGGGCGAAAGGGCTTTTGCTGCCGGACGTGAATTTGAACATCAGAGCCTCCGTGAACCGTTTCGGTGAATATACGATGGATGGTGTGGGGAATAGCGAGACAAACGTGCCTTCTTTGCCAAAGGATAAGCATATACCAGACCCTTACCGGGATTTCGGCTTGAGCTTGAGCTTTCAATGGGAAGCGGATATCTGGGGCAAACTGACCCGGAAGAAGCAGGCCGCCGCCGCTCGCTGGATGGCTTCCGTGGAGGCTACCCGTTTTGCCCAGTCGATGTTGATCTCCGATCTGGCGATTCAATATTATGAGTTGATCGGCTTGGACCGGCGTAAGGAGGTGTTGCGGAACGCGCTGGCCAGTGCCCGTCGTTCCCATGAGCTGACCCGCCAGTTGAAGAAGGAAGGGGCGGAGACGCAGTTGGCGGTCGATCAGTTTTATGCCCGTGTGCTGTCGATCGAGAGTAAGTTGCTGGAAAACGATCAGTTGATCGGTGAGAAGGAGCGGGCGATCGCTTGCCTGTTGGGTGTTTTCCCCTTCGAGATTCGCCGGATGGGATTCGATGAGTTGCGTAAGTTGCCGATTCCCTTGTCGGAAGGGATTCCGGCAAACCTCTTGACATTGCGTCCGGATGTACGTTCCGCCGAGATGGGGCTGATCGCCTCCAAGGCGGATGTGATAGCGGCGAAGGCAGCTTTCTATCCCTCGTTGGTGTTTGGCGCCAGTGGCGGTTTCAATGCGTTTGATGTGGGTAAGTGGTTTCATTCGCCGGCCTCTTTGGTGTACGACTTGGCGGCGGGTATCACGGCGCCTATCTTCCGTCGCAATGAGATCCGTTCGATGTGGAACGAGGCGAAGGCTTCCCAGCGTATCGCTTTATCCCAATACCACGAGACCGCTTTGAACGCTTACACCGAGGTGCTCGATCTCTATTGCGCCAGCCAGACCCAAACGGAGCGTATCCGCTTGAAAGAGAAAGAATCCCTTGCCCACCAACGTTCCGTGGTGAATGCTGGTGAGATGTTCCAATTAAGCTATACCGGTTTCTTGGAGGTTCTTTCCGCCGAGGAGCGTTATCTGGATAGCGAGCTGGAGCATATCGATATCGTCACCGATTTATGCAGGAAGAAGATATTGCTGTACCGGGCGTTGGGAGGCGGTTGTTGATTTTTATCGTGACGCTATTGTTATTTTACTGCAACCCGCATTGCAGTGTTACTGCACGCCGGTTGCAGTAGCGCTGTACGTGCGTCGCGGTACTACTGCAATACGGGTTGCAGTGAGTATTTGATATCGTATGCCTTCGGCTTTGTTGCGATAAATCTAGGGAAGATGTGTCCTTTTCTGAAAAGAAGTGTGTATCTTTGAGGCTTATTGTTATCTTATAATCTAGACCATTATGAAATATCTGACTCTACTCGTGTTTTTAGGAATCTCGTTGTTGTGCGAAGCCCAGCAAGATTCGATCGTCCCTTTTGAGAAAGCGTATAAGCGAACCTATAATATCCGGAAAGTATCGGGAGTGAAACCTACGATCGACGGTAAGCTGGATGAGGACTTCTGGACGAAGCAAGGCGAATGGTCGGATCGTTTCGTACAGATCATCCCCTATGAGCGGGCGATCACGGAATCTCCAACCCGGGTGAAACTTTTCTATGATGATAAATATATCTATATAGGCGTGTATTGCAAGGACGCCGTGCCGGATAAGATGAACCGTTTTATCGGAAACCGGGATGACAATAGTCTGGGCGATTTGATAAGTGTAGCTTTCGATACCTACCATGATTATCGGGCGGCGCCGGAATTCAATATCAATCTGGGAGGGAATAAGACCGATTTAATCGTTACCGACAAGTTGGATGTCAATAAGAGCTGGAACGCCGTTTGGGAGGGCCGGACGCATATTAATCGGGCGGATTCCAGTTGGACCGCCGAGTTGCGTATCCCGTTCAGCCAGTTGCGTTATAACCAGCAATCGGAGGATGGCGTTTGGGGCTTGCACGTACGCCGTATTATCCGTAGGAATAACGAGGTGCAAAATTGGAGCATGATCCCCTTGAAAAACAATGGGCATGTTTTCTCTTTCGGTAACATGAGTGGCATGGACTCTGTTCCTAAGCCTCGTGGTATCGAGTTCTTGCCGTATGTGATGGGTAAATACAGGCAGGAACCCCGGATAGACGGCAGCCCTTATCAAAAAGGACATAGCTGGGGAGGAAACGTGGGCTTGGACGCTAAGTTCGCTCTCTCGGATTATACGTTGGATATGACGATCAATCCGGATTACGGACAAGTGGAGTTGGACCCCTCCGTAATGAACCTTACGGCCTACGAGACGTTTTACGATGAGAAACGCCCCTTCTTCTTGGAAGGAAAACATATCTTGGATTTTGCGAACGGTAGCGATATGATGTTTTATACCCGTAGGATCGGCGCCTCTCCCTCTTATACGCCACGAGGTATAGACAACGTAGGCAGTTATGCCGAGACGAAAGAGAATGTGCCGATTATCGGCGCGTTGAAACTGACGGGTACGAATAAACGGGGCTTGACGATCGGAGTGATCGAGAGCGTAACGGCACGTTCCTCCTCCAAGGTTACCCGTAACGGGGTGGAGGATGTGGAAGTCGTGGAGCCGTTGACAAACTATACCGTGGCCCGTGTGCAAAAAAACTGGAAGGGGAATACCTTGCTGGGCGGTATGGTGACTTCGGTAAACCGTGCCTTGGATCAGCCTTATCTGGAAGATTTTATGGTGCGTAACGCTTTCACGGCAGGTATTGATTTTACCCAGTATTTCAAGAACCGCCTTTATTATATAGATGTAAAGGGAATGTTGAGTTCCTTGCATGGTAGCGCCGGGGCGATCACGGCTTTGCAGAATAGCGTGGCGCATTATTATCAAAGGGCTTCCTCCACCGATTATTTGGGAGTGGATCCTACCCGTCGCTCCCTGACCGGAACGGGCGGTTATGTGAAAGTGGGACGGAAAGGTAATGCCAAATGGAACTTCTCGGAGACCTTTACTTGGTCGTCACCCGGTTTCGACTTGAATGATATGGGATATATGAAGGAAACGGATTATCTGATGAATGAGACGGAGATCATGTATCGGCAGACTGATATCTGGAAAATATTCCGGTACAACGCTTTTACCCTGTCGCAAAAGAATATGTGGAATTACGGCGGTACTCCTTTTAGCAACAACGCTTCTTTGCGTTGGCAAAGTATGACGATGAACCGGTATGAATGGGATATCAAGGAAACGTTTGGCTGGAATTGGCTGGATAGCCGCTTGTTGCGAGGGGGACCGGATGTCCGTTTCGGCTCTTACTTCTTGACCTCTGCTAAGTTTAATACCGATAAGGCGAAGCGGATGATGCTGATGCTCAAATACGAGGGCGATCATAATTTCGAGGGAAATCGTTTCAATACGATCTCGCCAAGCCTGACCTTCCGTTTGGGAAACCATGTCTATTTGTCAGGGCAACTGGATTATGCGTGGAATACGGATGAGATGCAATATGTGGCTACGACGAGGCCGCTTAGCTCGAGTGGCTTGACCCCTTATTATGTCATGGGCCATATGGATCAGAAGACCTATGGCCTCACGCTGAAATTACAAGTGAACGTGACCCCCGATATTTCCATTCAATTTTATGGTGCCCCGTTCACCTCTATCGCTAAATACGATGATTTTAAATTAGCGGCGGATACAAAGTCGCATACCTTAGAGAATCGTTTTCAACGTATTGAACCGGATCATTTGACTTATGCGGATGGAGTCTATACCATCGGAGAGGGAGCTGGGCTGATGTCTTTCAATAACCCGGATTTTAGGTTTAACGAGTTTCGTTCCAACTTGGTAGCCCGCTGGGAATACCTGCCTGGATCCACGCTTTATTTTGTATGGGAGCACCGGATGTCTAACCGGGATAACTGGTACTCGTCCGGCTGGGGAAGTAATTTGAATCGTATGTGGGGACTCCCTGCGACAAATACGTTTATGATCAAAATGAATTATTGGTTCAACTTGTAAATATGAGTGAGATTCATTAGTTTTGTATCTTAATAAAAATATGATAAGATATGGAAGAGAAGAAAAGATTGACTCGTTCGAATAATAAGATGATAGGTGGCGTTTGTGCCGGTCTTGCGGAGTACTTGGATTTAGATCCGACAATCGTACGGATCGTATGGGTATTGATGGTTCTTTTTGCCGGATTCGGTATACTGTTATACCTTATCTTGTGGTTGGTAATGCCTAAACAACAGATCGGGTAAAGAATGAATTTTGAAATATCGTCTTCGTTCAGTCCCACGGGTGACCAACCCGAGGCGATTGCGGCGTTGTCGGAAGGGATCAAGAGCGGCGTTCCTTTCCAGACCCTTTTGGGTGTTACCGGTTCCGGTAAGACGTTTACGATCGCTAACGTGATAAAGGAAGTTCAGAGACCAACCTTGATACTCAGTCATAATAAGACGCTTGCCGCCCAGTTGTACAGTGAGTTTAAAGCGTTTTTCCCAAATAATGCGGTAGAGTACTTTGTCTCTTATTATGATTATTACCAACCGGAGGCCTATCTGCCTTCTACCGATACCTATATAGAAAAAGACTTGGCGATCAATGAGGAGATCGATAAGCTGCGTTTGAGGGCCACGGCTTCCTTATTGTCGGGTCGTAAGGACGTGATCGTGGTCTCATCCGTATCCTGCTTATATGGTATGGCGGATCCTACGGCTTTCGCTGAGAAAGTGACGCATTTGGAACGGGGTATGCGTATCGACCGGGATAAGCTGTTGCGCCGGTTTGTAGACGCCCTGTACGTGAATAATAAGCTGGAGTTCAAAAGCGGCTGTTTCCGTGTGAGTGGTGATACGGTGGATGTCTTCCCTGCGATCGAGACTTTCGACGGTATGGCGTATCGTATCGAGTTCTGGGATGATGAGATAGACCGTATCTCCTCTTTCAATCCGTTGACGGGCGAGGAGTATGATGAGCAAGATGAGCTGAATATTTATCCTACCAATTTATTCGTGACCACCCAAGAGCGTATCAATATGGCGATCGGCCAGATCGATGTGGATCTGGGTACGCAGGTGAATTTCCTCAAGGAGATCGGTAAGCCCTTCGAGGCGAAACGCCTGTATGAACGTGTCACGTTTGATCTGGAAATGATCCGGGAACTAGGGCATTGCTCGGGTATCGAGAACTATTCCCGCTATTTCGACGGACGTGCGGCGGGTGATCGTCCTTTCTGCTTGTTGGACTATTTCCCGAAAGACTTCATGCTAGTCGTAGACGAGAGCCATGTGACGATCCCGCAGATCCGTGCGATGTATGGCGGGGATTATGCCCGGAAGAAAAACTTGGTGGAGTATGGCTTCCGTTTGCCCTCGGCGATGGATAACCGTCCGCTTACCTTCGATGAGTTCGAGTCGTTGACGCCTCTAGGCATTTATGTGAGTGCTACTCCCGCCGATTACGAGCTGATAAAGAGCGAGGGGGTGGTAGTGGAGCAGGTGATACGCCCGACAGGCCTGCTAGACCCGATTATCGATGTCCGCCCTTCATTAAACCAAATCGACGACTTGATGGAGGAGATCACGCAACGCTCGGCGAAAAACGAGCGGGTTTTGGTGACTACCTTGACCAAGCGTATGGCGGAGGAACTGACTACTTATATGACCCGCATGGGGGTACGATGCAACTATATACATAGCGATGTAGATACCTTGGAGCGGGTACAGATTATGGACGACCTGCGGAATGGCCTGTTTGACGTGCTGATCGGTGTCAACCTGCTACGCGAGGGGCTGGATTTACCGGAAGTCTCGTTGGTCGCTATCTTGGATGCGGATAAGGAAGGCTTTTTGCGTTCCCACCGATCCTTGACACAGACAGCCGGACGTGCCGCCCGAAACGTGAACGGAAAGGTTATCTTCTATGCCGATAAGATCACGGCGAGTATGCAGCAGACCATGGACGAGACCAATCGCCGGCGGGAGAAACAGATGGCTTATAACGAGGCGCATGGCATTACTCCGAAGCAAGTCATGAAAAACAGTGTCTCTTTGCTTGCCGAGAAACAACAAACGGCGGAGCCTTACGCTTATATAGAGCCGGAACCAAGCTTGGTAGCGGACCCGGTCGTGCAATACATGAACCGTACGCAGCTTGAGAAGGCGATCGAGCGGACTCGCAAACAGATGACGGAAGCTGCGAAGAAACTGGATTTCATCGAGGCTGCCCAATTCCGTGACGAGCTGGTGAAATTGGAGGATTTACTGAAAACGAAAAAGGATTAACTTATGAGAAGGGGAATGATACTGCTTGTTTTTTGGATGTGTATATGTATAGTGTTTTTAGTGAACGCCCAAGAGCATACATCCCGTAAATTGTATTGTACGGATGAGGATCGTGCTATTTTCGATCGGTATTGTACCCAGATGAAATCTGAGAAATCGTTAGCCCTAGACGAGTTAATGATCCATACCGCCTTTTTCTTTCGGGAGACTCCCTATGTCGCCTCTACTTTGGAAAAGGAGCCGGAGGGCTTGGTGGTCAATCTGCGGGAATTGGATTGCACCACATTCGCAGAGACCGTATTGGCTTTATCCCGTACCCTGCGAGAGGAAAAAACTACCTTTGAGAACTTCTGTGAGAATCTACAGCAGATCCGGTACAGAGAGGGCATGATCCATGATTACACGGATCGTTTGCATTATATGGCCGATTGGTTCTATGAGAATGAGCGAAAAGGAATCGTGAAAGATATGGGGCGGGAGATCGGTGGTGTCTCCCTGCCTCTGGATTTATCTTTTATATCCACGCATCCGGATAGCTATAAGCAACTGAAGAACCATCCGGAAAGGCTTCGAAGGATAGCCGATAAGGAAAAGGAGATAAACCTACGTCCTCATTATTATGTGCCTAAACAGGAGATCGAGAAATGTTCGTCCGGAATCAAGAACGGCGATATCCTCTGCTTCGTTACTTCCATTAAGGGGCTGGATGTGACGCATGTCGGGATTGCCTATTGGAAGGATGAACAGCTGACATTTATCCATGCCTCTTCTTCCGCTAAAAAGGTAATCGTCCAAGCATCCTCCTTGCGGGATTATGCGGAGGGGATAAAGAGTTGTAAAGGGATATTGGTAGCCCGCCCGCTATCCATTCATTGAAATAACTCGAAGGCAAACTTGAACCCCATGTTTTGATAATGCCAACGATCGAATCCGGCGAATATCCCGATATTAAAGATATGGTTCCCGATCCCGTATCCGATTTCCGTATAGCTGGGCAAGACCGGTGTCCATAGTTGGCTCAGATAAAAGCGTTCGGAGAGGATATAGCGTGAGGCCGTTTGCATGAATTTTTTCGTGGAGTTGATCCTAAGAATCTTGAATAAGATAAAGGGGCTTTCATACATGAAATGCGCTTGTATATACTTATCGGAGGCATTAAACCACTCGCCTTTCAATAGATTGAAGACTCCGCCGATCTGATCATCCCATGTATCGGGGAAATTCCTGCGGGTGAAATACCTAAAGTCTGCGAAATAGGTAGACTTTTGTTGTGTATAAAGACCGGCGCTGATATGATAGTTCAACCGTCTGCACAGGCCAAGCATAAGGCTTTGATGGACGTCCGCCTCTATACGTCCGTAATCTCCCGAGCTTTTCCCGATTCCGGGGATACCTCTTGCGAATTCAATGGATATCGTGGGATAATACGAATAGACATACTCTTTCCGGTATCCGTCCATGCGATAATATTGGCGGGGTGTATAGGAGAAACCGAGCACGGGCGTAAAGTCATTATAATTCTGACTGAGTATCTCCTCTACATCATTCCTAGGATCAATCGCCACTTTCTTTTTAGAGGGGATACGGCGATGGTAAGAGATGCCTGTTATTAATTGAAACCCATTGAATAACTCGATGGAGTTTTTTATTTCCGCATAGTAATGTTTGAAATACTCAAGGTTTAAATCATCAAAATTGAAGGTGGAATCCTTTAGTTCCTCATTGATCTTTTGGGTGATCTCGGAAGAGTAACTCTCATTGCTGTTTCCTACCTCTACCGATAAGATTCCCCGTTTCTGCGGCGAGTATTCCCAATCGCCTCCGACCTTGAAAAATACCTGCTTGCGCTTGAATACGTAACCTATCTCCGGACGAAAACGAATTTGTTTGTCACGGACAAATGTCTTGCTGATACGGAATCGCTGTTTGTAAGTGATGCCGTTACGGGCGGAATAACCCAATTGGAATGGATTCAGAAGCCCGGAATATTTAATACGGGTCGTTTTATAATCTATATTGACTGTATTCGTCAACTGCTCCGTTAGTTTAACGTACTTCCGGAGATCATCGGCCGTATCGATTTTACTTATATTTTGCTCTTGGGCTTTACTGTATAAGTGGGCTTCATCCGGACTCAAGGGATTGTCACGATGGATATTCCAATACGTGGAATCCCTAATAATAGGAACCGTATCGGACGAGAGTTTGTAATAATTGGTTAGGTCCAAGGATTTCCATTTATGGCTTTCGTTATCCTCTTCCACCCATTCCACTTCCTGATACTTAAAGGAAGAATGGTAGGTGGTTGCCACCGCATTTCCCAATACCCTGTATCGGAGGAATAGATCCGCCTTCTCGGGCAGGATGAATCGCCTGAAATCCCGTCCGTAGCTCATGACTAGGTTGAATTCGGCGAAAGAGTAACGACCGTTCATATCAATCTTATCGATCGTCCATGACTGGTCGATGACATATAAATCCCCGCATACCAATTTCTGGCTCCATTGCTTCGGCTGGAAACGGATTTTGTAAATCGTCAAGCCGTTGATCGTCTCCAGCCCTTCCAAATTGAACGTATAAAACTTAAAAGCGTTGCTGGCTATCGGCATGAAGATGGCATCATCGTAAGCGGTAGGGGAATATACGTTCAAATTCAAGAAAGCCAAGGCCTCCTGTTGCTTCTTTTCGTTGGGTATGCTGTTTCCGTTGACAGCCTTTAGATCATGAAGATAATTCTGAGGGGCGTTAAATCTAGATTGGCTAACCATTTCAAAAAGCATATCCTTATTTTTCCGGTCGATAGGAAAGATGTGGTGGGCGAGACGTATTAACATGTTTTGTTTTAAAATTTCTGTACGTCCTTTGATATAAATCTCAGCCTCATATTTTGATACTGTATTTTGGTATTGGGTCGCCTTTTCGATGACAAGGTACATGATCGAGTCCGCCCGTTCTCTCGTTTCTTGATTCCCCTTGCCGAAAGACAGTATCTTATCACTATAAGTATCAGTGTTCTTTGCGAAAATACTTATAGTGATTAAAATCAAGGTAAGTATCGAATATAACTTTTTCAACGATTTT
Organism: Parabacteroides distasonis; assembly: GCF_004793765.1. Classification (GTDB taxonomy): domain Bacteria; phylum Bacteroidota; class Bacteroidia; order Bacteroidales; family Tannerellaceae; genus Parabacteroides; species Parabacteroides distasonis_A. The sequence goes on along the minus strand of NZ_SRYM01000054.1, from coordinate 1,005 downwards.
ACATTCTTTCTAGGCAAACATAATGAATAAATTTTAGTTTAGACGTGAAAGAAAGTAAAATGTTACAATATGGTGTAATTAATCGTACAAAAGTTTTTATTTTTTCAAAAGAAAAATCGTATATTTGTGCTTCATAAGTATGTTATATAGCAGTCGTGGTTAAACAACAAAAAGAAGAGGTCGATTTATCGGCTAGTTTATCAGAGGTGTGGAGGGTGCTGACCGAAAAGGAACGTGAGATCCTCCGTAATAGTTCGAAGATCCAGTATTTCAAACGTAATGAGTTGATTTATTGTGAAGGAGACGAACCAAAGGACATGATGTGCTTGTTAAAGGGTAAAGTGAAGATTTATAAGGATGGAGTAGGGGGTAGGAGCCAGATTATCCGGATGATTAAGCCTGTGCAGTATTTTGGTTACCGGGCTAGTTTCGCTCAAGAAGATTATTTGACGAACGCTTCCGCATTCGAGGCTTCTACGGTTTGCATGATTCCTATGACAGTGGTTATTGATCTTTTGATGAGCAATCCGAATTTGGCGATGTTTTTTATCCGTCAATTGTCCTTTGATTTAGGTGTGGCAGATGAACGCACGGTAAACCTTACACAGAAACATATTCGCGGACGTTTAGCTGAGTCTTTGTTGTTTTTGAAAGATAGTTATGGCTTGGAAGAGGATGGTGCCACTTTGAGTATTTATTTGTCTCGGGAGGATTTGGCGAATTTGTCGAATATGACTACATCGAATGCTATCCGTACGTTGTCTACCTTTATCAACGAACATCTCATTGCTGTCGATGGTCGGAAAATCAGTTTGCTTGATGAGGGACGTTTACGAAAGATCAGCCGGTTAGGATAACGGTATTTCATAAAATATATACTGACTAGCTCCAACCTGTATATATTCATCGGCTAAGTCAGTATATATCCTTAGGCAAGCAAGCTTTACAGAGTGACTATGCCTAAATTTACTTCACAGATTTTACTGTTATTTTCTAAGGTACTTC
>NZ_SRYM01000053.1 GCF_004793765.1 Parabacteroides distasonis | reverse complement strand
GTTCTATACCGTAAAGGTCTTTCAACAAGCACTGTAAACGCTTGAAAGGGACATGCGGCGCCACGCCCAGATAGGCTACCGCCGCATGGACGTTCACCCCATAGCTGACACCGGGTTTGACATGGGAGGGGGAACTCGCCGCGGCAACAAGCGCATATTTTTTCTTCCACGGCATGACTGATGGTTACCAAGCAAATAGGCAGGGGGATATCCACGCTTTGACGGGTCTCTGCCGGATCTCCCTCCACATCGGAAAGCGACGAGTCACAGACCTTGAAATAGGCCGGAGAAACTAATTTTTTCAATTCGAGGGGATGTGAGGATTACGTTCATTGCCTTTGGGAACAGGTATAGTTGCCGTAATTTTGATGCGGTAGACCTGCCCTATCTATTCTGTTTTCAGCAGTTAATTTTACCTCTATCCTCAAATATTTTCAAAAAATCCACCACAACCTATTGCATATATCAAAATAATCCGTATATTTGCACCTGTAATTGAAACAACGATATTTAAATAACATAATGGTGCCATAGCTCAGTTGGTAGAGCAAAGGACTGAAAATCCTTGTGTCCCCGGTTCGATTCCTGGTGGCACCACTTTTAAAAGACTTCAAATTTGGTAAATCCCTGAAAACTAAACATTTCAGGGATTTTCTTTTTCCCCTAATCCGCATATTTTGGGCAGAATTACGCACTTCCGCTGTGCTAAATCGTGGACAATTTTAGTCTCGAAAAAAGTGTCCACGAATTGTACCGTAAGTCGCTGATTGTCTTATCGTTTGTTTCTTGCTATTCTACACGATTCAGTAACTTTAAACATTAATTTTTAGAGTATGAAACGACAGACTTTCAACGTGCTGTTCTTCATCCGCAAAACAAGAACAGTAAAGTCAGGTGAGACACCTATCATGTTGCGGATAACAATTCAAGGGCAATTAGCTGAAATGCAGCTAAAAAGAACCGTTAAGCCTGAACTTTGGTCGCAAGCTAAAGAACGGTGTACAGGTAAAGATGCCAAATCCGTAGAAGTAAACCGCTATATTGAATCGGTAAGACTACGTTTGTATGATATTCATCGAACTTTGGAAGATGAAAATAAACTTATCAATCCGATGGAGATTAAAAGACGCTTTCTCGGACTGGATGAAAAGCACATGATGTTCTTTGAAATTTTTCAAGAGCATAACGACAAATGCCGTGAACTGATTGGCAAGGATTATGCCAAAGTAACTATCTCCCGATTTGATACTTGTTTACGGTATTTCAAAGAGATGGCTTTGAAAAAGTACCATCTAAAGGATATTCCCATGAAAGAAATAAGTCATGCCATCATTCAAGATTATATTCACTTCCTGAAAGCTCAAAAAGACTTGCAAGAAAATACGGTAATCCGTTATATGAAAGTAGTGAAGAAAATCACCAACATGGCATTGGCTAATGATTGGATGGAGAAAGACCCGTTTATCAATATCCGTTTCCACGAGCAGGAAGTACACAAAGAGTTTCTAACCAAAGAAGAATTAGAAACTATGCAAAACAAAGTTTTTGATGTTCCTCGATTGGATTTAGTGCGTGATATTTTTCTATTCCAATGCTTCACGGGGTTAGCTTTCATAGATGTATCTGAATTAAAAGCAGAACATCTTGTATCTGATAATCAGGGGAATTTATGGATTAGGAAAGCAAGACAGAAAACGAAAGTTATGTGCAACATTCCTCTTTTGGATATACCTTTAGCCATATTGGAGAAATACGAAGGGAATCCACTGGCGAAAAAGAAAGGAACATTGTTGCCTGTTCCATGCAACCAAAAGCTAAACAGTTACCTGAAAGAAATTGCTGATTTATGCGGTATCAAGAAGAATCTAACCACACATACCGGACGACATACATTTTCGACCATTGTCGCTTTAGCTAACAATGTATCATTGGAAAATGTAGCAAAAATGCTCGGTCATACCAATACAAAAATGACGCAGCGATACGCAAAAGTATTAGACCAAAGTATTCTTCGAGATATGCAGAATGTGCGGGAGAGCTTCTCTACTAAAACCACCTAAAGATGAAAACGGCTACCTAATCCATTAGGACGGTAGCCGTTTTTCTATATTCATCCTATTAAAAACTAAAGAGAATAATCTTCTATATTATAGGCAGAGCGAAACCTATCTTCCAATACTTTCCTAATATCCGATTCACGGAACAGCACTTTGCCCGGAAGTTGAATAAAAGGGAAAATGCCATCATCCCGATAATACTGCAAAGTTCTACGGCTGATTTTGAGAATAGAACAAAGTTCTTCGCTTGTCAGATACCGTTCACCATCAAACATGGGCTTATTATTCTTCAATACATATTCTATATAAGGTAAAACCCTATCTAACGATTGCAATAATTCTTGGCTATCCTCATTCGTGTATAAATCCATAAGCAATTATTCTTTAGTGGTTACTTTTATTCTACCTGAATCCAATAGTTTTTGTACTTCGGCAACCTTATAATATACCTTCTTGCCAACAGTCGAAAAAGAAAGTTTGCCACTCTCACGTAAAGACTGTAATGTTCGTAAAGGAATATTTAAGGAAGCTGCCAATGTCCTACCCTCTATCCATTCTTTCTCAATACGCATATCAGAGGGAGATAAAGAAGTATTATCTGCCCATGATACAATCTGTTCCAGCTTCTTTCTAAAAGAATCGAAGGAAAACCTTTTTATTGCTACTATATCCATATATAAATTACTTTTCAAAATTCATTTTCTTTTAAAGTAAGTTTTCCAGAACTCAATATGAAGCATTGACAAAGATAAGTTCCGTATTTAGCCTGTTCAAGTCCGAGCCTTCGGTTTAGATGAAAATCTTCCTCTCACTATGTTCGAGCGTATTTTCATCTAAAGACTTGCACAGACTAAATACTTCACTGGGAAAGTCAATGATTCAAATTAAATTCCGAAAAACAATGTTTTGGGCTTGGCAGGTTACTCTTTCCAACTTTCAAAGTAGTGCTTTTGGAGCAGTTTATCAATATCACTCTGACGGTAGATGATTTTACCTTTTATCTGGATAAAGGGAATTAGCCCTATATCTCGCCATTCTTGCAGGGTTCGCAAACTGACATTCAGTTTCTTGGAAACCTCATTATTAGAAAGAAAGCGTTCCCCATTCAGGTGGGGCTTGTAGTGCTTTACAATAGATTCAATACCATCCAGCATCGAATCGAGCGAAGAAATAAATTCTTTGACTTGCGGTGTATCTTTATTTATTAGTTCCATGATTGAAAGATTGTTTTATTGATATATTGATTTCAAGATTGCTAGATAGCTAGTTAGTTACGCAAATAGTCACCGAGTGATGAAATGCTAAGTATATCTTTTGCCGGATCATAATCTACATAGAGTCGTTTAGACGCAGTAGCAATAAAATACTGGTTACCATCTTGCTGTATCTCATAAGTAGCGGGTGAAGCCTGTTTAGTAGTTTCCGATACATATATAATAGAAAGGAGATACTCTTTGTCGCTCCGATAAATGATAACCGTAGGATTCAAATTAATGCTTTCCCATGTGCCAACAATGGAAAACAGGTTGAAAAACGGATAATCTTTTTTAATTCTTTTCATAAGACGTGGGGTGTTTGGGTGATTGATTTTGCGTTTCACTGTCTGCAATAATTCTTTCAATATCGGAAGTCTTATAATAAATCTTACTACCAATTTGAGAATAAGCCAATCTTCCGCTACTTCTGTAATACTGCAAAGTTCGCTTACTAACGCCTAACAACAGGCACACTTCCTGACTATCCAGCCAGTTTTCGACTTTCTGGGTATGAGTGCTGCACAAACTTTCTATCCGTTTGGCAAACTCCGTGAACCTCTCGCAGACATACGAAAAGGTTCTCTTTTCAATAGTTACTACTTCCATACTTTCAATTTTAAAAGGTTTATAAAACGTGTCGATTTTATTTTCATCGGCAAATAAAAGAAGAATCATGAGCCGTTTTCAAAACTGTCCGAAAGTGGCGAAGTAAAGTTCTTAATGACTTAATATGTACTTATCGTGGCAACATAATACAATGATTTATAGACGAAATACTCATTGATTTAGGCAGATCATATAGAAACAAAGAAAAATAAACCGATATTTCTTTGTCAATTCAAAAATAACGCTTATATTTGCAGTGACCAATAATAACAAAATAGTCACACGGTATGGCAAAAGCATTTGATGACAACGAAAGAAAGCTTATAAAGGATAAACTCAAAGAAGGAGCTTTGCTATTTATCCAGCAACAAGGGGTACGTAAAACTTCTGTAGATGAGCTTGTTAAATATGCCAATATTTCTAAAGGAGCATTTTATCTATTCTATACATCAAAAGAACTTCTTTTTTTCGATACAATAATAGACTATCATAAGAAATTGGAAAAAGAATTTCTTAATGCCATAAATAAGCATACCAATAATATTACGGTTGATACATTGACAGATATTATATCTGACTTGCTAATCAACAACAAACCATACTTTGTATCTATCTTCGTTAATAGTGATGTGGAATATCTAAATAGAAAGCTCCCTCAAGAAGTACTTTCAAAACACGTAGATGATGATGTCATGCTAGCAAACGAACTACTGAAATTTATTCCAGAAAGTAAATCAATTGATACAAAAGTATTTGCAGGGGCTTTAAGAGCTGCATTCTTGACTATTCTAAACGAGAAAACAATTGGAACAGATATTTACAATGAAGTTTTCAAGTTTATAGTTAGGGGAATAGTACAGCAACTATTTAAAGACTAATCCAATACAACAAGATTATATAATATCAACTGACTATGTGCAAATATGTTACATAGCGATACTTTGAATTTACAATATGACTATATAAACAATTTTAGTCATACGATATAAAATTGAAAAATTATGATTACAGTAAAAAACTTATCGTTTAGTTATTCTCAACTACCATTTATTGAGAATATGAATTTTCAAGTAAGAAGCGGAGAAATATTTGGTTTCTTAGGCCCTTCTGGAGCAGGAAAAAGCACTCTCCAAAAGATATTAATAGGTATGCTCCCTAAATATAAGGGGAGTGTTTCTATTAATAATAATGAAATTAGAAATAAGTCTGACCAGTTCTATGAGAGTATTGGTGTCGATTTTGAATTCCCTAGTTTTTATGAGAAATTCACCGCATTGGAGAACTTAAAATTCTTTGGTTCTTTATATGACTGTAAGCTGATTCCTGTCGAACAATTATTAGAAATGGTTGGACTATCACAACATGCCAATAAGAAAGTGGCAGGGTTTTCTAAAGGTATGAAATCCAGATTAAACTTTGCCCGATCAATTATTCATCAGCCCAAAGTGTTATTTTTGGATGAGCCAACATCTGGTTTAGATCCTTCAAACTCCCAAGTGATGAAAAACAATATTCTTGATCTTAAAAATAAAGGAGTAACAATCATTCTGACTACTCACAATATGCACGATGCAACCGAACTTTGTGATCGTGTAGCATTTATTGTTGATGGCAACATTAAAGCTATGGACACTCCTCATAATCTTATCATGTCAAGGCGTTATAATGAAGTAACATATTCATATTTGGAGAATCAAAAAGAATTAAATACTACAATCGCACTTGACAAAATAAGTACAGATAAAAAGCTACAATCTCTGATTCAAGCTAATGCCTTATTATCAATACATAGCAATGAGCCAACATTAGACAATATATTCTCAGAAATAACAGGGAGGAAATTACTATGAAGCTTAAAAGTTTAATACTAGGCGATATTCGGCAACAATACAAATATGGTTTTTATGCCCTATATACGTTATTTACACTAGTGTATATTGCAGTATTGCGCATCCTTCCTATGCCGTGGAAAGAACTATGTACAACTACCCTTATATTTTCAGATCCCGTACTGATCGGATTAATGTTTATGGGAGCAATAATATTATTCGAGAAAAGCGAAAAAGTAATGCAGGCATTAGCTGTTTCGCCCATATCGATACACACATATATTTTGTCAAAGGTAATTTCCATTGGACTAATTTCTTTGCTAAGTGGAGTTCTCATCGCATTGTTCTCAGGCATGGAACATTCTTACATACATCTTGCTGTTGGAATTATGTTAGGTTCAGCATTATTCACACTGGTTGGAATATCACTTTCTGCTTTTATTTCAACCATGAATAATTTTATGCTGATTATGGTTTCCACTTTAATAATATCTATAGCTCCCATATCTGTTTATACAATGGGCTATAAATCGGGAGCTATGCTATTACATCCAAGCATAAGTTTTATAGAACTTATGTCTGGAAATATCAGCGTCATGTCTCTAATGGTAATAATCATTTGGTGCATTGCGATGTATATTTTTTCTTGTCTGTCAGTAAAAAAAATGATGACGATATAATTATGAATCAGAATATTATTTCCTTCAAAATGTTTATCAGAAACATATTCTCAGATGGTATGTTATCTGCAATAATATGTATCCCGCTAATATTAGCGGCAATATATAGGTTTGTTTTCCCCTTAATTGTACAGCATTATCCGATGCTAAAGGATTTCAATCTATATTATCCGATATTGGATTTATTCCTTGCAATTATGTGTCCTTACATGATTTGCTTCGCTTCGGTCTTAGTGGTATTAGATGAAACAGATATGAAAATCAACAGGTATATCACAATCACCCCACTTGGGAAGAAGGGTTATCTTATATCAAGATTGCTTATTCCTGTTCTATTTGCAGCTATTGTTTCTTTCGTGCTGCTTTCTTTTTGTTCTGTATCAGGTATGTCATTATGGACTACATTTATAATATCAATATTGGCTACAATACTAAGCGTTGTGGCTGCTATGATTATTTTAGCATATGCGGGAAATAAAGTGGAAGGTATGGCACTTGCAAAAGTATCTGCTTTAGTTATGGTTGGGTTAATTATACCTTTTGTTATTACAGATAGTACCCAATATATATTTTCATTTCTCCCTTCTTTTTGGATAGCCAAGTTTCTAATAAGTAATAACTATTGGTTTATTCTACCAACGATCTTTCTTTCTGGCGGACTGATTTACATATTATATAATAGATACAGCACAAAAATATAGTTTCTTCTAAAATCGATACTATTAATACCGAATATATAAAAATATAGCCCCCTAAATAAGCATATTGAATTTACGATTATACGAATTAATATTATTCACTATCTAAAAATTATGCTTATGAATGAGTTATTGAAAATGAAGTTTTTTGAGCTATTGTCTAAAACTTCACAAGAAGTTACTAACACAGAAATGCAAGATGCCTATGGAGAATTTGTCAAGCACATAGTCGCTATTAGCAATTCAGAAGATTATTCCTATATCTTTCGGATGCTAAATCTCACCCGTATTGAGATAGCACCCCTAGAAGAGTTATATCAATGTGGGCAGGGGGAAAAATGCGCTTAAAATTCTCTATGTCCATAAAGCGTTATCGACAATTGATGCTGAGTTACAATTAATCAACTTGAAAATTAACCATCCAGAACAATTTAAGTTATCTATTCCTACAGCGTTCAAGTCCGACCTATATGTAATCCCTAAGTCAAAAGACTTGGGGATTATTGGCATTGCAGAAATCGTATTAGCTCTGTTTTTACAGGGGCAAATCATTGGCGAAGATGGAAAACCTGTCCCAGAAGTTCGTTTAGCTCGTGGCTTTGAGCAGCTTTTCAATCTAAAATTCGGAAGTATTTACGATAAGGTAGGTGAAGTATTTACCCGCAAGTCGTACAACCTTACCAAAACATTGGATGCCTTACGAAATGCTATCATCAAAGAGGATCGAAAACGTAAGAACCGATAAAGATCAAAAAAGATGCGTGTGTAAACTATTAATTTCCAGAGATTTGAAATTCTATTTTCGGGGAGTAGGTAACTACTCCTCTTTTTCTGCTACATTGTTTTACTGAATTTTGCTTCATCAATCGATTGAGAACAATAATATTAAACTAAAAAATGAAGCAAAATGTATATAGACAACGAAAACTTCGAGAAATGGATGGAGAAGCTATCTAAGAAACTCACTGAAATAGGACAAGACTTAAAATCCCTTATCAATACCGATCAGGTATTAGAAGAAAATGAACGATTACTTGATAATCAGGATTTAGCATTTCTATTAAAAGTGTCTTTCAGAACTTTACAACGCTATCGACTAAAAGGTAAGCTCCCTTACTTTACTATTGGGCATAAAACCTACTATCGGGCTAGCGATATTAGAGCTTTTGTACGTGAACGAGCCGATTATCAAACTTATAAACAGTTTGAAAAAGCCAATCAATTAAAAACAAACCCTGACAGCAAAATGCAGCAGAGAAGAGAAGCTTATGTTTAAGCTATCACTTTGTGTTACCACCCCGATTTAGCAGAAACCGCTTCACCTATCGGTTCAGCCCGTTTCACTAAATCGAGCAAGAGGGAACTGGACAAGTCCTGTTCTTCCCTCTTGCCCTGCGGGGCAAAGCCTTAGGCTTTAGCGTGTTACAAGAACACGCTGTAATGACACCTGTAATAAACATTTTCTTTTAAATGCTTATTATCAAGTATTTATCTATTCATATTTCTATAAAAAAGTAATTACCATGCCAAACAACAGTCGGAAAACGATATTCACTACAATTTCTATAGACAAGGAAACGGCAACTTTGGTAGAAAAGATATGCAAACGCTATTCACTGAAAAAGAGTGAAGTTGTAAAGTTGACGTTTGGGTATATTGATAAGGCACACATCAACCCATCCGAAGCTCCTGAATCCGTAAAATCGGAACTGGCGAAAATAAATAAGAGGCAAGATGACATTATCCGCTTCATCCGTCATTATGAGGAAGAACAACTGAATCCTATGATACGGGTAACAAATTCTATCGCTTTGCGTTTCGATACTATCAGCAAGACTTTGGAAACTCTTATTCTCTCTCAATTGGAATCCAGTCAGGAGAAACACACAGCTGTACTTAAAAAACTAAGTGAACAGTTCTGCAATCATGCCAATGTGATAAACAATCAATCCAAACAGATTAGCTCACTCTGCCAGATACACCAACGGGATTATAAAAAGGTATTTCAACTGATACAACTTTATTCGGAGCTATCTGCTTGTGGCGTGATGGATAGTAAACGGAAAGAGAGCTTAAAAACCGAAATCAGCAATCTGATAAATACATAGGATTATGCACATAGATTTTGCCCCGCCATCAAACGGAACATATAATAATACCGGGAGTAGCCGACCGCTAGCAAATTACCTTGAACACGAGGATTTAAAAAGAATGGAGAAAGGTATTTATGCCGAAGGCTTTTTCAATCTGACAGATGATAACATCTATAAATCAAAAGTTATAAAAGATATAGATAGCAATATCGGGCAACTATTGAAAACAGATGCTAAGTTTTACGCTATCCATGTCAGCCCATCGAAAAAGGAACTTCAAGCGATGGGTAACACAGAGCAGGAGCAAGCCAAAGCAATGAAACATTATATCCGTGAAGTGTTTATTCCTAAATACGCAAAAAACTTCAACAAAGGACTATCCGCTTCGGACATAAAGTTTTACGGTAAGATTCATTTTGACCGTAGCCGTTCTAATAATGAACTGAATATGCACTGCCATTTGATTGTGAGCCGTAAAGATCAAACCAACAAAAAGAAACTGTCACCAGTTACCAATCATAAGAATACCAAGAATGGAATAATCAAAGGAGGATTTGATCGTGTGAATTTGTTTCAGCAAGTTGAAGAAGGATTTGATAGGCTATTTAGTTATAATCGCCAGCAGACGGAATCATTCAACTACCACAACATGATGAAGAATAGTTCTATATCTGAACAACTTACACTACAGGAACAAAATATTCAATCCAGTGAAAGAAAAAATAAAATCAATCAGGATTGCAATCTTTCTGTCATTTTTGAAAACAAGGAAATAAACAGTCAGGCTTTCAAATCAGATAGTAAGATTAAAGAAAAGAACGACGACCATATTTCTACCCATCAATCTCACATTCATGAAAATAATCTTTCTTCCAAATCTTTTATCCCACTTACTTCATCAGGTATAGACTTTTCTCGCAATCCAACTCTACTAGAAGAACAAACACTTAATCCTAAGAAGAAAAAGAAAAAAGGGCGTAAACTGTAAATGCTCATCATCACTTCCAATATATAAATGTGTTTGTATTCAGAACTATTCTACTTCAAATATTATATAAAACACTTGTTTTTAGGCTTTTTCTATTTTTTTCCCTACTTTTGCATTGAACCAAATTTAGAGTAGACAAAATGGCTAATCGCTTTGATAAAATATTTTCCGAGAAATTGAGTGCAGTTATAGCTATAACTTCACTAATTTGCTTACTTGTTTCTATTTACATTTTTATTATTCATGGAAGTTGGCAGTTTAGTCCAATATTAGATGAGGCTAAAGTTGCACAGTTTGGGGATTTTGTCGGAGGGGTGGTTGGTACTTTACTAGCTTTTGTTGCGGCAATTTTGTATTATGTTGCATTAAAGGAACAACGAAAGGATATTGCCATAAATCAGAAATCAATGAATCTTCAAAATGAAGCTCTCGCCAAACAAATTGAAGAATTTGAGAAGCAAAAAGAAGAATTAGCTTTGACTAGAATAGTCTATGAACAACAGTGCAAAACGATGAAGGAGCAAGAACATACAATGAAGATTCAACAATTCGAATCTAGCTTCTACTCCTTTTTAAACGTCTATATTGCAATAAAGAATGAACTAAATACTAATGACGAAGAAAAGGATTTTTTCAAAACCATTTTTTTTAAGTTGTGTGAATCTATTGATATAGAACTCATTGATAAATCCCCTTTAAATTGTCACAAAATAGTAGAGAAAAAATACATTGACCTATTTTTACATAACAAGGGCAGGTTATCTCATTACTTTAAAACAATATATAGGCTATTAAAAATTATAGACAGTAGTTTATGTCTGAATAATAAGGAAAAGATGTTTTATGCCAAAATAATAAGATCTCAATTGACAGATTATGAGTTGTTGATAATGTATTACAATTACCATTCTGCTTATGCAAATAAATCAACCATTTTAATATATAGATATAATATTCTCAAACACATACACCCACTATCTAAAATTGAATTTAGAAAAAAATATAATATAACTACTGAAAATAATTATGCTTTGACTGCTTTTCTCGAAGGTTTTTCAATCTTACTAGAAAAAACCATTAACCAATTTTGTGATTCATTTGATTTTCAAGAAATAGAAGAAAAACACCCTAGCTTAAGTTGTATTATTTCAATATCTTATATAGAAAAAGTATCGATTAAAATAGCATGTTTTGATAAATCAAGAATTCCAGAGCATTTTGAACAAATCATATATGACTATTTATGCGACAAATTGTATATAACCCAATTTAAAACAATAGATAAAGAATTTGCTTATAGATCTCAAGCAGAAGTTGACGGAACTATGTTGTTTGAGTATATACTTAATGAACAATTAATTGAGAAATTAAACAAAGATATAGAATTATGATAAATAATAATAACCAAGAGGCTTTCATTGAAACCTTTAAGAATAATTTAAAAAAAGACGCAAGAACTGTATCTGTTGCAACTTTATTAAGTGATAGATATTTAAAACGCATCAAGTATGACCCATACTACCAACGAAATTACGTTTGGGAGAAGGATAAACAATCTTTTTTCATTGAAAGTGTAGTGTTAGGAACCGAAATCCCCCCACTTGTTTTTTACAAGTCAGGAATGAGAGTAGAAGTTATTGATGGTAGACAAAGATTTGAAACTTTAAAAAGATTCAAAGAAGATGATTTCGCTTTACACTTATCTGGATTACTAGAATTACAGGCTCTTGCAAAAAAGACTTTTAGTAAATTAAATTCTGATATACAACAGCTATTCTTAAACACTAAAATTCGTATTTTTGAGTTTGAAGTTGTTGGTATGCCAGTGCTAGATCCTGTAATTGAGGATAAAATAAAAAAGGAAATATTTAGACGATACAATTCAGGAATAACCCCTCTAAATCAATCAGAGGTGGATAATGCCAAATATGATTCAGATACTTTCTCCGACTATTTCAAACATGAGTTAAAAGAAAATGAAGATTTATACAATAAAATAAACAAATGTTTTTTTTACAATAGTGACAAAATTAAAAATGAGCTTATAGTTGACATGGTTACTTTTTTAAGAAAATCACTAATTCTTAGCTCATTACCAATTACCAGATATGCTGATAGTGGTAAAAACTTTTTTTTAGACTTACTATATGATAATTATATCGGGAATGCTAGAGAAAATGAACAGTGTATAGAAGATGATATAAAGAAAATGTTAGAACAAATTCATGACATAACTGCTTATATTGAAATAAGCAGTGCCAATGCCTATGAATGTCTTTTGTGGGGTATCCGAATTCTTAATAATGAAAATATTCCATTTGATATTAGTAAACACGCACAAATACTTAATGAACATTACAAAAATAACCTTCATATATACCAAACAGATAGTGATCATTATTATGGCAATATCGTAGCTCGCTTTACAGATACAGCTAACCTATTAAATAAGTTATCAGGATTTGAGTTTAAGATGTATTTAAGATCTTCTGATTTTAAACATAAAATCAATTCACTAAAGCAGACAGAGAAAGATGCTGAACTAACAATGGATAGGCTTGCCAGTTTAAGAATTAATAAACCTTCTCCAGCCTCTAAACCTATAGATCAGGTGATGGCAGATTTAGCTTCTAATTACTATTTAATAAGACCTTCTTATCAAAGACAAGAAAAAATCAGTATAAAAAAAGCATCTTCCATCATTGAAAGTATCCTGTTAGGAATAAAACTTCCTCCATTATTTATATATGTGAGAAAAGATGGAATAAGAGAGGTTATTGATGGTCAGCAAAGGCTTTTATCAATTATAGGTTTCTTAGGAAGATCATATATAAATGAAGAAGGAATAAAAGTACACTCAATTAACCACAATTTCAAACTAAAAGAGTTACGAATATTGAAACATTATAATGGGAAAAGGTATTCTGATATTTTATCTGAAGTCGAAGATACAATATTAGATTTTGACTTGGATGAAATAGAGATAAGTCAAGATTTAAATGAAGATTTTGAAGCCACTGATTTATTTATAAGACTCAATAGTAAGCCATATCCAATAAAACCAAATACTTTTGAAATGTGGAATTCAATAGTTGACAAAGATGTAATACAATTGATTAGAGAGATTACTGCTAAATATGTTTCATGGTTTTATATAAAAGCTCCTGATGATTCAGAAGATACAAGAAAAGATAGAATGCAAAATGAAGAACTAATAACAATTCTTTCATACTTATGTTATAACAATATTAAAACTGGAGATATTACAAGGGTTCTAGGTTTTTATCCACGTATGGAAAAATTTACTTGTAGGCTTAAAACTAAATATAGCTTGACAGATTTATTAGAAAGCTTTGAATTTAAGCCAACAGAAAAGGAACTTTTTTTGAAAAGTATAAATAAAACAGAGAGTATAATAAAATTAATAAAGGATGTACTATTGGAAGATAATGCAACCAAAGAAAGTTTTAATGCTATTTTAAATATAAAAAACCTACAACGATTTAGTCGTTCTTATCAAGAATTTTACATATTATGGATTATGCTTTATGATCTTTCAATACAATCAGCAATGGTCCATAAAACAGATATTATCAATGATTTAAGGAATATGTTTTCTTTATTAAAAAATATAGATGACAAAACTGTAGACACGGAATATGTTGAGCAGTTTTTATCTAAATTGAAATCTCTTGGAGAAAAATACAAAAAGTTTTCAACTCAATAATACACAAGTAGAATTATCAAAATGAAATGATTGCATTCTTTGTAGAGAAAAAGTATTATCTTTGTCCTCAAGATGTTCCATGAACAAATTACCACAAAAGTACATAGAAAATCAGTGGATTAAGCCATGGGATATGTTGAAACAAAGAATATAAAGTTTTAAATATCAGCATGGTAACTCTCTTAAGAGAATCCCAAGCAATATATAAACAATGAGATATTTGAAAAAAGAATCGTTCTTATAGCAAGCAAAACGATAAAATATAATCGTGTGCCAAATCATGTGGATTTCCAAATGGAAGAAACTATAAAATGGTGATAATCAATATAGAGAAGACAATAGTTCTCTTGCTGGTGGCACCACTTAGAAGAAAAGCAAAAGATAGTAAAATCCTGATTTCCAAACGAAATCGGGATTTTTTATTTTCCAAGAGGACGCAAGAAACGGCAGAATATTACGATTGCTGGTGTTCCAAAAGGTGGAGCAAAAGAGGTGGAGCGCAAATCTCCACCGAATAAGATTACTTCTCTCTGATTTGCAACATTTTGCGTATCAAGAAAGCGTGCATGGTTTCCTACTTTTGTACAACGAAAAACTGTAGGAACATGAAAAGAGACTCATTCAACGTGCTTTTCTTTATCAAGAAAGCCAAACTGCTGAAAAACGGGGAAGCCTCCGTGTGTATGCGCATCACAGTGAACGGTGCGCGAGTGGAAAACAATATCCGCAAGAGCATCGAACCAGCCTTGTGGAATCAGGCGAAGGAGTGCGCCAAAGGCAAGAGCCGCAAATCCTGCGACTTGAATGCTTATATAGAGGAAGCAAGAATCAAACTCCACCAGACTTTCAATGAAATGGAAGAACAAGGGCAATTCATCACCGCTCGCCTGTTGCAGGAAAAGTTCTTCGGACAAGACCAAGCACCCGAGGTTGTCCGCACTCTCATTCAAACCATCCAAGAGCATAACGACCAATGCCGTGAACTTGTCGGAAAGGACTATGCCCTGATTACCGTCCGCCGTTATGAAAGTTGTAAGCGTTATCTTGCAGAACTTATCAAACTGAAATACGGCAAGGAGGATTTGCCATTATCGGAAGTCAATGGAGAGCTGGTACGCTCTTTTGAATTCTATCTCAAAACGGAAAAGGAGTGCCAGCAGAATACGGTTATCCGCTACATGAAGTGCTTGAAGAAGATAACCAATCTTGCGCTTGCTAACGAATGGATTACCAAAGATCCGTTCATCGGCATCAAGTTTCATGAGAAAGAGGTTATCCGTGAGTTCTTGACAATGGATGAACTACTCACTATCTATCACAAGGAATTTCCGTTAGAGCGTATCACCATTGTCCGTGATGTCTTTATCTTTGCAGCGTTCACTGGGTTAGCCTTCATAGACGTGCAACAACTGGCACCGGAACATATCGTAGAAGACTCCAATGGCAACCTATGGATTCGCAAGCCTCGCCAAAAGACGAAGAACATGTGTAACATTCCTTTGCTTGATATTCCATTGGAGATTCTCCGCAGATATGCGGAACATCCGGCTTGCCAAAAGAAAAACAGGCTGCTGCCAGTTCCATGCAATCAGAAAATGAACAGCTATCTGAAAGAAATCGCAGACTTATGTCTGATAAACAAGACCTTGACCACACACGGCCTAAGACATGGCGAATTTTCTTTCTTGTTAAAATTCAAGTACTTGCAATTTTTCGCAGCTTAATAGGTAACGATTTAGAAACCAGCAAAATTCTGTATTTCACCTCGTTTTGCAGTAATTCAAAAGAACGCTTTTCCTAATTACAAAGTTAGCAAATATTTTCAATATATCACTGCTTTAGTTTGACTAATTCCGTATAAGCGATACCATCTGACAATTTATGATATTGCTTCAAGGTCTTCTCCAATCCCAAAGCCAATTCTTTCTGAATATACGATGGCACTATCGACTCATTGAACCTGTCGACAATTGATTGAATGTTTTGTAGCGGTTGACCTGTAATAACTATCTGGTTATACACAGCACTATAGTAATAATAGGCTTTATTTTCTGTTGACAATTGTATTTTTTGTTTGATATAAATCTGTTGTTCACGTATTCTTTGGGCAACCTTAAAAAAGGTATCAATTTTTTCAAATGCCTCCTGAGATATGTGCCCGACAACACTGTGAGCGTATTTATTCCACTGATTTTCTTCAAAAATTATAGTAGAGTAATGAATCGGCACTTCTTGGATGCAGCCGTTTATAAGCCCTTCAGATAATATATACTCAATGTTTTTCTCAATGTCATTTATCTGAAGCAACAAGATTGACACTGCGTTTCTCAATTCCTTTCGCTTATGGGCATAAAACTGCCATAATGCGATGCCGATTGTTGCCCCAATGGTAACAATCAGCACGAGCGTTTGAAATAAATTTGACTCCCAAAATGAGGTATTCATAATTTGTCTTTTTTGCAAAGTTACAAAAAAGACAGAAAATTCCACATGTATCTTTCTATTTTTTACCCGTTTATGATTTTGAACAATGCAGCATTAGACGGAATATTCAGTTCACAACATTGAATGTTCCTCTCGAAATATCAAAGAACCTATCGAAGAATGCTTTCAGTTTTGCAATGACAGTCTGTTTCTTCTTGCCCCGGTTATTTTACTTGATTTTCGAGAATAGAGGTATGGGCTGTAATATCTACGTGATTTCAGTTCCGCCCTCTACATCTCCCTACCACGGAATGATGAATTTCCCTATCAACTCTTTTTGTTGCGCAAGTCTGGACTTGAATCAATGGTTTACATTCACCCATATTATTAGAAAGATATTTGTTTAAATCCTCCAACATCTTCGAAATCTTTATTTTCAGCGCAAATGTCAGGTTGTAAATAATTTTCTATGCCAGATAATTTTAATAGAATCTGTTCATCGCTTACAGTTATTCGGCTTCGGATTTTCTTGAAAAATTTAACCTCTGAATAAAGGACTTGCTTATCTGCTTCTATCATTTTTATGGCAAGGTCAATTAGTGTGATTTGTTCATCATCGGAAAGAACTGTATTTGAAAGTTCACTAAGGTAATCTTTCAAAAAGGCTTTTCCTTGACTATTAATCTGATTGACATACTCATTAATTGAGTATTCTACTTGAATCTCCTGAAAAAGGGTACTATTTTCGGTTAATTCTTTAATCATATCCACTTCTTCTTGTGCGATTTCTCCATCACAAGCACAGCAACAGAACAATGTTTTGAGATATAATTCATTTGTTTTCATATTCGTAGCATTTTTATTTAGAAACCGATTCTTCGGCGTGATTGTTGTATTTGTTCACCAGCCATTGCCGCTTTTATCCTTAAATATTTGTCAAGTTCGGATTTTGTCAATGACGGTTTGGTTTTACTAATAACATCTTCAAGAATAACCATTGTAATTCTTGATTTTTGTCGCAGAGCTATTCGTGAAGCGTCATTGACTATCATTTCCAAGTCTGCAGAAACATAATTTTCTGTCAGTTGGGCAAGCTTTTCATAATCTAAACCGAAATCATACGGTCTTGATTTCAGGTAAAGTTCAAACATTAAGGAACGAGCCTTGAAATCAGGAGTGCCAATATAATATTTTTTATCAAGACGACCAGCCCTAAGTATCGCAGGGTCGATCATATCTGGATAATTAGTTGCCCCAATAATAAATACACCACGTTCTCCTGTTCTATCCATTTGAGCAAGCATTTCATTGACAGCACTACGCGCCATCTCGTGTACATCGCTGTCACGGTTAGGTACCAATTCATTCATTTCATCAATGAAAATGATGGTAGGTGCATTTTCTTCAGCATCTTTGAACATCTGAGCAATATTCTCCTGAGTCGCATTTACGAAGCGGCTTTTGAGAGAACTTGGCTTGATTAGCATGAAATTAAAACCGACTTCTTCAGCAAAATGCTTTGCAAAAAAGGTTTTACCACATCCGGGAGGACCGTATAAAAGCATCCCATTAGGAATTGTCAAGCCATATTTCGCATACTCCTCTGGCGAATTAAGAGCGTCTATCACTTCTACGCGCATTTGCTCTTTCAGTTCTTCCATCCCAGCAATGGCGGAAAAGCCTTTCCCTTTTGGCACTGAATACGAAACTTTCTTTGTAGGAGTCTTCCCACTTTTGGCTTTCTTTTGATTGTCAATACGAGCGATTTTTATATCGCCATTCAAAGCCCGAATAAACTCATCTGCCGATTCAAATCTCTCCTCAATGTCAGATGCAAGGGCTTTCCGCATTATATTCATAATTTGTTCATCAAGCTCAAATTTATCGTTATCGGGAATATGAAGCGGCAATTCTCTTTGAGCATCAATCTTTTCGCGTTGAGCAGTAGCATCATTCTTGCAATCTGACAAGTCAACAAAATATGGTGGTATACCAAATATAAGATTATAAAGTATCGCACCGCTTGAGAAGATGTCTGACTTTACCGAAAACACACCATTCAATGCTTCGGGTGCCAAATAAAAAGGAGATAACCCGTTTTTATTAAAGGAAGAAGAACCTTGTGATAGGTAACGAGCATAGCCGAAGTCAATAATGCGAGGTACGTTAGTACCTTTCGACATATCCAGCATGACGTTTTGGATAGTCAAATCGTTGTGCATAATCGGCTCTTGTTGCGTATGAAGGAATTTAATGCCATTAAGGATGCCTAATACGATAGTCTTTGCATCATATACACTAAGACTCCCTTCACGAGCAATGTACTGTGAAGCCGTTTCACCACTGATATAATCGAATACGATATAAGCAAATTTGCGACCATCTAAAACGACCTCACCGTTATCGTGGTATTTGACGACATTAGGATGATTAAGTGTCTTTGCAATCTGCACCTCCAATATATTACCGTTTGCATCAAATTGAGTACGATGTAGTTTGGCGCAGTTGATGAGTTTGAGAAAGCGATTTTTCCCATCAGCGTCTTTCACGCGATAGGTTTCTGCATAATCACCTTCTTTGACTTGAAAGGTGATTATGTAGTTACCTAATTGTTGTCTCTTCGCAAGTGTAAACATACTATCCTCTATAAAGCCTGTCAAAAAAAAACAAAAATGCCTGACGATTCCCTAATGAGGACAACGGAATACTGCTAATATTTCCTTTTTCAATAAAGCCGAAAAATTTCTTCGAATGATTAATGTGTTCAATGACCAAGTTTCCATTAGATGTATAGATATTTTTGGTATTTGAAGGATTATATATTGTCCCATACACATCTACTTCATTACGAGAAATAGATAACGCATCAGAGTATAAAGTTTCTTCATTGAGAATACCGAATTTGACCTTCCCATCTTGGGAATGTTCAAGTACGAAGTGGGTTGTCCATACCTTTTCTACCATTTTCATCATACTGTATTCTTCATTTGCACCATTAGGATTCATTGGGTCTTTTGGATGTTTATCATCATAAGAACCCTCGGCAAAAAATATTCTGTTGAATTGATGGGTCTCCTTATCTTCTTTACCGAATATTGAAAAGTAATATTGAGTATTACTATAGGTATAATTCGTTTTTACGATGGTTTCGCCAGTAAAGAGATACTCCATGTCCTTGAAAAGATAAACATTGGAAGATGTAATGTTGTCTCTTGAATCTACAAACGATACGGTAGCAAATCCTTTATTACCTACAAAGTAATCTGTACCCGAAAAAGTGGTATCACAAACTCCAATAGTAACCAACAGAGCTATCACTGTAATTATAGCTCCCCATATATAGTGCTCATAAAAAAAAGACCAATACAATAATAAAATTATGCTACAAATTGAAATAGCAATAGCCTTTCTTTTTTTAGATTCCTTGTCACTTAACTTTACGGTTTCAGGCTGATTGGTATCGCAGTATAGCACATTCCCGATTTCTGCGGGAATGTGCTTAAATATTGATGTATTAGCAGCTATTTTCTCAAGTTGCTCCGTTTTCCATATCTTTTCCATACACTTTAGAAGCTAACGCCGGGACCACTTGTTGGTGATTCAATCATCAAATCTATGACCGAACGTACGATGGGATGAAGTGAACTTTCGGACGGATTGGTATTAGCAATTTCCTTACCTTGTTGCAGAAGTTGACGTGCTCTGGTCGCATCTTTCCATTGTATGGTATTAAAGTTACGAAGGTGGAAGTCAATGAAACCCATTAACTGATAGATGAGTGTCACTGCAACAAACAAGCTGTTAATATCATCAAGAACTATTCGTCCTTGACGAACATCCTTTGAACGGATAACGGAATCGACCTGTGAACGAACAGCGGCTACCTGTTGGTCATATTTGTTGCCAAGCTCATTATTCCCTTTTTCAAGGCGGTCGAATTCTTCCCTGATTTCAGCTTCAATGGAATCCCATTCATGCCCTTGCTCGACTTCTTCCATTTTCAGGAAAGCACGGCGAATGTCAGCCTGAAGATGCATCCTACCATCTTCGGAGCTTTTTTCACCGTCGAAACGGTCGTTAACCTCATTGATGAGTTTTTCTGCTTCTGCTGTCTCAGAATCCTTAATTGCAGAAGAAGATTTAAGGGCATGGAGTTTTAAGTTCGCAGAGTCTTTGAGCCTTTCCAGTTCATGAGATGTAATAACCGAGCGAGCTTCGATTTTTACATCTTTTTCCACGGTATCTCCACTGAAGGGAAAGAATGCTTCTAGTTTCAACATTTGCGAACGATTCACCTTGATAGTGATGTCAACATCACTTCCAACAGGGATTATTTGTCCAATCTCATCGCCTGTTATGACTACATCAAAGACATGGTCGTTATGAATCGCAGATGTGCCGTCTGCGTTGTGTTCACTTTGATAGATGGGTATCACCAAAGTGTCCTCAGTCATGCCGGGACGCAATTGATTACGAGTCTTAAGTCCATTGAGTGTACCGACAGCTGGAAGCTGCTGGTTCTTTTCAAGACCTTTTACCGACTTTACCACATTCTTTTCGAGACCACTATCGTGAGCCTCAATTGAGATATTGTAAGGCAAAACAGCATTGCCGACAACAATACCCTGCATGATATTTATCTCTTTAGGAAAGCAAGGGATAGTTGTCCCTTTTTCGTCATAAGCGTTGACAGCAAACGCATTATTTTTGCCTTCCATGAGTTGACACTCTATGACATCACCTATCTCATTGATTTCGACTTTTCCGCTTGACCAACCGTTGTCGCTACGTACAAGTTCTACAAACAGTTTGGATGGAATATAACCGGAACATTCCTCTTTTGATAGTTGTACGGTTACAAATTCGATTGGTTGAACCGAATTTGCTTCATAAGAAAGTGTGAGTGCAACAGTACCGATGGCTAACTCTTCTTTGACATCACTATCTATACCGGAAGCAAACAGTGCCGCCCCTTTTGCAACAGCTGTCATGGGGTCAATGTCGGTATCAACATCGGGCGTGACTTGTTTGCGTAGCATCTCACGAAGAACTGGAGA
Organism: Parabacteroides distasonis; assembly: GCF_004793765.1. Taxonomy (GTDB): domain Bacteria; phylum Bacteroidota; class Bacteroidia; order Bacteroidales; family Tannerellaceae; genus Parabacteroides; species Parabacteroides distasonis_A. Next base: position 7,005 of record NZ_SRYM01000053.1, on the reverse strand, counting down.
ATAAGTTGGTCCACCTACAAGAATCAGTTTGTCAAGGTCGCTTCCGGACAAACCATTACGTTTAAGAAGCTGCTTGGTAATGTCGATTGCCTTTTGAAACACGAGTGTGAGTACAGATGCAAGCTGCTCTTGAGTGATAACCATGTCGAGTTCTATTTCCTCCCCCTCATCATCTTCGCCAAACTCATCAAGTTGAGAGGTTATGTCAGCTTGTGGTTTGAATGACAGTTGATTTTTCGCTTGTTCAGCATAGAACTTCATGGCATCACGAAGAATGTTTCTTGTGGTTTCATTCTCCATAATGTTTGTGATAGAGTAATTCTCTTTTAGGTAAGGAATGATAATGCTATCAACGATTGCATAGTCAAGGTTTTTGCCGCCGAGGTAATTGTCTCCTTCGGTGTCCTTAACTTGCATGATGCCATCCTCTACCTTGATAAGTGCAACATCAAATGTGCCGCCTCCAAAATCGAACACAAGCCATTGACCATTTTTGTTGGATGCGCTCAGACCATACGCCATAGATGCGGCAATCGGCTCTTGGAGAAGTTCGCAATGTTCAATACCAGCCTTTTGAGCAGCACGTTTAGTAGCTGCGATTTGGTCTGCTTTAAATTTGGCAGGGATTGTGATAACAGCGGATGTAATATTTTCATCACCGATAAACGATTTGAGAGCCTTCAAAACTTCGGCAGAAAGTTGCTCCGGAGAAAAAGTTTCTCCCATATTAGAACTCTCATACGATTTGTCCGTACCCATATTTCGTTTAAACTCAATGAATACGTTTTCGCGGTCATTAGACCATTTTTTCGTGGCACGTGATTTGTCTTGGCAGAGGTCGTTATAGGCACTATCTCCTACTTTTGCAATTTTCTTTTTGGTAAAAGATACGCACGATGGCAAAGTGTCTTTCAACGTGTCTGTCTTTTTAATGACAGGCTCGCCACTCTCCATTTTACAAATTACGGAATTGGTTGTACCAAGGTCAATCCCGAATTTCATTTTAGCTTGAGCCATGTTGAATATATTTTTAAATGTTTTGACTTACTGTGATTTGAGCTGATTGAATCATCTTGCCTTTGTAATTGATTTGGGGCTTGATGATGCCCGTGATTATTTGCTTGCCTTCTGGTAGTTCCTCATCTTCAACAAAATTTGCTGTAACCTTCATACCCTCATGATAGTCTTTACCAAGCATATCTACAAGCTCATATCCATTGACAAGCAGATTGTCTTTCATTTGCTTGATTGACTTGGAAAGCTGTTTATGACCTCTTACAGAGTTATCCATTTTGTATAGTGTCATCTCCATAAAAGTGATACGGTCAGCAAGAGTGGTAATCAACTTCTGTTCACTTTCGGTATTAACTCCCGGTGCAGATACAAGTGCCCCAATTTGTTTAGAAATAACTTGTATGTCATTCATTTCAGTAGACAGTCTGTAGACTATTTCCTCGTTGAGTTTGTCGGCCTTGGCAGATAGACTTTCCACCTCGTTTTTACGTTTCGCTATTGCTTTTCCAAATATGAATGCCAGTATAATGAAAATCAGTGCAATCACAATGATAATCCATAGACCAGTTTGTGATTTTTCGCGAATCGTTTGATTGAGAGTGTTTGAACTTGCTTGAAGTTCAGAACGAGTGTTTGAGATGTTGACATTAAGACTATCAGCAAGAGCTGTGATGTCATTTTTTGCTGCGGTCAGTTCACCTTTGAGAGAGTCTGTTTCAGTCTTTTGAGTATCAATTGTTTTATTCAAAGTCCTGATTTTAGCTTTAAGCTCACGATTCTCCGTTTTGAGAGTTTGAATACCTGAATTCGCAATGTCCAATTGCTGATAGCAATGACGAAGCGAATCGTTAGCATTTGCACTTACGGCAACTTGAACTGTGAGCGCAAATAATAATGTAGTAATTTTTGTCATCCTAAAACGTTTGCTAAAAATATTATGATTGCTATTATAATAACCACCCAGCACCCTACTGGTAGTCCATCATCAGATGATGACGTTGAAGAAGATGGGGGCGTAGTACGTGGCGGCGTTGTTGTCCTCGTGGTGGTTGTGGATGCACGAGAGGAAGACTGGTAACTCGAAGAAGACGTGGAGATATGAAGAGTTTCGCACATTTCTTTGAGTGAACTTCTATTGGGAATATATCGCTTTGTGCGGAAATCAGTCTCCATGTCAAATCCATCCATAATTGTAGTTGCTTTCCATGCTTCACGTAGAACTGGTTTTACCTTACTATCTATAATTTTCGTTGGTGAATGCTCATCATCTAAATAATTTAATAGTTTTGGGTCTATTCCACTTTCTTTTATAACCTTTACTACAGCGCTAAAATAATTTTGTGCCGTGTTTACCTCTTCGATGAGATTGTATAAAGCATTTCCTACAACCTGAGTAGAAAGCGACAGATAGAACGTATTGGCCGTACCAATTTTAGCCTTTATTGTCTGAAGCAGTGGTTTGGTGTTATTAAGCAGCGTTATTGAATGTGAAATTTTATCAGGTTGCTGGCAAAAACGGCGAAGTTCCTCTTTGACTTTACGGGTTTCTATGGCAACTTCTGCTGGAGGCATATCATCAACTGCCTTTTTCAAAATATCATAGTTCTCTTGACATCTATCCTTGGTGAGCTGTCCTATTGCAATTTGTAAGGCATATGCTTGAAGGGGCATTGCTTTTCGAGGGCTTTCTACATCATCATCAGAGGCATTATTGTAGTAGTTGATACCACACTGGAGTATTTGTTTGGCAAGATTATCTGCTACCATCTGATATTTCGTACTAGTTACACCAACAATATCTCTCACTTGTTTGAGTGCTGTTTTTGTTGAATTCATCAACACCGTTCCTGCGGTGAGATTTGCATTGGCATCTTTGGAATTTACTGACTTGGCGGCAGATATTGCAGCATTAATCTCTGCGATAGGTTCATTAACTGCTTTTTCGCTGATAATCGCTTTGTCTGAAGAATTGTTTACAGCTGATAATAATTTTGTAGCCGGTATCTCCGTGAGTAAGTCGGCAATGAACATTTCCGCTATCTCATTTTCTGACAAGGTAATATTTTGCAGGCCAAGTGTTTCAAGCAAATCGACTCTATAAGATTCGTTATGAATCACCTTTGAAATATTTGCATAACCTTCTGCAAAATTACCCTCAATAAACGCAAGTACTCCGAGATTGATTAAAGACGAGAATGACTCTCTCTTTTGGAATAACTCTTTAGCCTTGATAATATCTTTAGACTGTAAGTATTTCAATGCTACTCCATCTATTGGAGACGCATTTATAAACCAAAACAAGGAGTGTTTCAGTTGATAGCTGTCAAGGTTAATTGCTGTGATAGCTGCTGCGATGTTTTCTGGAGTTCTTAGAGGTACTTCCTCTATAATTCCATCGAAATCATAAGGGAATATAACCGACTTACCAATCTTAGCAAAAGCATTGAGCTTGTTTTGGTTGGCGATGCGTTCCCTTAAAGGGGTGTTTGATAACACCCCTAAAGTACGATATGGGTTATGTTTTATAAGTTTAATCATTGTCTAAAATATCCATTTATACTACCATCTCTTGCCAAGAGACGGACGAGTTACCCTATATCGTTGATATAGAGTTGTGTTTTCCTTTTTTATAGCTGATTTCGCAAAACATCTGGTATTTCTCGCAAAACAAAAAGCGTGACAACAAGTAAGATTTTCAGCGTTTTATGACTTAAGAATCATTATTTTGCGTAATTTTGCATTATAATATCCGTCTCTTGGCAAGCGTTGGGCAGATTCGCAAAACATTCACGGCTTCACAGCAAATCCAGTATTTTTTTATTGGCTTTATCCACCACTGAGGTATCCAGCGAAGCAAGATAGATTTGCGTGGTGTTCTCCGAATCATGCCCCATTCCCTCGCTAATGACAGAGATAGGCACATTGCGGCTTTTCGCAATACTTGCCCACGAATGCCGCCCGACATACATCGTCAAAGGTATCGGCAAGTCCAGCTGTTTTCCGATTTTCTTCAGCAAATGGTTCACCCGATGAAGCTCGTTGGCGTATTGTTTTCGATAATCTTCACCTCTTTTTGTGATGATTGGCAAAAGGTATTCGGTTTCGTTTACGGGATATTTGTCAACAATCTCCTGCATACATCTTTCCCATTTGATGAACAACTGCTGCCCGGTTTTGCGTCTGCGGTAGGAAAGAATGCCGTTCTGCAAGTCCTTCTTCCTCAGATAAGCCATATCAATGAACGACATACCCCTTGTGTAGAAACAGAATAGGAACATATCACGGGCAAAGTCAAGGTTTGGCTTCAACGACAAATCCAGCCCTTTGATGCATTTAAGGTCGCCAAGCGATATGGCTCGCTTCAAAGTTTTCTCCACTCCCGTATAGACAGACTTGAACGGATGCCGTTGTTCGGTCAATCCGTCTTCAGTGGCACGGTTATAAACCGCTTTCAGGATACGCATATAGAACGAGATGGTATTGGGCGAGTTGCCTCTGCCTTTTAGATAAGCCTCATATTCCGCTATCAGGTCAGCGTTAATCTGGTCAAACAAGACCTCTTTGTCATCCATAAAACCGCTGAAACTTCGGAGTGCTGCCGTATAGGTTTCCGAGGTGCGTATCTTCCCCAAGCGTTTCAATCTGGCAATCTGCTGGCGGATATAGTTGTTAAACGATGGCTCCTGCCTGTTGTCCTGAAAGCGCACGACTACATCATCCGTCACAAATGTGCCGGATTGGGATAAGGTCTGTATAATCTTGTTTAACCTGTCCTTATCCCATCTGATGCGTGAGCTTATCGAAAGCAAATGGTTGTTCCGCTCTTGCTTATTCGGAACACGATACAGTATGACCGCTTCGGAATGGGACTGCCATTCCGAAGCGAAAAGTTTATAGTCGGTATATATCTGCCTGACCACACGGTTATGAATCACCTGATAGTAGATTGTGCCCTCCTTGCCGCCTATGGTGGATGGGCGAAACTTGACCTTGACCGATGCCATGTCAGTCGGATTTGGATTGGTAACATTTCTCCATCTCCCTTGAAAGCTCTACAATCTCACGGCTCAGTTTCACAAGGTCGATGGTACACTTCTCCAGCTTGTAGAGCAACGCCATTGCCTTCTTCTCCGAGAAGTGGATGCGTAACTCCTTGACAACCTGATTGTAGTTCGTGCCTATGTAGCGGAACTGGGCGTGGAAGTCCGACAACTTGGTGTAGTATTCCAGCATCGCCTTGTCCACCTTTAACACCTTGAACTTCTGCCCGAAGAAGTGCGCCTTGAGAAAGACGGCTTTCGCATATACCTGTGATTCCTCGTACATCGTGAGGAACTTGTTCCATTCCTCATCATCGAAGCGCACCATCACGCAGTGCGTCTTCGGATTCAGCTTGGGACTTCTCCCGTATTTACTCTTCTTTTTCATGCTTCTTATTCTTTCAATTTTATGGTTTGTTCACTGTCTAATCTCTGATAAAGAAAGATTGAAATTATCCGACTTCGGAGGATAATTCTGCCCACGGCGGTGCAAGGGTTTTCAGTTACTCCGGAACATCCGAGTAACTGAAAACATACCTTGCTGTGTCTTTGAGGACACAAAAATCCTCCGTTTGTCGGATTGGGAAAACACCTTTCAAACTCCAAGTCGCTTCATCCGGGTATTCCTCACTGTTCGGGTGCAAAGTTACGCCCTTAACACGGTATCGGACAGTGGTTTGAACCGGACAATGGCTACCTATTGACGCAATATGCAGCCACTTATCGAAATGCAGGTTCAATCATTTCCTTATTTAGTCAAACAATGATTCAAAAGATGAAAGATCTGAGTACATGAGAATAGAGAAATTCAAATACTTATCAAAAGGATTTGTTGAATACCTGCCCAAACGAGTATTGAGGAAAATCAAACAATGGTTGTCTGACAATTTGATGATACATTGATTTAATGATTTCATGACGTAATGTTGTCACTCTCCAAACGACCAAAACTTTGTTTCACCACACAACTATATAGAGAACTATTAAATAAGCGGATTGTGAAATAGTCAGCCTTTCTGTTTGAACAGCATTCATGCGAAAAGAACCGTTTCTGTATGATACCCACGGACAATGGCTACCGTATCGGCGCAACACGCTGCCACTTTCGGCAAATCCATTGCAGAGCAGCAGATTATATATTCCTTTGCGGCAAAAGAAACAATACCAACTAAAAGAAAGACAATATGGAAATCGTATCAATCGAAAGAAAGACCTTTGAGGCGATGGTCGCCAAGTTCGACCGCTTCGTCCGCCGTATGGATGCCATCTGCCATCGGCACAGGGAAAAGAGAATGAGCGAGTGGATGGACAATCAGGACGTGTGCCGGATGCTCAACATCAGCCCACGAACATTGCAGACGCTTCGTGATAACGGCACATTGGCTTACTCGCAGATAAACCACAAGACCTACTACCGTCCCGAAGATGTGAAACGTATCGTCTCTATCGTGGAGGACAGGAGAAAAGAAGCAAGGTTCAAAGGCAGGACAATCTGATAACCGAATAGAGTAACAACAATAATTCCACTAAATCCCAGCAATGAACGAACTGATTAACAAAGACAACGAGTGGATAATCCACTTCATGGGCAGTCTTGACCGATTGCTTGACAATGTAGAGCATCTGACCGCCAACTACCGCCCGACACTGGGCGGCGAGCGTTTCTTCACCGACAAGGAAGTGTCGGCACGGCTGAAAGTGAGCCGCCGGACACTTCAGGACTATCGAAACGAAGGGCGCATAGCCTATATCCAGTTGGGCGGTAAAATCCTCTACCGTGAATCCGACATCGAAAGGATGCTGAATGACGGCTACCGCTCCGCCTACCGGCTGACAGGCACATGATTTTCTTGAAGGAGCGCAATTTGCTGTCTGCCTTATGATTGCGTCAGCAATGGACTTTCGGCAAAAAGAGAAAGGAACGGCTTACGGACGGAGCATCAAAATCCCG
>NZ_SRYM01000052.1 GCF_004793765.1 Parabacteroides distasonis | reverse complement strand
GAATGTTTTGATCTGAGGAATATAATCCAAATCTCGAACGAATATGGAATCGTTCGTCTCTAAAGCGATGAACTCATATTCCTTGAATATTTTGTCAATGGGAAATGCGGGGGCTGTTGCGTCAAAAGGTATATGGATCGTCTCTCCTTTTGTTATGGCGTTATCACGTAGTATATCTTTGGGCTGACAAGCTACGGCTAGAATAAGTAAAAAGAATAGGGGAAGATGTCTCATGTCTTTAAGATTTTGTTGGTGCGATCACAAATTCGACTTGTGATCGCACGTGTTTGATGTTTAGCCAACACAGATATAAGGCTCACCGCAACCTTCTTTACATGCGTCGCAATTGGGCTTGAAATAAGGATCCGGATTACCTTCACACTTACACGATACACTGCCACCTTTCAGAGATTTCATCTCTTTGGGGGTTAAAACTCTTGCGTCCTCTCGTAGGGACAACTTAGTCAAAACTTTCGTGATGCTTGAATTTTAAGTTGAACAAATTTGTATTCAGCTATCAATTCATCTGCATAGACCGGGATGTATTGAGGCAAATGTTTAAAATTTATTCTTTGAGAGTTTGATTTTTAGAGATTACCTCAGTTTGCCGATAAACAATACCGGATTGCTCTCCTCGTGTAACTTAGGGTATCTTTGTGTGATAGTGTTTCCCTCTTTCCCAAATAATAAATACGCCGGAATCGGTATGATAATCGATTCGTCAAGTTGTGGAAATATGTAATAAGGTTTCCATTTGAAGGATTCCTCGAATTGAAATTCTTGGAATATGCCGCTTTTTCCGTCCTGCTTATTTACCCAAGCGTAACCTTCCAGTTCTTCCGAGCCACCCTCATAGCGCATCAGCAAGAACTGATCTCCTTCCATAAAGATTGGAAGATGACCAATATACTCATGGCTCCTGTATTCGTCAAGAATACTGAGATAGTCCATCCTTTCCTGCTGCCAGAAACCTTTCGGCGGGGTCTTTCCTCCAATATCGATGGTATAACGGAGCAAACAGCTATCCTCATCCAATTCGTAGACATCCATAGTCTTATAGGTGCTGAAAAGATATTTGTTGTCATAATGGGCAAAATGCGTCTGCAAGAGAATATTTCCTCTTGATCTTTCTATTGGATAAAAATTCTTGACGATCTCTCTTGTTCTCCAATCTAATAAATGAATAAGATCGGGGATATCCTCTCTCTCTCCAACGGTACGCAGAAGCAACCGACTTTCATCCAACCAGGAAATATCCCAAAGCATACCGAGTTCATTCATATTAAAACGATCCATAAGATTTCCGTTTCGGTCGTAGGTGAGAATTGAACTTTTAGCCATCCAAGTCTCGATAATTGTAATATTCCCGTTGGGATGAACAATAAAACTAGAAATAGCGTTGTATTCTTCCGGTCCTGGCCCATGTCGATCAAATTTTCGTAAAAAACATCCTTTTTTTGTTGAAAATCAATATCTCTTTCCAATTTACTATGTAAATAGAGTCTCCGAATGTTTTGATCTGAGGAATATAATCCAAATCTCGAACGAATATGGAATCGTTCGTCTCTAAAGCGATAAACTCATATTCCTTGAATATTTTGTCAATGGGAAATGCGGGGGCTGTTGCGTCAAAAGGTACATGGATCATCTGTCCTTTTGTTATGGCGTTATCACGTAGTATATCTTTGGGCTGACAAGCTACGGCAAGAATAAGTAAAAAGAATAAAGAAAGATGTCTCATGTCTTTATGATTTTGTTGGTGCGATCACAAATTCGACTTGTGATCGCACGTGTTTGATGTTTAGCCAACACAGATATAAGGCCCACCGCAACCTTCTTTACATGCGTCGCAATTGGGCTTGAAATAAGGATCCGGATTACCTTCACACTTACACGATACACTGCCACCTTTCAGAGATTTCATCTCTTTGGGAGTTAAAACTCTTGCGTCCTCTCGTAGGGACAACTTACTCAAAACTTTCATGATGTTTGAAATTTAAGTTAAACAAATATTAAATGGTTCTCATTTAAAAGAGAATTTATCTTGAATCCAAGGAGAACTTATCCCGAAGTTCCTCTTTGGAATAGTTGACGACTTCATTCATGTCATGCACTGCCTTCTCGCTATGCATTCTTGAACGAAACATTCCGTTTTGATCCCGGGGATGGGATAGATGGAACAGGCATCTGTTGCTTCGATAAATCCGGTAGCCAAACTCCAGCCAGCGGTAATGCCTTTCTCCGTCTTCCAGCCCCCAGCCGTAAAAAGCCTCATTCTCCATGCCGGCTCGCCTGTATTGCTCCGTTTGGGCAAATACGGCTCCCCCGACCGCGCCGATCACTCCCTCTACCGTGTACAAAGAGTTCATCTTTCCTTGGTGCTTTTTCAAGAAATCCAGATCGCGATGGCGATAATAATGTTCCCTTAATATATCGGAGGTGTCTAGGAAATCCCCGTTGTATGGGTAGGCGATATCGTACGTATCAGCACGAAGTTTTTCTACCGCGTCCACTATTTGGGTATGATCTAAAATCACGTCCGCGTCCCAAATACAAACAAGCGAGGTTTCAAATAACCAACCCCATTTTGCCATGTGCCAATCCATAAGGGTAATCGCTCAATGAGGTATTGAACAAACGATTGTTTAATTCCAAAGGAGTATGGGACATGATCTTATAAGCTCCCCGAATTAGTTGAACGTATATTGGACTATCACGGGGTTATCTTCCACATCCAATCCTTCCATTTTTTGATCTTCCAACAAATCAGATGCTTGCTTAAACGTAAAGATAGAGTGTTCATCGGCAGAGGCAAAGATCGGATCTTTGGATTCAATACTGAAAATGTCTTGTTTCTCGCTGGCTAAATAAACATCGGGATACATCACTTGCCCCATTTTATCATAAAGTGCGAAACGTTGATCGGGTTCCGTTCCCATCTTCCAAGAAGTGATAACAGAATATGAGAGGATAATATATTTCTCCGTATCAATAAAATTGGAAAGCTGGATCTTTGGATGATCGATCGGCTCCTCCGAGGTAGCCTCTCCCGTAACCGTTAGTTGTTTGAAAGAGAATTTGCTGTCTCCTAAATTAAAAAGATACGCCGGGGTCAAGCGATTATTAGCGAATGTATACACGGTGTCATTGAAATAATGATAGAGATAAGCCTTCCCGTTGAGGTGATACATAAATGTCTCACCCGCATAAGTTTCTTGTCCCATTGTACGTTCGCGGAAACTAATCGTATCAATCTTACCCGTTGTCATGTCGCAAGCAAACAGATCCGGCATAACGCTATTGTTGTAAGACGAATAATAAAGCTGCTTGTTATCCAAAGCGATACGATTCAATGAATAATCTTCAGGAAGCGGCAAACTTCGTAAAAAATTCCCCTCATAATCGAAAGACATCATCTTTCGCCCAAAATAGTCTATCACATAAACGATCTTTTGTTCGCGGTCTACTTGTATACGTTCAGGAGCCACGTATTCAGCCGGGCCCTGTCCTTTCTGCCCGATCTTTCCGATGAAAGCGCCGTTTTTATCAAATTTGTAAAGCTGTCTATCCGCTACGATCCACAAATAATCTACATCTACCAACTGTGTGATTTTATTTAAAATACAAGAATCATTCGTTTCCAAGCGAATCGATTTGATTGTTACATTCAAATCTTCCAATGTAACTTTTTCTTGTTTAGGGGTAGCATTGATTACACCTAACTCAACGCTTCTGAGTTCTTCTCTATTGGATAGGGAGCCTTTACAACTAAAACCTATTAAGACGATGACTAAATAAAATAAATTTTTCATGAAATGACATAAATAATCAACCCCATTTTACCATATACCAATCCATAAGGGTAATCGCTCAATGGGATATTGAACAAACGTTGATTCAATTGTTTTAATGATATTAGCATGAACTTTATTCGCTTTTACGCTTTATCAACATGATTACAGAATTCGATTCCTCATCCAATGTAGATACAATATCCTTCAACGGGCTTTGAAGTTTGCCTTCATTCAAGGTGCTAATCAGATCATCCGATTGCAAGACCTTGAAAGCCCATATTCCGCTATCCAACGTCGTATTCGGATGGAGGCTTAGGCTGAAAGAGCGGTTATCCGTAAAGTCTTGGTTATGCATCTTATACGCATAAATCGCTTTCTCTTGGGTGTCATATACCAAGTCGGTAGTAGGAAAACCCTTGAATGTCTTAAAGTCCATACTCTTCTCCATAAGTTGCAGGAAGTAGTAACGTGACGTGAACAGATAAGGGAAAAGGAATACCTGCGTATCCATCCCATGAATGGATGGGGTCCGAATCAACAGGGGACGTAAGCTGCCATCCGTGGAATAATTATAGAGGGTATCGGAGGAAGCTCGCATAAGTACCCAATCCCCGTCAAAAGGTGTGGCGAGGCAAAAGCCAGGAGTTACCGTCGCTTCTCCCTCTATAATCACCGGGGTCTCTAATCGCTCATAAGGCAATTTGATCGTACGTGCGATCGTGCCATCAAGCTTCGAGACCAACAGATATGCCGACATATCATTTTCTATATCCGGCAGGTATCCATTGTAGCACAACAAATGGTCTTTATCATAATCGAACATCTCGATATAATAACCCTCGTCGTGGAACCCGAATTTCCTCTTGAAGTTTCCCATGTAATCGTATACCAATATCTTTTTAGCCGGATTATCTTTCACGAAAATCTCTTTGTTACGCTCATCCAGCAAGAGAGCCGTAAGTTGCGTGTACTCCTCCGCTCCCTGTCCGAGGCGATTGATCTTGCGGATGCCTTTCCCGGTCTTCCTGTCAAACAAGAAGAAATCCCCACTGTTTCCCCAGTTCTTGGTCAATAGGATCTCCTTTCCCACGGCTTGCACGGCTCCATGTGTCACAAACTCATCGGTCGTTTCCAAGGCCACGTATTCCACATCCGCTACATCTTGAAGCGTAAGGAGACGTTCGGTATAGTCGGACTTTATGTCTATGGAAATGACATCTTGCTTATTCTGTTTTTCCACACATCCTATCATGGTTATATATAAACAAAAAAAACATGAAACAACAAAAAATCTACTCATAATTATTTAATTTTATTTATATAGCATAAATTCGGTTTTCCTATTAAGGAGAGATCGCTTGGTGGCAATGCGCATCACCCCCAAAAATTTCGCTCTTGATATAGCTTGACCATTTCGCAATCCCAATCCACGCAAGAAGCGATAGCCCTGGCCGCTTCGCATTCCTTGCGTTCCGTCTCGTTTCTTGGACCGTCTGCGGCAATATACAACCTCTTTGGCCTTACCTCCCGGATTCGTTCGAACACCTTTCGGGTGGTATCCGGGCGACGGAAGAGGATAAGAAGAATAGCTGTATTTCTATCGTATGGTATCATATCGTTTGTAAAAATAAAAAATGCGTAAAGGTAACAAAGTATATTATATTACACTAACTTTATTTTTCCCGAAGTAAAAGAAAAATATTGAAATATATAATCCGCAAAACCACCCAAACGAATTTTTAAAACGAAATGGTTTGATTTTCGTCGGGATGCTAAAACGAAGCGGTTCGATTTTGGATAAAATTCAATGGCATTAAAACAATATTCAAACACTGTTTTTAATGCCATTGAATTTTAACTTCTCTTACTTGAAAAAGCAATTTTGAAATTTGCATAGGTCGTATAAAATCAATACTATAATGAATAAAGTAATCAGTCGCATTGACTTTAAACAGCTACTTTATCAAGCAACCTTATAATGTTGGATTTGATTTTATCTGTATTGCGTTTCCATTGGGTAGGCTCTTCGCCTTTATCGTATGCCGGGTAAGGTTGCGGTTCACGACAGAATCTGAACTTTTTGCAAAGTGGATAAATGTACCTATATGTCTTTACTTGGAATATTTCTAAATCACCTATTAAAAATGCGATGTTTGCCCGTAAATAACCACTTGGCGACGTGCTGTCTGTTAGTATCTGTTTATGTGTAACTTCCCCTGATCTTTTATTACGGCAAAATATTGTATAGTGGAAACCATAATAAGCAAAATTGGCTGCTTTGTAGATTGTTCCACACCCTAACCGTCCGTCTGCAAAACTTTGCACCGCAACACATGTAGGGGCTGCTTTTTTTAACAACTTGATAGATGCTGCAATCAGAATGCTTTCTGCATTATGCCCTAAAATATCATCTATCCACATCCGATTCAATTCGCACATCCATGCGTTGGGATCAGGATGGCTAAAAATTTTCGCATAGGGCGTTTTCATCAAACCATACACTGCAACACCTAAACATTTATCCGGTTCTTCCTCTCTAAATATTCCATAATTGAACTTGCCGAAGCCACCGTCATTCCACTTGTGCGAATAATGATGTTCAATTATCAATTCTTTAGCTAAAACCTTCGGAATATCTTTTATTATAAGGTTGCCTAAAGTTGTTTTTTTGTAAATCTCCATACTCCGTTTTTGTTTTATACTACAAAGGTGGGTAAAAGAGAAAATAGAGCATAATTTTTCAGAATGATTACACTGCATCATTCTTGCATAGGATCAATGCTCAAGCGGCTCGCAGTCATGCGATAATCGCTTGAGCAAGGTGTACACCTTTCGCTCGCTTACCTGATATTTGTCGGCTAGTACCGCCACTACGTAAGTCACCTTATCACCATGGGCGATCATCCGGGAATAGTCCTTGTACAGATCGATATAATTCACGTCCTCTATATGAATGCCACTTTTTAACATCCATCTGAAAGGTGTTTGATACAGATTTAAAATGTCGAATACGGTCATATTGAAATATGTATTATATTTGTGACGCCAATCACATGAAACAAAAACGAGTAGTCGCGACTGAAGGCATACAGCCCGCGGTCGTGCGGCTACTCGCATTTGTTTGTTAGTATGTGATTGGCGTCTTTACTAACAGCCGGGGGCTTTCTTATTTCCCCGGTATTTATCTTAGATATACAGATTGTCAAGGTTTGATATCCCCTCTCCTGATCACCCATTAAGGGTTAAAAAAAAGCAACTGAAGGTATTGTCATCCTTGGAGTATTCTATCATACAGGTAGAAGAATACAAACCTCCCCATAGCCCGTACGATTGGCCCGATAAAAGGACTTGAATATCGCCGTTATCACCTTCCATGATACCACCGCTCAAGTTTACAGAACGATAAGACCCTCCAATATCCCCTCGTAAGAGCAATAGGTTCCCGTCTTTGATGGCTTGCGTGATATTCCTCAATCCGGACTCACCTCCCACGGCTCTTTCTATTTCACCGGAAGTGGATCCTTCTGTTAAATCAATCAAACCGCTGGGGAGGACATATGTTGTCGTGATCAGGGTTTTGGTGATAGTACGTGACAAGTTCTCGAACGAGCCGTTCTCATCCCGTATGGTAGTACGAACAATACTGTTTTTTTCACAATCCATCGTATAGATATCGACCGATTTGTAACTACCGTTTCCCCCGGCTTCTGCACGAATAGGAAAAATTTGCTCATAAGGATTGTTTTGTGAATAAAAAGAGAAAGGCTCATTATCTCTTACCGCATAATAAAGCCCTTTGAACCCGCCCATTCTTTCGAGGTACCGGACCAGGCTGGCATCGTCTGAAACATATAAAGGATCGACAAGGCAATGATCGGCCTCCAGCTTCTTTTTAAGCCTTACATCCTTGTTGATCTTAAGAGTCACGGACCTATTCTCGTGAGAAACGTTTATTTTCAGGCTCGTGAGAACGATATCCTCACTGTGTGACACGGTATTTTGATACCCCATGTATAGGTAACGTGTATTGCCGGAAAACATACCTGCGTCCGCAGATACGAAAACCCCTTTAGAGAACACAAGAAAAGCTCCACTCATAACCCCATTCACGATGCCGTCAAATTTTTCTTTTCCTCCAAACGCGGTCATGACACCGTCGTAATCCTCCTCTCCGGTTAAGCCATTAACCGCAAGAGGAATCGTGATGGCGGGTATGAGGGAATAATCCCCGTCGATCTTATCCACCTTCATCTTATCCACCGCCGACATGAATCCTGGCTTTGCTGTCGTGGCTTGGGCATGCGAATGGCCCGCCCCGCTCAACCCGTCGTCCCATTTCTTCCGGTCCGAGTCGGACACCATCCTGTGCCCCTCGTCCTGGATCTTGTCGACGAACCGGTTCTTGCCATCATCCCCCAACGGCAGGGAAGGCCTGTCCGTCGGCCTTTCATAAAGCAACTCCGCCTCGTAATCATAGGCGATGGGACGGGTGACCCCATCGGCGTACGTCCTGTCGCTCTCCGAGTACCTTAACACGAGGTAAACGGGAAAGGAGGGGATGCCGGAAGCCCCCCTGAAAGGGCATACGCGGTAGACCTCGTTACCATCCGGGTCTTTACCCGACAGGCCCACCAAGCCCTCCGACACGCGCCCGGCCTGCCTGTCCACCTCGCACCCCTTGATGACCATGTCCCCATATTCACAGAAGAAACCGTCTATCGCCTTCAACGGCTCGTTCTCCAACTCTATTAAATCTGTTCCCGACCACTTCCTTATGCCGGGTTCCTGTACGTGCCTTCTCATATTGACTTTATTTTATAACGTTTTCCCGCTAATTTATACCTGTCTATCTCCGCCCTTATCCGCCCGGTGTCATACCCCTTCGGGATCAACACAAGGAAATCGAAGCCGTCGAATCCCTCCCCGGCCTCGCCGGCGAGGGGGATCGGGGCCAGCACGCCCTCCTCGCCGGACAAGCTGACCGGCAGCCAATGCGCCGGCTCGCCGCTCAACCCGATCCCCCAAAGTCCGTCATCATGCGAGAGCACCCGTATCCCCTCGCCGTACTTATCGGCAAGGAACTCCTCCAGCGTCATCCGTTGCCCGCAAACGCCAAGGCGGTAACGGGTATCCCGCCTCCACGAGGCGAAGTCGTCAAATACCTGCTGGAGGTCGACAAGCCCCCAAAGCCAGCCCAGGCGGTTCGGCTGCCGGCGATGGGGGGCGAGGTATTGCGACACGAGCCCCTTGAAATCCAAAACCACGTTCATTCTCGTGTATCATTGAGTGGAACAAAATCTATCTCGCAGTCCCCTGCGTAATTGAAATAACCAGCGTAGAGGTCGGCGTAAGCCCCGATGTCCCTGTACGAGTCCTCCCAGTGGCTTTTCGATGACAGGGCCCGCAATTCCGCGGTCACGACCCCGGGCGTCTCCGTCACCGCCTCGATCATCTTG
The DNA here is from genome assembly GCF_004793765.1 of Parabacteroides distasonis. Taxonomy (GTDB): domain Bacteria; phylum Bacteroidota; class Bacteroidia; order Bacteroidales; family Tannerellaceae; genus Parabacteroides; species Parabacteroides distasonis_A. The sequence continues at coordinate 19,768 of NZ_SRYM01000052.1, read as the reverse complement.
TGCCTGTAGACTGTCCCGCCGAACCGTCGTAATGCCCGGAAGCCGTCAAGTGCCTCGCTCACGGACCGCCTGACGAAATCCAGCGTCGAGGAGGGGGAATAATATACCGTCAGCTCATACCGGAGCGTGTCGGCGTATGTCGAGATTACCGAGGTCCTGATCCCGGCGAATTTTATCGCCTCTATATAGTCCGTGAAGTTTCTCAGCTGCGTATCGGACAGGGGGACGATATTCCCCTCCTCGTCCTGTGTCGCCACCCGGAAAACGACGGTCCCGTCCTCGGAGGGTATCACCGAGGCCACCTTTATGATGCGGGCGGACTCGTCCGTGACATCGTACCCCAGCCGTCCCGTATCCGTGTCAAACGTCAGGTCGTAACCGAGCTGGAACTCATGGCACCGCTCGTTATACCAAGAGAGGGTCCCCGCCACGCTTCTCGCGGCCAAGACCTCGGTCTCCGCCTTGAACGTGTCAAGCGCCAGCTCGAACATGTGTATGGCGTACGCGACGCAATGGACCCACGACCGCCATTCCGAGGCCGCCGAGGTGGAGAGGCTGAAGCTCGTCCGTAGCTTTCCCGTGATGCTTTCCTCTATTTTCTGGATCGTTCTCGCCATGGCGTTTCCATATAAGTGGTGACACTTCCGTTTATCTTACCGACCACCGTCTTCTTGACAAGGCGGCTGTCATCATCGACGCTTACCCTTAATCCCGCCCTCAACTTGATGTCAGGGTAGAAAGGGCCGAGTTCCCGGCCGGCTTCCATGACAGCCGAAGGTTCGTTTTCCAGTCCGGGGTTGTTCGCCATGATCTCACCCATGGCCTCCGCTGTCCCGTAGTGTTGCAGGACGATGTCCAGCAATATCTGCTTGTCTTGTACCTCAATCGTTTTCATATCGTGCCTCCACGTTCAAATCGTTTGAATAGGCGGCGAAAGCCACCTTTGTCACTTTCATGCCATCGGCCGTGAACTCCTTGCGCGTAGCACGGAGAAGGCCTTCCGGGTCGTTATCCATCATGTAGTTCACCGCGCCGACACCGGCTTCCGCCTTCTGCCGGATATGGCCTTTGTCCGAATAGAGCAGGTCGCGCTGGTGCTGGTAGGTGCTTTCCGCGACCAACAGGTCGCCGGTAGAAAGGTCTAAATCTCCCTTATCTGTCTGTTTGTAATCAAGCATAAATCATCCTTCTAAATAGTTTGGCAAATCTGATTGTATCGCGGCAAACCTTGCCGCATTGACAGGAGTTCCCGATATACCATGCGGCGTTGGGACGGTTAACGCCTGAATAGCCGTAAGCATATCATCAAGTGTCTTTTTAAGGCCGGAACCGCCGCGGGTAATTGTCACCCCACCGGTCGAAGTCTTAACGGTCGTACTCTCCGCGGTAACCGTCAAAGCCGAACCCTCATGCAATACATTGACTTTGTCGTTTGTCACTTCCAACTTTTCCTTATCAACATGGACGGCTATTTTATCACCTTTCTTTATGTCGATATTATCCAAATCAACCGCCAGCTTTAAATCATTGCCGGTAAATATAACCTTGTCTATTTCGGTAAAACAGCAAACAAAAAGTTCGTTGCTTTTTCCGATGCGACACACAAGCACAACGCTTTGAAGTCGGGGGATGAAGGCAAAGCCCTGCAAATCGGCATTAACCAACCCGCGCAGGCGGACATCGAAGAAATCAACCTGTTCATCCCGGCGGACGGTGCAGGTAAATTCATTTTCGTTCACTTCAGTAACAACAGCCTGAAAAACGGCGTCTCCATCATTACCGAACACGCCTTGAAATTTTCGTCGTATTTCTTCAAGTTCCTTACTCATGCTTTTATTCCTAATTCAACGACACGACGACCGCCACCGGTTCCAAACTGTACTTCTACCGTTTCAATGAAGTAATCGCCGCTTCGTTCATTATATACTTTATCTTCAATACTTGCAACCATTCCGGGAAGCGCATAGGGAAACAGGAATGTTTTAATTTTGCCACGGTAGCCGTCAAAAGAATACCGCTTTAATTCTTCCTGCGCCAGCGTTTTTAATTCGCCGGCGTCTTTTACGTCATAGTAGTAAAATGTGCGTTGTTCGCCGCCATCTTCGCCCAATTCGCCTTCTATTTTCGTACCATCCTTGTAATAGCAAACAGCCTTGACTTTCAATTTTACATCTTCGGCAAGTTGGTACTTCAGTTCGTCGTCGCTGATTACATTTTCACGAAGCCGGTATTTTACCGTTTCGCCTTTGACATCGTTAGCCTTTCCTACGTATAACTTTCCGTTTATATCAAAGTAGGCGATCAGGCCGTATTCTTTTTTAAGGTAGCCAAGAACCCATGAACCGGGTTTATTATTTATTACGAAGTTTTTTAATGTCAGGTCTACCACATTACCGAATGTTATACCTGTTAGAACGGTATTCAAACAGTCTTTTAACGTCGTTTCCTTTTTACTGAAAACACAGTTTACAAAACGCAGCCTGTAATATTCATCCTCGCATTCAATTTCAAGCGGAACCTTATAATTAAGCCGTTTTACATACCCGACAAACTCGGTGTTCAACGTATTGTCATAGCCCAGCTTAATTTCAACCTTATCACCCACCTTGACCGTCTGCGCCGTTTCTATGTGCGTAGGCGGTTCACCGGCATGTTTGAGCACAGCGGTAACCGGAACCTTTACAATTGCCGTTGCGGCAAGGCTGTAAAGGCTTCGCTTTATCTCCACATTGTGAACGCTCTTAAAAGAAACGCCACCGATTTTTATTTCTGCACATAGAACAAACATATCATTCAAGTATCAATTCAAAACCACGGTCTGTAACTAAATTCATTTTAAAGACTTGCGCCGTTTCACAGCCGCGCATTTCCTGAAAGTCGATGCTTTTTAAAACAACCTTATCTTCTTCCTCTAAAAAAATATCTGTAAGGGCACATTTCAATGTTACCGCCTCATTGATATTATACAGGTCGTTCAATTCTGCAATCTGGCTGTCGGGGAAATCACTGTCCAAAGCCACACCGGCAATGTTTATTTCGTAATCATCTACCGATATAAGTTCTTTGACCGTCCCCTTCCTTCCAACCATCGCAGTTTCCACAATCGTTTTTTTTCCGTTAATGGAAATAACGGCATTCGGTATTTCGTATTCCTTACCTTTGTGCTCCAACACCACCGGCATAAAATACCACCGGCCCTGTGCGTCTTTCTTCCTGAGAACACTACCCAAATCGGAATAAGTCTTTTCCGAAGCCGCATCGCCGGGGTATTCATAGCCTGAACCCTTATACCGCGGCGGCTTATCGGGGAAAAAACCGCCGGGGTAAGGAATACCTTTGTAACCTATAAAGCTGGCCAATATGCCGCCTAAACTAAATTTACTCATCCTTCTGCCAATTCGTCTAATACGCGCATAATTTCAGCACGTATGGTTTCACTTCCTTTATTATCCGTATTTGCGACATGTATAACCACGCTGTCGCAAACCTTTCCTACATGCACCGTCTTGCCGGTTTCTACCGTAGTGGTGTTTTCAGATATAAAGCTGCTTTTTTCCGTTGTTTTTTCCGGCATGGAATAAGCATCGGAAAGCTGGGGTAACTTTACATCAGGAACGGAAGCCGCCGGAAATTCCGGCACATTTACTACCGGTTCATCCAATTCAATAGCCGGGCTTACAATTGGGGGAACATTTACCGGTGGAACAGAAACATCAGGAACGGGAACCTTCGGAAATTCCGGCACATTTACCACCGGGCCGCCAAGCTGAACGGCCGGGGATTGCGCTACAAGTTCAGGAGAAGCCAAATTTACAACGGGCTGTTCCGCCCCCTTTACCTCAGGTGAAGAAAGGGTAACCGCCAAAGGAAGCATAACAGCCGCCGCAATTTTCCGAACATTCGACAGAATATCAGAAAGGTAATTTTCCTTTTCCGGCTCATAACTTTGCGTACGGTCGTCCGCTTTAGCCGCAAAGGCGGTTTTTGCGTCAATAACATTGCCGGCGGGTAATACCTTGTCCGTTACCCGCTCTTTTGCTTCTGTCGGCTTCAGGCTGACTGTAAGCGGGGCCAGCTTCCGGGTAACAGCCGTATAAACAGCCGTTTCGTTCAGGTTTTTCACGTCATCATCAAGTTTAAGAACTTTTTTGGCTTTCGCGCCCTTCTTGTCCTTCCCCAATTTAGCCATCAGGTCATTAAAGTTCGTTCCCGGCATATTACCCGGTTCCGGTAATTGTGCGGGCGTTGGAAGAAGTTTATCCATCGTTGATACATCATCCGTCTTTTGCTGGGACGCGACCCAACTATCACGCCCGGCCTGTTTGCCTTTCTCCCACGCCTGCGAATAATTGCCGTTCTGGGCCGTATCGTACAAAATTGACACAGGATTAGCACCCAACACGCCTTCACCAATATTTTTAAAACCATCCTTAGCCGCGGCGGCCGCTTCTTTGAAATTGCCTTTTACAAGGTTTACAATAGCCGAACAAACCCCACCAATACCGGAAAGCACCTGCTTAAATGGCTTTACAACGCTATCCAATAAAGTAGCCCCAAATTCTTTTATCACACCCCACACGCCAAGTATAGCGACGCGGAAGCCCTCAAATTTTTGCCAACAATATGTTACAGCCGCAATAACCGCGCCTATCGCCAAAGCAACCCAACCCAAGGGAGAAGCATAGAACGCCGCATTTAACGCCCATTGCGCTGTCGTCAGCCCCCATGTTGCAGCGGTTTGCGCAATATCCATTACTTTTTTTATACCGCCGATAATGACAGCTTTTTGAGTAGTGGCGTAATTTGCTCCCATCGCAATAGTATAAAAACCTAAAGCAGCCGTTAGGCCAACAACAAGCGGGTTCCCTTCCCGAAGTAATGAATACCAAGAAGAAAAAAAGCCAACCACAATATTAAGAGTAGAAGAAACGCCGGTCAACACCACATCGGCAACACTCAACCCGGCACTAATAACCGGCAGGATTATTTCGCCAACAGTTACACCGATATTCTTGAATTTGTTCCAAACCTCTGTTAATCGTTGTACGCTGTTTTGTGAGTATTCCAAAGCCTTGTCGGTTTCTCCGGAAGAATTAACAACATCTTTCATAGATGCGTTATACTTTGTAATATCAGAGGTCAAAATAGCGAATGCGTTTTTTGCTTCTTTATCTACCATTCCCAATTTTTCAAGGAAGGAAGATTTTTGTTCATCATTCAATCCGGCCATAACGCCTTGCAAATCGGAGAAAATATCCACAAGGCTTCTAATTTTACCGGCTTCATCAAACACCTTTACACCGGATTTTGCCAACTTGTCGCGTACCTCGCCACGCCCCAAAATAGAAAACGCATTTTCCATCAGGACGGCAGCACGTTCCGCGCTTTGCCCTTTCCCCGTCATATAGGCAAATGTTCCGGCAACTTCTTTGTAGGCTACTCCTAAATTCGACGCGCCCGCAATCAGGTTCGGCATATACCGGGCAAAGTCGGAAAACTCACCGGCCCCCACACGCTTAGCCGCAAAGAATGTATCCAAGACTTCCGCGGCCGTCGTATTTTCTTTGCCGACAATAGACAGGGTTTGAGCCAGTGCGGCGGAAACAGTGTCTAATTGAGTAAAACCGGCCTTACTGCCTTTTAACGAAGCATCCAAAATAGAAAGTGACAAATCAACATCGTTAAGCTGTGAGTTTATCTGCTCAAACCCGACAGGTGCTAAAACAACATCTGTTTTATTGTCGTCCGCAATCGTTTTAAGTTTCTTTTTCAGGTCAGACAATCCAGCTTCATCCAGTTGTGCGGTAATATTCACTTTCGCCATGCCTTCGTCAAAACTCATTCCGGCTTTACCTGCAAACCCGATAGCCGCCATTCCGGTAACCAGCGGGTTTTTAAGAAGACCTGCACCCGGTATGGCCTCGAAAGCGTCGGAAGCCCATTTCTTAAATTTGCCCCCGCCACTGGCCGTTTCCAGCGCATCAATCTCCTTTGTCAACCGGGAAATTTCTTTGTTATACTCGCGTATGGCGGGCAAATTATCCGCCGGTATCCATTCCCTTTCCGCCTGAAGCGCATCAACTTTCATTTTAAGCGAACCTACGGTTTTACCCGTATCTTTGCATACAGCATCGACAGAAGCAACCTTTTCACGTACACCGGAAAGGGCTGTTACCGTTTTGTCGGAAGTGGCTGTAATACCACCCAATTTCGCGGAAATCTTATCCTGCAAGCTGAATATGTACTCTATTTTGTTCGCCATAAGCTAACCATTAAATCTTGTTTAACCCATTCGGCCATCGCTATTTGATGCGCCCATTCTTCATCCGTGAGTTCTTCGGGATTCATGTGCAAATAAGCCCGGATAAGGGTATCGGCTAAAAACATCCATCCGGGCTTGTCTGCTACGTTTGTTCGGCTTATAATTTTTTTAACTCGGCTTCCTTTATTTCGATAAGGTCGGCCAGTTTTGAAGAAACGCCCAGGAATAATTCGTCGTTAGTTTTTATTTCTTCATCACCACCAAGCCAGCAGTTATTCAAAAGCACCTCATTATACTTCATCGGGTCGGTTTTCCCAAGTACGGCAGCCGCACTCAACGCCTTGCGGTCGGGCTTTTTCAGATAGGCCGTTTTGCTGTCAACTGTTACACTGTACACCGAGCCATGTTTCTTTTTCCATGCCTCAATCTGTTCTTCTGTAATTACTTTTTCTTCGTTCATTGTTCTTTTTTTTATTATACAACATTCGGTTCTACATCACAGGCAATAAACGGGAGCGCAATTTCCTGAAACAAATCACCCTCTTTCATCCCGTATGGGGCTTCCGTAATAGATAGATTTACTATCTTATCGGTCTGCACAACACCGCTTTCAGGAACATAGGACACAATAGCATCAAATTCCAAGTCGGTAACATCGTCATACCCTTTCGCCTTTGCGGCTGTCTGCATGGCTATCAATTCGGATTGAAGAACAGTAATAGTACCTTCATACTCCTTTTTCCCAAGCTGAATGCCACGAGCCTTTTTACCTGTGGCGAAAAGGGCTTCTTTCTGTCGCTTCATTTTATATTCAATACCGCGAAGCCCGGTAACAGGTTTACCAAGCATAACAAGCGTCACATCAATCCAAGCGTATTCTTTTGAATTAAAATTATCCATTATTCACTTGTTTTATAGGGGTTGTTAAATGCTAAATCCACGTTTATTTCTTTCAGCAGGGCTGTAGGCACTATTTTTGCCTGAACGTTCAGCCTGCCGGAAGTGATCAAATCCTGTTTAGGGTCAATATAGGCGGTAAATCCTGAGATTTCACCTACCATATTGGTGTTAACCGCACGTGTAAGCAACTGTTCGTAATACTTACACATCGGGCTTGGAACCTGTCCGGTTTCGGGGTCTACTTCGATACTGTCCAAAATTTCATCAATGTACGTTTTGTAACAGATAACAAGAGCTTTTTGAATAACGCGGATAAGGCAAAGGCGGTGGTAGTCGTCCGTCGTTGCGATTGCCGTTGCATCATCATTCAAGTAATAACCGTTTTTTCCGATATAGGTACGATAAAAGATATAGCCGGCATCATGCAGGATATTCCAAAGGCTGTAATCTTCCTGTGGCGTTTTTCCGTCGGTCAAATAGCCCGTTGCGGCAATGCTGCCATCTTTGACGCGGCCAATGGAGATATTAACCGCACAGGTGGCCGCACGTCCGAGAACTTGACCGATTGCGGCCGAATACAATTTACTTTCGCCATACTTACCATCCGAAGCCAGTACAATAGACGCACAATTATAACTACCTTCCCTCGGTTGATACAAACCTTCGGTTTCACCGCTCCAACCAATGGCCGGAAGAAGGATAACAAAGGGGGCAATTTTACCCATGTACGACTTAGCAACCGACTGCGCTTCATCGACGGCAGTAATAACATCTTTGTCAATGCAATTTTCAACCGTAGGCGTATAAGAAGCCGGAGCGTTACGATTAACACCTACAAGGCGAATACGTCCAGCCGCGGAGTCAATCAGCTTTTGAAGGGGCGAACCGGGTTCAGAGGAACAAATTTGCGTCAGCGTACTTGCTTCACTTACTACAAGCAAATGCAATTCCGCACCATCGCCGGCCGCTTTATAAAAGGCTGCCACATCTTTATAGACCAAAGGGTTGTTTTCTTTGGTAATGCCGTATTTCGACAGGTCATTGCTGGAAGAAAGAACGTACACTTTGTTAAGGGTAAGTTTTTCCTCTACGGCCTGACCGGTCAAAATAAGCCCGGAAATACCATCGTCAGAAAGGGTTACCGTACCAATATTACCGTTACCCAAAACTATGTTTACATTTGGTAAACTCATGCTTTCAAAAATTAATAAGTTTTTAACTCTCCTTTTCCCACCGTTTTTTGGTGAGAAACGGCTTTATCGTATTCGTGCGACAGGAATACCAAGTTATCACCGGCCACATGAAATTTTAAACATTCCGGGTATGCCGTCCGATATTGAGCCAAAAAGGCGGGTTCCTGTTCTGTTATGGGAACCGGTGTTACTTCCGGCTGTCCCTGTTTTTCTTTTGCCATTCTAATTGCGTTTTAATAGTTTTAAAATAGCCTTCCAAAGCAAAGGCAGATACTTGATCAAAAGGATAACCGCAAACAATCTGCCTATGTATATCCACGTCTGCTGCCACCATGTAAGCCGGTTGGTATAGACCGTATCGCCGGGAACGGGCAGTGGCACATAAATAATAGAATCTTTTGCCGGTATATAAATCGTGTCACGCTTGGCGTTAGCCTTGTAATCAAGTTTGCCATTATCAAAAGAAAGGTTACTTTCAACACTTGCGCTTTTCAATTCATTATAAGCCTTCATTACAACCTGATTATTGCTGTCACATTCAAACAGGGCTGTAAGAAGTGCCGAATCAGGCGACAAATAAACCGGAACCAGTCGTTCCGTTACAAGATTATCCGGTAGGTTCGCGGGCGTGCCCTTCGCATTTCTCTGCGTGCCGCAACTCGTCACGTACAGGACAAGCAATATCAGCGTGGGGACAAGTATTAACTTTTTCAACGGCCCGGCGAAACCGCGCCAACTCTTTCCGTATTTCATTTATTTCTTTTTTTAGCGGCTCGACCACCTCTTCCATCAGGATGGCCATTGCCTTTTTTACATTTTCCAGTTCATCGCCGCGGGTTTCCGCCTTTGAGGCTTTTACTTGCGCCCGAAGTTGTTCGACTTCCACGTCATACTTCTTTCGCAGTAATATAGCCGTGAGCCACGCGCTTAACGGTGCGGATATGATTGCGGCGACCAACGAAATTATTCCAGACAATTCCATCCTGACTTCTTAGGTTTACTTTAATAAATCCCAGCCTGCATATACATCAGCCCGCACGGCCGGAACGCCGTTTTCTACCTGACTGATAGCCGCCGCAAAGCTGCACATGGTCGTTTTGTCGTTCACGTCCGGCACATAGGTCGCAGCGACTTGCATTTCGCGGCAAACTCTTTGTATATACGCGGCCGTGTCATTCTCTGTTCTCGGAGCCCACCGGCTAATAAAGTCCGCGATCGTTTTACAATCATGCTTTTTACGGTAGTTTTGAAGCAACCTGATCAGGGCACGATAGCCATGCGCCATATCTTCAAATTCCTCAAAAGCATTATCTTTCTTTTCCGACTTTTTTACCTCACCCTGCCAATCGGTAGCATCCGAATTTCGGATGTTACCGGGGTTATTGTTCCTTATTCCGCGTGGTGTCATTTATCAACCTCCTACTGCCGCCACATATTCGGACATGATAGCCGCCATCGCATCTTTCTTTTTCGGAAGCACGATAAAGTAGTGGCGGAAGTTTACAAGGCTGCGCTGGTTCAGCGGGTCGGTTTTTGCCTCACTGTAATACATCGTAGTGGAACCGGAAGCCTTGAAAGCACGCTTTGTATAGAAAGCGACAGAAGCCTGAAATTCATTTGCGCCGGCAGCAGTTCCAAACTTGACCTTTGTTCCATCGGCCTTATATACAGGGTTGGCACAATATTCAAAGACTTCAAAACTATACAGATTGGATATTTTACCGGTCGTATAGTTATAATATTGGTCTTTGAACTTTTGGTCTGTCAGCAATAAATCGTTCACATGGTCGGAACACAATACCAAACGGCGGCCCTGCAATGGTATTTGCGCTTTATCAAAGGCATCTTTCAGTGCGATAATATCCGCAACCTGTAATCTGCGCCGGCCCGTTTCCCCGCCGTCTACTATTTCGCCGGTTGTTTTCAACACAGGTGTTTTTGTCGTTTTCTTATCCGGCGCAAGGGCGTGAATTGCTTTTGCATATTTAGAGACTTTGATTGCATCAGCATGGCGGTCCTTCAAACTTGACATTTTGTCGTAAGAGGAAGCATACAGTTCGTCGTCTGTTACCGGGGTCGCTTTAGTCTGGAATTTATCTAAGCTGAACACCGCATCAACATCTGAAATTTCCTGAACGGCGATAGGGTAAGTCGTATTATTGATTAATACGTCAGGGTCGCCGCCTACATCTACCATGTGAATAACATCATTTTCGGCGTATTGGCTATAATCTGGAATGCCATCCAAGAAGGTGGCAACATCACCCGCACGAAGGGTTTTAATCAATTCACCTGTCCAAATTTCCGTAAGCACACCGGCGCAGGCAGCCCCTTTGGGCATAAAGTTTCCCGCTAAAGCGGACACGCCAACGGCAGTGGCCGCACCGGCAGAAGCGGGAACACCAACTGCACCGGCAAGAATAAGCCCCATAGTTGCGCAAACCAACACACGGGAAAATAATTTAAATCCTGTTTTCATTTAATACCTGTTTTTTTGATTAGTAATTCGGGCAATCCACACCATATTCAGCCCGGTACAGCTTCATATAAGTAGGTTTGTCGTTGTTTCTTATTTCTTCAATCTTATCCGCCGGAACATCAGACAATTTTTTATAGTCCAACGCCATAGAACCGCCTGACGGCTGGCCAATCAAGTTCATCGGCTTTTGAATGGGCGTCATAGACTCAAAAGTCAATTTTAAACTTTCAATACCTACCTTTTTACCCAATTCAATAAAATGCGCTTCCTTTTCCGGCACAATCAAGTGTTTTGCCGTAGCTTCTTTTACCGTTTGAGTAATGGCGGATAACTGCAATTGTTCTTTCTCCTGTTGTAATTGCTGGTTGGTCGTTTTATAGCCAAGCAACAGGTCAATAGAAGAAAGAATTTCATTTTCTCCGGCCGTTTCCGGCAGCCCCAATTTCAGGGCGATAGCTTTGTGATCCATCTTTTCTTCGTCTTTTTGATTGTTGATATTAGTGAGTAATGGCAGACCGTCCGAATTTTCACCGGCCGCCAGTTTTAGTTCCTGACCTTTAAAAGTGAGTACCAGCGGCAAAGCGTTGTCATTTCCGCCTATGTCAACCATACTTATTTCAATTAGCTTGCTTCGTGTAGCAGTTGCCCGGTATTGGCCCGGCTTTATCAGTTCCGGCGCGTCGCTGGTTTCTGTTACCTCAAAATTAGCGGAAGCCATTTTTAACGTACCCTTATCCCATTGCTGCTTTGCAAGTTTACTTTCATCGCGTACTTCATCAAAGTAAGGTTCGCCGGTGATTTTGTCGCCTTCCTTTTTTATATCTTTGATGCAGCCGATAATAATACCGCGCCAGTGCATCCACAACAACACAGGATTGCGTTCGTATTGCGAAATATCAACGCCATCGGTTTTAACCCACGTTCCGTAACAGTTTACGGACTCATCACTTATAATTATTCGCTTTGCCATTTGCTACATGTTACATCGTTTTTATTACTGCATTTCTGCGCTTTATCCGGTGCAAACATAACCCCCTAAAATAGTCCGCACAAAAAAGTGTGCAACCGTTACGCACTTGTGTGAAAGCATTTTATAATAGATGGAAAGCGTTTCACACTTAATTGCCTCGCCCATCCATACTTTACAATTTTGCCCAAAAGTAAAGCGATAATTATGTCAAAAAAGGAACTGGAAAAGAGCAAAGAACTTGCTCGCCTGTACTATCTGAATGGCGACACGCAAAAACTTGTGGCCGAAAAGGTCGGGGTTAGCCGCGTTACGATAAACAAATGGGTTTCCGACGGTGGTTGGGACACCATGCGTATGGCTAAAAGTATCACCCGGAAAGAACTTGTAACCAAAATGATGCAAAAGGCAAACGACAAACTGGAAGAAGGCAATATGTCTTTTGATGAAATGGCAAAACTATCCGCTTCTATAAAAGAGCTGGATAAACAGACAAATGCCGTTACCATTTTGGAAGTGTTAACCGCATACAATGAATGGCTGGTTGTCCGTATGCAGGTTGATAAGGAATTAACGACGGATTTAGTAAAGACTATGAACCGTTATCAAGATATGTTTTTAAGCGAACAGATAGGAAACAACAAATCGTTATTCAATGGCAACTAACACTTTAAAACAGGCACAGGAAAGGTGGAAACAGTTGTCGGAAACGATACAAAACATGTCTACCGTCAATGCCGCCGAAACAAAAGCAACCCAAATCGCACGTATCGAGCGTGCCCGGAAAGATTATGCCTATTTTGTCGAATACTATTATCCCCATTATTGCACGGACAGGGAAACGGGAAAAGTAACACAATCCGCAAAATTCCACATAGAAGCCGCAAAGAGGATATTAAAAACACGCGATTTAAAAGCTGTATTCAAGTGGGCACGCGGGCATGCCAAATCCACACACATGGACGTAATGATACCTATGTGGCTGATGTGTCAAAAACAACGGCAGATACACGTAATGGTATTGGTTGGAAAGTCCGAAGATAACGCAAAAACGCTGCTCGGGGATATACAGGCGGAATTACAATACAACAAACGGTATATTCACGACTTCGGGGCGCAATACAATGCCGGGAATTGGCAAGACGGTGAATTTGTAACCCGCAACGGGGTCGCTTTCTTCGCCCGCGGCCGCGGACAAAGCCCCCGCGGGCTTCGCTACCGGAACCGCCGCCCGGATTACATCGTTATTGACGACCTCGACGACGACGAACTGTGTGAAAATGATACCCGCGTTAGAAAGATTACCGAATGGGTAAAGGAAGCCTTGTTCGGGGCTTTTGGGGCGGAAGGAGGCCGTTTTATTATGGTGGGCAACCTTATCAGCAAATGCAGCGTATTGGCTAATATCGCGGTGTCAAAAGGCGTATTCGTCAGTCAGGTGAATGTACTGGATAAAAACGGCAAGCCCTCCTGGCCGGAATACTGGACGGCAGAACGTATCAAGGCCAAACGTGAATTTATGGGGTACAGGGCATTTGAAAAAGAATACATGAATAACCCCATAAAGGAAGGTTCGGTTTTTCGCAAAGACTGGATTAAGTTTAAAAAGATGTTTCCGCTTGACCGGTACGACAAAATCGTGGCTTATTGCGACCCGTCTTTTAAAGGTTCAACGCAAAACGACTACAAGGCGATAAAAGTATGGGGTAAGATTGGTACAGAATTGCATCACATCAAAGCATTTGTTCGCCAGTGCAGCGTGTCGGAAATGGTACGCTGGTTCTACGACCTGCACGAAAGTTTGCCCGAAGGGGTTATTTGCGAATACTACATTGAAGCCAATTTTCTTCAGGACATTCTTTTGGATGAATTTACAACGGAAGGAAAGCTACGGGGCTACCAATTACCCATACAGGCCGACAAGCGTAAAAAGCCGGATAAATTCGGCCGTATCGAAGCTGTTTCGCCCCTTTGGGAGCGTGGCTTTGTCTTTTATAACGAAGCCATGCAAAACGATCCCGATATGTTGGCCGGGATAGAACAGACCCTTTCAATCGAAAAAGGAAGCCGGACACACGACGATGCACCGGACGCCGACGAAGGGGCTATTTATATCCTGCAAAAATATACAAGAGTACAAGAGTATCAACCCAGCTTTGGCATGCGCCGGAGCCCTAAAAATTCATGGTAATATGATTAAGTTATTCAAAGAAATCATTCTGAATTACAGAGTAAAAAGAGCCGTTAAGATGGCAAAAGAATTATCAGAAGTGAGCAAACGCAAGTACATCGTTTTGATGGTGGCCGGTGTCCCCAAAGTCTATTCCAAACAGGAATTAAAAAGCCTGATTGCAAGGCGTGTTTTTAAAAAAGGCACTACTATTCAAGACTTGGAAAGACGTGCAATTCTTATAACCGCATAGCCTATGTTTCTAACAGAGAACGACTATATCGTAACATCGGCGGACGCTCTGACTATCTTCCAACAAAGTACGCCGGAAAAGCGCGAACAGGCCGAAAAAATGGCTGTCGAAGAAATTGCCGGTTATCTGCGTAGCCGGTACGATACCGACAAAGTATTTTCCGCGGTAGGCAAAGAACGGAACGACATAATCGTTATGTACGCCTGTGATATAACGTTGTATCATCTTATATCATGGCTGCCAAATAAAATGGGCCGCGAAATAAGAAAGGAGCGTTACGACCGCGCGATAAAGTGGCTGGAAGAAGTACAGACCGGAAAGGTCACACCGGACTTGCCAACCTTCACCGGTGAGGACGGCGAAGAAGATATTTATAACCCTGTAAAATGGGGATCGGAAAAAAGTAACACTTACATTTGGTAACAATGGGTTGTAAAAAACGCAATATAAACAACAGCCTGTCTATTGGCGGGTATAATCTTGCAAGGGAAAGCGACCGGAAACGGCTTAATTCCATGCTGGTGGAACTGAAGCTGCAAGCCGATGCCTTGACACAAAAAGACCTGAAAAACTGGCGTCAGGCATGGCAAATGGCATTGAATATCGAAAATCCGCGACGCGGCCCGCTGTATGATATTTATACAGATATAGAGGCCGACCTTCACTTGACCGGTTGCGTCGGTCAGCGCAAGGGCTTCACGCTGAAAAAAAGTTTCAAGCTGGTAGATGCGAAGGGCAAGGAAAAGGAAGAAGCTACGGCCCTGTTTGAAACAGGCTGGTTCAAAGATTTAATCGGCTATATTTTGGATAGCCGCTATTGGGGGCATTCGCTTATACAGTTGGGCGATGTTATATCCGTCGACGGGAAAATGCGCTACAAAGACGTTGAATTAGTGCCGCGTAAACATGTTATTCCTGAATACGGGGCTATCATCCGCGAACAGGGTGACGAATGGAAAAACGGTTTTGATTACCGGGAAGGCCCTTTGTCCGATTGGGTTATTGAAGCCGGAAAACCGAAAGACCTCGGATTATACCTGAAGGCGGCACATCAGGCAATTCCCAAAAAGAACATGCTGGCCTATTGGGATCAGTTCGGAGAAATATTCGGCATGCCGATTAGAATTGCCAAGTCAACGGCACGCGACCCCAAAGATCGGTCGCGCATTGAAAACATGCTGGCTTCTATGGGAGCCGCCGCATGGGGCTTGTTTCCCGAAGGAACCGAAATAGACATAAAGGAAACAACCCGCGGCGATGCGTTTAACGTGTACGATAAACGCGTCGAACGAGCCAACAGCGAAATAAGCAAGGGGCTGCTAAATCAGACAATGACAATCGACAATGGCAGTAGTTTGTCGCAGTCGGAAGTACACCTCGAAGTATTTGAAAATGTTGTCGAAAGCGATGCGGATTTGGTCAAGGATATAGTAAACGACCAGCTTATACCGCGTATGGTCAAGCACGGGTTCCCGATAAAAGGGTTACGTTTTATATATGACGAAAGTATAGACTACACACCGGAACAGCAGGTTTTATTTGAAACAATGATTGCAGACCGGTTTGAAGTCGACCCAAAGTACTTTATAAATAAGTATAATATTCCTATCATTGGCAAAAAGCAGGTTCCGACACAGCCACTTTCAAGACCTTTTTTCGACTAAGCCCCACCGATTACGTGGGGCTGTATGGTAGGGCGGCAGAAGTGTACAAAGGTGGCGGCCTTGTTTTATCCGCAAAGGATTACCCGGATATTTCAGGTGTTGAAGCGGCGTTCGACAAGGCGATAGAATGGTTGCACGATAAACGCGTATTCGGGGCGGCCATGCTTCGCGACGACGCAATCGCCGGGCTGATTGAGGAAACAGCGTCTTTTCTCTCCAAAGGCATAGAACGGGGGCTGGGTGAAAGTTCGCCATCTGAAGCAATGGTAAACAGTTTACGCGAAAGCGTTGGTGTTTTCAGCGGGTTCAAGACATTTCACGAAATGAAAGAAGCCGCAGGTATGTTGCTGGACGAAAGCGGAAATATAAAGCCGTTTGAACAGTATTATAAGGACGTTCAAACGTTGAATGATACTTATAATAAATTCTACCTGAAAACCGAATATGACTTTACCGTAGCAAGCAGCGAAATGGCAGCCCGCTGGGAAGAACAGCGGGACGACGGGGGTGGTCGGTATTTACTTCAATACCGGACGGTAGGGGACAACAAAGTAAGAAAGGAACATCGCACTTTGGAAGGTATCACCCTGCCAAGCAGCGACCCGTTTTGGGATAGCTATTACCCGCCAAATGGCTGGCGTTGTCGCTGTACCGTTACAAAAGTACGTGCGGCCAAATATCCGGCAACCGATAGCAAAGAAGCCATGACGGCCGGAGAAAAGGCGACTGAGGGGAAGTACGCCGAAATGTTCCGCTTTAATCCCGGAAAGCAAAGGGCTGCCTACCCGGCTTACAATACATATACAATCAGCAAATGTTCTGTATGCAAAAAAGGTAATGTGAAGCTGGGTAAAATACCGAGCAATGAACTTTGTGCCGCGTGCCCGATCATCCGGGAATGCGCCGGAGATATGGCCAAATCACAGACTGCCATTGAGCGTAAGCACTACCTAAGGGAAATGCAGCCGCTTCTAAAAAAGAAAGTCACGCTGGAGATTGACGGGGTGCAGAAAAGTATCGGATTCCGAAAAGAAGGGAACGAGCATCTATATAGTGATACGTTTGGCCGATCGTCAGTCCTAAAGAAAGGCCATTTGTCCGAACTGGATAAAGTGCTGGAAAAAGCGGTTTATGTGAGAACGTCGGATTCGCTCAGCCATGAACGAAAAGATAAAATCAAACGGTTCTATTATCTGAAATCAGAGATAGAAGGCAAAACTGTTTATTTGAATGTGGCGGAAACGGACGAAAAGTCGAAAAAAGGTGTTATTTGGCACAATCGCTTCCTGTATTCAATTACGGACAAGATAAAATGAAAGCACCCATTGGCACCGTCTTAGGTTCCAAGACCAGGTGTGGCCACACAATGAATGCTTTCATAGCGCAAATATACAATTAATAATCTAAAACCCAACCTTATGGACGGAAATTTCAGAAAAGAAGTAATCGACCGGTCTTTGGATGATATAAAGGTAGAATTAGACGAAGAGTTCGACCGAAATTTTGAACGTAAATCTTTCTTTGATGAACAGAAGTGGCCCGAAAGGAAGTTTGACGACGGTGTCGGCTCATTAATGCAGCGCACCGGCGGATTACGCAAAAGCATCAGTTCCCGGAAGCGGGGCGCGGAACTGGCGTACACTTCACACAAACCATACGGACGCATTCACAACGAAGGCGGAGAAATAAAGGTTACCCGTAAGATGAAGGGGTATTTCTTCGCAAAGCTGAAAGAGATTGAAAGCGGGTACAGCTATAAGAAAAACGGCGAAAAACGGGATAACAGACGCAACCGGACATTATCGGATAAAGAAAACTTTTACAGGGCTATGGCTTTGAAAAAGGTTGGTTCTACAATCACCATACCGGAACGCCGCTTTATCGGCAATAGTAAAACAACAGATAAGATTATACGCGAAATCGCGGAACAAAATATTGACGATTATTTTAAACGGCATAATATTATTACAAAATGAGAAAAGATGTATATCAGGCATTAAAAAAACGCCTTAGCCGGCTTATTATTGATGAAGGGGGAAATATAATATTTCTATCAGAAGAACAGCTTCAGGCTGTTATAGAAAGTGGAGATAAGCCAAATTACGCTATAAAACACATCGCCCTTTGGAACAGGCAGGTTGAATTTATAGAAGAAGAAAGTATATTTGCCATGCCGGCCGTTTTCATTGAATTTGGTAAAATTAGCTGGCGGACACAAACCAACGGATTACAGGACGCAGACCTTACAGTAGGGCTTCATGTGGTAACAAACGCTGTACCTGAAGGGTTCGACGGTGACACTTTCCATCTTGATTTATTGGATAAAATAAACCGTTGTTTATACGGCTTCAGTACAGAACAGTTAGGTTCTTTGGAACGGACGGCTTCTATTCCGTGCCACGACCACGAAGAAATATTGGATAATACGGAAGTCTTTAAATGTTTGGTACATGATAACTCGGCAGTCAAAAAAATGATGAAACTGCCTGCCATGCCGAATATTTCCGTTCATTAAAACAGGGACAGTTGCAACGCTTCCTGTTTGGCGATAACAGCAGGATTTGCGGCCGCATTTATATAGTTATAGAATGTCTTTTCCGATATACCATAAATAGGCCAAATATACTTGCGCCAAATCGCCCGGTTGGATAAACCGGTTTTTGCGTATTCGTCGTATATTTCATTTACTTCCTTAACGCGTTTTGCGTATGAACAGCCTGTTAAACTCATGTATTGCGGATTTAGAACAAATACAAAATTATCAATTAAACGCCGTACCACAAAAGAAAAGCGGGATAAATTTACTTATCCCGCTTTCCGTAAAGTGGCAACATCACTTTAAAGCATCAGAATTGAATTATACGTTGCCATTATAGCGGCTATTTCAATCCAAAACATCCAGTTCTTTTCCTGGCTAAATCCGGCAACACATAAAAAAAGGCAAAAGAAAGCAGGGACAACCACCAAAAGCCGGCCGCGAAACACCATATTTGAGAAAACAGACAACAGATAATCGCCGCAGTATAATGCACTGTATTTGTCAGTCTTTCTTTGAATTGTGCCGCCGTACCAACGAAAGCCAAGCCTGCGGCAGAGAGAAAGCAGGTAAACTGATAACCTTCCGGTGTCACATTCAGCCAACCGGGTAACAAAAAACCACCAACACCGTAACAAAATGCAGTAAACAGCCAACCTAACCCCTTTCTTTTTTCCTCTAAAAGATAGTAGGTGTTACTAATAGACCACGGAACACCAAACATAAAAACCATACTGCCAATATACAGCAGAAATATTGCTATTGATGCGAAAATTAAGTTCATGGGATTATTACTTTATTTGAATTAGTCAAGACTTAATCTGACAGTTACGTATAAAAAGAATAAATTTGTAACAGAAAACAGATTGAGTTATGACAACATCAGAAAAGGTCATCAAGAACAAACTGGGATTGCTTGAACTCTCCCAACAGTTAGGAAACGTATCACGTGCTTGTAAGATTATGGGCTACAGCCGTGACAGTTTTTATCGTTTCAAAGAGTTGTATGAACAAGGCGGTGAAGTCGCCTTGCAGGAGATTTCCCGCCGCAAGCCTGTCATAAAGAACCGTGTGGAAGAACACATTGAGCAGGCAGTCGTACAGATGGCGATAGACAATCCTGCATTGGGGCAAGTTCGTGTATCCAATGAACTGCGCAAGAAAGGTATTCTTATTTCGCCAGGCGGAGTACGTTCCATTTGGTTACGGAACGATATGGAGACCTTCCAGAAACGCTTGAAAGCATTGTCGGCCAAAGTGGAACAAGAGGGCATTGTCCTCGACGAGAACCAAGTGGCGGCATTGGAGAAAGCAAAAGAAGAAAAGCAGGCTCATGGAGAGATA
>NZ_SRYM01000051.1 GCF_004793765.1 Parabacteroides distasonis | reverse complement strand
TGAAAGAGATTGCCGATGTATGCGGAATTAAAAAGAACCTGACATTCCACCTTGCCCGGCACACGTTCGCAACGACTACCACACTATCAAAGGGCGTACCCATTGAAACGGTTTCCAAGATGCTGGGACACACCAATATCGAAACGACACAAATTTACGCCCGCATCACTAACAGCAAGATAGGCAGCGATATGCAGGGGCTTGACAAGAAGTTTGTCGGCATCGAGAAAATTTACAAGGAAGTCGCCATGTAATCTTGATTATTGGGAACTGGTCACAATTTGTGACCAGTCCTCACTATTATTCCAACATTACTTAATTCCCTAAAATATACGATTATGGATTTACAGATTATCCAGAACAAGATTTTTGAAGTCAGAGGTTGCCGGGTGATGCTCGATTATCATTTGGCAGAACTCTACCAAGTGGAAACACGAGCCTTGAAGCAGGCGGTCAAGCGCAATATCGAGCGTTTTCCAAGTGATTTTATGTTTGTTCTCACCCAAGAGGAAGCTAACTTGCTGTTATCCATAGGGGTGTCACAAAATGTGATACCCCCAGCTTACAACTTCGGCGTTGCTATGCCTATGGCTTTCACCGAACAGGGCGTAGCCATGCTTTCTTCGGTTCTCCGCTCCAAAGTAGCCATAGAAGTAAACATTTCAATCATGCGGGCTTTTGTCCTCATGCGCCAAATGGCAATCGGTTACGAGGAACTGTTAAAGCGCATCGAGGAACTGGAGGTAAGCACCGATGCGCAGTTCAACGAACTGTACCAAGCCCTTACCCAGCTTTTGAGCCAGTCGAAACAACAGAAAGAACGCCGTCCGGTAGGTTTCGTTACCTATAACCGTGACAAAAACGAATAGGTAACGATTTCGGTAACGAAATTCCGCCTAACAAACTATATCCCAGTATTGTACATTCTTCCACCTTGCGGGCAGTCCACCGACTACCCGCATTTTTTATATCCTTTTCCAACTGGCACATTTCCCGAAACGCCAGCCGTGCGTGGCATGGCTGACTGTATTTCGTGAAAAGAGCCGTTGGAAACCCGCACAAGCGTATTGCAAGCAAGCTCACAACACCCTTGCCCTTCCCGCCCGCATGGAGTGTTCCCTAAAAGACGAAAGAGAACAGGCACTTTTCCCCTGTTTCCCTAAATGTAAATCTTCCTCTCACGCAGTCCCCCAGCCGGGACAGTCGTTTTAATCATTTCAATAGGCAAAGGTAGTTACGTGTTCTTCACGATTTTGCAAGGTCGAACCGTTCCGGTTTGGCGAAAAAATCTTCCCTGCCTTGCGAGGTATTTTTTGCCCAAAACCCTGCAAACTCTAAACACTACCCTTTTACGCCTATGTGAAACGAAAACGACCGACCCGACCGGAAGACGCATAAAAAAAAAGTCGGATTTATGGGAAACAGGAAAAAAGTTCAGTGAAACTTCAACTCCCTCACCTCTCGAATCCGCATAAATTAAAAACTTAAAAATTACAGCAATATGGAAGCAATGACATTATCAGCAGCAAGCGTTTATGTAGGCACTTACGCCAAGTACAACAATGGTTCATTGTATGGGGCATGGCTCAACCTTTCGGATTATTCGGACAAGGAAGAATTTTACGAAGCCTGCCGGGAACTGCATAAGGACGAGGAAGATGCGGAATATATGTTTCAGGATTACGAGAATATCCCGGAAGCCCTGATTTCTGAAAGCTGGATTTCTGAAAACTTTTTCGCTTTGCGTGATGCGGTGGAGGATTTGAGCGACACCGAGCAGGAAGCCTTTTTCGTGTGGTGCAACTATAAAAGCCGTGATTTGGGCGAGGAAGATGCGGACGACCTTGTACGTGATTTCCGGGACGAGTATCAGGGACAATATGACGATGAAGAAGATTTCGCCTATGAAATTATAGAAGAATGTTACGACCTGCCGGAGTTCGCAAAGACCTATTTCGATTATGAAAAGTTTGCCCGTGACCTGTTTATGTGCGATTACTGGTTTGATGACGGCTTTGTATTCCGTGCGGCATAACAACCAATCCGGGCGGGGTGTCAAAGCCCTGCCCGCTAAAAACAACCAAGTTTATAACCATAAAAATAAGACATCATGCAGTCACTTAACAAAAACGGGGTAAGCATTACCCAAACACCGGGAGAAGAAAAGTTCGTGAAATGCTGTTTAGGGGCTTTCAGGGGACAGATTTATTTTCAATATGACTACCGCCACACGGACGGCGAACTTTTCAGCACGGTAGCTAAAACGCTGGCAGAGTGCCGCCGTAAGCGTGACGAGTGGATAGCGAAAAAAAATAACAGAGTAATAAGTAAATTTTAGGGATATGAAAACAACAGAAGTAAACAAGGAGCTTATCGGCAGGCGTTGCGAGTGCATTTTTACGGGCTTAATGGTAACAGGTATCATTGAGGACACGGAAGAAAACGAACACACCATAGAGGTAAAAGTCCGTTTCGACCACCCGCACCAGTGGGGCGATGATTTGTATAATGATGTGTGGGCGTGGGGGCGCAAAATTGACGAGTTCGGCACGCTGCACCATTGGCAACTGCTGGAGGACAAACTGGACTTTCAGATAATGACGGTAGTTTTCGGCGAGCCAATCAGCCAAATAGACCGCAGTGTTTTTGAAGATGTGGAAACGTGGGGCGTCTGTTCCCTGCAAGGCTGGGTAAACAGCTACGAGAGTGTCCGGTTTGTAGCCATAGACGACCATACGGCAATCATCACGGGCGAATATAACATGGAGCAGGTAAAGGTGTGGTTAGAGAAATACACGCCCATAAAGAGCCTTAAAACCAGTTGATAGAAAACGACGGCTGCTTGCCGCCGTTAC
Source organism: Parabacteroides distasonis (assembly GCF_004793765.1). Taxonomy (GTDB): domain Bacteria; phylum Bacteroidota; class Bacteroidia; order Bacteroidales; family Tannerellaceae; genus Parabacteroides; species Parabacteroides distasonis_A. The sequence goes on along the minus strand of NZ_SRYM01000051.1, from coordinate 29,657 downwards.
TTTCTTCCGTGAGCCTACCAGCGGGTGAAGAAAGTAACAAAGAAGCCTTGTTTATCTTTCTCCTATAAGCAAATGTTCAACCTTAATTGATAGGTATCGTTTAATTGCTCATGATACTAATGATTATTGTAAATACTTTGTATAAAAATCACGCCATTCTCTAACTTTACTTTTCCCCTTTTCAATATCTTGTTTATTATAAAATGCTGATATATAATATTTTTCTTTATCTGTTTCATCATCTGTAACCCAAAAATCATAATCTGTTCCTGAATAGCCATTGCCCCATAGCCACTTCTGATTAAATCCTTTAATTGTAATAATATCAAGATTTTCTTTGCTTAGAGAAAGTAAATCTTCTCTGATATTCTTTAGAAGGGAATATCTTTCTATTAACTTTTTGAACTTTTGTTTTCCTACTGAAGATATTCCGTTGTAATATAACCATATTAATTCATGTCGAGATAAAGTGGCTCTAACCATTGTTGTATATTTATATTTTTCCTCAAATGATAAAAAATCCGCATTGTCAACGAATTTTACAATGGTATATAAATGCCTAAAATAATGGTCAAAATATGTTGGTGTGTAACTATCATCGTAAGAACTTAAACCATTAAAGTACAAATATTGCCTCATACCTTCCGCTTTTTGGGTACTTCCATCAGCTAATTTGAAATAGTGAGTACGTTCTACAAATGAATAAAAGAATAATTCTCTACCCTTCACAACTTTATCTACAATAACTTCTTTTGCGATTCTTCCTAATGCTGGGTCTGGGGCGTCTTCTATAACCTGTTCTCTGCTAATATCCGTAAAAGACAAGTCATTAACAATTTGCTGTTGCAAACTCAACATATTAAAAAATGTATTTTCAAAACGCTGTAATTTTAGTGTGTTGTTTTGGGTAGAAAATTCGTTTCGTTGAAGCCCTAAATCTTTTCGTTGTAATTTCAGTTCGTTTCGTTGAATAAAAATGGCAACAATAACACCAGCAAAAGCAAAAGCTGAAATCAGTGCGTTTACTGCGCCAAAACTATCTCCAAACAGTGCTTGCGGATTATCGTCATTTGCAACAGTAAAATATGTTTTAGCGTACCAATGAGATAAAAACATTCCTCCTATCCATAGTACCAAACAAACAATAATTGCAATGAAGATTATCCAGCCTGTATAATCTTTCTCGTCACGTTCATTATTTATACTCATATGTAATATATTTTAGTCCAATACTTTTGCAAAGGTACTTAAAAATATAGGTTCTATAATTTATAAAACCTATATTTATATATCAATATGAAATGATATTTATTCGTTATTGTCATTATTGAACGAGAACGTAAGTTGCCGCATCTGTCCGAAGCTGTCGATAATATAAATGTCAATCGTCTGCTGGTCTGTCGATGCCGATGTGTAGTATAGCCGGAACGTTTCTTTCTCCAGCGGGTAAAGGTCATTGGGCAGGAATACCGTGCCGTTATCCATTTCCAGCTTCCCTTTGCCGTCCGGCTGGAAATACCGTATCTGATAGGTAGTCGGTTGGTAATAGCCGCCACGCACCAACTGGCAGCGTATTTCGGCGGTTTCACCTACTTTAAGCCTTTTGGGTACGGGCAGCGTTTCGATGCTGAACGGGTACGCCTGTTGAATATCCAAGTTGTCATTACAGGCGGTGACAAGCACGAGGGCGGCCACGATGTAGCAGCCCATGATGATTTTATACATTACATTTTTCATATACATTATTATATAGCGGTCAGTTGATAATGAATTTCAGTCCCAAAGATACCTGCGTGTGGAACTTGCCTATGTCCGAGCCGAACAACGCCCGTTCCCTTGCGTTCAGCAGCAGAGCCACCCGGTCGGTCAGGTAGGCTTCCAGTTCCAGCGTGAGCGCACCGCCGTAAATGAAGCAGTCCTTATCCAGCAAGGTAGAGCCGTCCGGCAAGAGTTTTTCGCTTCGGTTGCTTGTTTCATATCCGGCGAGTGCCGACAGTCCCAGCGACAGGAAAAAGGTCTTACGCCTGTCCGATAGGAATTTCAAGTAATAGCCGCCCTCTGCAGTAAACTGTTCTACGGGTATCTGCATATCCTTGTAGTCATACTTCTTGTGCAGGTACTCCCCGCCAATCACCCAGCGGTTGGCGTTCTTGGTGTAAACGCTGTACGCCGCCCCGATGTGGTAGGCGAAATCACTGCCAGCGTTCCAATGCACCCCGTCCGCCATGCCCGCCGTGACCTGCAAGCCTTTCATGCCCGGCAGGTATCTTTGTGCGTGTGCCTGGTTGAAATGCAGGCACAGCACAAAGAGTATTCCGATAAATAGAAACCGTTTCATTCCTATTTGATTTTGAGTTCGTTAATCACTTCTGCGTTCACGATGTCGGCGTTTTCCACCCGTATGGTCTGATGCCGCCCGCCGTTCTTCTCGTAGAGTTCCACCAGCAGCAGCTTGTCGTCAGGAATGGTGAACTTCGGCAGGGCATACACCGTGCGCACGGTACTTTTTCCTGCAATCTCTACCACCTCGTTGTAGCTGCGTACCGCATCCAGCACCGTTTCCTGAATAGCCGTGCGCTTGGGTACTTTCTTATCGACTATCTTAAACTTGATGAAGTCGGTATCGAAAGGCACATTGGAACTGTTCTTTGTCTGCGTGTGTACATAGAGCATTCCGTTATAGGTGTAAATCCCCTTGATTAAGAACTGTATGCCGAAACGCTTGCTACCCAAGTGGCGCACTTTCCGGTCATTGTTCTTGTAGATGCTCTGCATTATCAGTTTCACTAATAGCGGGCTTTCATTACCTAATTCTCGGAAATAGATGTTCATGCGGGTATGCGAAAAGTCGCTGGTGTCCTCGTTCTCCAAGAAGTCTTTCATTTCGATATTGAGCATTTCCGGCTCACGGGCGTACTTGGCGTTGAACGAAAAGAAACTGCCGTCCTCGCAAATGACGGAGAAGTTCGTTTCGCCCGGAAAGCCCTCTGTCGTGGCTTTTACCCGGATAACGTTCTCCGCACCGTCCGCCTTGCCCGCTATGATGTGGTTGCTTCCCAAATCGACATAGCGGACGGCAGCGGGGAAGATGATGTGTACCGTCTTGGCAAAGGTCACTTCCACGCCGTAGGGCGTTACCATTTGGCGGTACGGGAGTTTCCGGGTAATACCCCGGTACAAGTCGTTGCCAGCCGCATACTTCACGGTGTCAGGGGTTTGTGCGTTTGCCGCACACACGCCCAGCAAGAGGGCGAACATTACAAAAATCTGTTTCATCGTTAATTGAAATTTTAGTGGTTGATAAAATGGTTATTGTTGTTTGGCGTAAAGCATGACTTTATAGCCTGCTTTCAGCTTTACTTTTACAGTCCTGAACTTTTTCGCAAGATAGCCGGACGTACCTTGCAGCAAGCCCCTTGTCACGTCCATAGCCACCTGCTGCCCGGCACTCCGTGCAAAGGAAATGCTTGTACCCAGTCCGCTTCCGATATTCGCCATAGCTTCGTTGAACGCTTCCTGCTCCATAGAGGACGGTACGGAAAGCCCCTTTTGCCCGTCCATGTCAAACACGGCGAGTTCCACCGGGATGATGTTGCCAGCGTACTCAATCGAGGACACCAGTATGTCGAGCCGTTCGCCCTGCACCTTTGCCGTCCCCGCCACAAGGGTATTCTTCGGCACAACTATGTTCCCGGCTTGCATGGGTTCAAGCAGCCGGAGTTTCACTGCCTGCCCGTCCGTCAGGGTTTGGTCTTGGTGGATGCAGGCGGCTATCGTGTTCCTGCCCATAGCGTAGCCCGTGCCTACCGCCGTGTTGAAGCCGTAGTTTCGTGGCTGGCTGTAAGCCCGGATGAAGTCGGCATCGCTCACGGGCTGCTGCAATCCCGATACGGTTGTTTCCCGGATAGCCTGCACGGGCTGTGCTTGTGGCTTTTGGGTGATAGTCCCGGCAACAGGCACTTGTGCCGTTTGCCCGTTCTGCCCGCCCTCATTCATGTACTTTGCCGCCAGCTCGTAGGACTTTTCCAAGAGTGCCATTTGGTCGTCTGCCGTAGACGTGGCGTTCTGCTGCTGTTGCAGTCTGTCGGTGAGTTCCGCCACCTGCCGCTTCAAGTCCTCTTTTTCCTCGTCCACCGCCGGGGTTTCGTAGAACGTGCTTAACTGGCGGTTGATGTCCCGGTAAGCGTTTGCCGAATAAGAAGCACCGCCGCCCCTTTGTGGCTCCGCATCTTCTTCCGGCATCAGGTCGATTTCCGCTTGCGGTTCTTCCGTTTCATCGTCCAGCGTGAAACCGAAGTCCTGCAAGGATTGTATCTTGTCCTGCTGTTTGCGGTTCAGCATCGCTTGTTCGTAAGCCTTTTGCTTGTCGGCTATAATCCCGTCCTCTGCGGGCAGGGGGATGTCGGCGTTGAAACCGCCCACGCTTTCCACATTCACGTCCTCTTTGCCGGAGGGGGCGAATATCAGGTATATGCACCCGGCAAAGGCAAGGAACATCAGCGGGAAGACTATCATTTTCCTGCGCTGCTGCACCTGCTGCGGAGTAAGTTCCCGTTTGGGCTTCTTTTCCTTTTCAGGCTTCCCGTCCGTCTGCGGTACGGTCGTGCCGTTCTCATTCTTCTGTACTTCTTCCATATTGCGGTCTGTTTAAGGGGTTGATACTGTTGATTGTGTCATTGCCTTGCAATGGCAGTTGTTTGATATGTTCTATTTGCAGCCGCCTGCCGTCCCGTTTCCCGATATTGTAGATTGATGAAACGGTGATGTAGATAGACAAGCCGCCGAAAAAGAAGAACATCACGAGGATAACCGCCAGCCTTTTGCCCGGCGTAATCCGTCCGCACATTCGGCGCAGGCAGTCGTCCGCCCAGTCCTGCACCTTTTCGATGTAATTTCGTTTTCTCTCCATAAGGCTATCTCTTAACGGTTTGCAAATCCTTGTTCTCGGTAATGGTGAACGCTTCGATGATGAAGCCGTGCGGGTTGTTGTCGCTCCGTGTGGCGTTGAGTAGGCGGCACGAGGTCACAAGGCTTCGCACCGTCAGGCTGCTTTCCCGGACAATCAACTGGCGGGCATACGTGTTCACCTTGTAGGGGTACTGGTCGAAGTCACACTTCACGCTGTCAATCTCCACCGTCTGCGTGACGTTTCCGGAAATTACCCGGTTGTAGTAGCCCTTTTCCGCCAAGTCCTTGTAATAGTTGAAAGCGGTCTTGTCGGCGAGGAACAGCGAGCGTTTGATGTTGCTTTCGATAGCCCCCTTGTCGGGTGATAAGGTGAAAAACAGTTCGTGGAAACGCCGCACGTGCGATTTGGCTTCCACGGGTCTGTTCTGTGCCATGTCCTGCGAGAGTGCCAGCATCAGGCTTTTACCGTTGTCGAGGACGTATATCTTCTGCCGCTGCTTTTCGGCGAAGCTGTACGAGTTCCACACGGCAAAGCCCGTCACCAGTGCGCACAGGCAGCTGAATACCAGCGCAAAGAGCCGGATTTGCCGGAAACTCGTTTCGATGTTCGTTAATGATTTAAATTCCATATATTAAATTTTGATGTTGGTTATTTGAGTAGTTTCCCGGTTACTTTCCCGCTTGCCGCACCGACCGCAGCCCCGGCGATTGACCCCGCCCGTGCCACGTTGCGGTTATAGGCAGACGTGCCGCCAGCCGACACAATCCAGCTTGCCACCGTGGGAATGGTGAAGTAGCCCACGATACCTATAATCATAAAGATTACATACACGGTGCTGCTCCCGTCAGGAATGAAATTCGGGTCTGAAAGTTCCTGAATGTCCTTTTGGAGCATCAGCGTTTGTATGCGTGCCAGCACGCTGCTGAACAGGTCGGACACGGGCAACCACAGGTAAATGGAGATATAGCGTGAAATCCACTGGGTCAGCGTGCTTTGGAAACCGTCATAGACGGAAATCGCAAACGCCAGCGGACCCAGTATCGAAAGCACAATCAGGAAGAACGTGCGCAGCGTGTCTATAATCAGCCCCGCTGCCTGAAAGAGCATTTCCAACAGTTCCCTGAACCAGTCCCGGACGGACTTCTTGATATTGTACGCCGCCCTGTCCATGTACATACCCGTCATAGTCACCATGTCGGAGGGCGACCAGCCCAGTTCTTCCAGTTGTCGGTCAAATTCCTCGTCCGATGCGAGGTAAGCCGTTTCGGGGCTTCGCATCAGGGCTTCATATTCCAGTCGGTCTTTCTGCGCCCGGTACTCGTTCATGTCGAAAGTCTGCGTTTCCATAAGCTGGTTGCACCCTTTCACCACTGGCGACAGCACCGTGTTGATAGTCCCCAGCACAAACGTGGGAAAGAACATGATGCACAGCCCCAGCGCAAAGGGGCGCAGGAGCGGGTACACGTCTATGGGTTCGGCACGTGCGAGCGACTGCCACACTTTGGCGGCTACATAGAACAAAGCTCCCAGCCCGGCTATCCCTTTCGCTACCCCCGTCATGTTGCTGCACAAGGGCATCATTTCATCGTAAAGCACCCGCAACACTTGGTGCAGGTTGTCAAAATCCACTGCTGCTAATAACATAGGCATACCGATTTATATGTTACCAGTAGCGTTCATCCGCCGAGCCGTAGAGAGCCAGCACCCGGTCGGTGTCGTTCTTCTTCTTCGCCCGCAGGTAGGACACGGAAATGTTCTTGCGGGTGTAGTAGTTCACGAGGTTGCGGTAGTTGAGCAGACTTCGATAAGCGTTGTCGATGATTGCCAGCCGTTCGGCATCCGTCAGCGACATACCCGTGATGTTCACTACATTCTTCAAGTCCTGCAACACGTCCGAGCTTTCCGACATCAGTTTGGCATAGCCGAACGATATTGCGGAAAGTTCGTCAGGCGTGAAATTCGGGTCTGCCAGCATGTTTTGGAAGTTGCGCACGTAGATTTCGGAGATTTCCGCCACCAGTTCAATGGACTTCTTCACCTTGACACCGCCCTTTACCACGTCATGCACCGCTTTGAGCGCATCGTAATATTTTTTACCCTGCTGGAAAATCTTCTGCGCTTCCATGAAGCCGTCCAGCGTGTTCTTGGCTGTGGTGGAGGTCTGCACTATCTGCTTGGTGGTGTTGATGATACCCTGTGCCAAGTTGCCGGGGTCTGACACCACCCACTGGGCGGATGCCTTGCCGATGAAGCAAAGGCATACCGCCATAAGGAGAATTGTTTTCTTCATGTTCCTAATTTTTAAGTTGTTGATGATTGGGGATTGCGTTTGCTTTCCGCAAGCCGCTTGATAGCCAGTTCAAGGTTGCCGCCCAGCTTCTCGGCGAGGGCGAACAGTTCCATTTTCTCGCTTTCCTCTGTAGTGTACGTGTAGTATTCGTCCAACGAAACTTCCGTGGCATATACCGCCGACTGCGTGCCGCCCAGCGAAAAGAAAACTTCCTTGTACTTCCGTCCGGGGTGGTTCGCCATGTTGATAGACAATACCTGCGAACGCTCCTTGTCGGTCAGTCCCAAGAGGTTCTGTATGCTGTCGAACTTGTTGAGATATTTTCGCTGGTCTAACAAAATCTTGCAGTCCGAGTTGTTGATGATACTCTCTTTCACTATGGGCGAGGAAATAATATCTTCCACTTCCTGCGTTACCACAATCGCTTCCCCGAAATACTTCCTGACGGTTTTGTACAAATATTTTATGTAGTCCGCCATGTTCGCCGATGCAATCGCTTTCCACGCTTCTTCAATTAGTATTAACTTCCTTATTCCCTTTAACTTGCGCATCTTGTTTATAAAGGCTTCCATGATGATAATGGTCGTTATCGGGAATAAAATCTTGTGGTCTTTGATATTATCCAATTCAAAGACAATGAAGCGTTTATGCAGCAAATCCAGTTCCTTGTCGGAGTTCAGCAGGTAGTCGTACTCACCGCCACGATAGTACGGTTCAAGCACGTTCAGGAAATTGTCAATGTCAAAATCCTTTTCCCTGACGTTCTTCTGTTCAAGCTGTCGGCGGTAATCATCCCGGACAAACTCGTAGAACGTGTTGAAACAGGGCGTTACCGACCTGTCGCCCGTGATACGCTCGATATAGGCACTTACCGCATTGGACAACGCCACTTCTTCCGACCGCTTGGGGGCTTCATCGTCCCGCTTCCACAGGGTGAGTATAAGGGTTTTTATACTCTCTTTCTTCTCGATGTCAAATACCCCGTCTTCGACATAGAACGGGTTGAACGCTATCGGGTTTTCGTTGGTGTAGGTGAAATAAATCCCGTCCTCGCCGTGCGTGCGGTTGTGGATAAGCTGGGACAGCCCCAAGTAGCTGTTACCCGTATCGACCAGCAGCACGTGCGCACCCTGCTCGTAATACTGGCGCACCATGTGGTTGGTGAAGAAAGACTTCCCGCTACCACTCGGCCCAAGTATAAACTTGTTGCGGTTGGTGGTGATGCCTTTCTTCATGGGCAGGTCTGAAATGTCGATGTGCAGCGGGCGACCGCTTACCCTGTCCACCATTTTGATGCCGAACGGGGAAAGCGAACTCTTGTAGTTCGTTTCTTCCACGAACAGGCAGAGAGCCTGCCCCAAGAACGTGTAGAAACTTTCCTCTGCGGGGAAGTCCGCCTCGTTGCCGGGTATGCCCGCCCAAAAGAGCGTGGGCGTGTCGGTGGTGTTGTGGCGTGGCTTGCACTCCATTAGCGCAAGCTGGCTTCCCACATCGTTGCGTATACGTTTGAGTTCGTCCCGGTCGTCACTCCATGCCATGACGTTGCAGTGGCAACGCACCGAGATAAGCCCCTTGCTGTGGGCTTCGTTCAGGTACTCGTCTATCCACTCCTTGTTCACTTGGTTGGCACGGGAGTAGCGGGAGAGCGATTGCATATTCCGGGCGGTCTGCTCGAAGTTCTTCAGGTTTTCGGCGTGGTCGTCTATGAAGATGAACTGGTTATAGACGTGGTTACACGACAACAGCACACCCACCGGGGCGGCAAAACTTAACCTGCAATCGCTCCGGTCAGTGGACAGTTTCTCAAATCGGCAGTCCGTCCCGACCTTTCCGGGCAAATCTTCCACGTCCGAAAGCGTGTGCAGGCACAGTATATCGTTCCCGACACGCATTTCTTCCGGGTACAGCCCGATGTCTTTCAGGCAAGTAGTGTCGGTTTGCGAGAGCGAGAAGTATTTCTCGATGATGCCCGCCTTGCCGTCCTGCCCGGTGATTTCCGATGCCGCCAGCCGGGTAAGCGTGACAAACCCGCTGTCGTTCATAATCCTTTCAAACTGCCCGACCGCTTCGATGAACTTTGCAGCCGTTTCCTTGTCGGCTATCTCCTGCGGGACAATCCTGCCCCGGCAGAGGGTGGAGAAGTCGCTCTGTCGGCGGCTTCTCTCCCTTGTCGTTTTCGTCAGGAACAGGTAGCAGTAATGGTTCAGGAACGGGCGTTCATTGAAATGCCGTTCAAAACTCCGGGACAGGAAACTAAGCTCGTCCCTTTCCGTGTCGGGCTGGTAGTTCTCCTTGATGAAGAAGTCCTGCTTGTGTACTATGGAGTAGTCGGGCAGCACCTTGATAGCCTTGTACCACGCCGAATGTATGGCTTCGTACTCGGCACTGGTGACGGTGAACAGTTCGGGCAGTTCCACCCTGAAAGCCACCGTTATGTCCGCATCCTTTGAAATGATGCAGCCGTTCTCCACCGCCAAAAGTGGAAATTTTCGTTCCAGCGTGGTAGCCTTTAATGTATTCCTCATGTTCTTTCTTCCTTTCTTCTTTTGTAGTTGAACAGGCGGGGTATCGCCTTTCGGCTGATAATGAAGCGTGGGTGTCTTTTGCGTGCGGCTGCTTTCATCAGCCCGTGCGTGCCGTACCGTGCGTTGAGCCGGAACGTCTGCCACACGAGCAGCAGCGAAGCCGACACGATGAAACCGATACATAGCCACTGGTTCACGCCTGCCATGAACAGGACGATGAACACCACGAAGACGGTAAGCAAGCCGCCTGCAAAAATGAAAAGGTACTGGCTTTTCAGCCCCTTGAACTCCACCGGCTTTCCGATACCCCTGTTTACCGGATATTCAGACATAGCCGCCGTTTTAGAGGAAGAACGACCGCAGGATAGTGGCGGCGACAATCAGGAAGATACACGCCCCGAACCAACTGGCGGCAGTCTTTGAGGTGTCGGGGTCACCGCTTGAAAATTTGTTATATACTTTTACCCCGCCAATCAAGCCGCAGACCGCCCCGATTGCATACACCAATTTTGTTCCGGGGTCGAAATACCCGGTGATTAGGTTCGTGGCTTCGGTGATGCCCGCCTGCCCGTTGCCCTGTGCGTAGGCACTTACCGCAGCGGCAAGGATAGCCGCCGACAAAAAGATTCTCTTTCTCATTGTGATTTGTTTTTAATGCCGGGCGGCGGGTGGGAAGTCCGCCTTACCCGGCTGGTGAATAATTTGAAATTTTAGTGGTCGGGGATAGTCCCGTTTGTCTGTTTGGTTTTCAGGTTGCCAATCAACCGTAGTCACGTTGCTTCATATTGTTACACATTATTATATTATAGGAAATCGTTCATGTCGAACGCTTCGTGTTCCTTGCTTGTACCGCCAGCTTCGGCAGGGACGGCAGCCGTAGCCAGTTCCGCTTCGTTGCGTCCCAGCAGTTCCGCCACCTTTGCCAGACCGCCGTTGATGTTCTCCACCACCGCATCGTAGAGGTTCGTCCCCTCAATGCTTGCCAGCGTCCCGGCGGCTTGCCGCTGTTCCGCTTCGGTGGGGTTGTCGGCGTTCGCCGTGCGTACCGCTTCGCCCAGTTCGTCAAAGCTCACGCCCGTAGCCCGCCCGGTATCATCGTCACCGTCCATGTACCCGGCTATTTCCTCGTCCTCGTAGTCGGGTTCGTCATTCTCGTAACCGGGCGTTTCTTCCGGCAGTCCGTCAGCCTGCGGCGCAAAAATAGTATCATTTTCAGCCGCTTGCGGGAGGTGTCCCGATTTGTCCTGCGCTGTCCCGATTAGTCCACCCTTGTATCGGCTTTCACCTATCAGCGTGTAGCCTGAAACCCCGTTTCGTGGGAGTGGCGCATCATCCGTTCTGCCCGGTGATGTCCGGCTGTCCGTGTAACGATACCACAGCCACAGGGCGATATAGTACACCAAAAGCCCGGTAAGTATGCAATGGATTACCATAGTCAGACAGGTTTTTGAAAGTGGCTTTCGTACAGGGTGTTTATCTCGTCTTGGTACTGCTCGAAGTGGCGCAGCAGAATGTTTTCCACGTAGCTGCTTACCGTCACCTTGCGCCCACCTATCACCGTCACGATACGCATCAGCTTCTCGTGCGTGGTACGGCTCACGTACAAGGGCTGTCGGTCTGCCAGTTCCACTTTCTGAAAGTAGGTTTCCCGGTAGTCACCCGAACCGCCCTTGCGCCTGCGGGGTGTCGGTTTCTCTACTTGCACCGTTTCTGTTTGTGTTGTTTCTTGCGGTACATCATTCGTCTTATTATTATCTTGTTTACTCGGTACACCTTGCAAAATAAGTTCTCGCATAAAATCCTCGTCTATCTTCGGCATCCCGCCGCTTTGCTTTGCCATATCATTTTAATTTGATGTAGTACACTATTTCGGTTATCAGTTCTTCCAAGTTGCTTCCCCTTACCAGCGGGCGGCTGGCGGGAAAGAGCGTGGAGCGGAACACCGCCTTTTTATCCGCTACCAGTTCCTTTTTGTAGCGTTTGGTATCGGGGATAAAGGTTTTCATCAGTGGCAGTTCCAGTTCCTTAATCGTCTTGTCGTAGGCGGTGTAAAGGTCTGTTTTCTCCCGACCGTCCACCATGTTCCAAAAGAGGTACAGCCCGGCAAGTCGGCAGGCTTCATTCTTCACCAATAGCTTTTGGATAGCCATTGCGAACGACAGGCTGCTTTCCAGCACCACCTTGTCGGCTGAAATGGGGGTGAAAATGTAGTCCATGCCCGCAAGGGAGTTTATCACGCCCTCGCTGTTTACCGTGCCGGGCAGGTCGAAAAACACTATATCCGGCACGTGTCCGGTGGATATATATTCGTCAGCCGTTGCAATCGCCTTTTCAGGTGAACTGCACAATACTTGATAAGCTTTCTTCCCCAGCCGGGTAAACTGTTCATACGCCATGCGCTTGTAATCTTCATCCGCCCCGACCTGCTCGGCATCCCGCTTTCGCATCCCGGCAATGGAGTGTTGGGGGTAGTCGCAATCGACCACCGCCACATCGTAGCCTTTGAGGTAGTAGAGGTAACTCGCCGCCAGCACGGTAAAGGTTGTTTTGCCGACCCCGCCCTTTTGGGTGGAAAAGGCGACATAAAGGGGTGTTTTCTCGTTTTCCATATTGCTTTCGTTCATTATTGGTTGATAGATTTATTTATTGCTTTCAATCAATCCAGCCATATAGCTTTCTTTGTTTCCATATTGCAATCTTGAAAGATTGAAAGACTGTTTTATTTCAATCTTGTTTTCCTGCTTTCATGCTTTCTTGAAATATTGAAATAATGCAATCATGCTTTCTTGAAATCATGCTTTCAATCATTCTTTCCTGATTGGAATATTTCTTTCAATCTTGCTTTCAATCTTGAAATCCGATGCAAAAAAAGGGAGAAAAAACGTCCCCTGAAAACCTTGTCCCGATTTGTCCTGTGCTGTCCCGATTTGTCCATCAACTACCTATTTTACAGCATTATAAATCACCGTTACTTTGCAACGGAGTAACGAACCGCCGGGGGCGCAAGTGTAAAAACGGGCTGGTGAACGCAGGGCTTACCGTTCCACGCTAACCCCAATCCGTCCGTGACGGATTTCGATTTTCGTCAGAAAATTCCGATTAAGTGAGAGCAAAGCGAGCTTGCTTGTTTTGCCGAACGTGAGGAATTTATAGAAAATAGCAAGGTGTGTTTTGTAAAAACGAAAATAAGAATATTATCTATTGAATAACAGATATTTATAAGAAGTGTATAGAATAATGGGTAACGATATAGAAACGAGCGAAATTCTTTAATTTGCCTTATGTTTCCACTGTTTCAATACTCTGCTACAAAAATAGTTATATTCCTTTAAATGCCAATAATGTCTTTGTAAAACTACAATAAAGTTGTAGTTTTACAAAGACATGAGATTAGTAAAAATATCATCCCCTAACAATATCAAACATATGAAGAACTTCAATGCACAATACGGTAAGCATTCCCGATTGGAATTATTAAAACATTTTATCTTGGAACATGGAGCTTATATCGAACTCAAAAAGGGAGAACAGTTCTCTGTTCAGGGTAAAATGAACCGCCGGGGGGCTTATATTGAAAACGGCTTATTGAGATATACCCATGTGGATGAAAGAGGAAATATACATATAGTAGGATATACTTTTTCAAATGAATTTGCGGGGAGTTTATGCACATTCATAAATCCCGACCGACCGTCATTAGTCACTATTGAGGCTGTTTGCGATTCAAAGATTTACTATCTACCATATTCAACGGCAGAGGAATTTTTTACGACAAATGCCGAAACCATGCAAATAAAGTGTACGCTTGTCGAACAATCATACTTGTTGATGTATCATAGATTATTGGATATGTACTGTAAAACTACGGAAGAACTTTATCTTGATTTATTGAACAGATGCCCCGACATTCAAGAGCACATTACGTTGAAAGAAGTGGCTTCTTTCTTACAAGTCACACCTGAAACAATCAGTCGCATCCGCCACAAACTGAACAAATAGCTTACGATAATGAATGATTTTAATACATATCTCAATAATTTGGACTATTCTCATGTAAAAGATTTATTTGCGAGAAAAGGGATATTGCGTACTTACCATAAGAAAGATTTCTTTATCCGACAAAATGAGATAGAACGTTTTGCCGGTTGGGTGAAACATGGCACATTTCAATATACGCATATTGACGAAGAAGGAGAAGAACACATTGTAGGATATGCTTTTACCGATGAATTTGTATGTGACTATTCTTCTTTTATGAAAAGTTGTTTGTCAGCAGTGAGCATTCAAGCATTAACAGACTGTTCTGTTTATGAAATATCACGCCATGATATTATAGAATGTTGGGAAACGAATATGGAAACTCAACGATTAGGAAGATATGTAGCTGAAAATCTATATGAAATGGTGTATGAACGATTGCTCGATTCGTATTGTACACCTGAAATACGATATCAAAGACTAATGAAACGTTGTCCTGACCTTAAAGATATTGTACCCTTGAAAAGTATAGCTTCTTTCTTAGGGGTTACTCCTGAAACAGTTAGTCGCATACGCCGCAAATTGGAGAAATAGCCAATCTTTTTAACATCCATTATACTGGGGTCTTGACAATTGTCAAGACCTTTTTTCTTTATTCTTCCGTATTTTGCATTCATGATTTAGTATTAACGGATAAGGCTTAAATGAAGTGTGGATGCGACTAATCAGATAATTTCAAACGTTTGGAAAACAGCAATATTTTTGTTGTTTTTTTTATTTCTCGCCCGTCCAGTCAATGCACAAGTACAAAACGGGTGGACTCCAAACGATTCTGTCCGATTGACTAAAATGCTGAAAGGAGAAATGCCTATCCATATTGATGATGCTTTTAAAAGGGAACTGGAACAGTCTATTATTGGTCATTCGCCAAAAGACGCTAATAGGTACTGGGATGATTTTAGGTTAGATATTGATTTTAAAGAAGATTTTCCGAATGTAGTAAATATTGGGTGCGCCACAACGTTTCACTACAAATTAAATCATAACAATAATCTATTGAATGGAAATCTAAAATGCAAAAGCCTTATGATAAATAGTCGGATAGATAAAAATCTCCCTCTTATAAAGATTCAACAAAAAACAAACATGACTATTCCTTTAAACAAGAAACTACATTTTAGTGTATATGGAAGCTATACACTGGACAAAAAACGTAGTGTGATACTTCCGGCAACTTCTATCCCTTATAAGGTAGGAGCAGGATTTTCATATGAGATAGGTAAACATGCCATTATTAAATCCCAAACGAACTACCAATATAACATAATACAAAAAAGATGGGAATGGTTCTTTGGTGCAGGAGTTTCTTTTACCTTTTAATAGTCTTGTAATCAATAAACTGAATTCGTATGATGCGATTAAATAACATAATAACATTGACATTTTTCTACCTGTTTTTAGGTTGCTCTCAAACAGTCGCTTGGGGGCAAACGATTAACGGAAAAATAATAGATGACAAACAACTGCCTATAGACGGTGCGACTATTATTTTGCAAACGATGGATTCGACTTATATAGGCGCATCCATTTCCAATGCTGACGGTATATTCGTTTTTAAAAGCCAACAGAAAGAATACCGCTTGATAATACAACACCTTTTATATGAAACCAAACAAATGGTAAGTAAAAAAAATGATGCTGGAATTATTCAACTTCAACCTAAAGACTATGCTTTGGATGAAGTTATTATAAAGGCGAAACGTCCTTTTGCAAAAGTAGAGAATGGACTTTTAGGATATAATCTTGCTGTTCTTACCCAAAATCAACTCGTAAACAATGCTTATGAAGCATTGACAAAAATACCGGGAGTGCAAGAAGACAGAGGAATACTAACTTTGGCTGGAGCAGGAAAACTGACTGTTATTCTAAATGGAAAACCTACAACAATGGATGCCGGACAACTTGAAACAATTTTGCGCAATACTCCGGTTAGCCGTGTAGAAAAAGCGGAAGTAATGTACAGCGCACCTCCTGAATATAATGTGCGAGGTGCAGCTATTAATATTGTTTTAAAGCATTCAAACGACTACTCTTTTCAGGGGGAGATAAGTGCTGACTATAAAAACCAATATTTCAATGATGGGGGAATGAATGGAAACTTTCGTTTATCAACTCCCCAAATGGCTTTTGATGTAATGTACGGAGCAAATAACGTGAAAAAGATGGAGTACATAGACCTTGATTCCAAACATACGCTAAAAGATGAACTACATCATATCATACAAAACGAACAGTTACGTAGTAAGTACTGGAAGCATGACCTTAGAGTAGCTTTTGAATATAACTTCAACAACAAAAACAATATCAATATAGCATACACAGGCAGTTATACCCCCGACCAGCATAATAACAGCCGGACATCAGGCAACTACCAAACCAGCAATGTGGATAAATATGTTGACAATCAAATGCACAATATTACATTGCAATATCATTCAGGCTTCGGACTTGAAATAGGTGGTGATTATACACATTATACTTCCAATAATAATCAAAGGCTATACGCAAATTATCAAGATGAAAATCAGAGTAGTTTCTCTATGGTTGGCGGACAAAAGATAGACCGCTATTCTATCTATGCAGACCGGAAACAGTCTTTACCCAAAGGATGGAATCTGGGTTATGGAGTTTCCTACCGATTTGCTAAAGATATTGATTTCCAAACTTATGATAAAGAGACAGGTAACATTCAAACTCAAAACACATATTCCAATCTAAGAGAACAAACTACCAGCTTTTATGTATCATTGAGTAAAAACTATACAACAGGTACATCTTTATCCGTTTCCGCTACGGGAGAATATTATACGATTGGCAATTATCATAAATGGGCAGTTTACCCACAAGCATCATTGATTTACTTTAAAACGCCGAAACATATGTTTCAACTTTCATTATCTACGGACAAAACTTATCCAAGCTATTGGGATATGCAATCTTCCGTCAGTTATCTTAATGGATATACAGAATTATGGGGAACGCCGGGGTTGAAACCGATGACAAACTATAACCTGAATGGGAATTATATATGGAAGCAGAAATACATCTTTGGTTTGTTTTTCACGCACACCTCAGATTATTTCACTCAAGCCGCCTATCAATCGACTGACAGGCTGGCACTAATCTATAAAAATACAAATTGGAACTATATGCAGGTATGGGGCGTAAACATCATATTGCCTTTTGAGGCAGGAAACTGGCTGGATTCCCGATTAACCTTAGTCGGTATGCAAATGCACCAACGCTGTGATAATTTTTTCGACATTCCTTTCAATCGTAAGAAATGGGTATTTAGCGGCACACTGGATAATACGTTTAAAATAAATAAGAATTTGTCTTTCGAACTAATGGGAAATGTACAGACTCCCGTCATACAAGGGACATTTGATATAGAATCTATTTTTAATCTCACTGTCGGATTACGGTGGAATTTCGCCAATGACAATTTGAGCTTATCCGCCCGTTGCAATGATATATTTGATACGGGAATGCCTGCAACACGAGTTCGTTTTAAGGGGCAAAACTTGAATATGAATAGCGGATTTTATTCACGAGCATTTACTCTACATTTCAGTTATCGCTTTGGTGGATATAAGAAAAAAGAGGTAAAAAAGATTGATACATCAAGATTTAGATACTAATTCAAAAATGATATGAGAACATTGTTACTAATTTTGAGTGTTTTATGTTTCGGTTCATGCAAAACGTCATTGATTACCTATCGAAATGGATATATATTTGACAAGCAAGGTGAAACGATTGGTAATTATACTAACGGATATATTTATAGTTCAAAGAGAATACTCAAAGGATATTATTCCAATGGCTATATTTATGATGATAATCACAATATTATAGGGAATTATGCAAATGGATATGTGAAAATGAAAAACAAAGACGATTAATAATATAATTTCAACACTACATGGAAAGTGTATTACAACAGAGATTTTTCCGTTTATTATCGGAATACTCGCAGCGCAAAGTTTCTGCATCTGAACTTACAGAGGCTATCGAAGAATTGGCTACGCATGTAGCCGATTTCAGCATCAACGAACAGGATTATAGCGTATTACTGCGTTATTTCTCCTTTGGCTTGCACCGTCTCAAATCGTACCGTGTACGGTTTGAGCAAGAAAAAAATGCCCTATCTGCATCTAATTGATGAAGCGATAGGGCTGTTAAACACCGAAATACGTCTTATCGAATGGCGCATCAAGTACCCGGAACAGTTGCGGCAACACACCGATACACAAGCCCTTTCCCCTCTCTTTCTTGCCGACAAGACAACCCTTATCAACATCATGGAAATAGTAAGCGGTCTGTTCCTCTCCAAAGACATCGTATATCAGAACGGCAAACCCGCCTACTTGGTGGATTTATCCAAAGCCTTTGAATGGCTTTTCAATATCAGGATAGGCGACTGCCACCAAAAGCATGAGGACGTGATAAAACGCAAGCCGGGTAAAATCACAGAGTTTCTTAATGGACTGGCAGAGCTTATCCGCAAGGAACATGAAAAGAAAGGGTACAGATAACCAACGGCTTATGATTTATTTATAGGGGATTCCATTAGTTCCCCCGTAATTTCTTTGCGCCTGTTTTCTGAACTTTGCTTCATCAATCGATTGACAGACCATAATGTATAATCAGAAAAATGAAGCAATCATGTATATAGATAATGACGATTTCAGCGTATGGATGCAGAAGCTGTACGCCAAACTGGAAGAACTCTGCAAGGATGTACGGGTACTGCGCAATGCCGACAGGGTGTTGCCCGAAGATGACAACCTGCTGGATAATCAGGACTTGTGCCTGCTCTTCAAGGTGAGTATCAAGACCCTGCAACGCTACAGGGCTATCGGTGCGCTGCCGTATTTCACAATCAGCGGAAAAGTGTATTACAAGGCTTCCGATGTCCGGGAGTTCATCAAGGAGAGATTCAGCGTTACCACGCTGCGCCAGTTCGAGAAAGAACACTGCACGAAGAAAAAGAAGTGAATTAAAAAGCCGGGGCGGTTCTGCTCCGGCTTTGCTTTTGGCTTATGGCTTGCCTAATTTGTCGGCTTCCTCCTTTAGCTGCTCGGCTTGCTCGTTCAACAGCCTTGCCCGTTCCAACGCTTCCGCCTGTTTCCTGCTGCGGTATTCAAAGCCTTTCACCGAATCGGTCAGGCTTCGGATGAAAGCGTTATCCCGTTCCCGGCTGAACTTTGTTTCCAGTGAATCAAGGCTGCTGCCGTCTGCCTTTCCTTTCATCAGGATATAGCGGTATTTTATATCGTTGTCCTGTAACCGCTGCATTCTTTGTATAAACCGCACATTCAATGCAAGCGACACAAGACAAATGATTATCCCTGCTGAAAGAAGAAAGAACTTGGGTTTCAAATAGGGAGTTACCCGGTATGTCAGTTTGCCGTACCATGAAACGGGCATTGCTTCCCCTGTCGTTGTATCATCAGCCGGGAACAACACCTTTAACCGTTCCTTGAAATATCGGTGCGAGGTCACGATAAGCCCCTTTATATCTTCAAGGTCTTGTTTTTGGTTCTCGGACTGCCCTTTTCCGATACTGCCGATTTGGTTTAGAATCTCCCGTACCGTGTTTTCAGTAATGCCGGATTTACCTTGCATTTCTGAAATGCGCTGTTCGATAACGTCCAGTCGGTTAATCGTTTCCTCCCGGCTGGCTGGCGTTACCTGCTTCTCCTGCCGTTCTTTCAGTTCCGTAACCATAGAGAGAAGCCCCTCCAAAATTAAATTTTCTTCCATGTTCCTACAATTTTAAGTGTCGTTTCTTTTTCTTCCTTTTTCTTTCACCGGGATTGTCGGGCGTATCATCAGCCGGAGAGGACGGGGTAGAGAACAGACCGCCCAAGCCTGCCAGTAACGGACTGTCGGCTTTGCCCGGTGTCTGCGATAGCTCCTGAACAGGTGCGGAAATCGTCTGTCGGTTGCTTTCGGTAGTGTTCAGCCCCGCATCCCCGAAACATTTATCCAGCTTGGAGAAACTGAAACTGCGGTCTATCTCCGACCCCTTGAACGTATATTCGCCTTTGGAAAAGGATATACCCTGCACTTCGCCAGTCTGTCCCCTGTACTTGAAATGAATCCCGATACCCTTTTCTGCCAGCCGGGTTTGTAACTGCCGCCAGTTCCTTGATTCCCCAATTTCATTCTTTACTGTGTTGTAAATCTCATATTTGGATTTGTCCGGCTCTCTCAAACGGTGTTGCTTTACATGCTCCTTGCCTTTAGCGAAATAAAGCCCGTGTTTGGCTTTCAGCTTCTTGCATACTTGTTCATTACAGTACATGTCGTTCCTGTCCGAAATGGTCTTGCCGTTGTTGCCTATGCGGTTGAACACGATATGCACGTGCGGATGTTCCCGGTCTTGGTGGCGCACGATGATGTACTGCGTATCGGTGATTTTCATTTCACGCATGTACTCCTGCGCAAGCTGTATCATTTTCCCGTCTGTCAGCTTGGGTGCGTCCACCGGGGAATAGCTTAGCGCAATATGTCCGACAGGCTTTTTCAGGTCGGGGTTCATCCCGGCTTGCAGAATGAAACTGCGTATGATGTCCCGGTTGCTTTCCGCTAACACTCCCTCCGCATGAAGCAAGGCAGCCTGTTCCTTGCCCAGCACGTAATTTACACAGCCCTTAAATCCGCTTCCCTTTTTTATTTTTCCAATCATCCGACAACCGGTTTATGATTTCGACAATCCTGTTCTTGAGTTTCACCAGTTCCACCGCTACCAGTGCGAACCCTCCGGCATTCGCCCGGTGCGCCAGTTGGTTGATGTTGTTGGCTTCGCCCGCCAGCCTGCGGATAGTGTCCGCATCCTGCCTGTTCAGCCGGGGCGTTACCTCTGCCGAAACGACCGCCTGCCGGACGTACTCGCTGACACGCAGCCCGGCTTCCTCGGCTCGCTTCCTGATTGCGTAGAACTGTAACTCGGTCAGTTTCGTACTGACTACCCGGTTCTGCTTGTCTATCCGGCTTTTTGCCGGGCGACCTCCCGGTTTGTTCCTTATTCCTGTCATGTGTTTTTGCTTTTAGGTGGTATCTTAAAAATTGCGACCAACGGGAGAAATTTTCTTTGCTGTCAAGCAAAGCAAGGTGTTTCGGTCTACCGAAACATAACCTTGCTCTCCCTAATCACACAGCCTGCCGTCGGTTCATGCCGCCAGCTTTGCAGGTCACATCCTTAGCCCTCTCTTTCTTTTTTCACCCGGATTCTGTCTGTTATCATGCTCCGGCTGGGGCTTGTCGGTAACTGTCAAATCTTGGGATTGCTTCACTTTAAGGCTACGCAGATAGTCGTTCAGGTCATTGTGACCGCTGTACAGGTGTGATGCGTCACGTACACGCCATTTGTATTCCTGCCTTATGGCTTCAACCGCTTTCCTGCCTGCCTCGTCATTGTCAAGCATACAGTGTATATGCCCGTAACCAGCCAGCGGATATAAGGCTTTATCTACGTTGGCGGTGGAGTTCAGGATAACGTAATCCTGCCAGTCGGTACAGGGCATACCCGGGCTTTTCTGTTGCCGGATAGTGAGGAATGAGAGGAAATCCATAAAGCCCTCGAACACGAAACAGGTATCTCTCGGCTCTCCCTTTTGCCTTATGTGGGTGATGTCTTTCGATGTGCTGCCCTTGAAACGGGGATTGCGAAGCTCGTAACCTCCTGAATCATTCCTGAACGCCAGCGCAAAATAAGGCTTTCCACCGATGCGGTAATACATCTCCTGCACGTATGGGACTGCCGTTCCGGGGGAAATCCCCCTTTCCTGCAAGTAGCGCATGAGTGCCGGATTCTGTAACGGCTGTATTCTGCGTATCTCTATCGGGCTGGCTGCCTGCCTTTTCGTGTCCCTTTCGGGCAGGTCTTTCCCGTGAAAGGAAAAAGAGGTAGTGTCGCCCTGCTCCAGTCGGCAGATAGCACCGTAGGCGTTGCACCCGTTCTGCTTCATCACAAGGTCGATGAGCGTCCCACCCTCGCCAGTTCCGTAGTCACACCATAGATTGGCGTTATAATCCACCTTGAAACTTGGCGTGTTGTCCTCCCGTAAGGGGCTGCGGTACATCCCGTAGCTTCCCTTTTCCGTGACGGGCTGGATTCCCAAAGAGTTCAGGTAATCCTTGATACTGATATTGTTGGCTTCCTTGTAGGTCATAATCTTTATTTTTTTGATGTTGATAAATTGCAGTAGCACAGTAAGAAGTCAGTAAGAAGAAAACTCACTATGTTTCTGCGCATAATTCTTTTTTCTTTCAGCGGATTATCTCTTATGCAGTAAGATAAGTAAGTTATTTCTTCAAAAGAAGATAGAAATATAACCCTGATAATTCCTGCGTTTTTTCTTTTTCCAAACTTTTCCAAAAGTTTGCGGTTTTATCTTACTGCTTACTGCGCTATTATTAAATATTTGATATACAGGCTGTAAAATAAAAATATATCTTACTATGGCAGTTACTGCGTTGCAGTAATAACCAATCGTAAAATGACCGTGCTAACCGTAATCGCTGTTTGTACAGGATGTTGGAACAGGCTTTATCCTATACCCATATACCGAATAGGTCTGTTTGTCAATACGTTTCTGTACCCGTTTGAACCCGGCTTTGCGTAACGCTTCCCCCAGCCGTTTTTCAGATAGTTGCATGGGGCATATATCCCGTAAGCGTGCCAGTATCTGTGCCGTTGTCATAAAAAACAGGGTTTCTTCCCCCTCTGTCGGCTTCTCAAAGTATTGTGCCAGCATCTCGAACTCGACCGTCTGCACCTCAAATTCCGCATTTGTCAGGTGCAGTTCCCCAATCTCCGCATCATTGAACCAGTAGCGTACGCCCTGACGGTACAGGTACATGATTTCGGAATAGACGTTATCCATGCGGATGCTTTCTGCCGTGGGCTTGTCTATGCGCAGCACCTCGAACGGCAAAAAACGCCTGCTGCCTGTCGGGTCGGTCAGGAACTCGTTGCCGTTCACCGAAGCCATGAAGCTGGCGAGGTGGGGGTATTCCTCTATATAAACATCATACGGTCTGCGGTACTTCACCGCCGGGGTGGTGATAAGGTTCTTCAATGCGTTCTCGTTCTGCTTGTTGAGTTCCTTTAGCTGGTCGTCAATGTTGATGAACAGGTATTCGGCTATCAGTGTCAGGATGTCTTTGCCCTGCGGGTCTATCTTCCCGGTGAACAGGTAGTTCTTAAGCGGTGTCGGGCAAAGGTTGTCCAGCCACCACGATTTGAACTGCCCCTGCCTGTCCCCGGTCAGCACCAAACAGGTATGGTTCTGACACCCCGTGTCGTTCATGGCGTTGGCTACCACACCGATAAGCCATTTCGTGAAATATTCCTCCCATTTGCCGGGGTTGGCTACCTGTACCGTGTTCAGAAGCCTGCCGATATGCCCGTGTTCGGCAGGATTCAGTAAGGGCAGGGCGTTGAAGTATTCCCGTATGGGATGTACCTTTCTTGCGAAATCGCTTTCCAGTATGGTACGGATGTTCTCGGCAGAGGTGACGATACCAGCGGCCGCATCCAGCCTGCGCCTGAACGAGTTCAGAACGAATTTCGTAACGGGCTGGTACAAGCCCGAAGAATCCGCAGCCCGGTATTCCGTCCGGCTCTTTACGGTGTTGAACCGGAAATCGTACAGGACGTTCAACAGGCTTTCGATGCGCTCGTTCTTTGATTGCCAGCCCTCGATATGCCGTGCATCATCACTTCTTTTCTTTTTCATCGGGAAGTCTGTTAGAAGCCGGGACATACTGCTGCTGCATCCACTTTTTGAGTTCCTCCATGTCAAAACGCAGGGTACGCCCACGCTTGACACACGGTATCATCCCCTTACTGGCTAAATGATACAGGTAATTGACCGAATACCCAGTTATGCCGCTGGCAACGGATATTTTGACTAACACAGGCTCTTTTCCGTCCTGCCGTTCTCCGGGCTGTGCGCCCGTGACCGGGGCAATCATCTTTTCGATGTTCTCCAGCCGTTTGAAAATTTCTTCGAAAGGATTGTTCATAAGTGCTTATTTTTTGAATTAGCACCACAAATAAAATAAGAAGAATCGGTAAAAAACAAAGCGTCAGCCGTTTGGAATCGCTTTGCTTCGCTCTGCACCAAATTAATGTCGGCAAATAGAAAACGGCTTTGTGTTCATTACCTTACTTATTTAATTAAGGAGTGGAGAAAAAACAGTTTTTTTGTTATCGGTTCGTTTCTTTCATGTTGTTTTTGGGTTGGCGGTGGACATTTTCGGACACGCAAGGTCATTTGCGGACAGGAAGAAACAACCTATTATTCAGCCTTATATATTTGCACCAGTGAAGAAAAACGGAGTATTGACAAGAATAAATATATCGGTTATGGAAATAGTGACGATTGAAAAGAAAACGTTTGAACTATGGGAACAGAGGTTTGAAAATTTTGTGGGTCGTGTGGATGCGCTCTGCGTGCCTTTACGCAGGAAGCGTGACAAGTGGCTGGATAACTGCGAGACCTGCCGTTTGCTGAATGTTTCAGCCCGGACGATGCAGACCTACCGTGATACGGGAAAACTGCCTTACTCGCAGATAAACGGCAAGATTTACTACAAGGCTTCGGACGTGGAAGCCTTTCTGCTCGAACAAGTAAGGGACAATTCTAAAAAGTAGGCGTATGGATTTGATAACGAAAGATTCCGAAACCACGCTGGTACTGTTTTCTTCCCTCGACAGGGTATTGGAAAACGTGGAGTACGTGGTAATGAACTATCGCCCGGTATTGAACGGTGAACACTACCTGACGGGCGATGAGGTGTGCAGGCGGCTTTGCATCAGCAAACGGACGTTGCAGGATTACAGGGACACGGGGCTGCTGGGCTACGTGCAGCTTCCGGGAAAAATCATCTACCGGGAAAGCGAGATTTTAGACCTGCTGGAAAGGCATTACAGAAAATGAAATCTTGAAAACATGAAATCTTGTTTTATTGATGTCTTGCTTTCTTGAAAGATTGAAAGGTTGTTTTATTTCAATCTTGTTTTCTGTATTTATTGATTTATTGTTTGATTGATTGAAAGCCAGCAATCACGTTTTCTTGAAAACTGTGTTGCTGGCTTTTTTATGGGCTTACTGCCGTGCAAGCCTGTACCTGCCTTTGATACGCCCGGCAAGGCTTGTCATGTCCTCGTTCAGTTTGGTACGGGTTATCTTCGCATAAATGCGGGTGGTGTCTATGCTTTGGTGTCCCAGCATCTTGCTGACCGTCTCAATGGGTACGCCCATTGAGAGGCAAAGGGTCGCAAAGCTGTGGCGGCTCATGTGGTAGGTCAGCCGTTTATCTATCCCGGCTTTCTTGGCTATCTTTTTCAGCAATATGTCCGCATTGGTGAGGGTACACATCTTGAACACTTTCCCGCCCGTCCCGGCAAAGGGCGTGTCTTGGTACTTCTTCATTATGCGCAGGGGAATATCGGTTAGCGGGATAAACGCAAGCGACCCTGTTTTCTGCCTGTTCAGGGTGACGTACAAAGTCCCGTCCTCCTGCCGCCCGATATTGTCATAGGTCAGATTCTCAAGGTCTGCGTAGGCTATGCCCGTGAATGGATAGAAAACTATCAATGCAACCAATAGAGGAATCCGGCAAAAGAACTGCAATTCGTTGTAAAGCAGCAAAATTGTGTTGGTTTGCGCAGTTGGGTAAATAGCAAAAACAGGTAGAATAACGAACCTGTTCAGCTACCAAGTCATTACCTGTTTTCATTTCATTTAGATGCAGTCAATCAAGGGATAAACTGTCTGTTAAAAGGTATTTCCATCCGGGAATCTTACTTTACCCTACAGATTTAACCTATCCGGTTTTGATTGCGCCGTTCTGCCTGATTCTCATACCGTTCAACAGGCGAGATATGAGTAAAATTGCAATCAAAAAAGTAACGCATGAAAACAGAAATGAAAGTGCTGCTCTACATCAAGCGCAGCGTACAGGACAAGGACGGCTTTTCTCCGCTCATGGGCAGAATATCCGTCAGGGGAAAGGTCAATTCCATCGCGCAATTCGCGTGCAAGTTCAAAATCGATGTGCGGTTGTGGAACGCCACCGCCCAACGCTGCACCGGCAAAAGCAAGGCGGCGACAATGGCAAACAGGGAGATTGAACGGCTACTGCTGTTGTTGCAGAAGCGGTTCAACGAACTTACTGATATCAAGGATGTCGTGAAAGCGGAGGAAGTCAGAAACGTGTTCCAAGGTCTGGCTGAGACCCAGGACACCATCATGAAGCTCTATGCGGAGCATAACAGCGACTATGCCCTGCGTGTAGGGGTGAATAGGGCGGCAAGCACGTTCTACCAGTACCGGAACACCTGCCGGATACTCGGTGAGTTCCTGAAAGAGAGATACCATGTGTCGGATATGCCTGTCAAGCAGCTGGATGAGAACTTTATCGAGGCGTTTGATATGTATATGCGCACGACAAGGCGTTTCATGCCCAGGACCATACTCGGACATATTAACCGCCTGAAAAGCGTAATGATGCTTGCCGTGTTCCGCGGCATCGTCCCTTTCAGCCCGTTCAAAGGTTATGCGCCGCAGAAACCTGTTTTCAAACAGATGTATCTGACAGAAGACGAGCTTGACAGGTTTGCGAACACTACCTATGACACCCCCAACCGTAATTTCACGAGGGACATGTTCCTGTTCTCGTGCTGGACGGGTATCTGCTACTGCGACATGAGGAGCCTGACAGCCGCCAATCTGGTGAGAGCGGATGACGGCAGTCTGTGGATTCATACGGAAAGACAAAAAACAGGGACGCCCGAATGTATCCGGTTGATGGAGATACCGCTGAATATCATTGAAAAATACAAGGATATGGACAGCGACGGGAAACTCCTTCCTATGCTGACCAAAGAGAGCATGAACAGACACCTGAAAAAGATGTCCGTGATGTGCGGCATCAACCGTCCAATCTCATTCCATCAGGCAAGGCACACCTTCGGAAGCATCATCTGTCTGTCACAGGGGATTCCGATAGAGACCGTCAGTAAAATCATGGGGCATCGGCATATCACCACCACACAGCGGTATGCGAAAGTCACGCAGGATAAAATAGACAAGGACATGGACGGTCTGAACGATATTATCGGGGGCAAGTTTACCTTATCGGGCATTGACACTGCCCCGTCTCCAATTCTGAAGGATTATAGCCAACGTAAAGTCAATCCGAGCATGAAGCAAAGAGAGTACATAACCAAAATGATGGAGGGGTAAGCCATGCGAAGCACATTCAAACTGTTGTTCTATATCAACCGCCGGAAAATAAAGAAAAACGGCAGATGTCCGATTATGGGACGGGTCACCCTTGACGGGAAGATAAGCCAGTATTCCACAGGGTTGGAAATAGAGCCTGACTTATGGGATGCAAAAGTGGGCAAGGCATTCACGGACGGCCGTAAGACCGGAAACATCACCGGCGAAAAAAGAAATGAGTTGAACAGGCTGAACTCATTATTGGAGGCTTTGGAAGAGAAAGCGAAGGCCGCCTACAAAAGAAACGTGGACTCTTATGGCTTCGTCTCGGCAGAAATCATCAAGAATGCCGTCACCGGGAAATCCGATGTCAAAGAGACATTGCTGTCCCTGTTTGACGAACATAACGGGGAATACGCCAAACGTGTGGGCATTGACCGGACAAGGCATTCCTACGTCCGTTATCTTACCACCCGCAAGCATATATTTAACTTTTTGAAATTCAAGTATGATTTGGAGGATATTCCGTTACGCTCACTGACGATGAAGTTCATGACCGACTTCACGTTATATTTCTCTACCGTACTGCGGTTAAAGGTGTCTGCCTACAATGACTACCTTATCCTGCTACACAAGATGACACGGCTGGCGTTGAAGAAGCACATACTCAAGCGCGACCCGTTTGCAGGGCATAAGATTGAGAAAGTGCCTGTCAACCATCGCCACCTGAACAGGGAACAGTTTGAAAAGCTGCTCAATGCCAAACTGCCCACCTACCGCCTGTGCCACACGCGCGACCTGTTTGTCTTTTCGGTGTTCACTGGCATCGGAAGGGCAGATCTGGCAAACCTGACGGAAGACAACATCGTCACAAAGGAAGACGGTTCCAAATGGATTCACATCGCACGGCAGAAGACCAAGGCGGAGTGCCATATCAAACTTCTTGACATACCTCTCCGCATTATCGAAAAATACAAAGGGGAAGGCGAGGACGGAAGATTGTTTTACGTCCCGCAGACCTGTAACCTGTGCCGCAGCCTTAAAATCATAGCCGAACAGTGCGGTCTGGGATGTCACCTGACATTCTATCAGGCGAGGCACAGTTTTGCGACCCTTATCTGCCTGAGCAACGGGGTTCCGATAGAAACCATCAGCAAGATGATGGGACATTATTCCATACGCACCACCCAGATATATGCCGAGATAACCAACCACAAAGTGAGCAGGGATTTGGAAACCCTGTCTGAAAATACCAAAGGCAAATATACGTTGCCCGATGACGGTATGCCGTCACGGGTGTTCAAATGCGGAAATTACAGCGGTTGGAAAAAGGAGTGTGCATCAAATGATGAAACTAAAATCAAGTGACAATGAATAGAGGAATAATAACAATCAGTGAAACGGGTGCGGTTACGATGCCGACCGTATCCGTATGGATGACGCAACAAGAGATAGCCGACCTGTTCGGGGTGTTCTCATGCGATGTCCGCAAGGCGATTCATACCATTTACAAGAACAAGGAACTGAACGAATTTGACACGATGAAGTATCTCAAGCAAGCGGATGGAATCAGTTATGATGTCTATAACATTGAAGTGATTATAGCCGTTGCATTCAGGATATGCAGTAAAGAGAGTGTCTTGTTCAGACGGTTTATAATAAATGAAATTAGCACCATTAAGAAAGCTACACCGATTACACTGTTTGTTGCCAGCGTCAGAGGTAATAACCGATGGTATAGTTGAGGTTCATTCCGTCAGCCACTCGTTTCCGATACACGGATGCAAAGGTAGCGTATGGCTTGATGGCATTGGCAAGGTCGGGCGGCAAGCCGTTTCGGGCAGAATCTTCCTCCTGTGGAGCGTATTCGGCCCGAAAACCTTGCCACTGCCTGCCACACGCTTGAAAAGCATCCGGCAACGGAAACAAGCGACTGATGGGAAATCAGGTTGCCGTCTGTAGGTAAGCAGAGCGGTAGCCGTCAGCAAGCATCCTTTCGATGTCGGATTCACGGTAGAGGATTTTGCCACCCAACTGGATATAGGCGATACGCCCTTCATTGCGGTAGTCCTGAAGTGTCCGGCGGCTCACCTTCAGCCGTGCCGACACCTCCTTGTCGGTAAAGAAACGCTCACCGTTCAGTGTCGGGCGGTAATTGGCGGTCAGATGCTCGAAGCTGTCCAAAAGACGGTCGAGGCTGCCCATGAAGTGGATTATCCACTCGCTGTCCTTGTTAATCAGTTCATTCATGTTACTTTGGATTTAGTGGGTATTGTTAGTTTACTTCGTTCATTTCATCAAGTTTATATAGTTCTTCCTTTGAACTTTGCTTCTTTGCGCCTGTCCTCCACAACGGAAACAATGCGCTGTACATCATCGGGACGGTAGTAGGTCTTGTGGCTTATCTGCGAGTAAGCCAGCGTCCCATTGTCCCGAAGGGTCTGCAACGTGCGTGGGCTGATGTTGAGTATCCGGCACACGTCCTGATTGTCCATCCACTCGCCCATTGTCTTCTCTCCGTGCCTTCGGCAGATGGCATCCATGCGACTGACGAAACGGTCGAACTTGGCGACCATTGCCTCAAAGGTCTTTCTTTCAATTGATACGATTTCCATATACATACTTTTTATTGTTACTGTTTCTTTTGC
>NZ_SRYM01000050.1 GCF_004793765.1 Parabacteroides distasonis | reverse complement strand
TTACACACGTTCTTTTAATTGTTAATTGCGTGTGAAGTAAATCTGTATCATGTCAATGGCTGTCCTACATGTTGTACTGAGGAAATAGAGAATCCCTGTTAGTGGTATCATTTTTTATGCTAACTTTGCGTCTCAAACAGAAATAATAAGAGTATAAATGAAACGATTAGGTTTTAGTTTATTGCTTTCGTTGGCCGTATTCGGAAGTGTGGCCGCGCAAACCGGAAGCAAGCATGTTGACTTAAAAGAAATAACCGATGGGAAATTTCGTCAAGTGACGGCTATCGGAGAGATGCGATCCCTGCCGGATGGAGAACACTACACAGCCATGAGCGCCGATAAGAGTATGATCATTAAATATTCCTATCGTACGGGAAATCCTTTGGATACCTTGTTTAATGCCCGTAAAGCGCGCGAATGTACCTTTACGGATTTTGATGGATATACAATCAGCAGTACCGGGCATCATATCTTGGTTTGGAGAGATACGGAGTCTATTTACCGTCGTTCTACCAAGGCTGTAGTTTATGATTATGACGTGCGCCGCAATTACGTGAAGCCTATTTCCGATGCCAAGGGTAAGCAAATGATCCCGACATTCTCGCCGGATGGTCGTATGTGCGCTTACGTGCGGGATAATAATATTTGGATACGTAAGTTTGATTTTGATACCGAGGTACAAGTTACCAAGGACGGTGAGTTGAATAAGATTTTGAATGGCATCACGGATTGGGTGTATGAGGAAGAATTTGCGGTGACAAATCTAATGGCGTGGTCTCCGGATAGCGAGTATCTGGCCTTTGTCCGTTTTGATGAGTCCGAGGTGCCCGAATATTCTATGCAGATGTATGGTGAGGGACTTTATCCGGGGTATTACGAATATAAATATCCGAAGGCCGGGCAGAAGAATTCAAAGGTCTCCGTACATTCTTATAGCATAGTCACCAAAGACACGAAAGAGATGAAGGTCCCGGTAGAAGGCGACTTCTATATTCCCCGCATTTCTTTCACGCAGAATCCGGATCAGTTGGCTATCATGACATTGAACCGCCAGCAGAATGTATTCAATATGTATTATGCAAATCCGAAGAGCGGTGTGTTCCGTTTGATCTTGCGTGAGGAAAATAAATGCTACGTGGATTCTGATTGGTTGACTTCCATCCAGTTCTTGAACAATGGGTTTACCTATGTGAGCGAACAAGATGGTTATTCCCATATTTATTTGTATTCTCCGACAGGTGTTATGCAACGTCAGGTAACCCAAGGGAACTGGGATGTCACGAAGTTCATAGGCGTAGATGAGAATACGAAGACTTTCTATTATGAATCTGCCGAGGAAAGCCCGATCTGCCGTTCTATCTATAAGATTGACGCGAAAGGCGTGAAGACAAAACTCTCTACGGAAGAGGGTATGAACAAGGCGGTCTTTAGTGACAATTTCGCTTATTTCGTAAATACTTATTCCAATGCGAATACCCCGGCGAAGATTACGGTGAATGAGACGAAGACCAAAAAGGAATTACGTGTCCTAGTCGATAATGCCACATTGAAAAGCAAGCTGAAGGAATACGCTTTCGCCAAAAAGGAATTTATGAAGGTGCATACGGCTTCAGACTATGAGTTCAACGCTTGGATCGTAAAACCCGCTGATTTTGACCCATCGAAGAAATATCCGGTGATGATGACGCAATATAGCGGTCCTAACTCCCAGCAAGTATTGGACCAATACGGTTTTGATTGGGAGCAATATCTGGCGGCTAACGGTGTTATCGTGGTATGCGTGGATGGCCGCGGTACGGGCGCTCGTGGTGAGGCATTCCGTAAATGTACTTATTTGAGAATGGGCGAGCTGGAATCTAGAGACCAAGTGGAGGCTGCGCAAGCGTTAGGCAAGTTGCCTTATATCGATAAGGATCGCATCGCGATCTGGGGCTGGAGTTTCGGAGGGTATAACACGTTGATGGCTTTGAGTACCGGAAACGGAACGTTTAAGGTGGGTATCGCAGTAGCTCCTCCGACGGACTGGAAATATTACGACTCCGTTTATACGGAGCGTTTCATGCGTACCCCTCAAGAGAATTTCGAGGGCTATGCGGCTACCTCTCCGTTACGCCGGGTGAAAGACTTACAAGGCAAGTTATTGTTGGTTCATGGAACCGCCGATGATAATGTTCATTTTATGCAAACAATGGAATATGCTGAGGCTTTGGTTCAAGCGGGTAAGCAGTTCGATATGCATGTTTATAAAGATCGGAATCATAGTATATACGGTGGTAATACCCGTTATCATTTGTATACGAAGATGGCCAATTACTTATTCAATAATTTGTAAAACATGGCACAGCATGTAAGAAAGCCGGATTGGTTGAAGATCCGGCTTGGTGGAAATGAGCAATTTACGAAGACAAAAAGTATTGTTGAATCTCATTGCCTTCACACAATATGCACAAGTGGTAAATGCCCGAATATGGGTGAATGTTGGAGCCGGGGAACAGCTACATTCATGATCGGTGGAGAGATCTGTACCCGTTCTTGTCGTTTTTGTAATACGCTAACGGGTAAACCTCTTCCGTTAGACCCGAAAGAGCCAGCAAATGTAGCGGAGAGCATCCGTTTAATGAATCTCAAGCATGCGGTGATTACGTCTGTTGATCGTGATGACTTACCAGACTTGGGTGCTTCTCATTGGGTAAATACGATCCGTACGATCAAAGAAGTGAATCCTCAAACGACCGTGGAAGTTTTAATCCCGGATTTTCAAGGACGTTTGGATCTGGTTGATCAGGTGGTGGATGCGGTGCCTGAGATTATCTCCCATAATATGGAGACTGTACGCCGTATTAGTCCGCAAGTGCGTAGCGCCGCTAAGTATGACGTAAGCTTATCCGTTTTGCGACGAATCGCTGAGCGGGGTGTGGTAGCCAAGACTGGTATCATGGTCGGGTTGGGTGAGACTGAGGATGAGGTGCTTGAATTAATGGATGACGTTTTGCGAGCGGGTGTTTCCGTTTTAACAATCGGGCAGTATTTACAGCCCTCTCGCAAGAATATTCCCGTCTCTGAGTATGTGACTCCTGAACGCTTTGAATATTATAGACAACAGGCCGTTAACAAAGGTTTTAAGAAAGTAGAGAGCGCTCCGCTGGTGCGCTCGTCGTACCATGCGGAAAAGCATATATGATTCATGAACTTTTGACAATCTTTGTTGTTATTAATATAAAAGTGGACTAAGGGGGGGAAGGAATGAACAGAGTAAAGAAAGGTATAGATAATCAGGCAATAGGTTTATTGCCGTTGTTGTTGTTCATGTTTTTGGACAACTATTTTTCTTATTTATTATCTTTTATAATTGGGGTTACTTTCTGTTTTGTTTGTATTTTTTTGTTTCAAGTGTTGAGCAAGGATAAGGTGTATCAATTTATGCTTCTGCCATCGGCGGGCACATTGGTCTTATATTCCGTATTTCTTTGTCTCAAGCTTGAACCAGTGTTGTTTATATACTCTCCTCTTATCTCGGAAGTATTATTGGTTGTGGCGTTAGCGATCGTAGGGTTCACGAGGAGAACGGTCATACGACGTATACGCGATTCGAAACATCCCTCTTTTAAACGTACTTTGCTTCGTACTACCTTAAACGAATTCTATTTCCTCGCTCAGTTGGTACAGAACTTGTATACGTTGCATCTTTTCATCATCTTGCTATATAGTATCTTGCCGGAAACGATGCAGAATATGCGTACCGAACGTTTCTTATATCGGGAGTTGGGATTGGTGATCGGTGTTTTGGTTATTGTTTATGAGCAAATACGTTTGTCCTTGATGCGAGGTAGTTTGAAAAAGGAAATGTGGGTTCCCGTATTGAACGACAAAGGAAAGGTGATCGGTTGTATCGCCCGTTCGGTGAGTCGCTCTTTACCGAAGAAATATTATCATCCAATCGTGCGTATTGCCGTTGTTTATAATGGTATGTTATATCTGGTGAGACGAAGTAAGGATGAGTTTGTCTCTCCAGATACGATGGATTATCCGTTCCATAATTACGTGCTCTTCCGACATAGCATAGATAGTACGGTCAAAAATACTATCGGGAGTTTGGCGCAAGATAAATCAATTGCTCCACGCTTTCTGATCCGTTATACATTTGAGAACGAGAAGGTGAAACATTTGGTATCTCTCTATGTTATTTGCTTACGCACGGAAGAGCAGTTGAATCAATGTAAGCGCCGTAGCGGAAAGCTTTGGACAGCGAAACAAATCGAGGAGAACTTGAATTCCGGGGTGTTTAGCGAATATTTTGAGAATGAGTTCGCTTATTTGCAAAATACGATTCTTTTCGCCGAGAGTTTCTGCTGCGGTAACTAATCATCTTATAATGCCCGGTTTCCTAGTTCTATGACTTCTAAATCTTTGATATCTTTTCCCTCTATAATGAAACGTAATAAGGTACGTACTTGATGAAAGCCACTTTTACCAGCCGCTCCGGGATTCATATGCAGACAATTCAAACTTCGATCGAATGCTACTTTTAGGATATGCGAATGTCCCGAGATGAACAGATTCGGTCGTGTATCGTATAATTCTTTGCGGATCTCAGGATTGTAGCGGCCCGGATAACCTCCGACATGAGTCATCATAACGTTCATGTCTTCTACCTTGAAATGCGCTACTTTAGGATATTGCAGGCGAATGACTTGTCCATCGATATTTCCGTATACGGCCCTGAAAGGTTTCAATGCCTCGAATTTAGCGACCAAAAGATCGGAACCTATATCGCCCGCATGCCAGATTTCATCGCAATCTTTAAAATATTCAGCGTACTTGTCATCCCAGTACGCATGGGTGTCTGAAAGCAATCCAACTTTAATCATAACAATTTCTTTTATTGCTCGAAAGTATCTATATTTACACGCCTAAGATAAGAATATTATGGAGAATTCATATCAATATTTTAAACGAGACTTAAGTTGGTTGTCGTTTAACTACCGTGTCTTGCTGGAAGCGGAAGATGATACGCTACCTATTTATGAGCGTATTAAGTTCCTTTCTATCTATTCCTCGAATCTGGAAGAATTTTATGAGATCCGGGTTGCGGAGCATCGGGGGGTAATCATGAAAAAGAATTATTCGGAGGAGAGCGCCGCAGAGGCGGAAGAGACCTTGGCGGCTATCACCCGGGAGGTGAACCGCCAGCAACGGGACTATTACCGTATTTTCTCGGAGAAGATATTGCCGGAATTGAATCGCCAGAATGTTTACTTATACCAGAATGAGAAGTCGGAACCTTTCCATGAAGAGTTTGTCCATAATTTCTTTAATGAGGAGGTTTTCCCATTCCTGTCGCCGGTCATGATTCAAGCCGGTGATATACGTACGTTCATCCGGGATCGTCGGCTTTACCTTGTAATCCGTATGATTAAGCGGAGCAAGCGGATGAATGAGCCGGGCTTCGTACCCGAGTATCATTATGCGTTGATGAAGATTCCTTATGCGAAAGTTCCCCGTTTTATTGAGTTGCCTCCTCATGACGGGAAATATTATATCATGTTTATCGACGACATTATCCGTGCGAATTTGCAGAATGTTTTTCCCGGTTATATTATTGATGGCTGTTATAGCATCAAGATTTCCCGGGATGCGGATATTTATTTGGATGATGAGAGCCGGGCGAATATCGTGGAGAATATCCGTAAGAAGGTGAAGAAGCGCAAGATCGGAGCCTTAAGCCGTTTTATGTATGATCAAGCGATGCCGGATGATTTTCTGGCTTTTGTTTGCGATGCCTTTGGTATTACGTCGGAGGACTTGGTGCTGGGTGGACGATATAATAATTTGCAGGATTTGATGAAATTACCGAATCCGGCGGGCAAGTATTTGGAGCAACAACCGCCTGTGCCTATGCGTGTGCCTTTTCTCGATGAGATGGGGTCGGTATTCAAGGCTGTGAAGAAGCGGGATATCTTATTGCATTTCCCTTATGAGTCGTTCGATTATTTGATCCGCTTCTTGATGGAGGCGGCCTTTGATCCGAAGGTGGATGAGATCAAGATTACCCAGTACCGGGTGGCTGAGAATTCGGCTGTGATTAATACGCTGGTCAGTGCTGCCCAAAATGGTAAGAAAGTGACGGTATTCGTGGAATTGAAAGCCCGTTTTGACGAGGAGAATAATATGAGTACGGCGGAGCGTATGGAGCAGGCCGGTATTCGTATCATTTATAGTATTCCGGGTTTGAAAGTGCATGCGAAGGTTGCGGTCATTCTTCGGAAGGATACGTCCGAGGGATTTAAACGGCGTGATTTTGCTTATTTAAGTACTGGTAATTTCAATGAGAAGACAGCTAAGATCTATTCGGATATGGCACTGTTGACTTCGAACACTGAGATTATTGCGGATATCAATAAGGTATTCGCTGTTTTGGAAGGGCGTATGAAAGAACCTACTTTCTGCCATTTGTTGGTAGCCCGTTTCAATATGGTCTCGGAATTGGTTCGTAGGATTCGGCGGGAGATCGAGCATGTGCAGGAAGGCCGAAAAGGACGGATCATATTAAAGATGAACGGACTGCATGACCAACATATGATCGAGGAACTCTATCATGCCAGTGAGGCGGGGGTAGAGATCGATCTGATTGTCCGAGGAATTTGTTGTCTGGTACCGGATCAACCTTACAGCGCAAACATCCGGGTGACTCGTATCGTAGATATGTTTTTGGAGCATTCCCGGGTTTGGTGTTTTTATAATGATGGGCAGGAAGATCTGTTCTTGACCTCAGCGGACTGGATGCGTCGGAACTTGAACCGGCGCATTGAGACAGCTTTCCCGATCTTGGATCCGGATATCAAGCGAGAAATCATCGATATCTTGAATATCCAGCTAAGCGATAACGTGAAGGCTTGTCGTCTGGATGCCAGGTTACGTAATAATTTCAAGTGTGATGACAATCCGGTAAAAGTGCGTTCGCAATTGGCTATCTATGATTATCTGAAAAATAAATCCATACGGTAACCGGGATGGGGGAGTTCTGGAGATTTGTCGATTGGGGGGCTGGTTGTTTAGCCTTGATCGTGGCGGTGGTATTTAGCTTTTTGTTGGGAGTACGTACGGGACGTATCCGGGAGAGAAATGAATCTGCCCGTTCTCGCATTCGGCAGAATAAAGCGAATATGTATCGCTATAAACAACAATTAGCCTCCTATCAAGAGCAAGTCGTACGTTTGGAGCGGGAACGGGATTCTCTGGCCATTCGCTCGGAGGCTTATGACCGGATCGAGACGGAACTGACGGCCTATCTCCAGAAGATGGAGTGGTTGGAGAGAGAGATCCTTGTTCTTTCCGGCGATAATAACTTATTGGACAATGCTACCAGAAAAGTAGATGTGGATGTACCTAAGCTTTTATGTGCCCTTAAAGATGATCCTCTCCATGTGAATCCAAGTAAAGAGGAATGGGCTGAGATTATTGGTATGACCGATCTTCTGTTTAATAACTTCTTAACCGATCTGAGAAATAAATACAGTATTACCCGCCATGAGCAGGAAATATGTTGCTTGATCAAATGGAATTTCTCCCGAAAGGAGCAACTATCCGTGTTTAATAATACTCCGGATGCGTTAACCAAATCGAAAGGCCGTTTAAAAAAACGTCTAGGCTTGGATGAAAAGACGGATTTGGATGCCTATGTCCGTTTATTATAAAGCTTAAAGTTATTTTGTTTGTCGTGATTGTCCGGCAATATTATTCGTTTATCTCCCATCGTATGGTTTATGTGTGTGATTATTAGTTGTTTGATGTGCGCTTGCTTTGTCCGGTGCCATTTCTTCCCTCTTTACGATCCTTCCTGTACTTTTGCGGTGTGTGATTTAATTGTTAAGAACGAATAATTAGGAATGCTATGAGAACACAAATTGTACTACTATGGATTAGCCTTAGCCTAATGGTGGGGCTTTCCGCTTGTGATTGGGTTTCGTCCTCTCCGGTAACCTCGCTACGGCGGGCTACCGGATGGCCTTTCGAGGTAGTGGTTGTAATGGATCGAGACGCATGGAATGGTGAGGTGGGGGAGTTGCTGCAAGAACAATTGCGAGCGCCGATTCCTGCTTTGCCTCAAGCGGAAGCGTCTATGCGTGTCACCTATTCGGAGCCTTCGGGCTTTTCCGGTTTATTACGATACGTACGAAATATCTTGATCGTATCCGTAGATCCGAACCGGTATACGAAAGCCGGAACTAAAGAGAGTCCCGACGAATGGGCCAGCGGGCAAAATGTAGTGACTTTGTATGCTCCGACTACCGCTGCTTTGACGGAGTTCCTTTTATTGAATGAGGGACGGTTGGTCAATCACTTCAATCGAGTGGAAAGGGAGCGTTGGATCACCGGACTTTCCAAGAGCCATAGCGGTTGGATCAATGAGAAATTGAAGTCCCGATTCGGTATCTCGTTATTTGTACCGGAAGATATGTCGACTTATAAAGAGACAACGGATTTCTTTTGGGGATCGAATAATGCCAATAAGGGACGGACTGATATTTTAGTCTATAGCTTCCCTTATACGACCCAAGAAGCATTTACCGAAGATTATCTGGTCGCTATGCGCGATTCTGTAGTGAGGCGGAACGTACCGGGCTCTTTCCCGAATTCTTATATGAAGACTGAGAGGCGCTTCGAGCTTTTTTACGAGCCGATCACCTATCGTGGCGAATACTGCGGCGTATTGCGTGGTCTTTGGCGTATGGAAGGAGATAAGATGGGCGGCCCGTTCGTCAGCCATGCCCTGCTCGACAAGAAAAAAGGGCGGGTTATCGTAGCGGAAAGCTTTGTCTATGCCCCGGAATCAAAAAAGGCGAACTTGATCCGCCGGCTGGAGGCCGCCTTGTTTACGTTGCGATTCGTGGACTAGGATTGATTCTCTCACGTATATAGGCGTAACCTCATGCGTATATACGTGTGGCTTTATGCCTATATAGTGGTCTTATCGTCATAAAAATAGTTTGATTTCCTCCGGAATATATCCTGTCCGTATGCGCCACTCTTGCGGATACAGGTTATTGGCCCGGTTGCCAAGGTTCTTTACGAAACCTAGTGGAAGCCCTTGGTAGCGTACCAATACATATCCTTTATCTATGCCGCTGGGTAAAACGAGTGCCTCTTTCTTCAAGAATTTAATAGCGTCTTCCCATTCCAGTTCCACGGATGGAAAGGCGTTGGGGGTTAAGGCAGTATTTAAAGCCAGCTCTTGAGCCGGGATAAAGTCTTTCCCTTTCGCTTCTCCTAGGCAAATACCGGCAGAGAGTACCCGTAAAGGCTTGGCATTGATGAGTGAAAATAGATCCGAATGGGCTTTGGGATACGCTCGAAGGAAACTGTCGTTCCATTCGAGAGAAAATGAAGTTTCATCCGAAAGGAACAGACGGACTTCCTGTGGGATAGACGGAGCGGCTTTTCCCCGCTCTTTTTTCCCTTTGGACTTGATACGGATCTCCTCAATCTCGCCTTCCGCTTTCCGGAGGGCGGCGAGGAAAAAGCCTTCGCCTCGTGTCTTATGTGGGAAGAAGCGGTAAACCGGATGTTCAAACCGGAGGGCGCCGGTGATCTGCCATTCCTCTTGGGTAGGGATAGGCAATGCCTCGGCTCCCAGCTCCTCTATTATATAATGTATGTTCTCCTCATCCTCCTCCGTATTATAGGTACAAGTGCTGTAGATCAAGATACCCCCAGGCTTCAAGGCGTTCCAGATATCATGGATGATACGCCGTTGGCGAGAGGCGCAAAGTCTTACGTTATCTATGCTCCATTCGCCTGTGCTATCCGTATCTTTCCGGAACATGCCTTCACCGGAACAAGGTACGTCGGTGACGATCACATCGAACAGATGAGGCAATGCCTCGCCGATCTCCTCCGGGTCATTATTGATAACGATCGTGTCCGGGCGGCCCCATTTAGCGATATTCTCGGCCAATACATAACTCCGGCTGCGGATCACCTCGTTACTGACTAACAGACTACCTTTCGGCAATAAGCTCGCCAGATGCGTGGACTTGCCACCCGGGGCGGCGCATAAATCCAAGCAACGTACCGGCTCTTTCACATATGCCTTGATCGCTTGTTCCAGAAACATGGAAGACGCTTCCTGCACGTAATAGGCCCCCGCATGGAATAGAGGATCGAAGGTGAAAGACAACCGTTCCGGCAAATAAAAACCGCTCTCGCACCAAGCGACCGGAGCACCTGCTTTGGGAGCGGGAGTCCCTTTCATCGGGTTGATACGGATACTTACGGGAACATCAGCACTTAACGCTGCCTCTAAACGATCGAACTCCTCGCCAAGTAAAGCCCGTGTACGGGTAATAAAATCAATAGGAAGTGCCATGATTATTCTGTTAGTTTGCGGCAAAAGTACTACTTTCGCGGAAAACAAACAGTATGCGAGCATCTCTTTTCCTTATACCAGTTACCTTGGGCGATACGGAACATCGCCGTGTTTTACCAGAGTACAACCGTGACGTGATCTTATCTATCCGGCATTTTATCGTGGAAAACGTGCGTACGGCACGCCGTTTCTTGAAAAAGGTGGAGCCGGGGATCGTGATCGATGACTTGACATTTTATGAGCTGAATAAACATACCTCACCAGAACAAGTAGCTGGTTATCTGGCTCCTTTGGCGAAAGGCGAGAGCGTAGGCGTGATCTCGGAGGCGGGTTGTCCGGCGATCGCTGATCCGGGGGCTGACGTAGTGGCTATCGCCCAATGGAAGGATTATCCGGTGGTACCGTTGGTAGGGCCTTCGTCTATCTTGATGTCGGTGATGGGATCGGGCTTTAACGGACAGAGTTTCGCTTTTCACGGTTATCTGCCGATTGATGCTTCCGAGCGAACGAACACGATCAAGAAATTGGAGGGAAGGATCTATTCCGAGCATCAGACGCAATTGTTTATCGAGACTCCTTACCGGAATAATAAACTGGCCGAGGAGTTGATCCGTACGTGCCGTCCGTCTACGAAACTGTGTATCGCCTCGAATATAACCTGTGAGGATGAGTATATCCACACTCGCCCGGTCAAGGAATGGGCGGGTAAAGTTCCCGATCTGAGTAAGAAACCTACTATTTTCCTAATCTATAAATAAGAGGATTGATATGAGTTATCAAGCGCACGAGACAGCGGTAATCGATGCCGGTTGTGAGATCGGGGAAGGAACCCATATCTGGCATTTTTCCCATATCATGACGGGATGCGTGATTGGCAGGGCGTGTAATATCGGCCAGAATGTAGTCGTATCGCCGGGTGTGATCCTTGGGAATAACGTGAAGGTGCAGAACAATGTGTCTATTTATACGGGGGTGATTTGCGAGGATGATGTGTTCTTGGGGCCTAGTTGCGTGTTTACAAATGTAATCAACCCGCGTAGCGCTATCTCTCGGAAAGACCAGTATAAGGAGACGGTGATTGGCAAGGGAGCCTCGATTGGAGCTAATGCTACGATTATCTGTGGGCATACGGTCGGGCGGTATGCCATGATCGGTGCCGGGGCGGTGGTAACGAAGGATGTTCCGGATTATGCGCTGGTCGTAGGGAATCCATCGCGGCAGATCGGTTGGGTAAGCGCATATGGCCATCGTCTTGTATTCGACCCTGAAGGATTCGCCACCTGTCCGGAAAGCGGCCAACGTTATAAATTAGAAGGAAATACATTAATTTCTATACAAACATGAAAACATCTATTTTTAAACAAGGATTCGTTGCGGTCGTAATGGCTTGCTGTATGCAAGTCTCTGCCGTGGAGAATCCTGTAGACTACGTGAATACGTTAGTCGGTACCCAATCCAAGTACGAATTATCTACCGGAAATACCTATCCGGCTACCGCCCTACCTTGGGGTATGAACTTCTGGACCCCGCAAACCGGCGAGATGGGGAATGGCTGGACCTATCGTTACGATGCGGATAAGATCCGAGGATTCAAGCAAACCCATCAACCGAGCCCGTGGATGAACGATTACGGACAGTTCTCCATTATGCCTACTACCGAAGGCTTGGTCTTCGATGAGGAGAAACGGGCTAGCTGGTTCTCTCACAAAGGGGAAGTGGCTACACCTTATTATTATAAGGTCTATCTAGCCGATCATGACGTGACTACCGAGTTGGTTCCGACGGAACGTGCGGCTAAGTTCCGCTTTACATTCCCGGAAACCAAGAAAGCATATATCGTGATCGACGCTTTCGATAAAGGCTCTTATGTAAAGGTATTGCCTGCGGAACGTAAGATCATCGGTTATTCCACGAAGAACACGGGCGGTGTTCCCCGTAACTTCAAGAATTATTTCGTGATCCAGTTCGATAAGCCATTCACGTTCTCCTCTACGGTCAAGAACGGGGCGATCCAGTTGGATGAATCGGAGGTGAAGACAAACCATGCCGGCGCTATCATCGGTTTTGAGACAAAGGCCGGCGAGGTGGTGCATGCCAACGTGGCATCTTCTTTCATCAGCACCGAGCAGGCCGAGTTAAACTTGCGTGAGGTGGGAGATACTGGTTTCGATCAGCTAGTGACCAAAGGTAAGGAAATCTGGAACCGGGAATTAGGTAAGATCGAGGTGGAAGATACGAACATCGATAACTTACGTACGTTCTATTCTTGCTTGTATCGTTCCTTGCTGTTCCCCCGTAGCTTCTATGAGATCGATGCCAAAGGGCAAGTCATGCATTATAGCCCTTATAACGGTGAGGTCTTGCCGGGCTATATGTTTACCGACACCGGTTTTTGGGATACGTTCCGTTGTCTTTTCCCCTTCTTGAACCTGATGTATCCGGAGATGAACCAAAAGATGCAGGAAGGTTTGGTGAACGCTTATAAAGAGAGCGGCTTCCTTCCGGAATGGGCAAGTCCGGGCCACCGGGATTGCATGGTCGGCAATAACTCCGCTTCCGTGGTAGCCGACGCTTATATCAAAGGCTTGAGAGGATACGATATCGAGACGCTTTGGGAAGCCTTGAAGCATGACGCGAATAACCAACTGCCGAGAACGGCTTCCGGTCGTGTCGCTTACGAGGAGTATAATAAACTGGGTTATGTACCGAATAATATCGGTATCGGACAAAACGTGGCTCGTACCTTGGAATATGCTTATAATGACTGGACGATTTATACCTTGGGTAAAAAACTAGGCAAGCCGGCAAGCGAGATCGATATCTTCAAGCAACGGGCTAACAACTATAAGAATGTGTACGACCCAAAATATAAGTTGATGGTCGGACGCTCTGATAAGGGCGAGTTCAACCCTTCTTTTAAAGGTACGGACTGGAGCCGTGATTTCTGTGAGGGAAACAGCTGGCATTGGAGTTTCTGTGTCTTCCACGACCCGCAAGGTCTGATCGATTTGATGGGAGGAAAGACGGAATTCAACCACATGATGGATTCCGTCTTCAAGATGCCCAGTCGTTTGGGTATGGATAGCCGCAGTATGATCCA
The DNA here is from genome assembly GCF_004793765.1 of Parabacteroides distasonis. GTDB lineage: Bacteria > Bacteroidota > Bacteroidia > Bacteroidales > Tannerellaceae > Parabacteroides > Parabacteroides distasonis_A. Next base: position 19,274 of record NZ_SRYM01000050.1, on the reverse strand, counting down.
TGAGATGCGTGAGATGCAAGTAATGAATATGGGACAATACGCCCACGGAAATCAACCCATCCAGCATATGGTATATCTATACAACTATTCCGGCGAGCCGTGGAAAACCCAATACTGGGTGCGTGAGATTATGTACAAGCTTTATACCGCTGAGGCGGATGGCTATTGCGGTGATGAGGATAACGGACAGACTTCCGCATGGTATGTATTCTCTGCCTTAGGCTTTTATACCGTATGCCCGGGCACGGATCAATATGTGCTGGGAACTCCTTTGTTCAAATCCGTAAAACTCCATCTGGATAACGGAAAGCAGGTGTTGATCCAAGCGGACAAGACCGATCGGGAGAACCGTTATATCAAAGGCATGAAAGTAAACGGTAAGACCTACACCCACAATTTCTTGACACACGAGCAGTTGCTAGGTGGTGCAAAAATCCAATACCAAATGAGCGATACCCCTAATAAACAGCGAGGTACGCAGGATGGCGATCGCCCCTATTCATTCTCTTTGGAATAAGAAAACCTTGATGCCCATTGTAAGCATGTTACAATAGGCATTCTAATTACCTTACGATGCCCATTGTAAAGACCTTACGATGGGCATTGTTATTTCGTGTTAATCATGGTTTAAAAAAAGAGGAAAAGATTGTGCTTTATTCGTGATTGATTACCTTTGTCACCACTTATCTATCCTGATTAAATCCTTTTTATTTTATTAGATGTATGGCAAACTCAAAAGAGATGACGAGGGGTGCTGTATTCCCCCTTCTATTTAGTTTCACGATGCCATTGTTATTAGGGAATCTGCTTCAGCAGACTTATTCCTTGATCGATGCCGCTATCGTTGGTAAATTTCTAGGTATAAATTCGCTGGCTGCCGTAGGAGCCAGTACCTCTGTGATTTTCTTGATTCTGGGATTCTGTAACGGATGTTGCGCCGGTTTTGGCATCCCGGTAGCTCAAAAGTTCGGGGCGAGGGATTATGCGACGATGCGCCGTTACGTGGCAGTGGGGTTGCAATTGGCTACGGTGATGTCCGTGGTGATCGCTGCTGTCTCGGGTTTATATTGCCGGGATATCTTGCGGGGGATGCAGACACCTGGGAATATCTTCGATGGGGTCTATGATTATTTGTTTGTTACTTTTATCGGTATTCCTTGTACATTCTTCTATAATTTGTTGGCAAGTATCATGCGGGCTTTGGGAGATAGCAAGACTCCGTTCTGGTTCTTGTTGTTCTCTACGGTCTTGAATGTTTTCTTGGATTTATTCTGCATCTTGGTACTAGGATGGGGCGTGATGGGAGCGGCTATCGCTACGGTTTTCTCGCAAGGGCTTTCCGCCATTCTATGTTATTTATATATGCTTCGGTAATTCCCGATCTTACGGGCTACTTCCTCCGAGGACCGAAGGTTCCATGCCGGGCTGGCCCGTACCTTATTGGCGATGGGGGTTCCGATGGGATTGCAATTTTCTATTACCGCTATTGGCAGTATCATGTTGCAGAGCGCCAATAACGCCTTGGGCACGGCCTGTGTCGCCGCCTTTACTTCCGCCGCCCGTATCAAGATGTTTTTCATTTGCGCTTTTGAGAGTTTGGGTATCGCCATGGCTACGTATTGCGGACAGAATTATGGGGCGGGAAAGCCAGAGCGTATTTTGCAGGGAATTAAAGTGAGTTCGTTGATGATGCTTACGTATGCAGCCGCTACATGGATGATCTTGATGCTGGGGTCTCGTTGGCTGGCCTTGTTATTTGTGGCTCCATCTGAGGTCGAGATACTGGACTATACGGAGCAGTTTTTGCATATTTCTTGCTGGTTCTTCCCGGCTGTCGGGCTACTGTGTATCTTGCGTTATGCGATACAAGGGGTAGGTTTCAGCAACCTTGCGATGCTCTCGGGTGTTTCAGAGATGATCGCACGTGTCTTGGTGAGCTTGTATGCGGTTCCCACTTTTGGATTCTTAGGCGTTTGCTTCGGTGATCCGTTGGCTTGGGTCGCCGCTGACTTATTCTTGATACCTGCGTTTTTGTATGTTTATAAAAAGATAAAGAAAAGATTAGATGATGAGAAAGTATCGGTGTCCGCAGTGTGATATCCCTTCTATGTATGTAAAGAATGCGGACGGGGAACGTCTTTTAGTGTATGTTTACGAGAATGGGGAGGTCGTTCCCAAAGATCCCACTACGGGTCTGTCCGGATTCGACATGACAGAGGTATTTTGCCTAGGATGCTCATGGCATGGAGCGCCTAGGAAATGCCGGTGATTTTTGTATCTCTATCCTCTCGGAAGTGATAGGATGCGTGAATGCTAGATATTCAGCGTGCAGATAGAGCCGTTCCGCCTTTCGTCCGTAAAGCTCGTCGCCAAGGATGGGGCAATGAAGGCCTTGGGGATGGGCGGCGTGTACCCGTAGCTGGTGGGTACGTCCGGTTTGGGGATAAAAGGCGATAAGGGTTTTTCCGGAAGTCCGTTCCAATACCCGGTAGTGCGTGAGGGCAGGTTTCCCGAATTCTTCGCTTACGATTTGCCGGGGCCTGTCCAAAGGATCGGGACATAGCGGGAGACGGATCTCACCCTCATCTTGGGGAACTTCACCATCTAATAAGGCGATATACCTTTTCTGGATGGTTCGGTTCTTGAATTGGGCTTGCAGGTTCTGATGCACTTCTTTGGTTTTGGCGGCGAGTAGCAAGCCGGATGTCGCCATATCCAAGCGGTGTACGATAATTGGGCCGGTGGCTTCCGGATAAAGGATACGCAGCCTGTGATAGACGGAGTCCGCATCTCCCTTACCGGGGACGGAGAGCATACCCGCCGGTTTATTGACGATCAACAAATAGTCATCCTCATAAAGGATATCCAGCTTCGTCTCCCGGTGAGCGTCTGCCAATAACGGATTCTCATCTACCCGCAATCCTAGTAGCATATGATTGAGGATCGGCTCGCATTTTCCTTTGCAAGCCGGATAATAATACCCATGGTGCCGAATCTCCGTCTTGGGAGAATCGCCCCACCAGAACTCTGCCATGGCGATCGGCTCCAACTGATGCTGGTAGGCGTATTGCAAGAGTTTAGGGGCGGCACACTCACCCGCTCCGGCAGGCGGCGCACCTTGGTAGGTAGGGGCGAACAGTTCGCATAAGTCCTTCACCTCGCCCCGGGCGTTCAGGATTCGGAATTGCTCGAACAACTTGCGTTGCAAGGCCGCCGACCGTCGCTTGCGTTCTTGCTTCAGTTGCTCGATCTCTTGTTCAAGCTGGTTTACCGTTGCCTGCTCCTCCTCCACGAAAGCTTGCATTTCTTTCTTCATTTGCTTGTATTCGGCATTCGTCCGTTGGCTTTTTTTTATGAGAAGAGCCGCCTCCTCTTCTGTGAGAGGAGATTGCCGACATAGGTCGCGGTCTCTTTTCCGTTCCTTGACCAACATTTTGGCGGATTGCAACATGAGATCTGTAAATTCGATCGCATGTTTTAGCCTGAACCGTGCCTCTTTAAGGGCGGGAGAGGTTTGTAAGATCCGGATATGGGCATTGATCTCATTGATCTGCTCCTCCTCTTGCCGGAAGAAACCATCCGGTTGTAATAGGTCATAGATCGGGGGGACGAAGAAAGGATGTACATTCTTCCCCGCTAGGTTACCAGAGAATGCGGCTAGATAGCCGACCTCTCCGGCGGGAGTACGAACCACCAATACGCCGAACATTTTTCCGGCTTGTAACTCTTCCCGCCATTCGGTTCGTTCTTTCAGGTATGCCTGCGTCTCCTCAGCCGCTATTACGCATAGAGGATGCGGTGTATAGTGAAAAGGATACGTGAATCGTTCCGGTAAGGGGATCGATTGTATCGGTTGGGCAAACGTGTGAAACTTAGATTCCATCATTCATTTTTTAATAGACAATAAGCGTAAACGGCTGGTGCCGTAGGATCTCCCTCTTGATACAATCCCGGACGGGAGATACGATCCCATTGGATCAACGACCGGGTCTCTTTTGCGGAGAGAGCTTCGCCGACGATCTCGTTCCATGCTTGTCCGTCCTTACTCCAGTAGAACGTGCTATGCGCACCGTCGGTCACTTTCATCCGTAGATATAAAGGCGAGCCGGGAAGAGGAAGATCGGCCAATTGATGTTCTTTCCCCTCTAGGATATATTTCAATATCAAACGGTCTCCTACGCATCCGCAGGTGATTAGGTTATTTGCGTCTCCGTACATCGTGATTCCTTTCCAACTGTCATTCCGGTTTACAATCGCTGTTTCCAACGTGTAATCCGGGGAGGTTGGGCGTAAACAAAGTGCCGCTCCGGTCTTTACGCCGGGTTTCGGTGTTCCGGATAGAGAGAGTTTACCGTTCTTGATCTCGGTCTTGACATCCGTGTAAGGATAGTTCCAACTCCATTCGGGACGCAAGGTAGCACCGGTGAAATCATCCGAGAAATCGAATACCGGCACTTGTGCGGACTCGGCAAATGGCATGGGTTGCGTGCGGCTTGCGTATTCCCCGGTTACGAAGTGAGGCCAATGATCCTCACCCATTCTCACCTCTTGCAGGTAAGGTTGGCGACCTTGGTAGAAGCCGCTTCCCGGCTGGTAAGCGTGGCATAGGTAATACATGCGTCCGTCTGGTGTTGTCGTAATCGTTCCGTGACCGATGGAGAGAACCTCCTTGCTTCCGTGCAAGATCGGGTTTTCTTGGTATTTCTCGTAAGGACCCTCCAGCTTCTTCGAGCGAGCTACGGATACGGCGTAATCGCTCTGCGGGCCGCAACAGCCTCTCACGGAGTAGATGATATAGTAATATCCGTCTTTCTTGAACCAATGCTGACCTTCCATACCTTGACGCTCATCGTCACGCAGCAGGCTGAAAGGCTTTCCGTCTAGGCGAAGCCCATCGTCTGTCAACTTACAAGCCAATAACTCTATGGGTTGGTTATCCAATCCATAAGCTTTCCAACTGATGTAAAGTTTGCCTTTATCCTCCAAGATAAATGCGTCTATCGCTTCCTTCCCGAACTCTACCACCGGGCCGTAATCCTTGAACTTGCCCGTAGGTGAATCCGCCACGGCGACACCGATGCACGAGATGTTATCCGATTGCTTCCGGGCCGTATAATAGACATATACCTTCCCTTTATGCTGATACCATTCCGGAGCCCAGAATGAGGATTTAGTCCATTCCGGCTTCTCGTCGAATACATGTCCGGTTTGCTGCCAGTTCACCAGATCGGTAGAGGTGAAAACCGGATAATAGGGGGCCCATTCCGAGGAGGTGCCGGTGATATAGTAAGTCTGGTCGATCCGGATAATGGAAGGATCGGCTACGTCACCGTGGATCACGGGATTGGTAAAATAGGATTCTTGTTGCGCTAGTCCTGTGGCCAAGGAGGCGGCACAGAAGAATAGTGTGAAAATCTTTCTCATGTTTTATCGTATTTTTTTTAAGATGTTCTTACGTACGGTTCGCAAAGAGATTTGTAGTAAATCGGGTTCCGCCAGATCGAGTAGTGTCTTATACTCCTGTAATAGCTCTGGAATGGGACGGCATAACTCATATCCCAGTTTCATGCAAAGCGTTTGCACACCGGGTAATTCCTTCGCTGAAAGCATCCGGTCCAGGCAGAAGTTCAGGAAATCTACCCGTGGGGGATTCGTCTGGGGTTGTCGTACAAGCAAGTTCAAGAGAATGCGTCGCTTTCCGGAGTGCTCACAGTTAAGCACCTCATTTATCAATTCATCCTGTTTATCATATAGCCATTCGTTTTCCTTTGTGGAGAAATGGCTACAGACCCATAACGCTTGATAACTAACGGCATCATCCGGATCGAATATCAGATCGTATAGCTCTACTTTCCGTTCTTGGTCCCCTTGTACATAAAATAATATCTCATGGATATCCTCTATATGACAGCGGCTTGATAGTCTCTGTTTTAGGTTCATTCTCAATCTTTGTTGTTGTGTTAAGATCATTCCCTTAAATTTTTAAGGAAGTGTAACTTGAAGATGAAGTATCGGGAATGGCTTGTGGGAAGAATCCGTCTCGTCTCTTCCTATCACTTGGAATCCCAGATGCTGATAGAAATGAAGTGCGGTTGTGTTTTGCTCATTTACGTCAACTTTTCGGATGGGTGTCTCTTGCAAGGCGAATTGGATAAGTCGTTTACCTAATCCTTTGCCTTGCTCTTCCGGATGTACGAAAAGCATCTCGATAAGCTCATCGCTTAAGCCCATGAAGGCGGTGATCTTTCCTCGCTCATTTCGGATGATATAAAGTTCTACCAATGGGAAATATCCGGGAACAAGTTCTTTATAAAATAAGATATCCTCTTCTTTTAGGAAATGATGGGTACTACGTACGGACGCTTCCCAAAGCAGAAGAAGCTCATTGAAGTCCTCGAAGGAGGGACGGGTTATCGTTCGCTTCATCGGGGTGTACTTCATCCCATGTGTAGTTTGTTCTTCGCAGATTGGTTCGAACCCGAATTTCCGGTAGATTGGGATTGCATAGGAAGAGGAATTGACTGTCATTTCCGAGACTGACTTATCTTGGATAGCGGCCTCGAATAATCGTTTGCCGATACCTTTTCCTTGATACATAGGCGTGATGAAGAATAAGGAAATATGCTTTCCTTCATTTTTTGTAGCGATTAGACCTATTAATGACTCACCCTCGAATGCTCCGTAAATGGTTAGCTCATTTACCAGATCCTTATTGTAAATGAAACTCTTGAAGGTTTCCAATCCCTCTTCGTCGAAGTCATTCTTGCCACATTGGATGAACACGTCCAAAGACAGGGTTAATGCCTTATCGTATTCGTTTATCTGTAATTGTCTTATTTGCATAAATGGATTATAAGTCTTTGTTCCCAACTAATTTCTCATCCGCTACGATCTCAAAATGATGCGCATCGATGAATCGCCCGTTTTTGTAACAAGCTTTTCGGAAGATGCCAGTCTTCTTGAATCCCACTTTCTCTAATACCCGCATGGATGCCAGATTATATTCATACACCGTGGCGAATATACGAATAACCTCCGTATGCTCAAAATAATACTGGATCGCATCGGCTAACGCTTCAGAGGTAATCCCTTGGTTCCAATATCTCTCACTGATCCAATAACCGACTTCCGCATTGAAACGTTCCACATCCGCTCCTCTCACAAAACCTATATTGCCGATTGCCTCACCATGAACCACAATGCAGAAATCCGATATTTCAGTTTTTTCTCGTGCTTGGCTGATGAAGCAGCAGGCATTTTCTTTTGTATAAGGATGAGGCAATCCATCCCGACAGTTATCCCAGATCTTCTTGTTATTAAGGTGCAAGGTTAAGGATTCCGTATCTTGACCTTCCCAACTCCTGAGCGTATATAAATCTTTTGTTACTACTATCATAAACTATTGTTTTTGTTTGAAAAGGAATGATGGTCAAGATAATAGCACAAATGATCCTCTATTTGTCCAGTATGCATTAGCTCTGCTTGATGAAGCCGTCCTTCGTATACGAATCCATTCTTCTCTAATACACGTTGTGAGCGTTGATTGTGAGGATAACAATTTGCCGTGATCAAATGTAAATCCATTTGAGTAAATCCGTAATTCAATACGGATTGCACTGCTTCTGTCATGAAGCCTTGTCCCCAACACTCTTCTTTTAGCCAATAACCCAGCATGCGAGCATGTGGGTTTTCTCTTTTGGGATCAGGAATGATGCCAATGGAGCCAATGACTTGTTGAGTCTCTTTTGATACGATAGCCCAAACCCCTTCTTTTCCGATAAATATGGTATTTAGTACATCAATAGTCTCTTCGATCGTTTCGAGAGGTTTCCATCCTGCGTTATTGCCTAGGTTTGGATTCTTACAGCTCTCAAAAACATCAGGAGCATCGCTTTCGCTGAAAGGACGGAGCACAAGACGGTTGGTTTCTATATTCGATGTTTGTGTCATATACGGATGTTTATTTAGTCGAGATAGATCATTTTCTTGGTCATCCCACCGTCAATCGTAATATTCTCGCCATTAATGAAATCGTTTTCCTCTTGACAAAGAAATAAGCACATACGGGCGATATCCTCCGGCTTTCCCACCCTTCCGGACGGATGTTGAGCATGATCCTCCGGGCGAAGCTGGTCGTAATTGTTATTCTGTATCCAACCGGGAGCGATAGAGTTTACCGTGATATGCCATTCCGAGAGCGATAAGGCCAACGCATGTGTCAAAGAATAGATACCTCCTTTAGAGGCGGCATATCCCTCGCTACCGGGTTCACTCATCAAGTAACGGGTAGAGCAGATGTTGATAATCCTGCCGTATGGATTGGGGATATCGAGAGATTGCCGATGGAGCGCTAATTGGCGGGAGGTGATAAACGCCGGGCGTAAGTTTATGGATAGTATCTTGTCGAAATCCTCTACGCTTGTTTCCGTGATGGGAGAGAACTGACTGACACCTGCGTTGTTGATAATGATATCAATATCTCCCCACTCCTCGATGATCTTTCGCAGGCAATCTTCTAGTGCGGTTTTATCACTAACGTCCACGAGATGGAATTGTGTCCCGGTTTGTAGGGCAGTCTCTTTTCCTAAGGTCTCGTTCTTGTCGCAGAAGGCCACACGATGTCCGGCTCCTCTGAAAGCCCTTACAATCGCTTTCCCGATCCCCTCGGCTCCACCGGTGATGAAGACTCTTCTTGTTTTATGAAGTGTCTTCGTTGTATGCCCCGTTCTAGTGCCGGAAGTCTTCCGGGCTTGGTATTCTGCGTACTTATTTTCCAGATAATTGTCTGCCATGATTCAGTCACTATTAAATGAGGACAAATATAGTTGTTTTCTGTCGAACCGATTTCTTTTAGTCGATATTCTGTTTGGGATACTAAAATAGAACCGGAAATTGCCATCTAAATTGCTTGTGGATTTGTTTTAATAGAAAAGTATTGATTATGAGAATAGCGATCAGCGGGGCAAGCGGATATATCGGTCAGCATCTTTCATCTTTTTTGGAGGGAAAAGGATATGATGTTATCCCTTTAGGGCGGGATTTGTTTAAGGAAGATTGTTTTGATGAATTATGCCGATGCGTGGAATCCTGTGAAGTCGTCATTAATTTGGCGGGTGCTTCCATTAATAAACGTTGGACGGAGGCTTACAAACAAGAGTTGTATGATAGCCGTATTTGCGTGACCAGACAGTTGGTGCATGCCATAAACACGAGAAGCGTGAAACTTGAGTTGTTTATTTCGGCCTCCGCCGTAGGTTATTATCCGGCTTTCGGGGAATATGACGAGTATCATGATTGCCGGGGAATGGATTTTTTGGCCCGGTTGTGTGGGGCGTGGGAGGAGGAAGCGTCCGCATGCTCATCGGATGTGAGGCTTGTCATTACCCGTTTTGGTGTCGTATTGTCTGAGGATGGAGGGGCCTTGAAAGAGATGCTTCGTTTGCAACGCTTCTCACGGGTAAGTGTCGTGATCGGTAACGGGCAACAGCGTTTTCCATGGATCAGCCTGTTTGATCTATGCCGCTCTTTTGGGTATATCATACGGAATAGGCAGATGAGGGGTGTGGTAAATTTGGTTTCTCCAGACCTTATCACCCAAAAGCAGTTGGCTCATACGTTAGCGAGAGCGGATAAGATCCGTAGGATCATCCCTTTGCCTGAGTTCTTTTTTCGGCTGAAGTTTGGCGAGGGAGCGTCGTTCGTGACAAAAGGGCAAACCGTCCATCCCTCTAAATTACAGGAATCTGGGTTTACATACATTTATCCAACAATAGAGAAACTTATGAATATAACAGATCATCATACCGTACCGGAACTGGATGTTAAACGGTATATGGGGCGATGGTATGAAATCGCCCGTTATGAGAATCATTTTGAGAGAGGCATGACGGATATGACGGCCACGTATACGTTGCTTCCGGACGGAAAGATCCGTGTGGAGAACGAAGGATATAAAGGCGGCGTTCACAAGAAAGCCACCGGTCGTGCGAAACAACCGGACCCTAAAAATAATCCCGGAAAATTGAAAGTGGCTTTCTTCTTATGGTTCTATGCGGATTATTATATCTTAGAACTTGATGCGGATTATCAATATGCGGTGATAGGAAGCAGCACGGATAAATACCTCTGGATCTTGAACCGTGAGAGGAACTTACCGGAGGCGGTTCGGGAAGATTTACTGGGGAAGATAACGGAACGTGGGTATGATATCTCTAAATTGATTTCATGAGCTGATGTATAAAGGGGTAAAGCCGTAGTGATTACGCCTTTGCCCCTTTTATTACTCATATTGGAAAACAATCTTAACAGAGGCGATCTGAGAGAGTTCCTTTTGCTCACATGATAGGCTTTACGATTTCAATTTTAAGGCCAAGCGCATCAATAATACGGAAAAATAAACCAACTCCCGGTTCTATGATTCCTTTTTCAATTCTTGATATATAGGTCTTATTAGTTCCTACTTTTTCGGCCAACTCGGATTGTGTCATTTTCTCTTGCTTCCGTGCGTCACTAATAATTTGCCCCACACAATAAGAGTATGCTTCTTTGCGAAACTCCTCTCTTTCTGGTGAGCCAACCTTGCCGTATAATTTATCTAATACAGCGTCCATACTCCCGATCTTAGGATTTGCTTGCATAATATTCATTTTTGAGTTTTAAAGCCTTTTCTATTTCGCTATTAGGGGTTTTCTGAGCCTTTTTCTGAAACCCATTGAATAGCATGACTATATTTCCATCATCAAAGATAAAGAAGGCCCGATAGATGTTTCCGTTATGGCTTGCCCTTAACTCGTACAAACCGTCACGGATTAGCTTAACGAAGTTCTTGTTAAGGCGTTCTTGCGTTTTAAGCATATCGAGCACATAAGAAACTTTTTTCTTTGCACCATCATCTAATGACATAAAGAAATCTATGAAATAATCTTCATAGTATAATATTTCTCTTTCTTTTTCCATAGTGCAAATATAAATTAAGTTTACATATATAACAACTTTAGATGGACTTTTCTTTTATGTTTTCAGTTGCTTCCCATCGGAAAAGGTATTTCCTACCTTTTCGCCCACTCTCAAATAGTCGTTGTTGAATGGATCAAAGATGATGGGAGCGGCTTTAGCTACATTCACTTTGCCATTCTCATCAAGTACACGCTCGTCAACACTGACATTTACGATCTCGCCACGGAGTATGCAAGTATCCGGATCGTAATCTTTCAATTTACATTCGATAGCCACGGCCAATTCGTCGATCAACGGAGCATCTACGAAGTCTGATTTTGTAGCGTGAAATCCTGCTTTGGCAAACTTGTCGGTAACTTTATTGCCCGACACGATACCTACATAATCACAAGCTACGACATGATCGGCATCTGCCATGCTTACCGTGAAAGCTCTACGCTTTAGGATATTCTTAACTGTCTTATGACCGGCGCTAAGACACATGCTGATCTCATTCATCTCACTGATACCGCCCCAAGCGGCGTTCATCGCGTCGGGAGTTCCATCTTCTCCATACGTGGCGATAATAAATACGGGTTGCGGATAGCTCAAAGGCTTCGCACCAAAATTCTTTCTCATAATCATTTATTTTTTAGTCCAATTTTTGATATCTTCTTCTGTCGCTCCGTTCATCAACTTCCCTTTTTGCCAGTTCACATCCGGATAGGCTTTCCGCAATTCACTCTCTGCGTTCGAGATATTGCTGCTGCCTGATGTGGCGAATGGGATAACGGTTTTGCCCGAGAGATCGTATTTCTCCAAAAAGGTGTTGATGAGTCTTGGAGCTTGATTCCACCAGATGGGAAATCCTAGGTAAACGGTGTCATACTCCGCTAGGTTCTTCAAATCATCGATAATGGCCGGTCGTGATGTCGGATCGTCCATCTCTACGCTGCTGCGTGAGGATTTATCCCGCCAGTTCAGATCGGCGGAGGTATAGCTTTTCTCAGGTTGGATCTTGTGAAGATCACCACTGACAATAGATGCGACTTGTTGGGCCGCTTTTTCAGTATTTCCCGTTGCCGAGAAGTAAGCCACTACAACTTTTGTCCCTTCGGTAGCCTTTTGCGCATAAGAGGCGATACATGCCATTGAGACCATGACCATGAATAATACGATTCGTTTCATACTTCTTGAATTTTTGTTGTTTTTATATTCATTACGAGAATGCTATGTGTTTACGGCGATAAAGATAGGAGAGAAAAATGAAACAGTTTGTACCCAAATTACTGATATATCTGATATTTTTGGCGATACGATCCTTATCTTTGTAAGGCGATTAACTAAAAGAAGAAAATATCATGCTTGCGTACACTTATATTGAACAAGGGAAATTTGAATTGCGGGAGAAACCGATGCCGGAAATAAAGGATTCACGGGACGCTATCGTACAAGTGACTTTGGGTAGCATTTGTTCTAGCGATCTTCATATTAAACACGGTAGCGTACCACGTGCGGTACCCGGAATAACCGTTGGGCATGAGATGGTTGGTGTGGTGGAAAAGGTGGGTGCTGATGTTACTGCAGTCAAGCCGGGTGACAGGGTGACCGTGAATGTCGAGACCTTTTGCGGAGAGTGTTTCTTCTGCCGGCGTGGATATGTCAATAATTGTACCGATCCCAATGGCGGTTGGGCGTTGGGCTGTCGTATCGATGGGGGGCAGGCGGAGTATGTCCGGGTTCCTTATGCGGATCGAGGCTTGAATCGTATCCCAGATACGGTCAGTGATGAGCAGGCTTTACTGGTCGGTGATGTGTTAGCGACAGGTTTTTGGGCTGCCCGCATCTCGGAGATCTCAGAGGAGGATACGGTTCTCATTATTGGCGCTGGTCCTACGGGAATCTGTACTTTGTTGTGCGTGTTGTTGAAGAAGCCACGACGTATTATTGTTTGCGAGAAGTCTCCGGAAAGGGCCCGGTTCGTTCGCCAGCGTTATCCGGAAGTCTTGGTGACAGATCCCGAAAACTGTAAGGAATTTGTTCTTCGTAACAGCGATCATGGCGGTGCGGATGTCGTATTGGAGGTCGCAGGGAGTGAGGATACCTTCCGCTTGGCATGGGATTGTGCCCGTCCGAACGCTATTGTCACCATCGTAGCCCTCTATGATAAACCTCAGCTTCTTCCTTTGCCAGACATGTATGGCAAGAACTTGACGTTCAAGACTGGTGGGGTGGATGGCTGCGATTGCGCCGAGATTCTTAACCTAATAGAAGAAGGTAAGATAGACACGACGCCTCTTATTACCCATAAGTTTCCATTGAACGAGATTGAGGAGGCTTACCGTATCTTCGAAAACAGGTTGGATGGGGTTATAAAGGTAGCGATCACGGGAGATAAGATAGGTGAAATTTCTGATTGAGATTATAACCTATGTTTTAATTCTAATTTTGTTCTATGGTTGTCTTTTTAGGGTTTTGTTGGCATAAATAAGAGAGTGAAAGGTGTTGTATAGGCAGATTTTTTTAACTTTGCATATAAAAGTTATACCTGTTAAATACCAAAGAACATGATACCTCAATTTGAAGAAATTCGACTTCAAGCACTTCGTGAACTAAGTTCCGGTGCTGTTATGAGAACCAAGGAATTACGAGATCCTTTGGCTAAATATTTTCAATTGACTGAAGATGAGATTAATGCATGGTATCCATCAGGTAATGGTAATATCTTTTTGGATCGTATCAGTTGGGCGTTAAGTTATTTGTTTATTGCGGGACTTGTTGAGAAACCCAAAAGAGGGGATTATAAGATTAGTTTGAAAGGCCTTGAAATGTTGTCTAATAGTACAGACGAACAAATAACTATTTATGTGAAGAATGCGGTTTTGGCTAATTCGTCTAAAAAGATCGTTAAATCTAAGGGATGTGATCCAATGGCTAATAAATCTGTAAGTGAGGAACATACTCCGCAAGAAAATTTAGATAATTCATATAACAATATCAAGAAGTCAATTTCTTCTGAAATTTTAGCTACAATTCTTTCCAAGAAACCTTATGAGTTTGAACGTTTAGTCGTAAAGTTATTACAGATGATGGGATATGGAGGTGAAGTTAAGAATTCTGGTATTGTTACAAAACTGACCAATGACGGAGGAATTGACGGCATTATTAAAGAGGATATATTAGGTTTTAATCATATTTCTATTCAAGCAAAGCGTTATGCGGAACATAATAATGTAGGACGAAAAGAAATTCAAAGTTTTGTAGGTGCTGTAGCAGGAACTTCTTCTAAAAAAGGTGTTTTTATAACTACATCTGATTACACGAAAGAAGCGATTGATTATGTTGAGAGTCTAAATGGAAGCCCTACCATAATATTGATTAATGGTCAGCAGTTAACTGAGTATATGTATGATTGTGGTTTGGGATTACAGACAGAAAAAGTGTTGAAAGTCATGAAAATGGATATGGATTATTGGGATTCTATGGATGATGATTTATAGTATGAATATCTATGCGGGCAAAGAGTTTTCTTGATAGATAGAGGAATAGAAATTCTTGAGGTTGACATGACTGAGTTTTTGAATAACAGAATAAAAAGATAGGGATATGCCTACACTCAATTGGATAGGAAAGGATAAAGTGGTGACGCACCATCAGGAGGTGCCATTTCACGTATTAGAACATAAATATGGTTTCACGGCAGAAGATGGTCAAATCGAATCTTCTACAGAGAGTGGCAATATGATTATTCATGGGGATAATCTGGTTGCCTTGAAATCGTTGTTGCCAAAGTATGAAGGAAGAGTTGATTGCATATATATCGATCCTCCTTATAATACAGGCAATGAGGGGTGGGTATATAATGATAATGTAAACGATCCGCATATTAAGAAATGGCTTGGCGAAGTAGTAGGGAAACAGGGTGAAGACCTCAGTCGCCATGATAAATGGCTTTGTATGATGTATCCCAGATTGAAAATGCTTCAAAAACTCTTGTCACCTGCTGGTGCTATATTTGTTTCCATTGATGATAACGAGGTGAGTAATCTTCGCTTGATGATGGATAATATATTTGGCCAAAATTGTTTTGTGGCTGATGTAAAGTGGCAACGAACTTATTCTCAACGGAATGATGCGGATGGAATTGGTGTGGAAACCGAACATGTTTTAGTTTATGGTAAGCAAAAAAATTGGCAGCCTAAAAACTTAGAGCGTACAGAAGAAATGGATGCGAAATATGCAAATCCGGATGGAGATCCATTGGGTAATTGGCAAAATACATCTGCTCATGCACCGGGGGCAGTATCACATCAAGGAATGGTCTATGCAATTCAACATCCGTTTACGGGTGAATTGGTTTATCCTGCAAATGGACGCTGTTGGACATTTGGTCAAATGGATGTGCTGAATATCATGAACGGCTGGTGTGAATATGAGTTGCGTGAATTGGACGATGCTAAGCGCAGAGCCGAAGTGTGTGGAATCCCGGTAGAAGAGATTCGTGAAGGAGTCTTGGCCATTATGCTAAAAGAAGACTTGCCAACCTCACGTGCCAAGGCGCAGGTGGTATATGCTGGTGGACAATGGCCTCGTTTCTTTTTCACGAAAGGAGGTTTGGGGGGAATAAGGCGTAAAACATATCTGAGCAAAGTGGAAGGTCGTAAGGTCACAAATTTATGGCTTCATAATGATGTAGGGCATACAGACTCTGCCAAGAAAGAGCTAAAAGCTATATTCGAAGGTAAAATCCCTTTTGATACACCCAAGCCTTCTACACTGATTGAGCGTATTCTGCAAATAGCTACGGATGATTACAGTGTGGTGCTTGACAGCTTTGCCGGAAGCGCCACTACCGCTCATGCGGTGTTAAAGATGAATAAGGATAATCCAGCCAGTCAACGCAAGTTTGTACTCATAGAGCTGATGGATTATGCCGAAACTATTACGGCGGAGCGTGTGCGTCGTGTGGCACAAGGCTATTCCTTTAAAGGGAAAAAAGAAGAAGAGATATACTGTAAAAAGCTAACATCCAAGAATATTCTTAAAGCAAAGGAGTTGCTTAAAGAGGCTTTTGACGCTATAGAAGTTCATAAGGACAAGTATGAGAAAATAGGTAAACCCAAGATAGATGATAATTGCTTGAAAGTGATAGGTACAAAGATCTATGACGGACAAATGCCTGGCCTAGGTGGAGCTTTCGATTATTACGAGTTGGGATTGCCGTTGTTTGATGAAAATGGATTCCTTAATGAAGAGGTAGAGACAAAAAAGATTAGAGAGTATATTTTCTACTCCGAGACACGGTTACCTCTAGTAGAAAATGAGCAATATAAGGCTACTTATTTATTGGGGGAATATAACCGCACTGACTATTATTTCTATTACGAGCCTAAATTAGAAACGACTTTTGGCCCGGACTCTCTTGATATAATTGTTCGTAAAGCAGACAGTTATATAGTTTATGCCGATATTTGTCTTTTCTCGAAAGAGGAATTGACAAAGATGAATATTATATTCAAGAAAATACCACGTGACATTCATAGATTCTAAGTTATGGAGCTAAAGATATATCAACAAGATGTCATCAACGACATCGAGAAATTCAATGGATTTCTTACCGGTACGAATAACTTGAAAGAAGCGTTTCGCTCCTTTTGGGCTAGTAAGGGCATATCGTTAAAAGAAGAAGACGATTACCTTCATGAATATGATAATACAATCAAAGGTGTGCCTCGTGTTACCGTGAAAGTGCCAACTGCCGGAGGTAAAACATTTATCGCTTGCAATGCGTTACGTACCATATTCGATAGCTTCCATGATGGGGCGCCACAAGTTGTAGCGTGGTTTCTTCCATCTGATATCATTTTGAAGCAGACTTATGAAAAACTAAATGATCCTGCACATCCATACAGACAGAAGATAGACACTCTGTTTAATGGTAAAGTGCGTGTATATGATAAACCTTCACTACTTATGGGGCAGAATTTCAGCCCTGTGGATGTAAAGGAACAACTCAGTATATTGGTGTTGAGTATTCAATCGTTTGCCACTAATTCAAAAGATGGTAGATTGTCATACCGTGAAAATGAGAATCTTACAGAGTTTGTGCCAACCTATACGAAAGACACTCCTAAAGTAGATGGTTCGGAGGAGACCGGCTTGATTCAAGTGATAGCCCATCTTAATCCTGTCGTGGTGATTGATGAAAGCCATAACTTTACGGCCGATTTGCGTGTTGAAACTTTACAAAGTGTCAATCCTAAATATATTTTGGAATTGACCGCCACACCGAAACGGAATAGTAATATAATTAGCTTCATTGACGCTATTCGATTGAAGAAAGAAAATATGGTGAAACTACCTGTTATCGTGTACAATCAGAATAGTATCAATGACGTAATCAACGGTGCTATTAATCTTCAGCGTAGCCTTGAGGTGAAAGCAAAGGAAGTAGAAGCTAACGGTGGTGATTTCATTCGCCCAATCGTGCTTTTCCAAGCTCAACCTAAGATAAACGAGGGAACTGAGACCTTTGATAAGATAAAGACTAAGCTTGTCGAGATTGGTATTCCTGAAGATCAGATTAAAATCAAGACAGCTGAAAAAGATGAGCTTAAAAATACGAACTTGATGGGCCGTGATTGTGAAGTTCGCTATATCATTACTGTTGACGCTCTTAAAGAAGGATGGGATTGCCCGTTTGCCTATATTTTAGCGTCATTGGCAAATAAAACTTCACGTATATCGGTAGAACAGATACTTGGCCGTGTGCTTCGTCAGCCATATACAAGAAAGCATAGTTGTGAGTTCCTTAATTTGTCGTATGTATTCACCTGCTCGGCTGATTTCCAACGAACACTAACAGGCATTGTTGAGAGCCTGAATAAATCTGGATTTAGTTCAAAAGATTTCTTTGCCAAAGATAATACTGTTCAGGAAGAAATAATCCCGAAATCTGTTCCACAAACTCCCGATTTGTTTTCAACATCAGTGGTAAACACTTTTAGTGATGATGAGCAAGCGACACCTGTCTCTTGTGAGGATCTCGGGACTGAAGACTTCGATAGTGTTGAACCAGATTCTGTAAAAGATGAATGTAACACCGAATATGGTAATCAAAAAACTGAAGAAGTCCTCAAAACCGCATTAAAAGAGGCTTCAAAGTATAACGAAGCTGTAGAGAACTCCGATAGTGACAATGACGATACCCCGGCAGATATTATGAAAAATGTATCCAAATTCGAGATGAAAGAAATATTTACCGCAGATGCGGAACAGATAGTGTTACCCCAGTTTTTTATTCAAGCGGTAAAGACAGATTTTTTTAATTTTGCGACAACAGATATATCTTTAGAGTCTGTTCATCTATTGAAAGACTTTAATCTTGAGACTTGTGATAAGAATATTGTTTTTGAGCAGACCTCAACAGAAGCTGTAAAGATAGACTTGGAAGAGCGTAAGAAGGATGAATATGTTCCTAAATTCACAAATTTGAATGATAGTCAGCTCAAGATATTTTCAGAATATATAAAAGGACTAGAGGTTGAAGATAAAATTAATCAATTGGCAAGACGTATATCAGATATGCTTAAATCTAAGTATAATTCAATTAGCGAACCAAGTATTCGAAGGTATATCGTGTCTGTGTTAAAATTGGTTGATACTTATAAACTTCAAAACCTAGCTAACAATATTTTGAATACCGCTGCTGCGTTTGATAATAAGATTAAATCTCTATCAGAGGCTTATAAGGTAAAACAGTTTAAAAGGCTATTGGATATAGGCAAGATAAGTGTAAAGGATAATTACCGCTTACCTAGCTCTATAACGATAAAGGATAAAATAATTGGCATACCGAGAAGTCTATACTTGGAAGAAGAAAAGGTGGATGGTTTCGAATACCGCGTAATATCTCAAATAGCCAATCTTGATAATGTAAAATATTGGCATCGTAACCTTGAACGAGGAAAAGGGTTCTACATAAATGGGTTTATTAACCATTATCCTGATTTTATAATTAAAATGAAGTCTGGAAAAATTCTTTTGATAGAAGTTAAAGGCGACCATCTGGATGGAAGCGACTCAGAGCGTAAAATCATGCTTGGAACCACATGGGCGAATAAGGCTGGAGATAAGTACCGTTATTTTATGGTGTTTGACAAAAAGCGAGTGGACAATGCTTATGATCTTTCAAGTTTCATTGATCTGTTGAAGCAGTTTTAGATAGCTCTCTTTTAGGAATTGTTTCCCAAATTAGGGGAACAATTTCTGTAAGATTTTCTTATATTGCTGTCCGATAAACCTTTTTATTGCAAGATAAAATTAGGGTCGATTCCATT
>NZ_SRYM01000004.1 GCF_004793765.1 Parabacteroides distasonis | reverse complement strand
CTTCATAAAAAATGCACTCCAAAAGTTTTGTGTCTAACTTTTGGGGTGCACTTCATTCATCGAGATGTCCCGGGGGATTTTCTTTGATTTAGTTCCGTATTAATCTTGTTTCAAGATCAAGGCGGAAGAGGCGCTTACGGTAGTTTTACCCTGTACGGAACCTTTACCGTCCGGATAAATCCGACCGTCTTTACAAACCGGAACCCATGTTCCTTCCGGCAGAGAAACCGTTACCGCCTTCCGGTTCCCGTTAAAGATAACCATAATCTTCTTCCAACTATCCCCGTTCGCATGTTCCCCTAAGGTATACGCTACGACACCGGGCTGGTTCACTTCTTGGAATTGAAGGGCCTCCCTCACTCCCTCGGCCGTGGCGATACGGAAGGCCGGGTGCGACTTACGAAGGGCGACCAAATCCTTGTAATAGTTGAAAACATCCTTGTT
Organism: Parabacteroides distasonis; assembly: GCF_004793765.1. Classification (GTDB taxonomy): domain Bacteria; phylum Bacteroidota; class Bacteroidia; order Bacteroidales; family Tannerellaceae; genus Parabacteroides; species Parabacteroides distasonis_A. The sequence goes on along the minus strand of NZ_SRYM01000004.1, from coordinate 130,288 downwards.
TTTTGCCTTTAAAGACCAGTCGATCTCATTGATTGAATCGGGCGATTGATAGCTGTTATGCACACCCTTCTTATCGTGCAGCAACTCCTCTCCTGCCCGCATGAAGGGGACTCCTTGCGAGGTAAAGATGATGGTCTGGGCCAACTTACCGAATCGTACCAACTCATCCGGGGTAACGTCTTTCGGGGCCGAGAGCTTCAATTTATCCATCAAACAAAGATCATCGTGACAAGAAACATAGTTGATCACTTGCGTAGGCTTGTTCGCATAAGGCGCTTTGCAATATAATATTTGGTTATAGTCGATTTGCGGATGGCGGATAGCGCCTACAATACCGAACTTAATAGACTCCTCGTTACCTTCCGGCTTTCCGGAGGCGAAACCGGCCTGTGTAGCCTCGAACACGCTTCCTTTTAAAGCGTCCCGCAGGTCATCGCTAAATACGGCCACGTCATTCAGTTTCGGGGCGTTTACCTTAATCGCCCGTTGCTCTTCCGGTAGCGGGGAATCGCTGGCGGTCCAGCCCTCGCCGTATACGAAGATGGAAGGATCTAGTTTGGCTAACTCGGCTTTTACCTCGTTCATGGTCTCTACGTCATGGATTCCCATCAAGTCGAAACGGAAACCATCCACATGGTATTCCTCGGCCCAATATTTCACGGACTCCACGATATAACGGCGTACCATAGCCCGCTCGGAAGCGGTCTCATTACCACAGCCAGAGGCATCCGAATAGCTTCCATCCGGTTTATGACGGTAGAAGTAACCGGGAACGGTCAAACTGAAATTCGACCCGTCCCCCACAAAGGTATGATTGTAAACCACGTCCATGATCACACGGATACCATTCCGGTGCAATCCCCGCACCATCTCCTTGAACTCACGGATACGTACCTCGGGATTGTAAGGATCGGTGGAATAGCTCCCCTCGGGGGCGTTATAGTTCTTGGGATCATATCCCCAATTGTACACATTATCTTGCAGGCGGGTCTCGTCCACCGAGCCATAATCGTAGGAAGGAAGGATATGGACATGGGTAACGCCCAACTCCTTCAGATGATCCACGCCGGTAGCCACGCCGCCCGGCCCTTTCGTACCGTCCTCCGCCAAGGCGAGGAACTTACCTTTATGCGTCACGCCGGAGTTCGCGGCGATCGAGAAATCCCGGTGATGCATCTCATAGATGATAATATCGGAGAAGCTTTTCAGCTCGGGAGATTTATCCGCCTCCCAGCCCTCCGGATCGGTAGCCGCCCAATCGATCACGGCCGCACGGTTTCCGTTCACCCCGACGGCTTTCGCCCAGATACCGGGAGTCTCATCCAGCCATTTATCGCCCATACGGATCTGGAAGGTATAGAAGGTACCTTTCAGATCCTCGCTCACGGAGATACGCCACGTACCCTTGTCTGAGGATTTCATCGGCAACCGGCGAATAGGCTCCCCTCCCTCACCGGAGGCGTAAAGGTTCAAGCGGACTTCTTCCGCCGTCGGAGCCCAAAGGGTAAACACGGATTTCGTGGGAGAGTAAACCAACTCCAGGTCGTCTCCCTCATAGGAAGGATATTCATCAAAGGATTTGTATTCTTTCGGCGAGTTGCAGCTAAGCAACAGCGACAGGTATATAGATACCGGAACTAAGTGTCTCGTCATGGCTGATTCAGTAATTTGTTTTCAATCACAAAGATAGAAGATTCGAATCAAATTCGCCAACGAAACAGAAAAGAAGAGGCGAAAAATCTACCGCAAACGTTTTCGCCTCTTTCGCTCATTCATGGTATATTAGAACGGAACCTCGTTACTGCTACCTTGACTCAGGAAGTCAGCTCCCGGCGACGGGATCGGGGGCATCGGGTCTCCACCATTCATGGTCGAAGAGAATTCCCTTACCGCTATATCTTCCCCTACGTTCATAAACTTGGCGAACTCGCTCTTAAAACGCAGCCGGACATCCCCTACGGCACCGTTACGATGCTTGGCGATAATGATCTCGGCGAGACCGATCAGGGAATTTCCCCGCTCGTCTTCCGTAATCTTATAATATTCGGGACGGTGGATGAAACATACCATATCGGCATCCTGCTCGATAGCTCCGGACTCACGCAAGTCGGCCAGCTGCGGACGCTTACCTTCCACGCCTTGACGGGCTTCCACACCACGGTTCAACTGTGACAAGGCGATGATCGGGATATTCAATTCCTTCGCCAATCCCTTCAACGAACGGGAGATCGTACTCACCTCCTGCTCACGGCTACCGAAGTTCATACCGCTGGCGTTCATCAACTGAAGGTAGTCGATAATGATACATTTGATGCCATGCTCGCGCACCAAGCGACGGGCTTTCGTTCGCAGCTCGAAGACGGACAAGCTCGGGGTATCGTCTACGTAGATAGGGGCGTCGTAAAGCTCCTTGATCTTAAAGTCCAGCTGCTCCCACTCGTAGCTCTCCAAGCGTCCGCTCTTGATCTTCTCGCCCGGTATCTCGCAGACATTCACGATCAGACGGTTTACCAACTGCACGTTACTCATCTCGAGCGAGAACAGGGCGACAGGCGTATTGAAATTCACCGCCATATTCTTCGCCATGGAAAGGACGAAGGCCGTCTTACCCATGGCCGGACGGGCGGCGATAATGATAAGGTCTGAATTCTGCCAACCGGAAGTCATCTTATCCAAGCCCTCGAAACCCGTGCGCAATCCGCTCAGACCTTCCTTCTGGAGGGCCGCCTTTTGCAACATCTCCATAGCGTCCTTGATGACGGGGTTGATCTGGGTGACATCCTTCTTCACGTTACGTTGCGAGATCTCGAACAACTTGCCCTCCGCCTCTTGCATCAGGTCCTCCACGTCGAGCGTCTCATCAAATGCCTTTCCTTGGATCATCGCCGTGAAAGAGATCAACTCCCTCGCCAGATATTTCTGGGCGATGATACGGGCGTGATACTCGATATGGGCGCTACTGGCCACCTTGCTGGTAAGTTGAGAAATATAGAACGGGCCTCCTACCTCATCCAGCTCTCCCCGCTTCTTCAATTGCTCCGTTACGGTAAGCATATCCACGGGACGCTGGCTCAACGCCAAGTCTACGATAGCGGCATAAATCTTCTCATGCGCTTTCTCATAGAAACACTCCGGCTTCAAGATCTCGCTGACGATCGAGTACGCGTCTTTCTCCAGCATCAACGCACCCAACACAGCTTCCTCCAACTCACGGGCCTGTGGCTGAAGACGCCCCATATCGGGGAGCATCTCCACAGGCTTTTTCCTTCCTCTTCCTGTATTTCTTGTTCCTTCTGCCATCATTCTTTCTATTTGGGGAGTCAAAGGTAATATCTTTTACCCATTTCTGAAAAAGATTCTTTATATTTAGGAATTAAAACCTGTCGAATCATGAAAGCGTATTTTATCGGGTATCCATGGCCCGGTCAGCATGGATACCGGGCTCTTCTTCTACTTCAACGAAGAGGGGAAATACGGGATTGGATAAACGACCAGTACTACCTAGGTAGTACTGGAGTACTTCTTAGGCAGTACTCGGGTACTTCCATGAAAGTACTCGAGTACTATTACCAGAAGTATCGCCATACTCCCAGAGAAGTAAGCCAATGCTAACGTAAACTGGAAACAATATTGCTGTCAGCAATCGCTAGCTTCTACGGGATGAACGTCCCGATCTACATGGAAGATGCCGTATGGTTTCGTGGTTATCATCTTGCTCTCGATCTTGTTATCCGCTACGGCCTTTTTCATATTCAGGAAGATCAAATGGTCCTTAGGATATTAAATAAATAAACCGGACGCAGATCACCGTACCTGTCGGTGTCATCTGCGTCCGGTAAATATCAAGTTCGGTATATCTTTATCTTGGCTTACTTATGCGTATCCTCGAGGATATAACGCAAGGTTCCGGCATTTACCAAGTCCTCTTGCGAGATGGTGTAGCCCTTTAACTTTTTATCGCCGGCGAAAACGTCCTTGATGTAGATCGCTTCCGGATTACTATGCTTAGACTCGATTACCAATTCACCTTTAGGATAGAATTTCTTGTCGAGCTGGATCGTAACCTTATCGAAAGTCGGGGAAGTCAATACATAGTTCACGTCGCCCGGACAAGCCGGATAGAAGCCCATCATGGAGAAAATAGCCCAAGCGGACATCGTGCCCGTATCCTCGTTACCCGGTACACCGTTCGGGGCGTTATGATAGCAATCCTTCAACAACTGACGGACCAACTTCTGGGTACGCCAAGCCTCTCCCTTGAAATAACTAAATAGATAAGGATAAGCGATATCCGGCTCGTTGGCAGGATCATAATTGCCATCATCGAATACTTTCTGCAAATTATTGACGAACTTCTTGTCTCCTCCCATCAACTTAGCCAGTCCCTTAATATCATGAGGGACATAGAAGGTATAATTCCATGCGTTTCCTTCATGGAAACCGGGGCTAGGCTCGAAGTTCTCGCCTTGTTTCGGATCGAACGGAGAGTAGAAGGTGCCGTCCGGCAAGATAGGACGCAGCGTTCCGAACTCCTTGCTATAATAATGCTTGTAACCTAAAGAACGGTCACGGAATAGCTTGGCATCCTCTTTCTTACCCAAGGCCTGAGCGAAATTAGCCAAGTTCCAGTCGGCGATATAATATTCCAGCGCATGAGATACGGAGTTATCGTATTGCTCACGCAAAGGAACATAGCCCTTGCTGAAATAATCGTTCGCGTCCGGACGAAGCAGGTTGAACTCTCCCGGGGTAGTAGCGCCTTTACGCATCGCCTCATAAGCGGTTTGCTCATCAAAGTCGCGCAAGCCGCGCATCCATGCGTCTACGATATACGGGATCGAGGGATCGCCCTCCATCGTAAAGGTCTCACGTCCGTAAAGCTCCCATTTCGGTAACCAACCGTTTTCCCGATACATATCCAGCATCGTACGGATGATATCCAGTTGACGCTCCGGATAGAGCAAGGTCATCAGGGTACTTACATTACGGTAGGTATCCCACAAGGAGAAGACCGTATAACGGCCACGCGACGGATCCACCTTCCCTACCTCCAGGCTCTCCATCTTCGGATACTCGCCATTCCAGTCATGCAAGATGTTCGGATGGATCAGCAAATGGTAGAGGCCGGTATAGAAAATGGAACGTTCATCCTCCGTACCTCCCTCCACCTGTATACGAGAGAGCTCGTTGTCCCACATCGTGCGGGCCAATGTCCGGGCTTGCTCGAAAGGAAAGCCGTTCATCTCCTGTTCCATATTCTCACGGGCATTCTGGATGCTCACATAGGAGATGCCCATCTTCACGGAGATTTGCTCGCCCTCGTCCGTATCGTAATCGAACCATACGCCGATATCGTCACCACTCATCTCACGAGTATAGCTGGTATATAACTTATACTTACCGGCATCGGCATCCCATGCCGCCTCAGCCTTCATCTCACGTTGCTTCTTCCAATAGCCCATCCGCTTCGGAGCCTTGCTCACCTTCATCACGAAGTAAACGGGGAAGACAGCTTGAGCGTTATAGCAGAACGTGCCTAAGAGCTTGCTACCCTCTATCTCCGTATCACTAACGACACGTACCGTGGCGCCCGTCTCATTCGTCAAGCCTTCTCCCAGATTCAACAGGATATGCCCCTGTCCTTTCGGGAAGGTAAAACGGCTCAAGCCCGTACGCAGGGTGGCAGTCGCCTCGGCCTTGATATTATATTTAGTCAAGACGTTACTATAATAACCGGGATAGGCTACCTCGTCTTTATACTCACTGCCATACGCCTTGTAATCTACGTTCAGTTCGCCCGTTGTCGGCATCACTAACAAGCTGCCCAGTTCCGGACATCCCACGCCACTCAAGCTGCCATGAGCGAATCCTGTAAAGAATTTATTGTCTGCCGAGTAAGGAGTAGACCACCATTGACTATCCTTGTCAAAACGATTCTTCTCCGACCCCATGACGTTGAAAGGAACCACGCTCATCATACCTTGCGGACAAACCGCGCCAGGATTCGTCGTACCGTAATTGCTCGTACCTATGAAGGGGTTCACATAATCTACCGGTTGCTGCGCCGTAGCGAACAGACTGCCACACAACAGGAAGGTCATTAGCTGTTTCTTCATTTGATAAATGTATTTTAGTTGATAATTAATTGATTCATACTTACCAAATCACGATCTCATCCGTGAAGATGAAACCCTTATTCGCCTCTTTTGCCTTGATACAGATATAGCGTGCTTTCCAATCGCCGTTAAACGTATATTCCTGAAAAGACAGGTCTTTATCCGTATTGGATACCGTAGTAGGGATAACACCTTGCGAGATATAGCTCTCTCCGTCTTCCGATGTCAGCAACTCCACTTCTCCCGGTTGGAACACGCCCGGGCCGATCAATTGCATAAAACGGGACGATACCTTATGAATATCCGTTATCTCTCCCATATCCACCACGCAGTCCAAATCATTCAAATAACCTTGCCAACGACCGTCCAGATAGGTCAAGCCTCCCCTGTAGCCGTCCAGCAAGGCATTCATGCCACCGGCCATATAACCGCTATACAACTTACTATTATAATGTATAGGCTTATTGATACCCCGATGATAATCTACCTTCTTCTCGGTAGGCGTTCCTTGAAGCTGCCCGTCACGGAAGATAGCGGCTCTGACATCGGCAGAGTCTTTCACTACGATCGGGCCGTTATAAAGTTGGGAAGAGGAGGTGGGAATAGAACCGTCTGTCGTGTAACGTATCTCCGCCGGATATTTCTCCGCATCCAACGTCACCTTGATCTCTTGCCGCAAGGTATCTACTTCCATCGTGGTCTCGATCTCATCCGAGAGCGTGAACGTATTGATACCCATCCGTTGCAGAACCGGTATATTTGCGTTCATACGAGGCTTAAAGTCCTCCCAGCGACGATCCTCTTGCGGAGTCCATCCAATCTCGGCGACTGCCAAGGCACGAGGGAACATCATATACTCCAGATGCTTCTCATCCTTGATATACTCCGTCCATGTATTTGCCTGTACCCCTAGGATATGCTTACTTTCCTCGGCAGTCAACGAATCCGTAGGCACCGGATTATAACTGTACACCCGCTTGATCGGCGTATAACCACCAATGGCATACGGCTGTGTCTTTGGATCGGCTTGATAGAAATCGAAATACATATAACCACCCGGTGTCATGACCACGTCATGTCCCATGCGGGCAGACTTGATTCCCCCTTCCTCACCCCGCCAAGACATGACGGTAGCCTCCGGAGCCAAGCCCCCTTCCAGAATCTCATCCCAACCGATCAATTTGCGGCCTTTGGAAATCAGGAATTCCTCGGCACGATGAATCATATAGCTCTGCAACTCATCCACGTCCTTCATCCCGTTCCGGCGCATCAAACCTTGACATTTCGGGCAGGTCTTCCAAGCTCCCTTCCCGGCCTCGTCTCCCCCGATATGGATATATTCGGAAGGGAACAACTCGATCACCTCAGACAATACATCCTCCATGAACGTAAACGATTTCTCGTTGCCGATGCAGAAATCACCCGTCGTATAAGGTTTGCCGGCACAACTCAACTCCGGGTACGCCACGAACACCTCGTCCGAATGCCCCGGGAATTCGATCTCAGGTATTATATTAATATGCCGGGCCATAGCGTAATCCACGATCTCACGGATATCCCCCTTCGTAAAATAACCGCCATACGCCCCCGAAGTTCCTTCCGGCAGATACTTGCGATCTTTTCCATCCCACCATTTCTGCCAATCTGATTCCGTACGGAAAGCCACATCCATAGTCAGTTTCGGATATTTATCTATCTGGATACGCCAACCACCAGCATCCGTCAAATGCATATGAAGCGTATTCAACTTATAATAAGACATGACGTTCAATAACTTCATCACCTCCTCTTTCGGGAAGAAATGACGGGAGACATCCAGATGCAAGCCACGATACGGGAAACGGGGATTGTCTTGGATCGATACGCAAGGAATCCCTTTCGGTGTATACAACTGGCGCAAGGTCTGTTCCCCATAAAACAATCCGGATTTAGAGGCGGCTCTTAACTCGATCCCCTTCTCGGTCACGTTCAACGCATATCCTTCCGGAGTTCCGCCGTTGAAAGACTCATCGACCACGTAACGGATCGTACCCGATTGATCATTCCCGAATACGAGATTAGTATCTACTTTGAAATAACCGCCAGTCATCTCTATATGGACTGGCTTAGGGATTAAATTCACCTGCGGAACCTCCTTGGGAACACAGGAAAAAAGTACTGAGGAACAAGCAAGAGCAAGTCCGGTTACTTTCATGTAAGACCGTTTTGGCAACGTCATAATACTTATTTTTTAGTTGTGTTATTCTTGGTGCGTAAATATACGACAATAATAGACAATATCAAAAAAGCGGAAAGACTATTGTCTCCCCGCTTCAGAGTTATTTTAAGATGTATATATTCTAAAATTAATGTCTAGGAATTGCTTCTTTTACAACCATCTGACGACCTTCGTACTCAGCTTGGTTCAATTCCTCAATAGCTTTTTGAGCCTCAGCCAGGTTAGGCATTTCAGCGAAAGCGAAACCCTTAGAACGTCTAGTATCACGATCAACAATTAACTTTACTGAATCAACAACACCATACTCTTCTAATACTTGTTGCAAATCAGACTCTCTTACTCGATAACTCAAGTTTCCAATGTAAATATTCATACGAAAAAAATTAAAAATAAATTAATAATAAAACAAGTGATGTTAGTGAAGATCGATTTCTAGAAGAATATATTATCATTACTGAGAATAGAAACTCGAAGATAAAGAGCAAAACAAACTATCTTTTGTTTGTTGATGCAAAGGAAAGCATTCTTTTTGGATAACCAACTATAAAAACCGATTTATTAATTTACCTTACCTTTACGAGACTACTGATGTGAGCTAAGGAAACTACCAACATAAACCGCATAAAAAAGAAGAGAATCCCGAAAGATCCTCTTCTCTATTTGAAAAAGCCGCACTGTAGATATGAACAAACTCCGTATGACAGGATTTGAGTGCTTTGCCACCTTTGTAATCCGCCGTGCTAAGCATACCCCGAAAGGCGCGGCCCGCCATTGGCAACAAGAGCTATGTCTCGGAATTAAAATAAACTGATGAGTTCCCCAATCGAACAAGTGCGGCTTAACTCATTCCCTGTTTATCTTTTTCTTGTTACAAAGATATGTAATCGTATCGACATGACCAAACAAAAACAACAAAAAAAGAGTCTCCTTTTCGAAGAGACTCTTTTTTAACTATACAGCAAAAATCTTATTTCACTTTAGCTACGATAGCCTTGAACGCTTCCGGATGGTTAACGGCCAAGTCTGCCAAAACTTTACGGTTGATCTCGATACCAGCAGCGTGCAAAGCACCCATCAGGCGAGAATAAGACAAACCTTCCATACGAGCGGCAGCATTGATACGCTGAATCCACAAAGCACGGAAATTACGTTTCTTGTTACGACGGTCGCGGAAAGCATAAGTCAAACCTTTTTCCCATGTATTCTTCGCTACAGTCCAAACGTTCTTACGTGCACCATAATAACCACGGGTTAGTTTTAAAATCCGTTTTCTTTTTGCTCTTGAAGCAACATGATTTACTGATCTAGGCATAATTCTAATCTGTTTTGAATGTTAGCGTCACCTCTTAGGATGAACTTGATTGCTAAATGCATTCGGTTAATAAAAATCGTTATAAAACTCGCTTAATGAATAAAGATTACTTCATGCAAAGCATCTGCTTTACGTTGCTTACATCAACACTAGCTACCAAACCCGTGTGAGTAAGATTTCTCTTTTGCTTCTTAGTCTTCTTTGTTAAGATATGACTCTTAAAAGCGTGTTTTCTTTTGATCTTTCCTGATCCGGTAAGGGCGAACCTCTTTTTGGCACCGGAATTAGTCTTCATCTTAGGCATTTTCCAATTATATTTTAATTATTAAACTTAACCTCCCTTCTATCAGGGACGGATTTTATTCTTCTGTTTTCTTATCACTCTCGCTTTTAGGCTTAGGTGTCGTGACCACCTTCTTTACGACTTTCGGAGTTGCAGCCGGAACAGAACCTGTACCCGCCTTCTTCGGGGAAAGCATAATAATCATACGTTTTCCCTCTAATACCGGTAACTGTTCCACTTTTCCGTAATCCTCCAAATCATTGGCAAAACGAAGCAGCAAAACCTCTCCCTGTTCCTTAAAAAGGATAGAACGACCTTTAAAGAACACGTAAGCTTTGACCTTAGAACCTTCTTCCAAAAATCCCTTAGCGTGCTTCAACTTAAAATTGTAATCATGATCATCTGTCTGAGGTCCGAAACGAATCTCCTTCACGATCACTTTCACAGATTTTGCTTTTTGCTCTTTCTGACGCTTTTTTTGCTGATAGAGGAATTTCTGGTAGTCGATTACTCTGCAAACGGGGGGCGCAGCATTTGGTGAAATCTCAACTAGATCCATCCCCTGCTCTTCCGCTATTTTCAGCGCTTGAGCGATCGGATAAACACCCGTCTCTATATTGTCACCTACTAAACGAACTTCACGAACACGAATACGTTCGTTGATTCTATACTGTTCTTTCAGATTGTCATTCTTCATTCAAAAAGATTTATTCTCCTCGTTATTAGTTATTTAATCATTACTTTTTTTGCCAGCGATTCATCATTTCCTCTACCTCGCCATTCAAAAGTGCTGCAAAGGTAGCAATTTTCATCGAACCTTTATCACCTTCGCCCTGTTTTCTTACAGAAACTTCACCATTTTCTGCTTCTTTTTCTCCAACGATGAGCATATAAGGAATTCTTTTCAATTCATTGTCACGGATTTTACGGCCGATCTTCTCATTTCGGTCATCTACGATAGCACGAATTTCCTGATTACCCAACTCACGTGCGATTTGCCAAGCGTAATCATTGAACTTCTCGCTGATCGGCATGATACATACCTGCTCCGGCGTCAACCATAACGGGAACTTTCCGGATGTGTGCTCGATCAATACGGCTACGAATCGCTCCATGGAACCGAACGGCGCACGGTGAATCATAACCGGACGATGTTTCTGGTTATCGGCACCCGTATATTCCAATTGGAAACGTTCCGGCAAATTATAATCTACCTGAATCGTACCTAACTGCCAGCGACGGCCAATAGCGTCTTTCACCATGAAATCGAGTTTCGGACCGTAAAAGGCTGCCTCTCCATACTCTATCTTAGCTTTCAAGCCTTTTTCCTCACAAGCCTCTACAATCGCTTGCTCTGCTTTCTCCCAGTTCTCGTCGCTACCGATATATTTCTCACGATTCACCTTATCACGCAAGGAGATCTGAGCCTCAAAGTTCTCAAAGTTCATCGTTTTGAATACGATCGAGATGATATCCATCACGTTCAAGAATTCCTGCTTTACCTGATCGGGACGGCAGAAAATATGAGCATCATCCTGTGTAAAGCTACGTACACGAGTTAATCCGTGCAACTCACCGCTCTGCTCATACCGGCAAACCGTACCAAACTCAGCTAAACGCAACGGCAGGTCCTTATATGAGCGGGGAGAGTTTTTATAGATCATACAGTGATGAGGGCAGTTCATCGGTTTCAAGAAGTACTCCTCGCCCTCCTCCGGCGTATGGATCGGCTGGAAAGAATCCTTACCGTATTTAGCGTAGTGGCCGGAGGTAATGTACAACAATTTATTACCGATCGGCGGACACATTACCTCTTGATAGTTATAACGAGCTTGGATACGACGCAAGAACTCTTGCAGACGTAAACGTAAGGCAGTACCTTTCGGCAACCACATCGGTAACCCCTTGCCTACCGTATCGGAGAACATAAATAAATCCATCTCCTTACCGATCTTACGGTGGTCACGTTTCTTGGCCTCCTCCAGCAATGTCAGATACTCATCCAACATCTTCTTTTTCGGGAAAGTGATACCATACAAACGAACCAATTGCTTGCGTTTCTCATCGCCACGCCAATAAGCACCAGCGACGCTCAATATCTTAACCGCTTTCAAGTAAGAAGTGTTCGGCAAATGCGGACCCCGACACAAGTCCGTGAAAGACCCCTGTGTATAGGTCGTGATCGTACCGTCTTCCAGCTCACTGATAAGCTCTGTTTTATACTCTTCACCTCTATCACCGAACATCTTCATGGCATCCGCCTTAGTAATGTCCTGACGTTTGATTTCTTCTTTCTTGGCTACCAACTCTAGCATCTTAGCCTCGATAGCGGGGAAATCACCCTCTTTGATCACGGCCTCCCCCGGATCCACGTCATAATAGAAACCGTTCTCGATCGCCGGACCGATACCGAATTTAATACCCGGATATAATTCCTGCAAAGCCTCTGCCATAAGGTGAGCACTGGAGTGCCAGAACGCATGTTTACCTTCCTCGTCTTCCCACTTCAAAAGTTTCACCGCAACGTCGTCGTTGATAGGACGGCTTAAGTCCCAAACCTCTCCATTCACGCTTGCAGCTAGGACTTCCTGTGCCAAACGAGAACTAATGCTTTCCGCTATCTGCATAGCAGTCGTTCCCTTTGCATATTCTCTTACGGAATTGTCCGGAAATGTAATCTTTATCATATTCTATTCTCTAAAATTCTTTATATTTAGCCCACAAAGTTAATATTTCTTTTCTATCAGCGAAACATTTAACTCGAATAATTTGCGTTATCATCGGCTTGTCATTCGCTTGATGATACTATAAGCGTTGTAGATACCCAACTCACCCGCCTTGCTCAAGTCGGCGATACCCTGGTTCACGTCACCTTGCGACAGACGAGCCAACCCACGATTGTAGTAAGCCTCGGCAAATTCAGGGTCTCGCTCGATTGCCTCGTTGTAATCAACGATAGCAGCACGGAAATCACGCTGGGCGCAACGCAGGTTCGCACGGTTAAAGTAGGCGTACACAAAACCCGGGTTCAACTTGATCACCATATCGTAGTCCCTCATGATCTGCTCATGCTCATAGGCTCTCTTATTATCCTTCAACATAGCACTACGGGGGTCTACCGACGTGTTGGCGTTTACCCGCAACCGGGCAGACCCGATATTCAAGTTCATCCCTGAGCCACTCAAGTCGTATGTATCCTTGTTAGCCTGCTGGGATTGGGTGTACATCAATTGCTTATAACGTTCTACGGCACGATTGAAATAGGCCATCGTAAACGAGGGGTCTCGCTCGATCGCTTCCGAGAAATTCTTGATCGCCTCCGAGAAATCCTGCACCAACATGAAGTCCATCGCACGACCGAAATAAGCGTTAGCATTATTCGGATCACGCTCGATCTCCGCCGAATACTCGTCGATGGAGGCGAAATGCACGGCGATCTGATCTTCAGTCAAAGCAGCTTCCTCGTTCGTGATACGCAATTTACGTTTCAGGGCCATCTGGCCATTGTAATCCTCTACCATCTTGTCATAATAAACAAGTTTCTTTACGGGATCTGCTTTCTCGTAATAAGTTAGGACAAATTGAGGTTCCAGATCCACATGTACATTCCAATCTTGTACACGTCCGCGGACTTCGCTTTGGTACTTACTTTTACGCTCCTGCTCCTTATCGTATACCACCAAGCGGTTGAACTTATTGATATTCTTATCGGATTGCTCACGAGTATTCTCCTCCGAATCGTCCGTCTTGGCATCTCCGTTCACCACCGTATTGGAGCCAGAAGACGATGTCTTCGGGAGCTGTCCGTTCTTGGCCTGCTCCTCCATCTTTATGGCTGCCCAATAATCACGGTCTGCCCCCACGTTATCCCCCAGCTTACGCTTTGCTTCCGAACGGCTCACAAAGCCCGGCAGGAAAGTAGGATATTGCTTCAAGACCACGTCGTAATCCTGCACGGCCCCCCGGTAGTCGCCCGTCTCGAAACGGAGCAACGCACGGTTGTAATAAGCCATATAGTTATCTGGCTCTTGCTGGATAACGACATCGAAGTCCTCGATAGCCCGGTTATTATCCCCGACTTGGAACCGAAGCAAACCCCGGTTGAACCGTGCGATCAAGTTCCGGCTATCCATGCTGATTACCTGATCGTAATCGGCCATCGCACCTCTCAAGTCATTCATCTGATAACGGACTAATCCCCGGTTAATATAATATCCGCTCTCACGGGTATCCAGCCGGAGTGCCTCGTTCAAATCAGCCAAGGCATTCTTGTAATCCTCCATTTGATAATGAAGGATCGCACGATTACCATACGCCGGCGCATAATAAGGGTCCATCTCGATCGCCTTATTATAATCGGCCAAGGCTTTCAACGTATCCCCTTTCTCCAGATACATAGCGCCCCGTGTCATATAATTCATGGAATATTTCGGATGGGCAGTCATTAAATCATCGAAAGTCTTCTCCGCCCCGTTGTAGTCTTTTTTCTGGATAAAAGCCACCGCCATATTCACCAGCATCTGGCGGTCTTCGGATTTGAACTCAAGTCCTTTCCGGTAATCGTCGATCGCCTCGCCGTATTTCTCCTGACTTTGGCGGGCGATGCCGCGAGCATAATACGCTTGCGTTAAAAAAGGGTTCCGCTGAAGACATAAAGTACAGTCTTCCTCGGCCCCCTTAAAATCGTCCAGATTTATCTTCGCCACCGCACGGTAGAAATAGGGTTCCGCCAACCAAGGTTTGGATTTGATAACCTGATTGAAGTACTGAATGGAAAGAACATAATCCTCAAAATAAAGGGCGTTCCTACCAATGGCCAATACACGGTCCGTATTAATCTGCGCAAAAAGCGAAATCGTAAATATCTGTAATATCAAAAAGAGTATTGCCTTCTTCATCCTATTAAAAATGATTGAGAGGCAAAAATAAGTAAATTATCTTACTTAGACTCTATTTTTACCATTAAATGATTCTTCGTTATCTTATCGCTCTCTTTTACATTGAGCTCTACAACGACTCCCGCTATGGGAGCGACCACCCGGTTCTGCATTTTCATCGCCTCATGGATCAACAGAAGTTGCCCGGCTTCCACGGCCTGCCCTTCCTCTACCAAAATCTTGATAATTGTTCCGGGAAGATGAGAAACCACGTCACCAGCCGACGGCTTATGCCACATCGGTCGGTTCTTATACTTCGCTGTCAACAACGTCTTATATTTACGTGCCGTCACCACAAAGTCTACATATTCTTCTTGCTGGTGTTTCTTTTCCATACTCTCATCAATTTAGAACGGAGGCAAACCGTGCTTCTTGGCCGGTCTGTATTCCTCTTTTAGAATGGAAAGCTTCAGTGCGTGTAGCAATAATGAACGGGTTTCTTTCGGTTCGATCACAGAGTCGATAAATCCTTTGGAAGCCGCCACGTACGGGTTCGCGAATTTCTCGATATATTCTTTCACCTTCTCCTGACGCATAGCGTTCTGATCTTCCGCCTCCATGATCTCCTTGCGGAATATGATGTTAGCTGCGCCTTCCGGACCCATAACAGCGATCTCCGCACTCGGCCAAGCGAACATGAAGTCAGCGCCCAAGTGACGGGAGTTCATAGCTATATAACCTCCACCGTACGCCTTGCGCAAAATAACCGTGATCTTAGGAACAGTAGCTTCCGAATACGCATACAGAACCTTAGCCCCATGACGAATCACACCCGCATGCTCTTGATCTACGCCCGGCAGATAACCCGGCATATCCTCCAACGTGATGATAGGAATATTGAATGAGTCGCAGAAACGGATGAAACGAGCGGCCTTGTCAGCGCTATCACAATCAAGCACGCCGGCCAAAACCATCGGCTGGTTGGCTACAAAACCTACAGTCTCTCCTGCCATGCGGCCAAAGCCGATCACAATATTAGCGGCCCACAACTTTTGGATCTCCAAAAAGTCCGAGTCATCGACGATACATCTGATAACGTCTCGCACATCATACGGCTGTTTCGGGTCCGCCGGAACTACTTGCTCGATATTCAGCATAGCGGAGGGCTCTTTCGGCTCAACCACTTTCGCACGCTCCTGATTATTCCAAGGGATGAAGCTAACCAAACGTTTCACCTGATCGAAACATTCTTGCTCGCTCAAGGCATAGAAATGAGCGTTACCTGTAGTCTCCGCATGAACACGTGCGCCACCAAGGTCTTCCATAGAGATGTCCTCACCCAACACGGTCTTGATAACGTTCGGTCCCGTGATAAACATCTTGGAGATGTTCTCAACCACAAACACGAAGTCCGTCAACGCCGGAGAATAAACAGCACCACCAGCACAAGGACCGAGGATCAAGGAAATCTGAGGAATCACGCCCGAGGCGATCGTATTGCGATAGAATATTTCACCATAACCAGCCAAAGCACCAACGCCTTCTTGGATACGTGCGCCACCCGAGTCATTGATTCCGATGATCGGACATTTCATCTTCAACGCATGGTCCATGATCTTGGTGATCTTACGAGCATGTTGCAAACCTAACGAACCACCGGCAACCGTAAAGTCCTGCGCATAGATGCAAACCGGGGCACCAAAAATCGTACCCGTACCGGTAACCACACCATCACCCGGCAGAACTTTCTTCTCCATACCGAAATCACGGCCATCGTGTTTCACGAACATGTCATACTCATGGAAAGAGTTCTTATCCAGCAAAGCCAAGATACGCTCCCGGGCAGTAAGCTTACCCATCGCCACTTGCTTTTCGATAGCAGCCTCACCACCGCCCATCTCGATAACGGCTTTCTTTTCCCTGAGGGCCTCAATGTTTTTACTTAAATCTGTCATATTGTTATTTATAGATTTATTATTTACCAACGGCCTTTGCCCGGTAAGAGCAACGAACCGTCCCTTTAATAATACTATTTAATTTGCCTTTGTTCAATTGGCGGCGAATAGCGGAGACATTGTCGATAAAGACATGCCCCGTCAAATGCTCGCACTCATGCTGCACGATACGGGCGGCGAAACCTTCCACCACTTCCTCGTGCTCCTCCCAATTCTCATCCCAATATCTCACACGAACCGTTTTCGAGCGAGACACTTTCTCGTGTATACCCGGCAGGCTCAAACAGCCTTCCTCCATAGCTATTTCCTCCTCGCTACGTTCCAAAAACTCGGGATTAACCAACGCACGCTTGAAACCCTTGCATTCAGGGAAGTCATCTCCCATCACATCACCGTCTATAACCACCAAACGGATAGACAAGCCCACCTGAGGAGCGGCAAGTCCTACCCCATCGGCATTATACATCGTTTCAAACATATTGGCAACCAACTGTTTCAAGTCGGGATAATCTTTAGGTACATCCTCAGCCTCTTTTCTTAGTACGGGCTGACCATATAAAAATACGGGTAAAATCATAAGTTATAACTGATATTTTTTACTTTCTAAATAAGCTTGCAAAATAATAACGGCGCTAATCTCATCGACCAGTCCTTTATCTTGCCGTTTCTTTTTCTTTAAACCACCTTCCAACATGGCCTTATGAGCTAAGACCGACGTGAACCGCTCGTCGTAATAAGTTACCGGGATACTTGGTATCGTCCTTTTCAGATGGGTCACGAACGCCTCCACATACTTCATGTTCTCAGAAGGCTCATTGTTCATTTGCTTCGGAAGCCCGACCACAAATAAATCCACCGGTTCCTGCGATACGTAATCCGACAAGTATCTCACAACCTCTCCACTTGGGACTGTCGCCACGCCGTTAGCGATCATTTGTAAAATATCCGTAGCGGCTATCCCCGTACGTTTCCGGCCGTAATCTATTGCAATTATTCTTCCCATCGAGCGCGAATATAGCATAAATATAAATACGGATTACACAAATCCGCAAAAAGTGTGCAACGAATCGGATCAATACGCATTCTTCTCTCCCTTGAACATGTTCAGTACTGTAACCACTATAATCTTTAAATCAAGGAAAAACGTCCAATTCTCTATATACCATACATCTCTCTTCACACGCCCTTCCATCTGCTCCAGTGTCTTGGTCTCACCCCGATAACCAGTGACTTGCGCCCACCCCGTTACTCCCGGTTTCACCAAATGCCGCACCATATACTTATCGATCAATGCCGAGTACTGCTCGGTATGCTTCAACATATGCGGACGAGGGCCTACCACGGACATATCGCCCAGCAAGACGTTCACGAACTGAGGAAACTCATCAAGATTCGTCCGGCGCAAGAAATCGCCGATCCGGGTCTTCCGAGGATCATTCTTGACGGCCTGCAAAGTATCAGCCTGTGCGTTCACCTTCATTGTACGAAACTTAAAACACTCGAAGTCACGCCCATACAATCCCGTACGTTTCTGCTTAAACAAGATCGGACCGGGCGAGCTTAACTTGATCATCATACCGACCACGATGTACAGGATCGGATAAATCGTCAGCAAAATCACCAAAGAGAACAATATATCGAACGCTCGTTTCAAGAACCGGTTATAGGCGGATTGCAAAGGCTCCCGGCGAACCGTCAGCAATGGGATCGATTCCATCACCTCCATCACCATACTCTTCTTTACATCCCGGTAAAACTCGGGCACGATATAGAAACGCACCATCTTCTTCTCGGCGAAATTCAGAAGCCGTACGATCTTTCCGTTATTCGTACCTGGCAAGGTACAATAAATCTCATCGATATCATGCTCTAGCACATACGCTTCCACCTCACTCGTCTTACCCAAGTAATTAGGTAAAACGTCTTTCAACGAGTCATTGTCGTCAAAGAACCCCTTTACACTAAACCCATAACTCAAATCATCTTTCATGACTTGGTAAAGCTCCATACCATTCTTTCCAGCACCCACAATCACCACCTTTTTAAAATTATAGCCTTTTCGCCTATAAAACTTTAAGGATAAGCGCACAAAAACCCGCCAAAGCGAAAACAAGATGATAGAAACCCCGTAATAAACCAAGAGGAAAGTAGCGAGAATATCTCCTACGTTCAAGAATATCAAGCAAGTAGCAAATAAAAAGATAAGTACAGTAACCAATCCGAACGCCCGTTGCACGATCTTGTCGATAAACACGACCGCCAAATGCACTCGAATTGGGATAAAATATAAAGAGAAGAAATAACAGAAATTCAATAGCAGAATAACCTCTCTCAAATTATAGGATATCGCTTCCGTGTATTTCGGGCTAAGCAAATGAAAAACGGCCATAAACAAGAGATTCAATACAATCAAATCTCCTACACCAATCAGCCATTGGATTAAATAACCATGTTTTTTGTTTAATATCATAGCAATTCGATAAATTCTCGCAAAAGTAAGTATTTTTCGGCGCAAAAAAAAGGCCATACTTAGAAGTACGGCCTTTTTAAAGTATTAATTCGTAAATTAATTATTAGCGCTCATAATTACTACACGGTTCCAGCTATTTTCACCATAAGGTTGTTCGTCAGAACCTCTCCATTCGATCGTGATCTGGCTAGAAGAGATACCGTATTTATCGATAAGTTCCTTAGCGACCGCTCTAGCACGTTTCTCTGAAAGACCCATGTTATAATCAGAAGTACCCGTCTTCTTGTCAGCGTAACCAACCACCTTGATCGGAGCGTTATTGTTCTTCATGAACTCAGCTGTGTTATAGATATTGATCTGCTGGTTCTTGTCGATCTTAGCGCTGTTGATGCGGAAGTAAACCACATTGTCAACGTAGTTATTTACAACCTCAGTAACTGTCTCTTGGCACTCAGGGCAAGAAACCGGACGCTTGCTCAACTCATCATTAGCGGCACGCAAAGAGTTGATTTGGCCGTTCAAGTCGTTCAACAAAGCATAATCCATCGGCTCCAATACCTCAAAGTCTGTCTTACCCAATTTGAATGTCAAACCAGCGCTCAACTGAACGATACCGTCTGTAAGGTGATTCATCTCAACACGGTTGAACTGCTCGTTCAACAAAGAACCTTGGATCTCAACATTCAAATCAACACGTTTGCTCAAACGGAAGGCGGTCAAGATACCAGCGTTCAACGTAGGGGACTCCGTTCTTGGACGATCGTAAGACTCTGTAGTCTTGAAACGCTGCGCGTAACCAAAACCGACCCAAGGAATCAAGCGGAACACTTTAGATTCTCTGTAAGGAGCCCAGAAGTTAGTAACATCCCACAACAAGTCTACGTGAGCGGCTACATATTTATTATGTTGCATAAACTGTGCGCCATCACCTTCAAAACCGTGGATAATACCACCATTTAACTGGGTACGGAATCCTAAATACGGATTAAACCACTTACCAAAAGACACTTGTGGAGCGAAGTTTAAACGATTCTTGAAATCAGCCTCTCCATTTTGGTCTCCTAATAATACGCTAGCTCCACCCGCAATTGAAATAAACCAATTGTCGCGAGCTTTATTCTTCTTGAAATTAGTCTTATAACCAGCCTCATTGCTGAACCCCACCTGCGGTTGATATTCCTGTGCTGCCACAGAAAATACAAAACCTGATAACAAAGCTAAAAGTAAAACCTTAGTCTTCATATTTTCAACATTTTTAATTAAACAATCAATTACCTAATATCTTAAAATTGGCACAAATTTAACTCTTTTTGTAAATACAACAAATAAAATCTTCAAATTGTTTCGAACTCACTCGAAATAGTTCAAAATTTTATAGCCCCCCTCTTTTAGATAAGACTCCTTCTTCATTAGTTTTATATCATTCTTCACCATATCCTCGATTAAAGCCGCTAATGAATACTCCGGTTCCCACCCTAAACGGGTACGTGCCTTCGTAGCGTCGCCGATCAGCAACTCCACTTCCGTAGGACGGAAATACTGTGAATCTACTCCTACAACTTCCTCACCCACACGTTTTTTAAAGTTTTCCAGATAGGCATCACCAACCTTCTTGACAAACAATTCCTCGTCTATCAACTCTAAAATAGCGACCTCGTCTACCCCTTCTCCTTTAAAGTAAATTCCCACGCCAACTTCCTCAAAAGCCATACGGATAAAGTCTCGAATCGTGGTAGTTATCCCAGTAGCTATGACATAGTCCGAAGGTTCATCTTGTTGCAAAATAGCGTACATGGCACGCACGTAATCTTTTGCGTGTCCCCAATCCCGTTTGGAAGAAAGATTACCCATATAAACCTTTTTTTGCATACCCAAAACGATACGTGAAACCGCCCGGGTTACCTTACGGGTCACAAACGTCTCCCCTCTTAACGGAGACTCGTGATTAAACAAGATGCCATTGGAAGCATGCATATGATAAGCCTCTCTATAATTTACCGTAATCCAGTAACCGTATAGTTTCGCTACCGCATAAGGGCTTCTCGGATAGAAAGGAGTAGTCTCCCTCTGTGGCACCTCTTGTACCAAGCCATACAACTCAGATGTAGATGCCTGATAAATACGTGTCTTCGGGATCAAGTTCAGCAAGCGAACCGCCTCCAGAATACGTAATACGCCCAAGCCATCCGCATTCGCCGTATATTCGGGAGTATCGAAACTCACTTTCACATGACTCATGGCAGCCAGATTATAGATCTCATCCGGCTGGACCTCGCCAATGATACGTGTAAGATTCAAACTATCCGTTAAATCGCCATAATGCAGGATCAAATTACGGTTTTCCACATGCGGATCTTGATATAAATGATCAATGCGATCCGTATTGAACATGGAAGAACGACGCTTGATACCATGTACCGTATATCCTTTCTTGATCAAGAACTCAGTAAGATAAGCCCCATCCTGCCCCGTAATACCTGTTATTAACGCTACTTTACCCATTTCTCTAATTTTCAATTCTCATTTATCATTTACCAACTCCCAAGTACCACTCATAGAGTCGCTTCACACCCTCCTCAATCTCGATCGTATGATGCCAACCTAAGGCATGCAACTTACTTACATCCGTCAGCTTACGAAGCGTACCGTCCGGCTTGGACGAGTTAAACCTCAGCTCACCCTCGAATCCGATCTCTCGTTGGATCAATTCGGCGACTTCACGGATCGAAAGCTCGATACCCGTACCTATATTAATATGTGTATTACGAACCTCGCCCTCCCTTTGGCGGAGATCCTCGAAATCCACGTGTTCCATGATATAAACAGAAGCGTCAGCCATCTCCTCGCTCCATAAGAACTCACGAAGCGGCTTGCCGGTTCCCCACAGCTCCACCTCGCCCGGACAAATACCCTGTTTATCCAATACGGAGAGGATTTCCGACTCGGTAGCCTTCCCAGACACACCCTCTACCGGACGAACATCCATATCCTTACGCAAGGCCTCCCAATCTCCCGTATGCAGGCATTTCGCCAAATGGATCTTACGGATCATGGCTGGCAATACATGGGAAGTCTCCAGATTGAAATTATCATTGGGCCCATAGAGGTTCGTAGGCATCACAGCGATGTAGTTCGTACCATATTGCAGGTTGTAACTCTCGCACATCTTGATACCCGCTATCTTGGCGATCGCATAAGGTTCGTTGGAATATTCCAAAGGAGATGTCAGCAAGCAATCCTCTGGCATGGGCTGCGGAGCCTCACGGGGATAGATGCAGGTGCTTCCCAAGAATAACAATTTCTTTACGTTGTTTTTCCAAGAGGCATGAATGACATTATTCTGGATCATCAAATTATTGTAGATAAAATCGGCACGGTACAAACTGTTCGCCATGATACCACCGACGTGTGCCGCCGACAAAAACACATAGTCCGGCCTTTCAGCAGCGAAGAACTCGTTCACGGCGACTTGATCCGTCAGATCCAGTTCCGCATGCGTACGGAGAAGGAAGTTCGTATACCCTTTGCTGCGCAAATTATTCAAGATGGCGGAACCTACCAAGCCCCGGTGACCGGCTACAAATATTTTACTGTCTTTTTCCATACCATGTCTCGTATTCTGAACTACTTCTACTTACCAATCAACCTCATCAAATACTGGCCGTACTGATTCTTAATCATTGGCAAGGCAACTTGCTCAAGTCGCTTCTCATCAATCCATCCTTGCTTGAAAGCGATCTCCTCCAGACAAGCCACCTTCAGGCCCTGTCTCTTCTCGATCACCTCCACGAAAGTAGATGCCTCAGATAACGAGTCGTGAGTTCCGGTATCCAACCAGGCGAATCCACGTCCCAATAGCTGGACTTTCAACTCCCCATCCTTCAAGAACCACTGGTTCACGGTAGTGATCTCCAGCTCTCCACGGGCGGATGGTTTGATATTTTTGGCCACGTCCACCACCTTGTTTGGATAAAAATACAATCCTACCACGGCGTAATTCGACTTCGGTTCCTTCGGTTTCTCCTCGATACTGAGGACGTTCCCGTCCGCATCGAACTCCGCAACACCATAGCGTTCCGGATCGTTTACGTAGTAACCGAACACGGTCGCTTTTTGTTCGTTCTCCACCTTGTAAACAGCCTCTTTTAACATACGGGTAAAACTCTGTCCGTAAAAGATGTTATCACCAAGTACCAAGCAAACGGAGTCATTGCCGATAAAGCGCTCTCCAATGATGAAAGCTTGCGCCAATCCGTCCGGCGAAGGTTGCTCGGCATATTCAAAACGAACCCCATAATCGGAGCCATCGCCCAGTAAACGACGAAAGCCCGGCAAATCCTGCGGAGTCGATATGATAAGAATCTCCCGTATCCCCGCCAGCATGAGCACGGATATCGGATAAAAAATCATCGGCTTATCATAAATAGGTAGAAGTTGCTTGGAAACTCCTTTAGTGATCGGATACAAGCGAGTACCCGATCCACCGGCTAAAACTATACCTTTCATATTCTTTCCATTTTATTCGACAATATTAGTTTAGGATCGATTCCTTACCGTCCCTAAAACTATACAAAGTTAAACAAATAATAATAGATTAACGTATCGTTTTCAAAAAATCGTCCATATTCTGATACAATAGGACGCCATAGCGCGCACAAGTTAAGCGCACATTATCATACCGGTAAAACCCGGGCTCGCAAATCACCCGCAATTTTCCGGAACGCAAGACGATAACCAATGATAGAGTATGAATACTTTCTCACAAGCTTATCCATTCCTGTTCGCAAGCTGTCTAATTCTATAATCACCGCCACTGATTATAAAACCGCCGTCAGCGATTGTACAATCAGCGGCAGTGATTATAGAATCAGCATCGGCGATTATAGAATTTATTAAGATGCGACAGGCTTTGTATATAGAGAGAAGATTGTTTGCTTCATGGAGAAACAAACTTTATAACGAGCAAGAACGAACTCTTCATGGATTCAGTCCATAACTCGTAGCTTGTACGGCGTGCGATAAGATATAAGCGGCAGGCGTATCGTTTGAAGGAGAATAGCCATCGGAAAGCCTCTGGATTACGGATTCCTTGTTCGTGCCCAGTACCGGGACCAATAAGGGGGTGCCGTTCAAGATAAGCGGTCCCGTCATGGTGATCCGGTATTGGCCGGTAGAAGGTTGCTGGGATACCGCATAGTTACGGCTATCCGACAATAGCTCCATAGTGGTAGGGAAAATGGATGCCGTATGGGAATCCTCACCTACGCCGAGGATAATGCAATCAAACGTAGGCATTTGGTTGAACAACGGCAAGAATTCCTTTACGACCCACGAATAACGCATCGCCTCAATACCCGGCTCGTTCTCGCCCTTGATCCGGTGGATATGGTCCGCCGGGATACGCAAAGGCTTAAAAAGCAAATGATTCGCATGACCGTAATTACTATCCGGACTCGTTGGTGGAACACAACGCTCGTCCACCCAAAAGAAACGGATGTTATCCCAGTTAATCTTATCCTTATACTCATCTACCCAAAGGGAAAACATATGCTTCGCTGTCTCCCCTCCCGAGAGCGCTAGGTTAAACGGAGCGAAGTCTTTCCGGCGAATCATCGCCATCATGTCCTCCGTCATCGACCGAAGCGCCTCTTTCATCTCATTATATCTCTTTATTTCCATAAAATCATCTTCTTTGGCAGGCGCAGACTTTCTTTTCCGCACCTAAAATAGCAGTTTCCTCCGGTCCGTCCTCACCCGGCTCATAGAAGAACAAGTTCTTCGAACCCTCTTCTTTCCAATGGAGCAAGATCGGATCGATAAATTTCCAGCTAGCCTCCAAAGCGTCGCTACGGGCATACAGGGTGGAATCGCCCAGCATGGCATCCAGCAACAGACGCTCGTAAGCGTCGGGAAGATAGCTCTTCGAGAGGGAATCGTAGCGGAAGTCCATGCTGACTTGTTTCACCTCGAAACCGGCTCCCGGCATTTTCAGCCCGAACTTCAAGGATATACTCTCGTTCGGTTGGATACGGATGGTCAATTTATTGCAGGAGCCTCCCGAACATTGACCGACAAATAGTTGATGGGGCGTAGACTTGAAGTGGATCACTACCTCCGACGACTTCTCCGGCAACTTCTTTCCCGTATAGAAATAAAAGGGCACACCGCTCCAGCGCCAGTTATCGATAAAGAACTTCATCGCCACATAAGTCTCGGTATTCGAGTCGGGAGCTATGTTCTTCTCCTCCCGATAACCGATATATTGTCCACGGACAACCATCTTATCCATATCCGGCACCGTATACGGACGTATGGAGCGGAATACTTTCACAATCTCGTCACGAATCGGTTCCGGCTCGAATATAGAGGGAGATTCCATGGCGATAAACGACATCAATTGCATCAAGTGATTTTGGATCATATCCCGCATCGCCCCGGCTCCATCATAATATTTGCCCCGGTTCTCCACCCCCAAGGTCTCGAAGGCACTGATCTCGATCGAATCTATATAATTATGATTCCACAACGGCTCGAAAATACCGTTTGAGAAGCGCAATACCAAGATATTCTGCACGGTCTCTTTCCCCAAATAATGATCGATACGGTAAATCTCTTCCTCATGGAAGATATGCCGTAAATGATCGTTCAACTGGCGGGCGGACTCCAAGCTGGTGCCAAACGGCTTCTCCACGATGATCCGCCTGAAACCATCCGGAGACTCGGCCTTGTTCAAACCGCTCTCCAACAAACATTGCGGAACGATCTCGTACATCACCGGCGGGGTAGCCAAGTAATAGATGATCTTATCCAGCAAGTCGTGTTTCTCTTGTAAGAACTCGATGCGCTCACGCAGTTTGTAGTATTCATCGGCGTTCGTGGAATCGAAGGCGACGTAATAGACATTTTTCAAGAAATCATCGATCAAGCCCTCGTCGTAGGTCTTTCCCTTCTGTGCCTCCAAAATATGCGTATGCTGCTCCGCACGGAACTCCTCATCACCATAAGCGGTGCGGGCGGCTCCCAAGATACAAAAGCGGTCGGGCAGCAAGCCCCGGACATATAACTCGAACAAAGAGGGAAGCAACTTGCGACTGGTAAGATCGCCCGACGCCCCGAATATAACTAATAATTGATTATCTGCTTTCTTCATGCCTTTATACGTTATAAGTTCCAGAAACCGTCTTTCCTCCCTCACCCGTCCAGTTGGTATGGAAAAACTTACTACGCTCCCAATCGACCCGCTCATAGGTATGAGCCCCGAAATAATCCCGCTGGGCTTGAATCAAGTTAGCGGCTGAACGCGGTGTAGACAGTCCATCGAAATAGCTCAATCCGGAGCTCATCGCCGGCAAAGCCACTCCATGCAAGGCACCCTCGGCGACCACTTGCCGCCAAGCCAACAAGGAAGACTCGATCTTTTGGATAAAGAAGTCATCGAACAAGAGATTCTCCAGATCCCGGTTCTTCTCATAAGCTTGAGTAATCTTCTCCAAGAAGACAGAACGTATGATACATCCCTTCCGCCAGATCTTGGCGATCGTGCCGTAATCCAACTGCCAGTCATACCGCTTGGAAGCTTGGCGCAACAAGGAGAATCCCTGTGCGTAAGAAACCAACTTAGCTGCATACAAGGCTTGCTTGATCTCTTTCTCCGAGATCAAGGTCTGCCCCAACACGCCACTTTTCGGATAAAACAAAGATGCTTTTCTCCGTTCTTCCTGCATGGAAGAAAGCATACGGGCATAAACAGCCTCGGTAATCAACGTCAACGGATCATTCTCGTCCATAGCGGCGATAGCGCTCCATTTACCGGTACCCTTCTGGCCGGCGGCATCCAATATCTTATCTAGCAGATAGCCCTCCCCCGCCTCGTCCTTGAAGCGGAGAATATCGGCCGTAATACCGATCAGGTAACTATCCAATTCTCCCTTGTTCCAATCCCCAAAGATATGCGCCAAGGACTCATTATCCAGATCCAGACGATTCTTCAACAAAGAATACGCCTCAGAAATCAATTGCATATCCCCATACTCAATACCATTGTGTACCATTTTCACGAAATGGCCGGCCCCACCCGGACCGATCCACTGGCAACAAGGCGTCCCATCGTCCAGCTTGGCGGCAATACTTTGCAAAATATCCTTTACCAGAGGCCAAGCGGCAGGCGAGCCACCCGGCATCACGGAAGGTCCATACAAGGCACCGATCTCGCCTCCGGAGATCCCGGTACCTACAAAATACATCCCATTAGACTCCATCTCCTTCACCCTGCGTTCCGTATCATGGAAATCCGAGTTACCACCATCGATAATCACATCGCCGGATGATAAATAAGGGATCAATTGAGCCATCAGCTCATCCACCGGAGCACCCGCTTTTACCATCAGCATGATCTTGCGAGGAGCCTCGATAGACTCAACAAATTCCTGTATCGTATGAGTTCCTATAAAATTCTTTTCTTTTCCACGACCGCTCATGAAGCGGTCTACCACGCCTTCCTCTCCCGGAGCCGTACGATTATAAACGGATACGGTGAACCCCTTGCTTTCCATATTTAACGCAAGGTTCTCGCCCATCACGGCCAAACCGATTAATCCAATATTTGATGTTTTCATATTTATGTTTTTATTTTATTAATCCAAATAGATCATTTAAAGCCTCACTCATCGACGGATGGGTGAATATCGAATCCCGGAGGAACGTATAATCTTGCCCGAGACGCATCGCCAAACTAACCGTATTTATAACCTCGCCGGACTCGGCACAGAATAAGGTACAGCCTAAGATCTTCCCAGTATCCGCATCTACCACGGCTTTCAGCAATCCTTCCGTCTGCCCAATGGTACGGGAACGAGGCATAGCGGTGGCTGGCAGGCTGGCTATCTTTATATTTTTATCCATCTTACGGGCCTGCATCTCGTTCAACCCGACATGGGCCAACGGAGGATCAATGAATACGGAATAAGCCACAGCTTCCCGATCATCCAAATTCTTGAAATTCATCTCACGAAGCAAAGAAGTCAGTTTCTCCTTGGCGAGGATTGCCTGCTTAAACTCCTCTGCATATTGCTCGAAGGTAGAAGGTCTACGATACCCTGTCACTTGAGCGGAATGGACAAGTGCTTTTGTCGGTATGCAGCCGATATTAATACAAGAGCCTCCGTACATACCTGCCGAACGCTCCACCACGGCTACATCCCATCCATGGTTGGCCAAATCCGCCGCCAAGTTTTTTCCACCTTTCCCAAAACCAATAATAATCGCATCGTACTTTTTCATCTCTGACTTATCTTCTTTTCGTTAGACATTAAAATAACATTCGTTTTAACCTAATTGTTGCGAATTCCATACCGCAAAATCGCTCCAGCCCCTATTTTACAAAATGGCTGTAACTTATAAGTTTAGGCATTTTTCCCGAGCTGATCGGGATTATTTGTATGCTTATCAGCTTGGTTACCTTGATTCCTCAGTGCAAACTCATCTTGATTAAGAAGGAGGATGGAAAAAACGCAAAGACTACAACCGGGCACTCCCCTAAAGAGTTAGCCAAGAAACACCAATTATCAGATAATCTTTATCGGATACAAATCAAGCCCAGATTCCGGATTGGAGACAAAAAATTGCATGAATTAAACGTTACGCAGACTTATAATCTCTTTATTCTGGAGATACGCCGGCGGTCGTCTTCCCAAGGGCGTTTCCGTAATGTGGAGGAGGCTTATAAAACGAGTAATTGGGAAAGCATAGTCTTGATCGCTGGTATTTATATTACCTTATATTATTCCCATTCTAAACATTCGCACACGTATTTTAGTTTTATATTTGCAGTTTGTAAAACAGGACAAGAATATTTATGGATATACCGTTTAAACCGATCAGGTTAGAAGACAAAGAGATTATAACCTCATTTACATTTCCCAGTAACTATCGCAATTGTGATTTCTCATTCGCAAACATGTGCAGTTGGCGTTTCTTATATGATAGTGAACTCGCCATCGTGGATGGCAATTTATTAATTCGTTTTATGATCGAAAACAAGAGCCGTTTCGCCTATATGATGCCTGTCGGGAATGGAAATTTAGCGGATGCCGTCCATTTGCTGGAAGAGGATTCCTTAAAATATGGACATCCACTCTGTATGTTTGGTATCACCCCCGACGCCAAGGAGCAACTGGAAGGCGTACTTCCCGGAAGTTTTTTCTATATCCCGGAACGGGATTATTTCGACTATATTTATTTACGGGAGGATTTAGCAACCTTACGGGGTAAAAAATATCAATCCAAACGTAATCATATCAATAATTTCAAGAAACAATATTCGTACGAGTATATCCCTATCACGCCGGATATCGTACCACAATGCCTGAAACTGGAATGTAAATGGTATAAGGCGAACAATGAGGCTAATGGAGAGGAAGAGCTTAATGACGAACGTCGCTCCCTCACCTATGCCTTGCATCATTTTGACAGTCTAGGTCTGGTCGGTGGTGCTCTCCGGGTTGATAACGAGATTATCGCTTTCTCTTTTGGGGCACCTATCAATCATAATACGTTCGGGGTTCACGTGGAGAAAGCGGACGTGAATTTCGACGGTGCCTATACGATGATTAACCAAGAGTTCGCTTCTCACCTTCCTGAACAGTATACGTACGTGAACCGGGAAGAGGATCTCGGCATACCGGGGTTACGCCAAGCAAAACTTTCTTATCAACCTATCATACTACTAGAGAAGAGCGCCGTAATTAAAAAGCAATTTACGCAAACTAAATAAATTATGGACAAGAAACAACAAATCGTAAACTTATGGCGTACCTGTTTCAGGGATTCCGAGGCATTTATCAGCCTTTATTTTGATCGTGTTTACAAGGACGAGAACACAATGACCATCGAGAAGGATGGTAAAATAGTATCTGCCTTGCAGATAGTTCCTTATACGATGACTTATTTGGGCAACGAGATCTCGGTAGGCTACATTTCCGGGGCGTGCACGGCTCCGGAAGAAAGGGGGCAAGGGCTTATGCGAGAACTCTTGCAAAAGACATTCGAGGAAATGGAACGGCGTGAGATCGCTATCTCCACCTTGATCCCTGCCGATCCTTGGCTATTCGACTATTACAGAGAACAGGGTTATACCGAGGCATTCGATTACTCCGTGGAAACGTATATCCGCCCGAATACGCCGGTTCAACTCCCAAAGATAACGGTTATCCAACCGGAGGTACCAACAACTGACGAATTGTTCGCTTATTTCAACCGCAAATTACGTGAACGCCCTTCCTGTATCTTGCACTCGCAAGATGATTTCTTCACGATACTTCGTGATCTGCAATTAGATAACGGGGGGATGTACACGGCCTTAGACGAGAACGAGAAGGTAGTTGGCATGGCTTTCGCATTGACTCTTGAGGCAGATACAGTGCCGTCCGGTAAAAAGCTTCTTATCAAGGAGCTTCTTTATGACTCGGAAGAGATCAAGGAATTACTATTGCAAGAGCTTACCCAGCAAAATAACGTATCACAAACGACGGTCAATACCCCTCCCATCCCTCCAAGTACCTTACCTATGGGTATGGCCCGCATCATCGATACGAAACGCATGATCCACCTCTGGCTATCCAAACAACACGAAAACCCCGTCTCCAAAAAAGACTTGGAGCAAATGGATAACCAAACGCTCACACGACAGCTGATGGGTTATCAGGGGAGAATGGCTTATATGAGTTTGATGCTGGATTAATGCCTAAAATAAAACACGGAATTTTCAATCCAACTGATAAATCTTCAGCTTATTGTAGAGTGTCTTCCGGTCGATGCCCAATAACTGAGCCGCACGAGTCTTATTATTGCCGCACTCTTGGAGGGCCTTACGGATAAGGTCACGTTCATGCTCCACGTTCTTAAGCTGAACGTTGGTGTGCGAAGAGAGGTTCTCCGTCAGTTCCTCCGGAAGTTCCTTGCGGGTGATGTATCGACCAGTCGCCAATAAGGTAGCGTACTTGATAACGTTCTTCATCTGCCGCAGGTTACCCGGCCAAGAATAGGATTGGAACAATTGCATGGTATCATTGTCGAAACCGATGATATCTTTCTGGAGCTCGCTATTCGCCAGATCGAGAAAATGATTGGCAAACAATAGCAAATCCTCTTTTCGCTCTTTCAAGTCCGGGATACGGATCGTGAACTCATTGATACGATGGTACAAGTCCTCGCGGAAATCTCCTTTCTCGATCGCCTGCCGCAAGTTCTCGTTCGTCGCAGATATCAAGCGCACGTTGATAGCAATCTCCTGATTGCTCCCGATCGGCTTTACCTTGCGCTCCTGTAGAGCACGCAATAACTGAACCTGTACCTCATACGTCAGGTTACCGATTTCATCCAAAAATATCGTACCGCCTTGAGCAGCCACAAACGCCCCAGTCTTGTTCTCGATCGCCCCCGTAAAAGAACCTTTCACGTGGCCGAAGAACTCGGAAGCCGCCAATTCTTTAGGGATAGCACCACAATCCACGGCGACAAACGGAGCCTTGCTACGATTACTTTGTTCGTGGATCCGACGGGCGATATACTCCTTACCGGTACCGCTAGCACCGGTCACCAATACGGACATATCCGTCGGAGCTACCAAACGTACATGTTCATAAAGCTGGCGGGCTGCTTGGCTCTGCCCTTCGATATAAAGATCCGGAGCCGAGGGAACCGGGGTTCTCGCCGGAGCCTTTTCTTCCACGTACATAAGTTCCTTGATCTTTCCCAGCAATTCATCCGGGTTTAACGGTTTGGCGATATAATCTGCCGCTCCCAGTTTCATCGCCTGAACCGCGGTTTGTATCTCTGCATAACTGGTCATCATGATAAGGGGTAAGCAAGGATGGGTACTTTTCAACCATTTCAACAAGTCGATCCCGTCGCTATCCGGCAGGCGCAAATCCGATATAACTAAATCGAACGCCTCCTCCCCCAGCCTCCGTTTAGCATCAGAAACAGAGGACGAGGATCTTACAACAAACCCTTTCTTACCCAGCCATGTAGTAAGCATCAGGGAAAAAGTTATATCATCTTCAACGATTAGAATCGACAGCATACCCACTCAGATTATTTATAGTAACCACAAAGGTAAATAAATAAAACGAATCAAGAAAACATCCACGTAGCTTTACGCCATACTCCCTCGAAAGGGCCTTGTTTATGATGGGCTAACCACCAGTGGCAAAAACCTAGCTGGAAAATGAAAAGAAGGATTCCTACGACGAAGCTGGCGGTCGTTCCCAGATCGTCATACAGGGATAAACCGTATCCGAAATAGATGAAAGAGCCTACCATCGATTGCGTGAGGTAATTCGTCAAACTCATTTTCCCGTAAGGTACAAGCCCGTGAAGCACCTTATGAGGTACCTTCCACTGCCACAAGACGATAAAGGAAGATACCAATATACACATGAACGAGAAATTACGCAAGGAAGACACGATCGTACTCATCGGGCGAAACTCTTCGGTACGCTCCAGCAAACCGGGTAGGGAAAGGGACAAATAATAGAGGGGAATGAAACAAACTACCCCGATAACAAAGGTCCTTGTCCAAAACGTCCGGTGTTTCTCTAGATTGACAAACAACCTCTTGCGCCCCAACAACATACCCAGCATAAAGAGAGCCGATGTCTGGAAGAAACGTCCATAACTCCAAGCCCAGAGAAGACTATACAGCTGCCCGTCCCACAGATTAGACTTGACCATTTCCCAAAAGCTGGTACCTTCCATATACGGATAGATCCGCATACAGTGCACAAGCCATTGTTCCTTGGATGCCACATATTCCGGATGCATCAGGGCATACATGAATTTACCCCACTCCATAGGCTGTAGCATCAAGACCACAGCAATCGCCAAGACCACCTTATTACTCAACTTGCAAACCGATATCAACACGATACCCAAGATCGAATAAAGCACCAAGATCTCCCCTGGGAAGAACGAGGCGTTGAAGCAACCGATAAAAAATAGGAGCACCAACCGCCAGAAGAAACGAAGCCGAAAATCCTTCCCTTTCCTCGCTTGGTTATCAAACTGGATAAAAAAGCTAAAACCGAATAACAGGGCGAAAATAGCATACGCCTTCCCGGAAAAGAGGAAGAACAAAGTATCCCATACCCCTTTATCCAAGGCTTTCATAAAATCGGTAGTAGCCTCAGGAAAATTATACAAGTTAAAATGCTCGATATTATGCAATAGGATAATAGCCATAACGGCAAATCCTCGTAATGCATCGACCACCTCGATACGAGGTCGGGATTGTAGTACGTGTTCCATGATATGATTCAGTAGATTTTATTATTTCGTGGCAAAAGTAACGAAACTAAATAGAAAAAGCATCCTCGAAAGGATGCCTTTTTCTTTTACAGACTTAAATTGAATACTCAGGACTTAATCTTTCGCCATGAATAAATTCATGACTTTTGTTTTTAACGGTTTACAATGTAGAAACGCCCACTTACGATTTCATTAAATAGATAGCGAATATCGTGCCAAAGCCGGTGAAACGCACGATAATGAATATCTAACTACTTATTATTTAACAAGTAACAGATAAATTTTGTTTCTATAAAGTAGAATTTTATTTCAAAAACGTGGGAAAGGCATTCCACGGATGGGTATTTATTCCACACCGGATTCCACAAGATTATCCGATGGCGGACTCCGCATCCTTCACAATAGCAAACGCTTGCTCGATTACCTCGCCCAGTAGGTGGTACCAGCCGGAATCAGTCAGCTCCTCATCGTTCTTCTCCAAGATCCGCAGGTGTTGCACCAAAGAATTGGCCCCCAGCATCGTGAACAGGGGAATCAACTTATGAGATATCCGGGAGGCTTCCTTCCTGTCTTTTCCCTCTAACGCTTCCCGAAGCAAGTCGATACTCTTGCGGGTTTCCTCCGAGAAGGTTTTCAGTATAGAGGCTGAAGCCTCCGGATCCTCTCCGGCGAAAGCGGTCAACGAAGAGAAATTCAACTCGCTCCTTGCCTCCAGACGGAGTGTCAGCAACTCATTCAGCAAGGAGATTAATTGGGCGGCGGTAAACGGCTTGTTCAAGAAACCCGTGAAACCAGCCTCCAGATAATGGTCGTGCTCCTTGGCGATACTGGCGGACAGGGCAATCACTGGGATCTTATCCGTTCCAGGAATACCAGACGTACGTATCTGCCCCAGTAAATGATAACCATCCAGCGTCGGCATCTGTATATCGGTAATAATGGCGTTGAATACGGTGTTCCGCAATAGTTCGAGGACATTATGCGGATTCGTACAACCGACCACCTGCACGTGACTCTGCTTCAAGAGTTCCTCCGTCAAGGCCAGTTGTAGAGGATCATCATCTACCAGAAGGCAATAGACATCTTGCCCCTCAAACAAGGGTAAAGCCTCGGCCTCACCAGCATCCGGAGCCTCCATCGTTACGTCCGGCAAAGATTGGTTATCGGCCAAGGGAAGAGGTAACAAGATCGTGAAATCACTGCCTTTCCCCGGGGTACTATCCAAAGCAAGCGTACCGTTCATCAAGGACAGAAGCTTACGGGTGATAGAGAGACCCAGACCGAAACCTTCTGCCTCTTCCGTATCGGCAAGGCGGGTAAACTCCCCGAATATCCGCTCTTGTTCCTCTTTCGGGATGCCCGAACCGGAATCGCTGACGGTAATAGACAGTTGATAATGGGCAGTGGACAGTTTCTGTAGGGAGACAAGTAAAACGACTCGCCCCGCTTCCGTAAACTTGATAGCGTTGGATAAGAGGTTTCCTACGACCTGCCGGATACGGATCGGGTCGCCCATATAAACTTGCCCTGTCTCCTCCGGTTTCAGGTTCAAGACAAACCGCAAGCCTTTCGCCTCCGCTATCGGCAGGAAGCTAGTATAGATCTCATCGAACAAGGCTGGGACACGGAAGGGAACGCTATGTACCTCCATCTCGCCGGACTCCAACCGCTGGAAATCCAACAGGTCGTTCACCAGAGAAAGGATATGATCCGAGGAACCTTTCATGTTCTCCAAATAATATTGCTGACGCTCGTCCGGATGGCGTCGTAACAAAAGCTCAATATATCCGATGATGGAAGAGAGCGGAGCCCGTATATCGTGACTGATCGTCAACATCAGCTTTTCACGGCTTCGCAATAAACTCTCGGCAACCTGTTTCGCCTTTTCCAGTTGTATACGGTAATATTTACTTCGTGAAATATCCCGTGAGATAAAGAAGAGGAACAGAGAGGCGATTACCACGGAGACGATTGCGATTCCGGCGATCAAATGGGAGGTCTCCCTCAATAGTACCTGCTTCTTATAGACCCTTTCTAGCGATACCTTCATCTCCTCCTCCTCGATATTACGGAGCATCTGGTTGATCTCCCGGGTAATCACGCTATTGTTATATCGTAAGTTAGAGGCCCTTTCCAACAACTGATCCATCAGTTGTTGCCGTTGCCAAGCCACACTGTCTTGGATGCTTTTCAGCACGCTGACAATCGTGTCGGTTGGATTATAAGCGTTCACCAACGTATCGATGACGATCTCCCGGGTTGTGTTCACCACGATGCTGGTATCTTCCTTGCCGGGAGAGAACACGTCAGCCAAACGCTTAAAGAATCCCCGCTTCTTACGGGGAACTACCACCGTATCTTGCTTGACCTCTACCCGCTCTTGCACCTGCATCTCGTTTACGATCGTATCCCGGACAGCAATTATTTTCTCGATATTCTCCGTATAAAGACGCTCCGTGTTCGCTTCCTGCCAAGTCTCAAGCAAGCGACGGGTATTCCATCGCTTACGCTCCAATAGTATGTCGATCGTATCTATTTTTAGGAGTTGCATGGAGTCCGTCACCAAGGTCCTCAACGAATCCATATTATTATGGGCCTTATTCAACGTATGATTGAAGTGGCGGAACTCGTTCTGGGGCATGCCTACCAACTGCCCCAATGCCTCGCTTTCATAGAGCAGGGAGAGCGTATTGGTGACCAAGTACACCTTCCGGCGTGCCTGATGATCCGGCTCGTCCTCTTCAGCCACTTTCTCTACTATATTATAAATGTAAGCGACCGAGCAGACCGCAATGGTAATCAGTAAAATATATCCTAATATCACCTTGCTAGTAATATGTCTGCTTTGCTCTTTCATATACGGTTGAAATTAGCCTAATTCCTATCATAAGCGATATCCCATTTATCCATCATCTCAAAATCCTGCTTTTTTAAGCCGACTTTCCAAAAAGGGATCGGGTCGTCATGGTCTCCCAAATACATACGGTCACGTACCTTGAAGGCACGATTCGTTAAGGCAAACGTGGAATCGGCCACAGGAGTCCGCACACCGGCTATATCAAGCATCGTATGGAATACGCTGTTCGTGCTAACCGGATAAGTCTCGTGTGCCTGCGCTTCCAGATATTTCTG
Organism: Parabacteroides distasonis; assembly: GCF_004793765.1. Taxonomy (GTDB): domain Bacteria; phylum Bacteroidota; class Bacteroidia; order Bacteroidales; family Tannerellaceae; genus Parabacteroides; species Parabacteroides distasonis_A. The sequence goes on along the minus strand of NZ_SRYM01000004.1, from coordinate 93,621 downwards.
GGGATACGACTCCCGGTAAGCCTTCGAGAACCAGATCACATAAGGAATATGCAACTGATAATAAGTCGGTATCGGAGAGGCATGCAAATAACGAGCTCTGGAATCATCGAAGATATCCTCGCCATGATCGCTTAAGTAAAGCATGGACGCCGGGGCATCTGTCTTCGCCAGCATATCTGCGATTTCCCCCAACACATAATCCGTATAGTGGATGGAATTATCATAAGCGTTCCGTAACTCCTTTTTATACGAGGCACGGATTCCCTCCGCCTTATCCGGCGTATAGAAACGGAACTCCTTCGGATAACGTTCATGGTAATTGAAATGTGAGCCATAAGTATGCAGTACCACGAAAAGATTACCGTCCTCTTTATCCAACTCCTTCTTTAGATAAGGCAGGATTGCCGCATCGTGCAAGGAGGTCAGCGTAGAGCCCGTATTAAACGCACTCATATCGATAAAAGTATCCGCCTCCCGGTAAAAAGCGCCGATCATCGAGGTCGTTAGTTTCTGGTTGGCGATCACGAGCGTACGGAAACCGGCCTCCTTGAAAGCAGTTACGATACTTTTCTCGTCGTAAAGGACTCCATAATTCTCGGCACTGGCAGCAGACAAGATAATGGGGACACTCTTATGCGTATTATTCGATTGCGTCACTACATCCGTAAAATGCACCAATCCGTCTAAAGCTTCCATACGGGGAGTCGTCTTGCGCTCGTACCCATAAAGGCCCCATTCCATGGCACGGGAGGTCTCTCCCACTACCAAGACGTAGATCTCCTGTTTTCCCTCAGCTTGTTCCAGCTTAGTGGCGTCGAACTTAAAGTCGGCGGAAGTAATATGATACTTACGGTTCCTCTCCGCCTTATTTATGGCGAAGTATAAATTGTATAGGGCGTTAGCCGGATACACATCGTCCTTCCACGAAAATCGGTGATCTTGCAAAGGAGACAGGAAGCAAAGAATCAAGCCCATGACAAACATGCCTAAGCTGATCTTGGCCCATTTCTTCCGGAAAGAATTTCGCAATTTCTCTTTCTGCCGTATCGAACGATAAGCGAGTATTAGAGTAGGTAATGTATAGAAAAAGAATACACAACCGATCACCAGAATGATATTCCCCAATAATTCGCTAGCCTCGGAAGCGTTTGAGCTGGTAAGGTTCAAATACATATCGACCGCTATCACAGACTGCCCGAAAAGATACAGAAGCACCAACTGTCCCCCATCTAATATAACCTTCGGCAACAGGCAACAAACCATGATTCCCGGTTTACGAGCCACTAACAAAACACCCATCCAAAAGGCTAAAGGTATCAGCAACGATACGATACCAACCGTGACAGGAAGCGGTTCCGTAAAAAAGAACACACCGTTGGGGATGATAAATAACAGGGCAAATAAAAAATATAAATGCTCCTGTAAGGATATCCAGCGTATTAACTTTGTAAAATACTTCATTCAATAAAACTTTGCCAACTCTCAGTCATTACTCTTCTCAACGCATATCCAGAACCCGAAATTCCGGTAATTGGCAAAGATAGGCGTTATTAAACACATACAAAGCGTATTATACACAAAAAATGTTATTAGCATTCATAACTTCTCCTTCATCCGTCGCCAATACTCATTCATAGAACTTTTCACTTCATTATGTAACAGCAAGATACCAATCAAGTTCGGAAACGTCATCAAGGCCATAGTGATACCAAATAATGTCCAAGCAATAGTAGTATCCTTAAATGAAGTCAAGAAAAATCCGACAATATAAATTATGTGGTAGACACGGAATATCTCGTTCCCCAAAGTTAGGTCACCGACCGATCACCGTAATAAGACCATAAGGGATAGTAAGTTGTTCAACTCTTGCATCATCAGCCTACATTTTTTAATAATGATATCGCAAGTTAAGAATAACAAAACAAAAAGCAACATTACAAGCCTTTGTTTTTCATTTTAGACTTACAAGATTGCTTTTTTACAATCAAAAAGACACTACTACACAATAAGATTATATTTATCTCCTATATTTTCTGGAGGATAGCAATAAACTCATCATTCGTAATGTCTAGCTCCGACTCTTTGTAATTGACGTAGTCCTCAAAATAGTCACTGGCGATATCGGCTACAATCTCTCCTCCGTCCAAGCCATACGAGGAAACTAGTTTCTCCACCTGGTTACGTATCTGGCGAATCACCTGTAAACGATCCTCATAACGATCCGGCTTCTCCAAATCGGTGACATGCTCATTCCGAGCGATCAAGTAAACTACCATATAAAATTTCTCCACATTCCCGAAAATAGGGACAAACAAGGCTTTCTTCTCCTTAGGCAGATCTGCCAAAAACTGTTGTATCTTTGTCATAACTTTTATACTTTTACCTACATAAAAAAACAATATACTTTCGTGCAAAAGTATATTGTTTTTATCGAGTCTGTTAAATGATTGTATGTTTCTTCGTAAAGTCCAGAATCTCATCAATATAGCCAAAAGCCAATCCTGTTACCGTATCCGCACAGCCATAATAGATAGCGATACGTTTCGTCTCCGGATCATACAAGGCAGCGCAGGGGAAGACTACGTTCGGAACGTCTCCCATACACTCGTAATCCTTTTGCGGGGATAACAGATAAGGCCCAGAACGGAATTTCACTTTCCAAGGTTGCTCCAAATCCAAGATAGCGGAACCGAAGCTATACACATACCCATTGCAAGAATGAAGCACGCCGTGGTAAATCAACAACCAGCCTTCGGAAGTCTCGATAGGGATAGGGCCCGCACCAATCTTCATGCACTGCCAAGCACTATCTTCGAACGCAGCCGGAGACATCACATGGCGATGCTTACCCCAAAAACACAGATCCGGAGACTCGCTATAGAAAATATCACCAAACGGAGTATGACCGTTGTCGCTCGGACGGCTCAGCATAGCGAAGTTGCCGTTAATCTTACGAGGGAACATTACGCCATTACGGTTAAAAGGCAGATAAGCATTCTCCAACTGATGGAAGGTCTCAAAATCAAACGTGTAAGCCACGCCGATCGTCGGGCCATGATAACCGTTACACCAAGTCACGTAGTAACGATCCTCGATGAAACATACACGGGGATCGTAAGCGTAAACAAACTCACCAATCTCCTTGTCATCACACTCAAACTCGAGTTTCGTCTCGGAGATATTCCAACGAATGGCATCCGCACTAAAACCTACGTGCAAACGCATCCGGCGATTCGTATCGTCGCAACGGAACACACCGGCATAACCACCCTTGAAAGGGACAACAGCACTGTTGAACACGCTGTTTGATGTCGGAAGGATATCACGAGGAATCACCGGGTTCTTTGAATATCTCCACAATACTTCTTTGCTACCCTCGGGACGATCTTCCCAAGGCATATCAGGCAGCGGAGCGCCTACGATTTTCAAATTATCCATAACTAATCCTATTAAAATATTACTGTACTAACTTATTACCTTTATCGTCATACGTGAACGGTACGAAATAGGCTACCAAGAACGAAGGAATCATCGCCAGCAAGGTCACGATAAAGAAATACTTGTAACCTAGCCAGTCGCTCACGAAACCGCTCATCATTCCTGGAAGCATCACCCCAAGATTCATGATACCCGAGGCGAACGCATAATGCGCCATTTGATGCCTGCCCGGAGCAACCTGTTGCATCATGAACAACATCAAGCCCACGAAACCGAATCCATAGCCAAAGTACTCGAACACGATGGCGGAAGCGATAATGAAACCATTATCCGGCTGGAAACACGCCAAGAACGTGTATACCAAAAACGGTATGTTGAAACAACAACAAAGCGTAAACAATACCTTCCGCAATCCCTTGGCCGAGATATAATATCCACCGAGCAAAGAGCCCAACACAAACGCCGCCGCTCCAAACGTACCATAGTACAAACCGATCTCTTGCTCCGTAAGCCCCAATCCTTGATCAACTACCGGAGCTTTCAGGAACAAAGGTACGATCTTTATCACAAACCCCTCGGCAAAACGATACAATATGATGAAACAAATATACCACACGATATGCTTCTTCGTAAAGAATTCCTTGAAGACCAGCCACAACTCAGCCAAACTCTCCTTCAACGAATGTTCTCCGATAGCGGCTTTCCCGCCCGAAGGCAGCATCTTCATATGATAAAAACCAAGCAGGATCATGATTGTACCGCAAAGCAACATAACGATCATCCAAGCGTATATCACGGCCTCTTTCTCCAGCCCTATCCCAGTAAAATATTGCATCATATAACCTGCCAGATAGACCAAACCACCCGTAGCTACGATCTTCGCCAAATTGTAGAACGCACCTTGCCAACCGATATATTTGGCTTGATCCTCCGGCGAGAGTTCTTTCATATAAACACCATCTGTAGCCACGTCATGCGTAGCTCCGCTAAGCGCTATAATACCTAATAAGGCGATAGATAGAGCGAAGAAACTCGGCAAGTTTAACGCCAAAGCCACTAAACCGAATAAGCAACCAGACAACAACTGGGTCAATACGACAAAGAATTTCTTGGTACGATACATTTCCAGAAACGGGCTCCATAAAGGTTTTAAGGTCCAAGGCAACATGATAACCGAGGTCCATAAGGCAATCTGGGCATCTGATATATCTAGCCCCTTAAACATGAGTACAGTAACCATATTCAGCACTACAAATGGTAATCCCATAGCAAAATAGACACTAGGAACCCAAGTTACAGGGTTTTGACGTTTAGTAGCATTCGTGTTTTTTTCTTCCATGCATTATTTAGAATTTAGGTGTACAAAATATAATTAATAGTCCGGATATATCTTTAATCGATCGGACAAATAGAAGAGATCATCCCGAAGGTGGCGTTATCATTCAAATCCCAGACCATCTTTCCAGCTCCGTTTATCTCGATCAACTGAGGAAAATGTCCTTTCGCCGCCTCTCCGTCATGTCCTTGCCAGTTACAGATATATAAACCACCGTCCCGTTTAGGGAGTAGTTGGGCGACAAAGAAGAGCTGAGCTCCCTCTATATCGTTTGCGTTCATCTTACGAACGACCTCTCCGGTCTCGAAATTCAGTTCGATGAAGCAATGGGCATCACCGCAAGCGACCAGATAATTACCATTATCCAACGCAGCTACGCTAAACGGGTTACCGTTTACTTTCACGCTTTTCAGCAATTGACCGGATGGGGATATTTCCTGGATCTCGGAGGTAGCAAACAAGGGCACTAGATAATTGCCTCGCTTATTCTTGTTTACTTGACGGAATTGTGCATGGGGTTGCTCAATTTGGGTATCGAAATCTGTTTTCGACAGGATCTCTCCTTTTGCGTTCACTTCCATGATCGCAGCCGGGTTTCCACACCACGCCAATAAATAATTACCGTTGGGAAGTACACGGGCTGTCTGCATCTCACAACCTTCTGGAGCGGAGATATTCCAGACCTCCTCATGATCCCGGGTGATTAGCTTCGCCCCTTTCGAATAGGAAAAAAGGATATTCCGATCGGGAGTAACAGCTACGGAATTACATTCCCATCCCTTTTCCAAAGGATGCTCCCATTCAATTCCTTTCGTGTTCTTGTTTACGATGGCGATCTTGTCCCAACCGGAACCGCCTAATAAAAGATGATGCGACGCCTCATGGCATGCGGAACATACGAGTAGCAAGCATGCGGATAATATAAAAGTATAGATTTTCATGGTTTAATATTTATATAAATAAACAGGGGCAGGTAAACCCTACCCCTGCGACTGGATTATTTCGCTAAGTCACAAAACAATTCATATCCCTGATCGGGCGTGATACCTTGATGCACGACCGCATGAACCGCTTGGATCATGGCGACAGGAGAAGTACTCTGGAATACATTACGTCCCATATCCACGCCAGCCGCACCGTCGTTAATCGCATTATAACATAATTCCAACGCCTCCTTCTCCGGTAATTTCTTACCACCGGCGATTACCACGGGAACCGAACAAGCGGCAGCTACCTTCTCGAAACCCTCGCAATAGTAGGTCTTCACGATATTAGCGCCGTTCTCCGCACAAATACGGGAAGCCAGACCGAAATAACGAGCGTCACGAGCCATTTGCTTACCAACGGCGGTAACACCCATTACCGGGATATTGTAACGGCTAGCCTTATCGACCGCCTTATATAAGTTAGCCACTGTCTTAGCCTCATGCGCCTCATCGCCGATAGCCAACATAACCGCCATGGCAGAGACATTCATACGGATAGCGTCCTCTATATCGATCAATACATTATCATTCAAATCAGTAAGGATAGACGTTCCAGCATCCGAACGAAGACAAATCGGCTTCATCGTATTCGCCGGAATCGTAGATTGCAGGATACCACGGGTACACATCAAGCAATCCGCATATTCAATCAAAGGAACGATATTCAAGTCGATACGCTCCAGACCGGAAGTCGGCCCCATGATGAAACCATGGTCGAAAGCAAGCATAACCGCCTTGCCTGTCCTCGGGTTGAAGATACGGGATAAACGGTCTTTCATACCCCAAGGTAAGTTCTCGGCCCCCTTCACATGGAAACTCTGATTCTCACAATTGATGCCTAAACCGAAGTCCGCACCTTCTCTCAAATCATCTAAATCTGCCATATTTATTATTCGTTATATATTTATTTTGTAAAGACGGGGCGTGGCCCGTCTTACGGTTTATTATTTTAAAACGCCTCTGCAAATGAAGCAAACATGCAGCTCCAAGAAGTAGCCCCACTATCAGCGAAACCAATCGAACGCTCACCATAGTTACGGGCACGGCCAAAATTAGCTTTCATTGGTACCGTAGCCTCCGCTCCCTCAAGCGCCGCTTTAGCGCCAGCATTCAAGACTTCCTTGATATCATCCGATGTACAAACCTGCATAGCCTCCACCGCCGGAATCAAGGCGTCCATCATCGTCTTGTCACCTCGTTTCGCTTGGGTTTGTTGTTGTACATTCGCCAGACCACCGGCAAACATAGCTTTCACGCCCGCAGCATCTAACTCAGTTCCCTCGGCATGGTCGCCCATACCCAAGAAGAAAGCGCCGAGCAAGGTACTCGTCGATCCGCTCACTTCCATCATCACGTCCATACCCATATCACCAAGCATCTGCTTGAACTCCGTTCCGGACTGAGCGCTTTTATTCACGGCTGTCATAGCGGCAACGATAGCGGTACCATGATCACCATCCCCGATTACGGCATCCAATTTAGAGAATTCCTCCTCACGTGCCTTGATTTGTTTCAGCGCATTGTCTAACATGGCCTTGAAGGCCTCGATAGTAAGTTGTTTCATATATATATTTATTTACCTAGGGTTGTCCAATAAGGTGCGTCCGCACGTTTGTTATTCAAATAATCGATATGATCCTCATCCAAAATAGCTAGAATCATCTGGAATCCGGCCTGCTCCTGTACGGTCAAGATCTCTTGAATACGACTTGCCACCACCTGTAAGCCACGAGCCTCTAATTCCTTATAAGCCTTACGGAAGACGATATTCAATTCCATATGGGTAGTAGCGCCTACGCCGTTAATGATCAACAACATCTTATCACCAGCTTTTGGCTGTAACTGCTGGCAAAGCAAGTCTATCATCTCCGCTGCCGTATCATCGGCGGATACCAACGGTTTCTGTCCACCGCCACCTTCGCCATGTTGGCCCATACCGATCTCCATGATTCCATCAGGAAGATTCGTGATCGTTCCTCCGTTCTGGGGATGCGTACAAGAACGCATAGCGACAGCTAAGGTAGCCACGTTCTTATTATAGCGCTCACCTATCTCAATCAACTCGTCTAAAGACTTCCCTTCCTCGGCGGCGGCACCTAATATCTTATACAAAGGAACACAACCAGCCAAGCCACGGCGGTCGTCTACATTCGCCCCGATACCTGCGCTGATATCATCATGCGTAAGTAATTTTTTCACCTTAATCCCTTTACGAGCAGCCAACTGGCAAGCCATATTAGCACTCATCACGTCGCCGGAATGGTTCAATACGACCAGCAAGATCCCAGCCTCACGATCCATCAATTGCAGTGCCTGAAACAAACGTTGGGCACCCGGAGCGGCGAATACGTCACCCACGACGGAGCAATCCAACATGCCCTCTCCTACGAAACCGCTCAAGGCAGGCTCATGACCGGAACCGCCTAAGGTAACGATCGCTACTTTATCATTGCCTTTCGGGTTAGCACGTACGACGATATTCTCAGCCGCCAACTTTACCTGATTCGAATACGCAAATACATAGCCTTCCAATAACTCTGCCGTAATATTCTCAGGATCATTTATGAATTTTGTCTTGATGTCTGACATGGTATTATCCTCCTTTAGATTTATGAATTTTGATTTACGAATTATTTTAGTTCCATGATCTCGATAGCGATACCTTCTTCCTCAATGAAAGCAATCGTCAAGTGTTCGTCGCAAACAGCCGGACCGAAGATTACCTTCTTACCTTCCAACTCTTTTTCCAAACAAGGAACCGTATAAGCGATATGGCCATTGGTCTGTACCAACTCCGGTAGGCAGCTGCCTTTCTCGAATTTCAAGAACTCGATCCGGTTCGGACTCTTGCTGTAATCCGTCAACCATACACTCAGGCCTTCGTTATAAACCGCCCCTTCTTTACTTTCCGTAGTGACAATTCCTACGTGATTAAATGTTCTCATGATCTATTCAATTTATAGTTAGACAATTATATTATTAAAATTCGTTCTGTTCCGATAGGATATAAAGCCAGCTCCCAATACTAGGATGATCGACAGATAAAGATAAATAAATATCCCGTTCACGTTGTCATTCTGGCCATAGGAGTGCATGCCACTCAAGAAATAATTCACGCCGAAGAAAGTCATCAACACCGAATAGAAGGCCAAAATAGACGTGAAATTAAACAGCCACAGGTTATTACATTTCGGTATCAAGCGAAGATGCGTCACGATCACATATATCACCATCGTAATCAACGCCCACGTCTCCTTCGGGTCCCAGCCCCAATAACGTCCCCACGACTCATTCGCCCAGACCGCTCCCAAGAAAGTACCGATCGTCATCAGGGCCAACCCGATCCAAAGTGACATCTCGTTCACGATACTCAATTCCCGTACCCGGTCTTTGAGCATCACGCTGTTCTTCTCCCCGCTTACGCTCATCATCACCAGATTCGTCAAGCCGATCAGACAGCTAATGCCGAAGAAACCGTAAGCCCCCACGATAACCGCCACATGGAACATCAACCATGGGGATTTCAAGACCGGAACCAGCGGATTGATCTGCGGGTCCATCCAACTCAAGCCGGACACAAACAAGATGATCCCCCCGAATAAAGTAGCCAACGCAAACGTAAGAGTACTCTTGCGTACGAACAACAACCCGGCGAACACCGTAGCCCAAGCCACATAAACCATCGTCTCGTACGAATTGCTCCAAGGGGCGTAACCTGCGATATACCACCGCATTCCCATCCCATACATATGGAAAACGAATACGGCCAAAATGCCCAGACTCAATACCCAAGTCGTATAGGTAACCCATTTTTCCTTCTTGAATAAGGCCACGAAAGCGAAGACTAGCAACAAGCCTCCCAAAATCAAGTACCCTTTCTTACATTGCCGGAATACATCCATTTGATTATATTTAATCTCGGCCTGTATTTTCTCAGGGCGAATGTCTACCGTCTTATTCTTGGCTTGCTGATACGTATGGATCATTCCGATCACCTCGTCCGCTTTCTCCCAATCACCGCTCTTCAACCCTTCCTGTACCTCCGATAAATACCAACCCATAATGTGGGTAACGAACATGGAGTCCTTTCCAGAAAACGCCGATAAATCATCGCCCGGCGCATACCATTTGTGATCCGGGTCGTCCTCTTTCGGGAAAAGGTTTAACATCTGGTAATTGATCAATTGATGGAAGATATTTACCTGCTCATCCAGCTTGATCAAGTCTTTATCGAAGCGGGTACGCTCCGCTGGCATTTTATTGTAGGCCTCTTCCAGCTTCTCTTGCAATTTATAGCGTCCGTTACTATCGAATACCTCTATATAGGCGCAATCCTTATCCGTAAGGTCGTAATAATTAGCCAGCTCACTATTAGACAAGGCGATAAACGGCACCCGGACCCACATATCCGGCATAGCCAAGACACTCAACAAGAACTGATCAGAGTTCAAGGAACCGAACTGATCCGATTTATGCAACTTTCGAAGTACCTCGGAAGAGAATGTATTGATTGGTAACATACGTCCGCTTACCGACTGGATCGGCAACGCACCGAACTTAGAGGCATGTTCCGGACTTATCGTATATTTCTGTATGACTTCCTTCATCTCGGGAGCAGCCGCACCTTGCGCCCGCAAGCCTCCTACGAAAAGAAGAACCGCAACTAACAGGATCGTTTTACGAGCGCCCGATCTTAAATCTTTCAACAGTCGACTTAATTTCATGAAGCGGGAGTTTTTACCTACCAAGCAAAGTATGAAGCCGATCACTAAAATCACGTAGCCGGTATATGTAATATTCCTTCCGGCCACATCTCGATTCACGGAAAGTACCGTACCTTGCTCATCCGGATCATAGGAGGCTTGGAAGAAACGATAGCCTTTCACGTCTAATACATTATTCATATATACCCGGGCATGGCAAGTCTGTCCATCTACATGTACCAGCAACTCACTCTCATAAGCGGAGGGACTGGCAGAGCCGGGATAGCGGGTTAAGGTAAATTTCACGAGTTCTACGCTAAAAGGAAGCGTATGATAGAGAGTCTGGTCCGAGGTACGGATCATGATACGATCGCTAGCCTCTCCCTCACGCAGGTGAAGGATTCCTTCCTCGCCGAAAAGGTGGGAAACAAGGGTGCCCAGAAGGATGACAATAAAGGCGGCATGGGTGACCATCAATCCCCATTTACGCCGCTTAAGTAACTGGTGCTTGATAACGATAGCCACGAAATTAGCTACCAATAAGAATTGGAGTAAGAAAAATACAGGAGAATAGTAAATCATCGCTTTAGCGGCGGCAGTACCATGATACTTCTCTATAAAAGTAGCGATAGCCAAGCCAAAGGCGTAGATCAATAGAAGGACGATAGTCGTCACGGAAGAAGAGATAAATCTTTCTAGAGTTTTCATTTGCTCATTTATTAATAACACTGATGCGACAAATGTACGCAAATTAATCATTTTTGAAAGAATCGGCGATTAATTTGCCGCATCCATGTTATTTATCAATAAATAGACCTTGTCTATTAGTCCTCAATAATTACCCGGAAGCCTACGTTGAACACACGTTGGTACGGATAATATCCCTTACGGGTATAAGCCGTCGAGAATTTCGGTCGCTCGATATAAGAACCGCCACGAACCACCTTATACTCGGAAACCTCTTTCGATTTCTCGTTGTAAGGATAAGGCAAGTAATCTGAACGTGTCCATTCCGCCACGTTACCGTGCATGCAATACAAACCAAACGGATTCGCCTCATATTGCTTACCACCCACTTGAACCAAATTGCCATCATCCACGCCTTCCTCTTTCGGTAAGTAAGTATAGTACTTGTACCAATAAGAAGTCTTAGGCATCGGTTGCGGGTCAATACCGCTTACGGCAAGCAGGAGCGTGGTTACGTCGGCTAGGTTATCCTTTTTGCCGAAGTCTGCATTCATATCGCCATACCAGAAATCCTGATCGCTGCCGGCACGACAAGCCCATTCCCATTGCGCCTCGGTCGGAAGCGTGATGTTCAAGCCTGTTTTCTCACTCAGCTTCTTACAATAATTTATAGCGTCATTGTAACTTACACGGATTACCGGTTGCTCCGGTTTATTAGCAGGATATCCTTGAACCACGTGATCCTTCCATTGCTGATCCACGAAACGGCTGTCGTGATCCGGGAAAATCACGTTGAATTGCTGGTTCGTAACCTCCAACTCACCCATCCAGAAAGCTTTGTCAATCTTCACTTTCGCCGTTGGACGAGTATCGGATTGCCCACGATAGCTACCCATCACGAATTGTCCGGCCGGAATGCGAACAAATGACATCTTGATACCCGGAGCCAACTCAATCTCCTTACGGGTTTCCTTCTCGTCGGCCAACATAGCCTTGATCCGGTCCGCATCAAAAGGCCAACCTTTCACCTTCAACTCTTTTTCCTTGACAGGAGCCAATTTCTCCGGCATCTCCGGTTTGATCTCACCTTTACCCTTCAAGTAAGCGGCATAATCGGAGATCTCTTTCTTCCAATCCACTCCTGCGCCATTCGCATACTTATCCGTCAACTCTTTACGGCGCTTGATCTGGTCGAAGCCTTGATACGGGATGATATCCTTCGAAAGCACATTTGCGTTGAAATAACCCTTATCCGGAGCGTTGTAATCAATCCAGTTATAAAGGGTTTTCCACTCTTTATCCGTCAGTTGCACGTTAAAGTGCCCTTTCTTCAACATACGAACCAGTTCACTCGTGTTCGGATGATATTCATACGGTTGAAGAACCACCATATCACCCTCGCCACCTTGACGGTGTACATACGGATGCAGATTCAAGTAAGAAGTGCCATAACCTAATTTATCCTTCTTGCCCCCACGCAAGTCGAAAGCCTTACCCTCACCATTATGGCAAGCGACACAGGCACGATCTAAGATCGGTTGGATCTCTAGATCGAACGTGAACGAACGAGTACCCCCTTCCGGCGGAGTCAACGCATGCGGGGCTTTCTGCGAAGCCATCACACGTTTCGGGATAGGAATCTGGTTCTGGTCCTCATGGCAACCGATACAAGATACCACCTCGCCCGGCTGACCGGTCAACCAGCTACGCATCCACTGGATAGCCACTCCGTCTTTGTCTAACGGCTGGATAGAGATCGGCGTATTCGCCGGGATCTTGAAGATAGCGGAGCCATCCTCTTCTACCGGTACTGTACCCAACATACGCTTGATGTCCCAACCGGACTGGATTCCATGCCAGTTATGATCGGAGGTAGTCTTCACGTAAGCATACTCATAAGCGTGCAGACGAAGAGACTTAACCGTACCCCGGGGAATGCCTCTCAAACCCTCTCCCTCGTAAATATCCTGAATAAAGACCGTAGCCTCTTTGTCATTCAATTTCACACGGTCCGGAATAGCCGGAGGAGTCTGTGTCTTACGTACGGCAACCGGACTGATATAGCCCTCACCCTCTACCTTACGCAAACAAGTCACGTTATCGAATACGTCCACCAAATAGATACCCCATAAATCCTGTGGATCTAATTTAGCGGCCACCAAGAAATATTTATCATTCAGCGGAGTCGGTTTGATAAACTGCGGCCATACGCCATTTACCAACTCATCCTTAATCTCCTCCACGATCGGCCGGTTACGATACGGGATCTCCTGTACCATACCAGCGGCGCCTTTACGGGCTTTCGCCGGATCGAACACGATCAAACGACCGGAACGGGCAATACCATGGTGACCGGAGATAATTCCCACGAAAGCGGAACCGTGGCCCGGCAACGGCTGGATATCGAACGTACTGTTCGGGAACATCGATCCGCTACCATACAGCGCTTTCTGCTCCGTACCATCCGGATTCATGTTCATCACGATACGGGAATAATAGTGCGTCAAGTCCGTGTACTCCCAACGCGTGTACATCACACGACCGTTATTCATCACTACGGGGTTCCAGTTCGCGTCTTGATCGAAAGTCAGACGGCGCAAGTTCTTCGTATCCGGCGTATAAAGTACCATATTGCCGACAGGATCATCACCGCTTACACAAGGCACGCCTTGATAACCGATATTCGAGTTAGCGATAATACGTCCGTCCGGTAAGTAGGTTCCATCATAAAACTCCAGATCCGGCTCCTCGTTATGTATTAATTGCTTAAAGCCCGAGCCATCCAAATTCACCTCAAATATATTCCAACGCTTATCGGGCATCGTCTGAGTAAACATCGCACGATCGCCATCCCAATGCATCCGCAAGTCAGCGATAGAGGAACCGTTTTCTGGTTTATAGATCGACCGTACCTGTACATCCTCCCCCCGTAGATTACTCAGCTCCACGATATCGGCGTCAAATCCCATACGGCGGGCGGACTCTTGGTTGCTCCAGTTATTACCCTGCGTACCCAAATCCGGGGCCATTGCCTTATGAGCGTTTACACCTAATTTAAAGCGGGCAGCCAAAACTTTATCACCATCCAAGAACGGGTTCGCCAACAAGATCATACGTTTATTTGCGATCGCTTTCTCGGCATTAACCAAAGCGGTCTCATCACCACTATAAATACCATCGAAACCTTTCTTTACTTGTTGTTCCAGCTCATCCAAAACCGGCTGATACTTAGTGGCATCGAAACCTTTCAGCTTTTTCATATCGTTGAAAGCCAAACGAATCGCCTCCATATTCAACCAATCCAAGTCGCTCTGCAAATTACAGATCCGTTGAGTTTTCTCATAAAGTTTCAAGTACTCACGGATCTGAGTATCGATATCTTTTTCCATCTCGATCTGCTTAACAGCGTTCTTTATATACGCAGCGTCTTTCAGACGAGAAGCCAGATTCAAGACAATATCACGCTCTGCGGAAGCGTCGCCAGCAGTCAACCAATTCTCCAACCCATCGATATTAGCGTTTAAGGCTCCTAATTCCTTCGGATAAGCGGCTAGCAAGCGTGCGGCCTCCTCCTTCGGGAAAACATTCATGATACGGAAAAATACACTACCTACCGTCGACTGATCGGCCAAACCCACCTCAGCCTCAAAGCGTACATATTCCTTATTGATATTGTACACCATCACGCCATTGGCATGGCATAATACGCTATGATCGTATTTCTTACCGCCGATCAACAAAGGATTCCCGTATAAATCCGTATTCTTGCGGATACTGCCCGAGCCAGAAACCCAATAATCAGGATCTAACTCATCCAACCAAACCGAACTACCGTCCGCCTTGATTAAACGGGCATTCGCCCATGTACCCCAATCCCAATCCGTACCATCTGGTCCGGCGGCCGTAACAAGTACCAACTGATCCTGACCCGTCAAATCGGCGGACATCGGGACAGCCTTCTGCTTCGCCTTGATCCAAGCGGACATGATCGGCATGTTCGCCTTCACCAAAGAGGCACGAAGCTCAGACTTTTGCTTTACCGCAGCGTCAATCCAATTATCCACCTTCTTTTGCTTCGGACCCGCCGAAACAAGAAGAGAGGTCGACAACAAGAGTGATACCATTATACAATATTTATTCATGTATTAAATTTAAATTTAGAAGGTTGTTTATTGAAATCCTAAGGAATCACGATTGGTAACCCTGAGGATTAAGCATAACCCTAGAGGTCTTTATAAAGCGGCCTTCTGGTTCGTGAAACGTAAACCAGCGTTGTCGTGATAGCATGCCCACTCATCTACGATAGCACCTTCCGGACCTGCCATCATAAAGTGGAATGTCTCTAATTTCTTCAGACGCAATACGTCACCGACCTTCTGAACCACGAAGTTCTTGCTCTTGATCGGTCCATGTCCGGCGGGGATAGCTGGAGCGTTCGGAGTCTCGTCACCTACCTCAGAGAAGTTGTATACCCAACCCTTCTCTACCATCCAAGACTCATGTTTAGCCGGGAAGTCCGTCTTTACGTGGGCGTGTTCCGGAATCATCTGGCCCGGCAACAAATAGATAGCGTGAGCAAAATACTTATACTCTGGATCGTTGATCCAGAAAATACCACCCATACCTACATTTTCGAAATCCCCCAAGCCAAAGTCTGTCACCCACATATCTTTCGCCATCAGCTCCGTAAAGGGAACATCATAGAAAGCAAACATATCCTTCATCGCTTCCATAGCGACATCTTGTTGAAACTTGCCGTCTTTATAAAAATCGGCGTTCGTGTACTTCTTTGAATAAGCCATTGTTTTATTTTTTTGATTGTTAGTATTACATGCATTCGTGCATTCTTTGCGGCAAGTTCCTTCCGGACAATTGCCCTCCCCATTAGCGGCGCAACAAGTAGCGTCTGTCGTTGTCTTTCCCGTACATGCGACCATAGATGCCAACACCAATCCCATAGCCGCCATTTTCATGTTCAAACCTTTTCTCATTTGTTTTTGTGTATATTTGTTAGTACTATTTGTTTCAACGTATCGCTATTCCCTCGATCTCGATCAGTAACTCATCCCGGCAAACATCGGCCCACATATAAGAGATCGGGATATTTAATCCGTAGGTATTCATCAAACGCTCAGCCTCCTCGTAGTCGGATTTATTCTTCAAGTAGACACGTAATTTGACCAATTTAGCGTCAGCGATCAGTTCCGCTATATTTTCCATCGTGATCCGTAGCTGACGTTCCAGACCTACTCCCGTCAAGCTCTCCTCACCACGGATAGCAGCTGTACCGGAAATATAAATCAATTTACGATCCTGAAAAGTCATGCTCTTGGCACGCTCGAACTTAGGGGTCGTCTTCTTTTGTCGGGCAACTTCCAGTACTTGTTCCGAATACGCATGGGCAGCCACCTGCAACTTATTATCAATCGGAGTAGCGAAAGCACCCGGCGTAATAAACACGGCGGCATCCACATCGATCAAGATACCTCCCAGATTCGCCCCGATACCCGTAGCGGCAGGATACCCATTCGTCCAGTCCACCTTACTATAAAAATCAGACCGAGCGTTATTAAACGCTTGGTAATGCTGATCCGGACCGTCGAAAGCGGTTATACGCTCGATATAATTCCACTGACGGATAATGCTATTCAACGGAAAACCCTCCCGACGAAGTACATCCCCCAATAACCGGAAAGCCTCCACCGACTGAGGCTCGATACCAAAATGAAGTACATCTCCTTGAAAACCGCCGGCAAAAAGAAAACGCCCCGAGACATTCTCCAACAAGACATAAGGAACACCTTGATAATGACGGAAAGTAATCCGATCCTGTGCATCGGGCACATAGCTATGTACCTCCATCAGCAAAGGAGCGTTCAATGGCGGCTGGGAGACATAGCTCAAGGCCGGCTCGCACTCCCCATAATACCGACGAATCTTCTCCCGCAGCAAAACCCGGCGTGCCACGTATTCCTCATTCGTACCCGGAGTACCGAAAAAGGCCAGCCTCATGATCACCTCGTTTTGAGGTAATTGAGACAATAGATCGTCCACCATAACCGCGAACTCAGCCGGCTCGGTGCTTAATATCGTATAATGTATTTTCTCACAATAATTCATATCCTTTTATTTTACAGGGAGTTTACATATTCCGTTAACGCCTCGATATCTTTCTTGGAAACCTTTTTATCGATGCCATGCTTATGGACCTCGAATACCTCTTCCATGGTAGCCGCACGCCCATCAAACAGATAAGGAGCCGTACGCCAGACCTCGATCAAAGTAGGAGTATCCCACCCTTTCTCAAATTCTATATCCTCACCGATACGATGCATCTTCATATCCGTATAATAAGGACCGCTATGGCACTCGCCACATTTCAGTTTCTCAAACACCTTTCTTCCCTCTTTCGCCTTATCCGATAATTCCCCATTTACTAAATACGGGCTAGGCACCGGACGCAAAGATTTCATATAAGCATCCACACATTTCGCCATTTCCTCTTCCGGCTCAAAAAACTGGATGAACTTAAAACCGGCACGTACCGCATATTCTGCGCTCTCACGAACACCCGAGATCATGCTTGGGGGGGTCACATGCGAATACAACATGCTCTTACAATTCTTCGAGTTACCGACCCCGTCATTCATCAAGTCCCAGTTCATCCCGTCCGTACGGCCATCCCCCGGATGGCAACCGTTACAACTCTGCCAGCCTTGATAGCAATGATTCGCATCGTTAAAGTATTTCTCGCCCTTGTTCTCCGGCGTTTCCGTACGACCCGGATTCATGTCGGTAACCGTCACCTCCAATGTATTTATATCGATGGTATTCAAGATATCGGCGAAATAAGTAGGGATTATCAACTTATCTCCCGAAAATATAAAATTCCGGGGACCGTTTCCTTGTAAGGGAACTCGCTCACGAAGTCCATACAAGAAATTCAAGTCGTAATCCAGACGGTTCTTATTCTTATAAGACTCAAACTTCGCCAACATCGCCGGATGATCAATCACGCTCACCTCATGCGTTCCGCTATGGGTGATAAAGATATGCTTGTCATCGCAAGCGATACTCCAGATACCGGCAGCACCACGATCCGGCTCGTCCACCAATACCGCCCCAACGAATTCCTGCTTCGCCACATCAATCACGCTGAAAGCGCTCGTATTCATCCAACCTTGTTGAAGTTGAGAAGTAGGCACCGTGAATCGTCCCAAGTTATGAGACACGTATATATATTTCCCGTCCGGCGTGATACACATCCCCCGTAAGGCATTGCTACCATTCGCCAATTGGATATCTTTCACTTTCGTAAACCCATCCATCTCGATTACTGATACGCAAGCGGCCACCACATCCACGTTCGCCCGTTGTGCGGGCAGGAAATTCGTAACAAACATATACTTGCCATCCTTGCTGAATACCGCCGATTTAGGCTCACGCAACACTTTCACGCTCCGGACTACCTTATGCATCACCGGATCTACCTCGACCACCGAATTATCGAACTGATTACATACATATATATGTTTCTTATCCGGCCCGAATATCGGATGGCAGGCTCCCGATCCCGTCGGTATAGCCGCTTCCACCCTACCCGATTCCAAGGAAAGAACTTGTAGGCGGCCGGTCTTCTCAAAGGTCGTCACATACACATTATCCCCATCCAAAAGCAACCCAGTCGGGATCTCATCAAACGGAAACGAACGAAGCAAACTCTTACCGTCCGCTGAAAAGATATCCAGATGTCTCGTTCCTTTCTGTGTCATCAATAGCTCCCCCTTCGCATTCAATACGGCATCCGTAGTAAAGAAAGGTGGGTTGCCGGCTGAAGCGAGAGAAACGCAACAGCCGACAAGACAAGCCACCAATGAGTTTTTTATCAAGTATTTTCGTGTGTTCATGGTATATTTCGTATTCCTTATTTTCTAAATCCTAGTTCGTTCGAGATCACCCCAGCAACCTCCTTGATCACCTTCACCGTATTTTTCACCACCTCTTTCGATAAGCGGTCTTTCGGGCCGGAGATCCAAATCGCTCCACAAGGATATCCCGTATAATTAAAGATCGGGGAGCCTACGCATATCACGCCGCTCAGCTCCTCCTCATTATCCATGGCATATCCCAGCTTACCAACCTTCTCCAATTCCTCCAAATAGCCCTCACGAGAAGTTATCGTCCGGGAATTATACCGTGTAAACGTCATGTAGGATAGGTAGCGATCTCGCACCGTCTTCGGCAAATAAGCCATAATCGCCTTTCCGGGAGCCGAACAATGCAATTCAAACGGCTTTCCCGGCGACAGGACGAAGCGGAACGTATGATGTCCTTGCGCTTGTTCGATAAAAATTCCTTTCTCATCTCCCAAGACACCAAAGCAAGCGGTCTCTTTCACTTGATCACGTAAATCACGCAAATGTGGCAAGACGGTCTCTAAAAGATTGTGTTCATTCAAGGATCTGAAACCAAGAGTCAATAATTTTCGGGAAAGTTTATAGCGTTTCGTGTCTTCACTAAAATTAAGATATTCCAGCCGCACCAATGTATTCAAAATACGGTAAGCCGTAGTCTGAGATATATCGAGCACCGACTTAATATCTTGCAATGTTTCCCCCGCCGACCGCAAGGAAAGGTACTCAAGAACCGCTATGCCCTTCTCTAAATTAGGCACTTTGTAATTCTCGTCCACTTTTTCCATATTTGGTAGCGTGTTTTCCATATTTGAAATTGCATTTCAGATTTGAATCAAATATAGCAGTGATGAATTTAAACAAGACACGAAATATGTAAAAAAATATTAAGTATGTTGCAGAGCATAAATATGCTATAGAACAAAAAAAGCCAGAATCTCTTCCGGCCTTCTCCAAACGCAATGAATCACCTGTTTTTACTTCTTGCAATCGCAAGTTGAATATGCTACCAACATCCAAACCAATTTTTCTTGTTCCTTAAGATAATCGCTCATCAACGCTACCGTAGCCTCATCGCCCGCCTCCGATGCCAAGGAAAGAAGTTTACGTTCCTCACCAATCAGCAGGCCATAGGTATCGAGAATATGTTTCAATGCCTCGTCACCACAAGATACGCCTGATACCTCTTTTACATGGGCTACTTTCAGGTACTCGCTGAACTTGTTCTCCGGCTCCCCTCCCAACATCAGGATACGTTCCGCCAACTCGTCAACCTTCTCGGCGGCGTTGTTGTACATATCCTCGAATTTGCCATGAAGAACGAAGAAACCGTGTCCCTTGATGTTCCAATGGAAGCCACGAAGGTTCGTATAAAATACTTGGTAATCCGCCAATAATTGTTTCAGGCTTGCTACTACGTTACTTACCGCAGATTCTTCTAAATGAATATAATCTAATGTTCTCATAATTGCTACTTTTTTAAATTGTTATACTTTTTGTTTTTCTTGTACCGCAAAAACACGGCAAGTATAAGTAACTGTAAAACAAATCTTTTATATCAAGATAGAGAAATTTTATTAAACTATCCCGTACAATAGGTATGTAAATGACACGAAGTGTTTCACCATTTTTCCACAAAGTTTAATAGACATTCAAAGATTTTACGTAAGTTTGCCTCTATTAATTTCTAACGCTTGTAAAATTAAGTACTATGAATATACAACAACTCGAATATATCCTAGCGGTGGATACTTATCGTCATTTCGCAAAGGCAGCAGAGCATTGTAGGGTGACACAACCGACATTGAGCATGATGATCCAAAAGCTGGAAGACGAACTAGGTATTAAATTATTCGACCGAAACCTGCAACCCGTTCGCCCCACACCTGCCGGACGTAAGGTCATCGAGCAAGCGAGAAATGTCCTCTATCAGGCTTCTCTTATCAAAGATATCGTGAACGAGGAGGAACAGTCGCTGAAAGGTACGTTTCGTTTAGCGGTGCTACCGACTATCGCCCCTTATTTGTTACCTCGCTTTTTCCAGCAATTATCGGAAAAACATACGGATCTTGACATCCGTATGCTAGAAATGAAAACCGCTCCCACTATGGCCGCCCTGCAAAACGGGGAAATCGATGCCGCTATCATAGCGAACCAACCCACAGAATCCTATTTGCAAGGAGACATATTATATTATGAGCAATTCTTCGGATACGTGGCTCACAATGAATCTATCTTCAAAAAGGATTTGATTCGTACCGCCGACATCAATGACGAAAGGTTGTGGCTACTAGACGAGGGACATTGCTTCCGTGACCAGCTGATGCGTTTCTGCCAGATGGAGAAGGTAAAGGTTCGCCAAGCCGCTTACCGTTTGGGTAGCTTAGAGACATTTATGCGTATGGTGGAAAGCGGTAACGGCATCACGTTCATTCCAGAATTGGCTACCCTGCAACTAAGTAAAGAGCAGAGAGAATTAGTACGTCCGTTCGCCATTCCCAAGCCGACACGGGAGATCGTATTTGTTACCCGTAAAGACTTTATCCGACATACCGTAGCGAGTATCTTAATAGAGAGTATCAAGAAAGCGGTACCTAAAGAAATGTTGACTTTGCAGCCCGGACAAAAGGTTGTATGATTTTTTGATAATACAAATATGAAAACACTCTGTAAACAAGCTATGGGATTTATCCTGATGATACTGTTGGCTTGCGGCGTAACCTCCATAAAGGCACAGGATAGCGCAGACGATGAGTTTATCACTGTCAGCGGTGTAGTAAAAGACAAGCAAACACGAAAAAAACTGGAATACGTAAACATCTCTATTCCGGGAACCAATATAGGAACGATTACCAATAATGATGGTGAGTTCTCTATCAAAGTGAAAAACGGCCTCCATGCCAGGCAAGTAGAAGTATCGCATATCGGATATTTGAATGGCTTGATACCCGTGAACGATAAGGACATATTAGAATGTACGGTATTACTCGAACCGAACATGAATACACTCAGCGAAATCATTATCCGGGCCGGAGACCCTCGATATATCGTAGAGGAAGCGATTGAGAAAGTAAATAAGAATTACATTACCACAGGTAGCATGCTTACCGGATTCTATCGGGAGACCGCACAAAAAGGCCGTCGCTACATCAATATCTCTGAAGCGGTCATTGATGTTTACAAAACCCCCTATAAGGACAGGAACGTGGAACGGGATCGAGTACAGATCTATAAAGGACGTAAATTATTGAGCCAGAAGGCTAGCGACACATTAGCCGTGAAATTATTGGGAGGCCCGAACCTATCCATTTACGTGGATGTGGTGAAGAATCCGGATTTATTGCTCGACCCGAACATCTTACCTTATTACGCCTTCCGTATGGAAGAAAGCGTGATGTTAAACGACCGGCCACATTACGTAATCAGTTTCCAACCTCAAGCGATCTTGCCTTACGCCTTATATTACGGCAAATTATATATCGATAAGGAACGGCTTTCATTCAGTCGTGCGGAATTCGCCCTCAGCATGGATGACCGGAATAAGGCTACCGAGGCCATCCTTCGTAAAAAGCCTTTTGGCTTGCGATTTAAACCCGTAGAGGTGGCTTTTCTCGTAACTTACAAAGAACGTGACGGCATGAGCTATCTAAGTTATATCCGCAATGAGGTCCGCTTTAAATGTGACTGGAAACGGAAACTCTTCTCTACCAACTACACGATCGTATCCGAGATGGTCGTTACTGATGGTAAGGAACAAAATACCCCCATCCCCTACCGAGTGTCTTTTAAAGCGGATCAATCTCTATCCGACAAGGTATCGGACTTCGCTGACGAGAACTTCTGGGGAGCTTACAACATTATCGAGCCTACCGAGTCTTTGGAGAATGCGGTATATAAATTAAAAAAGCAACATAAAAATTGACCGTGTAAATATACTATCGACAATGATATGGACAAATCATTATCTTTGTCCATTATCAATTATCTGTATTATGGATTTGTTCGTACTCAAAAAGATCAAGGAAGGGGATATTAAAGCATTCGAAAGTATTTTCAGGCTTTATTATACCCCTCTTTGCCTGTACGCAACCAGTATAACCGGAGAACAGGAAGTCGCAGAGGAGATCGTTCAGGACTTGTTTTATGTATTCTGGAAAGAAAGAGAATCTCTTCCTATCTTACGTTCCATCAAGAACTACCTTTATGGAGCTACCCGGAACCAGTCCTTACAATATCTGGAGCGTCGGGAAGTACGATACCGATACCGGAATACGGTTTTAGCCGGAGAGAATCCGGAATCCGAATCGTATACCCCGCAAGATCAACTTGAGTACAAAGAATTGCAATCCTTGGTCAACCGGGCATTAGGTAAATTGCCCGAACGACGCCTCCGGATCTTTCGGATGCACCGTTTCGAAGGAATGAAATATGCGGAGATAGCCTCCAGCCTCTCCTTATCCATAAAGACAGTAGAGGCGGAAATGACCAAGGCGCTACAAACACTAAGAAAAGAAATCGAGAATTATACCTAACAATTATGAATCAAATAGAAAAAAATAAATTGAAGACAGACCAAGCATGGGTACAATTATACACTCGCTTGGAGCAAGACGGGCTACTGGATAAGCCAACTTCCGGTACACAAATCCCATACCGGATCGGACTTATGAAATGGGTCGCCGCTATCATTATACTTTGTGTATCGGTCGCTACAGCTATTTTCCTTGGACAAGAACGAACCCCGGAAGCCGCTTTGCTCACCCTACATAATAACGAGGCTTCCACCACCTTGGTCACCACCTTGGAAGACGGGTCTATCGTTTATCTGGCCGATAACAGCCAGTTAAGTTATCCGGAACATTTCCAAAGAGAAAAAAGAGAGGTGTCTCTACTAGGAAACGCCCTTTTTGATGTAAGCGGGAATAAGGAACGTCCTTTCCTAATCGAGACAGAGCAGGCCCGAATCGAGGTATTGGGAACCTCATTCAATATCAAAAGCTCGGATAAAAGCATCTTTGAATTGGCCGTTCGCCGGGGATTAGTGAAAGTGACACTCAAGAAGAACGGAGAACAAACGCTGGTAAAGGCCGGTCAAACCGTATCCTTATTCTCCAACCGTTTACAAGTAGCTCCGACTCAAGATAACGAACAATTTTCCGATTACACCCGCCGTATCCAGTTTAAGGATGAGCGCTTAGGAGATATCTTGCATGTAATTAATCTGGAGTATCCGATGATGCCATTGAAGGCAACGGCTGATTTAGAGGATAGACGGCTGACCGTTAGTTTCTATAATAACTCACCCGCAACGATGGCTGAACTGATCTGCGCCGCGTTAAAACTAAAATGTACGCAACAAAATAATATATGGATGATTTCCGAACCTTGAGACGGCTGATCGTAGGATGGTTGCTGTCACTCGTAGCTCTCATCCCTATGAATGCCCAGAATGGTAACGTACTGGGACAGGTCATACGATTGCCTAAATCAAAAGGAAATATCTACCAATTGCTGGGACTCGTCACGGAACGTTCCGGCTATCTTTTTATATACGACAGTAAGATTATCGATAATGAACAAACAACATCGATAAGAGGAGGAGATTATACGATACAAGAAGCCATATACGCAATTACCGGCAATAAAAATCTAGCGATTCGTGCGATAGAGAACCATCTCTTGCTTTATCTGCCAGAGAGTCCCTCCGCTCCTAAAAGCGCATCCGTAACTCCCGATCCCATACAAACCTATTTCACTATAGAAGGTTCTTTACAGGATCAATATACCCATGAGCCAATCGCATTCGGATCGGTAGGAATCGGTGAGGCCGCTATTGGCACCATCACCAACCAGAATGGAGAGTTCCGATTGAAATTACCGGACTCACTCCGGTTATCCAAGGTACGTTTCTCTCATATCGGCTATCTTCCCCAAGAGATAGATAGTCGGAAGTTAATAGATAAACATACCGTCTTATCCCTAGAGCCTAAAGTAATCTCTATCCAAGAAGTGATCGTACGCCTAGCCAATCCGAAACGCTTGCTACAGGAGATGCTGGACGAGAGAAGGAGCAATTATTCCCAACACCCGATTTACCTTACTACATTTTACAGAGAAGGCGTTGAACGTAAAAAAGGGCTCGTAGGACTGACCGAGGCTGTTTTTAAAGTATATAAGGCATCTTACCACAGCAATGCCTTGGCCGATCAAGTGAAACTACTAAAGATGCGCCACATCAGTAACGAACAGGAAAAGGACACGTTGATCACGAAAATGAAGTCGGGTATCTATTCCTGCCTAGTCCTGGACTTGATGAAACAGTTACCGGAGTTTCTGAATCCTAGCCCGGATTCACCCTATACCTACGCCCATACCGACATCACGGTAGTGGATGATCGACTTGCTAACGTCATCTCTTTCGAGCAACGAAAGAGTATCAATGAACCGCTT
The DNA here is from genome assembly GCF_004793765.1 of Parabacteroides distasonis. Taxonomy (GTDB): domain Bacteria; phylum Bacteroidota; class Bacteroidia; order Bacteroidales; family Tannerellaceae; genus Parabacteroides; species Parabacteroides distasonis_A. The sequence continues at coordinate 68,108 of NZ_SRYM01000004.1, read as the reverse complement.
TATCGGGGACAGATATATATCGACATGGAAAATAATGCCTTATTAAGGGTGGACTTTGAGGTCAATCCCCAATATATCGAGCAAGCGGCCGGCATGTTCGTCGAGAGAAAAAGCCGGAATTTACGGATCACGCCCCAGAAAGTAGCCTATACGGTATCTTACAAGCAATGGAATGGCACCTACTACATTAACCATATCCGGGGAGATCTGCATTTTAAAATTAAAAAAAGAAGACAACTTTTTAACACAAATATTTTACATACTTGGTTCGAAATGGTTACCTGTAAGATAGATACAGCCAATGTGAACCGCTTCTCACGCATTGAATCCCTTCCCACCCGCACGGTTTTCTCGGATACTCACTTCAACTACGACGAGGGTTTCTGGGGAGATTTTAACGTAATATTACCCGAAGACAAACTGAATGAGGCTATTAGCAGAATCACCTCAAAGATAGAGGAAACGAACTACTAATCCCCTAAAAATCATAAAGAGAGCCTTTTCGCAAAGGCTCTCTTTATAGGTTTTTAATAGGTATTAGTCTTTAAGGCAAAAAGATTGTTTAGGTTATCTGCATGCAAAGATGGGCTAATTAATATAATTGAGCAAATAAAAAAAGATATTGTACAACACATTTTTTTAAGTTTATCGAAATTTCTTTGCAGCTTGTGTTACTTTTTAACAATTACAGACTCCAATAGATCATCTGATGGATGCTACCTCGATAGACTCCTTTCACGTCCGCCAACACGGCATGTTCGTTCGTGATCGACATGAAGTAGGACTCATCCAGCTTCAAATAAGTCGTATGAGCGACAGCTACCACTACCGCGTCATATTTCTTCCCGGGCTTCTCTACCAACCGGATACCGTACTCTCGCAATACTTCCGAGGGGGAAGCGAACGGATCCATCACATCGACCTCGGCTCCGAAGTCCTTAAACTCATTGATAATATCGGCTACTTTCGAGTTACGTATATCCGATACGTTTTCCTTAAAAGTCATACCCATCACCAACACATGCGCTCCTAGGATATTTTTCCCCTGCGAGATAATCTTTTTCACGACCTTCTTTCCGATATACCGTCCCATGGAATCGTTCACGTAGCGACCGGAGTTGATCATCTTCGTGTGATATTGCAATTCTTTGGCTTTATGCACCAGATAGTAAGGATCTACCCCTATACAATGCCCACCTACCAATCCGGGAGAGAAAGGCAGGAAATTCCATTTCGTTCCGGCGGCTTTCAAGACATCAAACGTATTTACCCCCATTCGATCGAAAATAATGGAAAGCTCGTTCATAAGGGCTATATTCACATCACGCTGGGTATTCTCGATAATCTTGGCGGCTTCGGCTACCTTGATACTAGGCGCACGGTGCAACCCCGCTTGAACGACCAGCTTATAGACGTCCGATATCGTTTCCAAAGCTTCGGCATCGCAGCCGGAAACGATCTTCACGGTATTTACCAAGGTATGTACCTTATCACCCGGATTGATTCGTTCCGGTGAATATCCAACCTTAAAGTCCTCTCCTACTCTCAACCCTGAAACCTCCTCCAAGATCGGGATGCAATCCTCTTCCGTACATCCCGGATATACGGTAGATTCGTATACTACATAATCGCCTCGTTTAAGGACTTTGCCTACCGTGCGAGTCGCACCCAACAAAGGGGATAGATCCGGCTCGTTATGGCTGTCTATCGGGGTAGGAACAGCTATCACGTAAAAAGAAGCCTCCCTTAGCTTCTCTATAGAAGAAGTAAATGTGATGTCCTTATGTTCAAATACCTCAGAGGAAAGCTCACCACACGGATCTATACCGTTCCGAAGCTTGTCCAAGCGATCCTCGTTGATATCAAATCCGATAACGGAAACATGTTTAGCGAATTCTATCGCGATAGGAAGCCCGACATATCCTAGTCCGATTAGGGCAAGTTTTGTTTGTTTATCTAGTAACTTTGTATACATCTTATTATTTCATCATTCTACTTAAACAGTCAGGATTCCGAGGAATGTCCCAAACAGATGAGATTGTATGCAAATGTAGCAATCTTCAGTTTACCTAACGATATAAAGGGAATTTTATTTCATAGACGAGGTCCCTTATCTTGTTTCCAAAATAAGGGACCTCGTCTTCTAAGTATAAATATGTTTCTTTTACTGCAAACGGCGTATACCTATAGCCTTGTTATATTGGGCTAAAGAAGCCTTTTGCTGATACCAAGTCTGGATCAAGCTACTGTAAGACTGAATCCACGACAATTGGGCAGAGAGTACGTCCAAGATCGGCAGTTTACCCTCGTTGTAGCTGAAAGTATTCAAGTCAAGATTCTCCTCAGCAATCTTACAAGCCTCTTCCGCAACGGTAATTTGTTTCGTATACTCGGTGAGGCTTGTCCATGCGTTCGCAACCTCTTGGGCGATCTTATCACGGGTATTATCCAAGGCGTATTCCTTGCTACGAAGAATAGCCTTCTGGGAATTTACCTCCTTGAAACGGGCTCCCCAACGAAACAAAGGAATCTTTAAGGAAGCGAAAACGGCCGGAGTCCATAACTGGTCCGAACCTTTCACGTTCAACATCGGCGTACCCCAAGTACCTTGAAAACCAATCGCCAAAGACGGATTATATTTCGCCTTCGACAAATTGATTTGTCTCTTTTGGTACTCTATGTTCAACTCGGAAATAGCGTAGTCCGGACGATTCCGAAGAGCTACATCCTCTCCTACCTGCAGCGGCAAAGCCAGATAAGTCGTAATGGAATCTTCCACCTCGATCGGGTCTAGCGGAGACACACCCATCAATGCGTTCAGATTCTGTAACGCGATCTGGTACTCCTTATAAGCCGAGCTTTTATTCAACTCCGCTTCCTTCAAGCGAGACTCCACTTGCAATAAATCAGTCTTGCTGATCTGGCCGTCATTGAAACGGATCGTCAACACGTTCGCCAACTCCCCTACAATGTCTACATACTGACACATCACATCGTACATGCCTTTACGGGCGGCGGCTGTCCAATAGTTCAAATCGGCGGAATAAATGATATTATCCGTTGTCAACTCCTCCACTTGCTCGGTGATCTTACCCTGTACCTGCGCAGCCTTATAGTTATTATAGATCTGTCCGCCGGCATAAATAGGCTGGCTCACCGTAGCACCTAGACTATACGTATTATGATCCATCTCCACGGACATGCCCGGTCCGAAATCCAAATCATATTTATTGATCCGATACTGATAACTGCCGGAGAAGTCCACCGAAGGGAAGAAACCGGTCTTAGCGGCCTTGATCGCATGCTGCATAGCGATACGCTCCTCAGAGCTTTGCTTGATCTGACGGCTGTATTCAAGGACCCGTTCCTTATATTCCACAGCCGATAGCCGGGTGTCTTGCGCTTTAACGGACAAGGCACCCAACAATAAACAACCTATGATTATCTTATTTCTCATATATTTTACTCTGATTTAATCTTAAAGAAAACACAATAAGTAACCGGAAGCACGAAGATCGTCAAGATCGTAGATACGAACAGACCACCCATGATGGTAGCCGCCATACCGGCGAACATAGCGTCACCCAACAACGGCAACATACCTAAGATCGTCGTACCGGAAGCCATCGTCACCGGAACAATACGGGTTTTCGTTGCCTCTATCACGGCATTCACCGGAGACAAGCCCGCATTCAATTGCAAACCGATCTCATCCACCAGCACGATCGCATTCTTGATATTCATTCCGATCAAGCCCAACAGACCCAACATGGCAAAGAAGTCGAGGGACTTACCGAACACCAACAATCCCAATACCACACCAATGAAGATCAACGGCAGCATCGCCATGATCAATACAGGTTTCCGGTAATATTTCGGGAATAAGAATAACAAGGTGACATAAATCAAACCAAACATCAACGGGATATTAGCGGCGATCGCCTTATTACCTTTATCTTGCTCGGATTGCTCGCCAAAATACGTCATCTTATACCCTTCCGGTACCTGAATCTCTTCCTGTACCTTTTTCCACAAATGGCTGAAAGCCGCCATCGTATTGGCACCACGTTTCGGCTCGCACTGCATAAGCATACACGGTTCACGATTGAATCGTCTCACCACGTTAAACTCATAATCCAGCGAGAAGTCATCGATCACCTGCTCCACCTTTACCGAACGGCCTTTAGCGCTATAAACCGGCAACGTCTTTATATCATTCAAACTGATAGAATCCTTATCCGCATCTTTCAGTAAGATCGGCATAAACACGTCGCCTTCACGATACTCACCCAGAGGTACGCCATTCGTAGCCGAACGCAAAGAATAAGCCACCTGTTGACGGGTAATACCCAAACGCAAACCCTTTTCTTGGGAATATAGCGGCTTCCATACCGGAACCTTGTTGCCCCAACTATTGCGAACCTCCATTACCTGATCATAATTCCGGGCGATCTCCTGCGCCTTTTGTGTCAAAGCGATCAAGGTATCCACATTATCGCCGATAAAACCAATCTCAATCGCCGCATCCGGAACCGGAGACAAGGCGAATAAGGCCGAGCGAGTCAATATATTCGGGTAGTTAGCCACCATATAATCATAGAACTTACCTTCCTCCGCTTGCGCATCTTCCGGAACTTGCGTCTCGATCAATACGTTCGCAAAGTTAGGCTTCGGGCCTACAGAGGAACTAGCCAGATAGTAACGTACCGGAGAACCTCCTAATGTAAACGAGAATGATTTGATATTCGGATTCTTACTTAAATAATCTTCCTCTATTTTCTTAACATTCGCCTCCACATCATAAATGCTATATCCCTCCGGGAAGATCAAGTCCGCACGGAAATAGGGCTTGTTCATGATCGGGAAGAAACTTTGGGGCATGATACTCATTATAAACAGGGAAAGGAACAGAGTAGCCACAACCGAAGCAAGTGTGACATATCTACGTTTGATCAAACGTCCCAACAACCTCTCGAACTTATGATAAAGCTTCGTATCATAAGGATCCTTATTCTCACCCGGTTTTGCCTCTTTCAAGATAAAATTACCGAATGTGGTCGTTTGCGTCAAAGCCAAGATCCAACTCAATCCCAAAGACACCGCCAAGACGATAAACAACGGCTTCACGATCTCGGCCACAGATGCCGGTGCCAAGTACATCGGCAAGAAAGAACATACGGCGATAAAAGTTGCGCCCAACAACGCCCATTGCGGTTTGGTAGCACCATCGATCAATGCCTGATAACGGGAAAGTCCTCGCTTAATACCAACTTGGGCGTTATCCGTCACCACGATCGCATTATCCACCAACATTCCCATAGCGATAATAAAGGCTGCCAACGAGGTCCGGTTCAAGCCGACACCCCAGATCAACATGATCAACAAGGTACCCCCCACGGAGAAGAGCAATGAACTACCCACCAACATTCCGGCACGGGATCCCATCACGATAAAGATGATCACGATCACGATCAACAGAGACTCGATCAAGTTCAAGATAAAACCATTGTTTGCCTCTTGCGCAATCTTATTTTCCGGATAGATAGCCTTCAAATCCATACCGATAGGGAAAAGCTGCTCCATCTCTTTCAGATGATCCGCCACCACGTTACCCACGGCCACCACGTCATCTTTCGCTCCCGTAGCGACCCCGATTCCAATCGAGCGCTTACCGTCCACACGCATCAAGTTGGAAGGAGGATCCATATAGCCACGTTCCACTGTGGCTATATCGCCTAGACGCACCTCGCCGCCACTTTTCGTCACGATCAACTGATCACGTATATCTTGTATATCCTTATAGGTGCCTTCGGTACGCAAACGCAACTGATAATTGCCCGTATTAATATCTCCTGTATTCACCAACAGGTTCTGTGTTTGCATCACCTGCTGAATGGCGTTCGGGTCAATACCTAGGTTCGCCAACTTCGGGACAGAAATCTTTACGTTGACAACTTGTGTCTGCTCACCAAACAAATAGACTTTTTGCACGCCCGGCACCGGGGATAACTCGGTCTTGATCTTTTGCGCCCAATCACGTAACTCATCATAAGTATATCCCTCGTCCGCTGTCAAAGCATAATAAATACCGAACACATCACCGAAGTCATCATTAACGGATATAGAAGAAGCACCAGACGGAAGGCGTGGCTGTATATTCGCCACCTTACGACGTAATTCATCCCACTTGACCGGCATATAATCCGGTGACAAAGTAGGCTGCAACTCAATCGTAATCTTAGACATACCGAAATAAGACTCAGACTTGATCTGGAACACATCCGACATGGCCTGAATCTCCCGCTCGATCGGTTCAGTCACCAGCTTCTCCACCTCTTGTGGAGTCGCTCCCGGATACTGGGTAACCAAGACCGCCGTCTTGATCACGAAGGGAGAATCTTCCTTCTTCGGCAATTTAAAGAAAGAATATATACCTCCTATCAGCAGAACCGCTAGGAAAAAGTATATAATCTTCTGATTCTCTAAGGAATATTTTGGAATATTCATTGTTTATCTCTTAATCTGTTAATACTTTTACCTGTTGTCCATCCACCAAACGAGTGGCTCCGGCTGAGACAACCTGTTCGCCGGGTCGCAAGCCATCCGTTACGATCACGCCATCCTTGCCGATCAGCATAGACTCGGTAATCTTGCGACGCTCAACCTTTTGAGACTGCCCATTATAAACAAACACATACTTATCGCTATTGGCATCGTCAGCCACGACAGCGGCTAGCGGAACCAATACGGCGCCTTGCGTGAAACTCTCGCTATCCACGTTCAAGATCACACGGCAAGAGAAACCTACAGCTACCTTATATTTCTCTAAATTAAAGTTCGGATCATCGATATACAGATATACAGGAACGCCGGAGCCATCGGGAGAGGCTTCCACGTATTCTTTCACCTTCGCCTTAAAGCGAACGCCCTTGTAATTATCGAATTCCACATAAACAGAATAAGGAGAAGAGAAGTAATTGATATTACTCTCCGGCATCGTAAACACGACCTGTAACTTATTCGGATTGATCAAGCAAACGATTCCTTGTCCGGCCTGTACTTTCTGGTAATTCTCCACATATTTCTTCTGGATAAATCCATCGAACGGCGCACGAAGCTTTGTCTGGTTCAATGTATTCTGCGCATACTCGAAAGCTGCCTTGGCATTTGAGTAAGAAGCTTCCGTTGACTCATACTCTTGTTTGGAGATAGCTTGTTTGGACAATAACTTCTTCGCACGTTGCAATTGCGCTTCAGCAGTCTGGAAAGACGCTTTCTTCGCCTCATATTCCCACTTAAAATCCAACGGATCGATTTCGGCTACGACCTGTCCTGTACGAACCTTCTGGCCTTCATCCACGTTTAATGAGATCAGCGGGCCGGACATCTTAAACGCCAAATCACTGAATTGATCGGACGATATCACTCCACTGAATGATTTCTCAACCATGTTCAGCGAAGTAACGTCCGCCAATTTAACCGGACGAGGGCCTTGCTCCTTAACAGGTGGTTGACTACAGGAAACCAATGCTGCCAAAACAAACACAGGGATTAATTTTCCTTTCATGATAACTTGCATTTTGTTATTTAATTATGATTTCTTTTTCTTCACAGTAAATATAAAACATTCTCGCCTAGAGATTGTTGAGCATAACGTGCCTTAAAAAGACCAACTACCATCATTCACATATGCTTCCATCGGGTTTTCTATCGAATCAGGCAAAGAAGGGAAAAAGTCAATTCCGGTAACCTTCTCAACGCTATCGATAGGGATCATCATCGATTTCAACGGAGTCTTTCCATAGTCTTTATTATCAAACAGAAAACCTACCCCTTCCGGTTTACCGTTCGTTATCGTACAGATTACCTTATAAAAGGTCTTCGGGATTCCCACCCGATTCTTGCCTAACCGTTTCAGGTCGTCCGTGATCACCGGGCCGGTCACGATCAACAAAGAGCCATTCTCTTTCGCCCACAAACGAGCCTGCTCTTCCAGATCTTTCCAGATGCCCCGGTTCAAGCCGGGCTTTTGCGGACAGATATTACTTAGGTAGAACGATTCCCGCATGGCCTTGGCGGACCATTTCATATCGCCGGCAGGCGCCATATGTCCTCGGTCATAGCCGGAACGGGTATAGTCCTCGTTCGTGGCGGTAGCCCCTTTCACCATGGGGTCCGAGACGAACTTATTAGACCGCTCGTTCTTCTTACTTGTCGCCTCTTTCGAGGTCAGTTCATAGGCTACCCAATTGGCGATCTTATAATCGGAATTATAAGAAACCGTATAGCCCTCATGCTTTATAACCTGCTCTTTTTGTTTATTCTTTAGTCTCGGTATCTCAGTTCCCTCTTGAAAAGTATAAGCGGAGATCTCTTTCTTTGGGTTCGTCGTTTGCTTGTTTTTCGTCGCTTGTGCGGCTTTCTTACCCGATGTTCCGGAACCGCCCTTGTCCGAGATCTTCGGACGGACTATTGTCTCCGCCCGATCCTGTTTCTTCTCTACAGGCCGTGTCTTGGATACCGGATAAAACCAGTTATATATGAATAATACACCGATAAAACAAACAACTACCGCAAAAGCGCCAAGAAGCATCTTCTTTACAGAAGACATGAATGATGATGCCCGCTTCTTCTTGCTTTTCCGGGGTTGAGGCTTACCTTTCTTTTTTGCCATACCTAAAACTTCCTATTCTTAACCTTTCGTATTGGGCGCAAAAATAGATAAATCCAGCATGTTATACAACACTATTCTAGGATAGTATTGGTCTCGATTACTATAAAAGACGGCTTAATTTAATACGCCGCTTCATTTGACCTTGCTTTCAAATTTAACTTCGAATCAAACTTTCACTATCGTCCGAATAGTGTACCGCATTCTTTTGTACGCATTCCCTACTTGTATTGGCATAACAATAGACACAGAAATGGGAGCAAGTGTTATACCTACCGATATCTTTGCTTATCATGCAACCACAGGCTTTCCGTTGGCCTTTGTCTTTTAGCTCTTTGCGTTTGTCGGGTAAAGCGGGAAACGTACCAAAAAGATCCGGTTCGGGTAATTGGCCTGTTCGAAGAAAATAAACCAATTCATAATCCTCCCCAAACACACGCTCCATTAAATCACCGTCGATACACCGGTTATGCTCAATGCCATAAACCGTAAGGTCAATATCCTCGGCACAAGTAGCGAGTGTCACATTCCAACCAGTAGAAGCCCAAATTTCCCTCAACTTCACCAATCCCTCTACAATCTCTTGACGTTGCGTCGCATTCATCTCTGCGGTTTCCACATCCTCTTTCGTAAAGCAATTCGTCTCTTTTATAAGGTTATTCTGTACCTTACGATACGCCTTTACATCTACGAAACTGAACACGAGCTTATCAGTATATCCTTTCAACAGATTGCCGATCTTCCAAATACGGCTAAGCAGGACACGAGGCGTGATAGATGGAGTTATAATCAATGGGTCGAATCGCCAGATCACCCGTTCCTTCCCTATCATTTCCGACAACTCCCGAAATGTCTCCACCCGTTGCGTAACGCTCGGCACATTCGGCTCAAAGCCTTCGCTCACATAGTCATTCAACGTGAACTGGAAATAATAATGGATACCCCTCCTATCCAACTCATGCAAATAAGGCAATATCGGCTTCGGGTTCTTTGTCCAAAACACGATTGCCTTACACCGCTCAAACGACACATACATCTTCCGCCGATTAAACGGATTATACCAAACACAATACCCCTTGGCCAAACGATTAAAGAACCACTTGGCATAAAAGGCCGGAATATCCGTTGACCGGCTGACGGAGATAATAATGGGAGCAAGTGATCTAATACGCTTATCTAAATCATTAACAACATCCATCTTTTATTTTTTAACTTTTCACTATATTTTGTAGACATATACCCTTTCCTTCTTCTTTGACCTCATCACTTATAGAACTATCCTACTCAATATTCTACAACACCTTTTGATACTTTAATCAAGCTAAATCAAGTAAAAATTTTATTTTTTCCTTTTCTAAAACACTTAAGCATTTATCGTACACTTTTGCATTTTCTTTTATTAAAGTCCAATCAAACCAACATCTATTATCATACAAGACATTTATAGACCAAGGCAAACCCTCATTCATACTCAATAATTTCCAGTAAGATTTACCACAATCATTTATTATTTTTCCATTATTATTTCTAAAATCTTCTTCTTGCCAGGGGAAAGATACATTAGTACAAATTTCTTTTATATTTAAATAAGGTCCATATTTATCGACAAAGTCCAAACTCCAAGGCAAAGAAGGGTTGCTACTGAGGCCTCCCATACCCGAAGAAGGCCACCAACAATCCTCCCAATGTAATTTACTTAAATATTTATCAATCAAACATTCATTCCACATATCTCCTGTATTTAAACTTAACTCTCCCCAATCAATAAAATCATCAAATATCTCTATCAATTCCTCATTCCAATGAATACCCGAGTTACCACACAAACCAATATTATCAGTCATTAACCAATCTGACGAATATCCCCAGATCCAGTTACATTCATACTTTCGTATAAACTCTAAGCTCCAAGGTAATGATGGATTCATACTTAATCCTGCCCAATTTAAACGATCTATATATTTAATGATTAAATCATCAGTCCAAGGCAACGACGGATTGGAACTTATTAAGTTCCAATCCCACAAATCCTCATAATATTTCAACAAATGGTCAGACCAAGGCAACGATGGATTAGCACTTAAATTAGCCCAATTAAATCTATCTATATAACGATTTATAAAATCAATAGACCATGGCAACGATTTATTCAAGCTCAATAAATCCCAATTCAATTTAGACTTATACTTATTAATCATCAACTCAGTCCAAAATATTCCCTCATTAGAAGACAACATATTCCATTCCCAACAATCATAATATTCATCAAGTAATTCTACCGTACATTGCAAGCATCTATTTTTACTCAAATATTTCCAATTAACCCTTCCCCTTCCAAAAAATTCTATCAGATATATATCCCAATTTAAAGCGTTATTTAGACACAATTCATCAATATTTAGAATCTCACCATAATGATACACATCACATTTTTCGAAATTATAAAACCTACTTAATATATCAATAAAAAAATTTTTATATTCAATATATAATACCGTTAATCTTATATCATCCAATTTTCCCATAACAATTATCAAATAATAAACATTCATTATATATCATTCTCATAACCAATAAATGCAACATAAAAATCAACACATAATCCTTGACAAACTGTACTGAATTTGCGAGATTCTTATAGCGTCAAAACCAAAGCGTTCAGTAAACGCCTTTATGTATATGCCCTCCCTCGCCCGCCGACTTTAACGGCATCGGCGTAAGGAGACTTCGCAAATATATATAATTTCTAATATACATATTTCTTTTTCCATGGATATTTATAAAGATTCCAAGAAGATGAGTTATTGTCTATTTCCGATCTTTCGTATATTCGTTCGTGCCGTTTTCACGAAAAACATGTACATGAATTCTCAAAAACTTGTACGAGTTTTTTGGGAAACACGTACAAGTTTTTGAGAAAACATCATCTTGTTTTTGAAGCACTAATTATCAGTCGTTTACAAAAGAGAGCATATCGAAAGACTTATTGTATATAACTACTAGAGAAAATAGGTATCATACGATCCGAATACATAGGATATCCTAAAACGTAATAAACAAAACCCCGATTTTACTTGTATCTCCCAGCTTTTACGTTACCTTTGCCCCAAACCTTAACTTAGGTTTCATACTAGAACATTAATAACTTTATAAAAATTTACGCTATGGATATTTTTGATTTACTATTCGGTTGGGGCGGGCAGGCCATGCAGTTAACATTCCAATATGGATTTATCCTTAAAGAAGAAGATTTCCTTGAGCTTACCGATGAGCAATACGTGCAGTTTCACATCAAGATGGGGGAATGTAACGAAAAGATCTTTATGATCGCACCGGCAGATCCGAGAAACGCAATAGAGGCGGACTCAACGGAGCTACCGATCGTGACCGAATCCCAAAAAGACGCTTTCCTTGAGGCTGTCAAAGACATAGAGAAATATTGCGAAGGAAAGGATTTCCATACGGATGAGGAGAAGTTACGGTTTGCGGCGAGACATATGCCGGATATATTCTCCAAAGGCTCCAAGTATGAGAAATACTCTAAATTCACAGTCACCAAGCGACAGAAAGGCTAGTAGATAATGCTTTCCCGGTTATCGTCATCGCCTTGGGCGTAGGCGATGATGATAACCGGGATCAGCCCTTTGCTATTTCATACCGCATAAAGAGGAATATTCGTCAGGTTGCCTTGCTCCTTGTAAGGCAGCATGGAATATCGCTCCGCATGCAGGCTTGGTACCTTGTCCAATAAGTTCATCAAGGAATTAGCCCGGACATTACCTTCGGCCTTCACTTCTATCGGGATCATTTCCGCTCCCCGTTGGATGATGAAATCAAGCTCTAGGCGTGAATTGTCCGCCGTATGATAATAAATGGGAGACACGCCTTTGCTTTTCATCTGTTGCAAAACGTATTGCTCAGTTAGTCCACCCTTATACTCCTTGAATATATCATTCTTTATCAAGACTTGCGCAGGATCGGTCTGGACCATCGCTCCCATCAAGCCTAGGTCTACCATATAAAGCTTGAAAGCCGATAAGTCCTCGTAAACGGCGAGCGGCAACTCGGGTTTCGTGCATCGAGGTATCTTATACAACAAACCCGCATTGACAAGCCATTGTATGGAAAGCTCAAAGTCGTTGGCCCTCGCGCCTTTACGTAAAGCGCCATAGATAAACTTCTTATTCTCCTTGAATAATTGAGACGGCACACTGTTCCAAACCATCCGGATACGCGGCACTTGCTCTTTGGGCGCATGTTTCGAGAAATCAAGATCGTAACCTTGGAGAATCTCCTGCTGGATACGCCTTACCTCCCGTAAAGCTCCGGTCTCCACGTATTTCGAAACAGCCTCCGGCATGCCTCCCACATAATAATACTGGCGGAGAAGATCCACATACTTCTCATGCAACAGACTCATCATCCCATAGTCACGGCTCATAAGTAGTTTACAGGCCTCTTTCTCTCCTTTCGCCATAAGAAACTCCTCGAAACTCATAGGATACAGGTTGATGACATTAACCTTACCTACCGGATATGATACATTCTCATGCAAAGAAATTCCCAAAAGCGAACCCGCCACCGCGATATGGTAGTCCGGAGTTTCCTCCTTAAAATACTTCAACGCCTCCAATACCTCCGGGATATCTTGTACCTCATCCAAAATGACGAGCGTATCGCCAGGAGTGATATCCACCGAAGTCATGGCACGAAGACCGCGCAAAATTCTTTCCACATCAAAGTCCTGTGTAAAAAGCTGCCGGGCAAGATTGTTCTTACGACATACGACATAAGCCTCTTTCTTATATTCAAGCCTGGCAAACTCATGGAGTAACCAAGTCTTGCCCACTTGTCTGGCACCATTAAGGATAAGAGGTTTTCTGTCCGCTCTTTCTTTCCATTCAATAAGTTCCTTTAAAACAGTTCTTTCCATATGAATACAACATTTTTACGCGGATAAACATAGCTAATCATCACATTTTTCAGCACCAATTCGCCATACAAATATACATAAATACGCGGATATAAGGTATACGGACGTACATTATTTACGCAGTATACGTTCTTTTACCTTCCTGTCTACCCTCTACTCCCCTAAGCAAAAAACGCTCTACTCCTATATGAATCCTTGCTCGATAGCTTATGGATTCTTGTTCGCATACTATATAATTCTACAAACCACGACGTGGTCTGTACAGATCAAGACGTGGAATATACAAATCACGACGTGGTCTATATATTCCACGGTGATAATTTGGAAATAGATCAAGTAATAAGTATATTTGTATATAGTAAGAAGAATGTTTTTAACTTGAAGATACAAACAATTATACCTAGTAGCAGTTATGGCAGAATATATCAAGCAAGAGATGTGCGACCTGAACGGGACGGGGGAAAAGCCTGTGTATTATCGGATGAAGATACAACGGAACATGGACATGGAGGATTTCGTGGAACGGATCACCTACCCCGGATCGGGCTTGAGCAGGGGTAGCGTAATACAGGTGATGACGACAGTAGCGGAACATCTGGCCTATTGCATGGCGGAAGGGCAGTCGGTCACGTTGGATGGCATCGGTACGTTCACGCCCCGCCTAGGCGTGGCGAAGAACAAGGAGATCGACTCGCTGGATGGTGACGAACCGAAGCGTAACGCACGGAGCATTGAGGTGAATGGTATCAACTACCGGGCCGACAAGGAGCTGATACGGGAGACTAACCTGCGTTGCGATTTAAGACGGGGAGGTATCAGCCGTGTCCGGAAATCGCCCTTCACCGAAGAGGAACGCCGGACACGGGCATTGGATTACCTGGATGAACATCCTTTCTTGCGCATACAAGACTACATGGCTGTCACCGGACTAAAACGTAGTAGCGCAAACCGTGAGCTACTACGCCTCAGTAGCGACCCGGCGAGTGGAATTACCCTATCGGGTTATGGAAGCCACCGGGTGTATGTCCGCAGGAAAACAGAGGGCGATCACTAATCCACCCAATGGTGCCCCGGGCCGGAGAAAATACATACATTTTACTCCGGCTTTTGACTAAGTATTTGTATTGTTTCAGTAAACTCCGCGACTATAGACTTCAAATTGGGATTATCGAGTCGAATAATAATCGCCGCATAATTCTGTATCCCATCCGCATCTCGGATGTCCGCAGACATGAAAGCGAAATCAGATTTACGCGGCGAGGAATGAAACCAAAACTCAAAAAGGCGATTGCGCATACTCTGCTTGCTATCTCCTGTCTCACAAATATACAACAGAGTTGTATTAGAACATTCAAAAAACTCATAGACTATCGCCATTATCGCCCGCCTCAACTTAGAATCACGAGGAGACTTTCTATTATTCGTATTAGCAATAATAAATTGATAGGATTCATCACTAAGCATCAATTCGTCCTCGAGAAAACTGACATAATAAATCACACCAAAGTCCGTAACAAACCGGAAACACATAGAATCCCTAAGAGCTGTTACCGCATAAGGAGAATTAGAATTTATACGTTCAAGGTTAAGGCTTACCATACTTCAAAATAAGTAGCTTCTTGCCCTGTACGTTTCTTAAACTCTTCTTTCATCTCTTTTTCCAGTTTAGCTACATACTCTCGCTTTAGCTTCCGTGCGGTCTCCAACCGACGCAAAGCCTCTTCTCTGGTAATCTTGCTATTTTTCTCTTTTTCCATATCCTTCGATATAATACTTATATATTACAAATGTAGGATAAATTCCGTTCTTTACCAAAATATTTACTCTTTGCTTCTGTTTTTGAGAAATATAACAAACACACAGATCACTAATCCACTTGATAGTGCCCCGGGCCGAGATGCTTGCGAGTGCCGTTCGGTCTTATCAGTTCGGCGGAGGTACCTTCCGGGATTTGGAGATCGAACCTCAATCGCTTGCCTTTCTTCTTGATGCTTACTTGGATGGTTCCATAATGAGTCTCTAGGCTGGCAGAGGCTTCCGATAAGAAACCCAGTTGAGGCGCAATCCTAAAGGTACGGAAGCCGGGAGAGGTTGGCTCGATACCGCAGACCTTCTGGCTCAATAAGGTAAGCGGGCCACCGCTCCAAGCGTGATTGATCGTGCCGCCGCCGAAGCCCTCGGCTCCGATGCCCCATCCCTCGAACAAGGTCGTGTATTCGGCATAATCCAGCATACGGGTGTAACGTTGCTTCATCCGTTCCAAGGCAAACGCCGGCTCGCCCATCTGGAAAAGGGCCTCTAGGACATACTTCTCCATATAAGGGCTGGCGTGATACTCCTTTTTAAGTACCTTCGTCAGCGCCGGGTACTTATCTTTCGAGGCCAGCCCGGAAACAACCGCCATGGCTTGGGAGCGATCGTCCGTCTCCCCTTTATAGCCGGGGGAGCGATAGGCGGAACCCGTCCAGAACTTCGTGTCGAAACAACGTTCTATGCTACGCATCATCCGGGAGATCTCATCGGCATCCTTATCCTTGCCGAGTTGCAGGGCGAAGGCTCGCTCCGCTTTCAAGGCCAGATAATACCAGCAATTGGTCAATACACCCATATCGACGTGCTCGCCCCAGTCGCCCCAACTCCAAGCACCTTGACGCTCGATCACCAAGCCACTCTTATCGACTTGCCAAACCTCGTGCAGGTAACGGCGCATCCGGTCGTATATCATCGGTACGAAACTACTGTCGGCACTATAATAATATTGCGTATAAAAACCGTACCAACCGATAGACGCCAACATCTGTAAAGGAAGCTCCTTATCCCAATTACCCGCCGGAACCGGAGCGTAGAGCGTTCCGTCCTCCCGCTGCCAATTCATTAATTCATGGATGCCTTTTACGGCTAGTTTCTGCCCGGACGGAGAAAGGGCATAGAAAGCCTCGCCTAGCTCATTCACCTCGTCACCCCACCATTGGGCACGTTCACGATCCGGACAGTCCATATAATTATCACGCATCGTTATGTATAAGGTGCGGGCAGAACGTTGCCAAAGCTCGTCGTAGAACGGGTCGTCACAATGGAAAGAGCCCGCGAGGTCCGTGTTGTAACCGGTCTCACGGTATTTCACATCCAGCACCTTCACGCCCTCGGGGATGATGTAATAGACCTCATGGCCGTTCATCCAGCCATAGCTTTCGTATTCCTGCTCACCCTCACGGGTGATATATTCGGCACGTACGTTGCGCTCGCTTCCTCCCTCGTAATTATCCATCCGGATGTGGATAGTCTTCCCGGCCTCCGCCTCTACTTTCAGATACGGAGTGATCTGGGCATTATAGGGCAAACGACAGAACAAGGTATCGCCTTTCAAGGATTCCCGGACGGATACATAGGATAACAGGCCGCTGTTTTTCCACTGGGGTATCGGACGTTCCACCAGCTCCCCGAAAGGAGCTTTCCCCGCCTTACCGACGCAGACCGCCCCCGGAAGGGAACCTTCGAAACTCGTACGGTTCCAGTTTGTTATCGCTTGACGGGCATCGAAGCGGATATTACTCTCCGGCATACGGTAATTCGGGAAAGGGGCCTCGGTATTTTGATAGGCCTCATACAAGGCGCACTGCCAGCTCGCGTCGGAGACGATCTCCAGTCCCGGAGCGATCGCCTCGAATAACAAAGCCGCTTTCCCGCTGTTAATATGGCTGAAACCGTCTTTCCCGAAATGCCAGAGCAAGATAGCGATGGTGTTCGAGCCTTTTGTCAGGTAAGGGGCGATATCTACCGGATCGTAATAAGTCCCGGAAGGAGAAGGTCCTCTTTTCAAGCCACCCTCAAAGACAACCAGTTGGTCGTTGATCCAAAGCCAATACTTGGAATCGGCGGCGATACGGGCGATGAGTTGATTCGGGACATCCGTCACAGCGAATGATTTACGGTAGATCAACCAAGTATTCGTAGCGCTTTGGCAACGCTCGGTATTAATCCATTGGGCTTTCCAAGGGAAAACAGTTCGAGCAGACAAGGAGAAAGCATCCAGTAAGCATAGTGCCACCAGCATCCCCAACCAATAGGAACATATACGTTTTTTCATATCTCTTCATTTAAGTATTTAACAATGGGCATTGTAAGAAGCTAACAATGGGCATTGTAAACCGCTTACAATGCCCATCGTAAGCCCACGGCAATAAACAGCGGATTTATAAGATCATACAGGATACGTAAATGTATGCGTACCGGCGGATACGGTCTCAGTCTGATCGCCTACCACGATATCGGCGGAGCAATCAGCCGGAATCGTCACGGTAAGCATAACCTTATCCCCTTCCCGTTTCCATTCGCTGGCGATACGGCCGCGTACGGAATGATACTCACCTTTCACCCAATCCAGTTCTTTCACGAAATGAGGTGTGATACGGATATGACGGAAACCCGGAGCCGAGTCGTCATGATTGATACCAGCCAGCTGATTCATCATCCAAGCGGAGACATCTCCCATAAAAACATGGTTCAAGGAAGCGTCGGCAAACTCCGGACTAAGTGTCCACGTCTCCGGCAATGTGGAGTAACCCATCGTCTCTACCCAATATCCCCAAGAAGGTGCCTCAGTCTTCGTGATCATCTTCATGACATCCTCGATATAGCCATATTTCGTAAGCATGGCCGGAACGGTCTTACTGCCTAAAAGACCGAAGTCCAAGAAATAGTTATTTCCCGCTACCACCTCACGCAGCTTATCCGCCACGAGTTGTTCCTTTCCTTCCGGTACAAGTCCCAGATACAAGGCCAAGGCTTGCGCCGTTTGGGTTCCTTCGGCATACACACCAGTCTCGGCGTTGAAGAACTTCCGGTTGATCAAGGATTTGAGCGTATTCGCTTTCTCTTGATAAGGAGCGGCATCCTTGCCCAGCAAAGAGGCGAAGCGAGCCATCAACTTATAATCCAGATAATAGTAGGCGGTAGAGGTATATTCATTATTCGTCGTAGCTTTCCAATACACCCAGTCACCCAAGCCAAACGGCAAGTAACCGTCTTTCTCTTTCGTCTTCAAATAATCCAGATATCGCAGCATCGTAGGATATAAGCGTTCTATACTGCGAGACTCGCCATAATAATCATACAAGGCGTTCGGGATGATAAACATGACAGCGTCCCAAACCGGACCCGGCCACTCGCCATATCCCCAACCGCTGGAAGGAATGATACCGGAAATCTCACCCGCCTCACGCTGGTTGTCGATAATATCATCCATCCATTTCTCATAAAGCGTGATACCATCAAAGCCCAGCAAACCGAGGTCGATCGCAATATGGGCATCAGCGGTCCAGCCATTCTTCTCCCGTTGCGGACAATCGGTCGGGATACTGTGCAGGTTACTGCGGTAAGCCTGCATCGTAGCCTCCCATATCTTATTCAATAGAGGATTCGAACAAGCGAAGGAACCGGACGGACGGACATCGGTATGCATAAACAAGCCGGTCAAGTTCTCTTCCGTTAAAGTAACGGGACGGCTGCTCTCCACCTCCACGTATTGGAAACCGTGATAAGAGAAGGAAGGCATGAAGATCTCCTCCTCTCCCGTACCTTTCAAGGTAAAGACATCCATTTGGAATACCTCGTCCGGCTTGACCGGATGATAATATACATTGATATTGCCTTGCTCTAAGCGACCGTCTGTCTTCAACAACTCACCATGTTTTAACGTGATACGGGTTCCCGCCTCACCTTTCACCTTCAAGCGGCAAAGGCCGGACATGTTCTTAGGGAAAGAATATACATATAACTGATCGGAGAAACGTTTCATCGACACGGGCCTCACCTCTTCCGTAATGCGGATTCCCGGCATTTGCTGGGCTACCAACAGAGGTGCCGGAGCCTGCGCCGGAAGTGCCGCTTCCCATTTACTATCGTCGAAATGAGCGGTTTTCCATCCGGCCTCTTCCAGCCGGGCATCGAATTTATCGCCGCTGTATATATTATTATAGGTATAGGCTCCGGTGGAAGTCTTCCAAGTCTCGTCCGAACCAATCACCTCCGTCGTACCATCCATATAGGTAATACGTAACTCACATAGCAGGCGGGGACGATCCCGCCAGCGTGCCTCATGGAAATTCCATACCGCCACGGACTGCTCATTGTACCAGCCGTTTCCCAGAACAGCGGCCACGGCGTTGTCGCCTTGCTTCAGCAAAGAGGTAACATCATGCGTCACGTACAAGATACGTTTATCGAAATGCGTATACCCCGGGTCCAGATAATTCGTTCCGACCCGCTCGCCATTGATGAATAACTCATGATACCCGGCGGATGCTACGTACACACGGGCATCCCTCACTTTCTTGCCCACCAGAAAAGATTTGCGGAACAGAGGGGCAGGCTCGAACTCCTTATCCTTATGATCGGTAATCCAAGAGGCGGACCAATCCGAGGGATTGAACTTAGCGGTCTCGAAAGAAACCGTCTCCGAGGTAGCGCACGGACGCCCCTCACCATCCCATACCGTAACATTCCAGTAATAACGGGTATGAGGCTTCAGGGCCATTCCTTCCGCATAAGGCCGCAGGTCATCCGGGCTCGTGCCGATCCGTATCTCATAGCGAGAAGCCTTAAAGCCCTCCTCATTTCCAGCATATTCCCATGTAAAGCGAGGAGACGAAGTATCCAAGCCGATAGGCTCTGTAAGGTATTCCGTACGGAGATTAGCAGGTATCGTTAATTCATTATTGCTTTCACAACCGCCTAATAAGAGGATGGCGAAAGCATAGATATAAATGAACTGTTTTATTCGCATAGTAGCATCATATATTTTAGTAATTAAATTTCCACCTATTGTCGTAGAGACGGGGCATACCCCCGTCTCTATCGCAAGACACGGATTTCTTTAGGAGCATGAATTTTACTGATGACCTTGCCGCCCATATCTTTCTCATGCCGGATCTCAATCACCCCATAAGGCGTGGGAAACGTACCTTCCACCCATTCGAGATCTCCCAGATGCGGGGCAATACGCACCGTACGACAACCCGGTTCCACCACTTGTACGCCCAATACGTACTCGCTTAACCACGATGTGGGTCCCGAAGCCCATCCATGGCACAAGCTATGACGGAAACCTTGATAGCAATACGCCCCATAATCCCCATGAATATCTTTCTTTCCCGCAGGAACCAGCTCGTCAATACGCCCGGCATCCGGAAGCCATTCCATATTGAAATCCTCCCAAAACGTTGTAGCACCTACATCCAGCATAGCTCCCCAATACGTACGGATCACATCTAACGCACCTTGGAAATTACCAGCCAATGCCATCGCCCGTAACATATAATACCCGTAAAACGTAGAGAAGCCTTTCGCCCCGTCCACGGCTAAGCAACGCTCGTTCGCCTCCTTAGCATCCATGATACCTGCCAAAGCCATCAAAGCGGCGGCTTGTTTATCCCCAGGCGTAATCCGATCTTTCTCCGAAGGGAACCGGGATTTCTTCCGAAGGGAAAACGTTACAGCCTTGGAAGCTACCGCACGGCACTCCGAGGCCAACACATCCTCACCCAAGACGGTACATAACTCCTCTCCCGCACGCATGGCCTGTATCATCAGAGATTGAAGACCGGCATCGATAGCGGGTGTATTCTCACTGGAAGGCCAATCCAAAAAACGGTTCCCATCCAGTTTCTCTTGTCCGCTTGGGTCAACCTTCGAGATCAAGTGACGCAACAAAGCAGTCATATAAGAGCGTTGCTCTTGTAGATACGCAAGATTCCCTTGGTAATAATACCAATCCCGCTGAATCAACAACCACCAGATCGAGTACGAACTGATACCGTTCATCCAACTAGGCAGCGGCGTAATATCCCGAATCAAATCCAGGCTCTTAGGAACCACCTCATTATAACCGAAGACGGAACTGACCGTCATTACCTCCGGATGTAAATCCCCCACCCAGACCAGACGATCCCGTTTTACGCCGTCCCATAGATATTCCTGCATATTCAAGTGAACCGTGTATGCACCAGTCTTCCAGATCCGGTTCAACCGCTCGTCATTACAACGGAAAGAGCCCAGATAAGGAATATCCCGAAACGTGGAGATCGCACGGACCTCTTTTAATTGCAACTCCGTAGAATCACCCAATACATCAATACGCACGAAACGGAAACCGGAATTACCGATCTCCTGCACACCCAGCCAAGGAAGCGATACCACGAAATCCCGCATCGCATGATCGTTGCTCGCCCCGTTCGCACCATCTATCTCGCACATAGCCTCACTAACGGACTCGCCGAAACGAACCCGCACGGAAACCGGATCGTGAGACGATGGCATACCGGTCACCAACTGAAGACCGCCTTGCAACTCCTTCCCGAAATCAAGCAGCAAAGCGGGATGTTCGGTTGGCGTACTTTTCAACACACACAACCGATTATTCGCCAAATCCGACTGTCCGTTGCCTGAAACAAGCAAATGGTCCGCTCCCGTAATTCGCGAACTATCTTGCTGCCAGACAATACGGACCGGGGCGATATACTCCCGTGTCCGATGGTCTCGCTGCTGGGCGAACAACGTGAACGAACCGATCCCTATGAATAGAATGATTAATTTCTTTCGCATACGCTAGAGTCCAAAAGCCAGAACCAAGTCATCCAATTGCTGATCCGTCATACCTTCCGGCTCGTAACCGGTCATGCGGGCACTAAAATAGATCTGGGCGGATTTACTCAACGTATCGATCGCATCGAAGCACTCGATTAGGTCCTCACCGACGGCAAGGATACCATGCTTCTCCCAGAACACCACGTCGTGCTCCTCCAACTGGCGGATCGTAGCGTGCGCCAACGCCAAAGTGCCCGGTATCTCGTAAGGAACGATACCGACCCCTTTCGGCACGATAATCCGACATTCCGGGATCATACTCCATAACGTGCGGGTAATCTTCTCCGAATCCAAGAACGGCTTGCAATGCGTCATACCGATAATATCCGTCGGATGCGTATGCAATACCACCCGGTTATCCCGTCCCTTCGCACGCAAGAAATTGTGCATCAGTAAATGGGAAGGTAACTCAGAAGTCGGCTGGATCGGTTGCTCCGCTAAGATATCATACGATTTCCCATCGGCGGCGATACGGATCAAAGAGCCGTTGGCAAAAGGATCTTTCGCCACGTAACGCATCCGTTTTCCGGTACCCGTCACATAAAAGACGTGCCCGCATAAGGCCGTCATCGCCTCTTGCAAGGGGATCGAGGAAACCAAAGCCGGCAAGGCCTTCTCCTCCTCGCTCAATAAAGTAGTCAGGTTCACCGATATATTTCCTCCGTTTCGCTCGGCCCACCCCTTGATCCACAAATAGCCGGCGACCTCGGCGATACGATCTATTTCCGCCATTAGGCGTTCATTGTTTCTTAGTGTTATCATGTCTATTTTAATTAAACTATATTCGGATATAATAAGGAAAGGATCAAGATGCACATGCCAGTAATCAATACCACGATCGTCCGGCGATCCACGCCCTTCCATTCTTTTAATAAGATGCCCCAGACATTACTGAAAATAACATTCAGCGACATCAGGATACTCCACGAGAAAGCCAGCATAACCGGGGAATCCGAGAAATAGCTCTTTCCCATCCCCAACCCGAAAAACTGCGAGTACCAAAGCACACCTGCCAAAGCGCAAAATAAGACATTATTCAGCAATGTACCTCCCGATACCGAGAAATAATCCTTACCCGTCCCGTTTTTCACGTTCTGGAAAATACAATACACAGCGTTCGTACAAAAGCCGCCCAAAGTAACCAACAGTATCACGGGATTCAAGGCGAACAGATCGCTAGCTCCCGCCTCTTTCGCTTTCGCCAGCACCTCGTTTCCCGATTCCAAACCCAAATTGAAGCAGGCGCTCATCACACCGGCAAGCAAGGCTACCGCCAAACCCTTAGTCAAGGCAAAATCCTTCACCGCCGCTTTCTTCTCCTCCTCACTCATATTCCGGGCCCGCAGGCTTCCGGCGTAACCGATCACGGCGATACCCGCTAAGGTAATGCAAACACCGGTCAACAGGATCAATCCGGTTCCCTCAAACAGATTCGTTCCACCGAACAAAGCCGGGAAAAGCGTACCAAAACCGGCGCATGTACCCAAGGCGATGCTCTGTCCCAAAGCTACGCCCAGATAACGCATACTCAACCCGAAAGTCAACCCGCCGACACCCCAGAGCATGCCATAGATAACCGCTCCCAAGCTACCCGGCGAACACCATAACTCCAGTAAGGTACTCCCTTCCGGTACCGCCAACATCGCCCCAAGATAAGGAAAAACCAGCCAAGCGAAGATACCTTGCACCAACCAAAAACTTTCCCAACTCCAATCCCGGACCTTATTGATCGGTACGTACGAGCTACTTTGCCCGAAACTACCGATCGCAATGATCAACAACCCGATCCCGATCTCTATCATTGCCGTCTTGAGGTAACGTCAAACTCATATTTCTCGATCTCAGCGATATAAGACTCTCCTACGGGAACTCCGCTTTGCAGACAATACATATCCCAAACCGCACCCCAAGGCAGGCTTTTCGCTTCCTCCTGCAAGGCAAGACGCTGGAAATACTTGCCCTCATCCTCATATTGGCGAAGCAAGGCAATCGGCTCCAGCAAAGCGAGCATAAAGGCTTTTTGCGTGGCACGGCTACCAACAACGTAAGCACCGATGCGATTGATGGTAGCGTCGAAATAATCCAAACCGATATGTACCCGGTCCAAGGCGTCGCAACGCACGATCTCACGGGCTAAATCCTGCACATCGTCATTCAAGATCACGACATGATCGCTATCCCAACGGATCGGACGACTTACGTGCAACATGATCTCGGGCGTAAACAACAACAGGGAGGAAACCTTATCGGCGATACTTTCCGTCAAATGGAAATGGCCGGTATCTAAGGTAACGATCTTGTTCTTTTTCGCTCCGTAACCCAAATAAAAATCATAGGATCCTACCGTATAACTCTCCAAGCCGATACCAAATAGTTTCGCCTCGATACAATCTTTCATCCATTTATATTCGGTAGCGAATATCTCATCCAGAGACTCCTCTAAGATACGGCGATAACGTAGACGGCTAGCCGGTACTTCCTTGCTCCCGTCATGTATCCAAAGGTTCATCATACAAGGATCGTTTTGGGCTTTACCCATCTCATCACTGATCCAGCGACAACGCTTCGTATGCTCGATCCAAAAGTTACGGATATCATCGCAGGGGTTCGCCAAGGTCAAATCTCCGCTTTTAGGGTGCGAGAAAGAGGTACTGTTAAAGTCTAGCTTGAAATCATTCTCCTTTGCCCATTGCATCCAACTCTCGAAATGGCGAGGTTCTACCTCGTCACGGTCTATTTTCTCCCCTTGGAAATCCCCATAGATCTCATGCAGACTAAGCCGATGATTACCGGGGATATAGGATTTCGCTTTCAATACATCCCAGCGCAACTCATCGATAGTACGGGCACGTCCCGGATAATTGCCAGTCACTTGTATACCACCGGTCAAGGAGCCGCCTTGGTTCTCGAAACCGCTTACGTCATCGGCCTGCCAGCAATGCAGGGATAGGGATATTTTCTTCATATCCTCTAAAGCTTTACGAACGTCTACACCTACGGCCGCATAACGTTCTGCCGCTACGTCAAATGCCTGTTGAATTAAACTGTCTTTTGTCATGGTATGATGTTTTTAAATTTATATGATTTCAATGTGTATCACCTTTCCGGATAAAATTCCTTGGGAGGGAATGCGGTGGCTATCAGTCTTCGCATCTCCCAACAATCCGTCAGTAATCCTGCCGACTTAGCCTGTATCAAGCAATTTCCAATGGCTGTCGCCTCAGACGGGCCTGCCAATACGGGAATACCGATAGCGTTAGCTGTCAACTGATTCAGCAGATCGTTCCGAGAGCCCCCACCTATCACATGCAATCGTTCGATCGGATGTGGCGACATCGATTTGAGTATTTCCAACACCTCTTTATAACGATTCGCCAAGCTATAAAATATACAATGTATATAATCGGCGTCCGAAGCGGGAACAGCTTGCCCGGTTTCCTCACAATAGGCCGTAATCTCACGTAGCATACTCTCAGGATTGGCGAAACGAGGATCATCCGGATTGATCAAGGAGGGAAACTCGCTTAACTCCGCCATCCGAACCATATCATCGTACGAATAATCCAATCCGAACCGCTTCCATTGCTCCCGGCAACGTTCTAAGATCCACATACCTGTAATATTCTTCAAAAAGCGGGTCGTACCCTCGATGCCCCCCTCATTCGTAAAATTATTCTTGAAAGAGACCTCGTTGATGATCGGCTTCTCCACCTCGATACCCATCAAGCTCCAAGTACCGCTACTCAAGTAAGCGAAATTAGGAGAAGAAGCCGGGACAGCCGCTACCGCCGACGCCGTATCGTGACCGGCTACGGCGATTACCGGGATTTCCCCGATTCCTGTCTTACGGGCGATCGACTCGCTCAACCGCCCGATCAACGTTCCCGGCATTACGACCGGGCACATCAAGGTAGGAGATACACCCACGGCCTCCAAGAGCTTGTAATCGAATTTATGGGTTTCCGGATTCAATAATTGAGACGTGGAAGCAATCGTATATTCACATACCATACGCTCCGTCAACATATAAGCCAAAAGGTCCGGTATGAATAATATCCTTTCTGCCACTTCCTGTGGGATAAACGAATCTTGCCCCGCCCTGAAAAGCTGGAACAAGCTATTAAAAGGCATCACTTGAATACCTGTCCGCTTATAGACCTCTTCCTTGGGAATCCGTTTGAAAAAGTCCTCGGGAGCGCCGTTCGTATAAGGATCTCGGTAAGCACGAGGTAAACCCAATAAAGAGCCATCCAAAGCCACATACCCAAAATCCACTCCCCATGTATCTATTCCAATTGAGTGTAACCGGATTCTTTGCCGGGCGCATATCGTCAAGCTTTCTATAAGAGAAGTATAGAGATGATAGATATCCCAATAAAACCGTCCGTGTAATTCCACCATCGGATTCGGGAACCGATGAATCTCTTTCATTTCAAATTTGGTATCCTTTAAGGTTCCAAGCACGGCCCGTCCACTGGTAGCCCCTATATCAAAGGCTAGAAAATTATATTCCTTCATGGCTTAACAAAGTTATTTGTTTGACGAAAGCAAAAGTAGAAGCATTATTGCTATATTTGCTTACGAAAATGATTTTAAACCTTTCAAATCTGACATGAACGAACTGCGGAATGATTTACTACGTTACTTGACTATCAGTGCCACGGATGAGGAATGGGGAGTCGTTGTTACGACGGTCGGATACCAATTCATCCCGCCGGGTTGCGCCTATCCACTTTCCCGGCATCCGGAGAAGTATAATTTCAAGCCTCAGACCGGGCGCATCCTAAATGAGTACCAATTGGTATATATAACGAAAGGTAGCGGCTACTTTTCCTCCCAGTCTTGTAAATCGCAAAAGATAAACGCAGGGACGATGATCCTCCTTTTCCCCGGGGAATGGCATAGTTATTATCCAGACCGGGAAACGGGATGGGATGAGTATTGGGTAGGTTTCCGGGGCATTCATATCGATAAACGTGTGGAGAAGAAATTCTTTACCAAGGAAGAGCCGCTACACCGGATCGGGCTGAGCGCTACGATCGTCGGACTTTATGAGGATATACTGAAGTTCGCCTCGGAGGAGAAATCCGGTTACCAACAGATGATCTCCAGTATCGTGCTTCATATATTAGGCTCCGTATATTATAAGGAAAAGAACAACTCCTTCACGAACACCTATGTCGTAGATAAAATCAACGAGGCACGTATATTAATGAAGGAGAACATCGAGGACCCCTTAAGTCCGGAAGAGATCGCTGCTCGCCTTGGTTTAGGTT
Source organism: Parabacteroides distasonis (assembly GCF_004793765.1). Classification (GTDB taxonomy): domain Bacteria; phylum Bacteroidota; class Bacteroidia; order Bacteroidales; family Tannerellaceae; genus Parabacteroides; species Parabacteroides distasonis_A. Next base: position 40,585 of record NZ_SRYM01000004.1, on the reverse strand, counting down.
ATTCATGGTTTCGCCGGATGTTCAAGGAATACACCGGCGTCTCCCCCGCCCAATATCAATTACAACAGAAGCTCCTTCGTGCGAAAGAGCTTCTGACCAGCACCCCTTTGACGATCTCCGAGATCGCCTATAGCCTGCATTTCGAGAATGCCGGCCAATTCTCCACATTTTTCAAGAAGAAAGAAGGGGTTACACCCTCGGAGTTCCGGGATCGGACGCATTGAGCTGGAGTGAACCACTCAATAAGGTTTATAAGGCGTACGCATGACATTCCATGTTTTTGGTAGCCAAACTCTATAACGTTCCGCCTGATTCCACGTATTACCAGCTGAGGCGAAATCGCACAGATGAATCGGGCGAGCCTTGCCGTTTCCTTCCAAATCCGTTCCTAAAACCATAGGAACGGTGAAAGCCATCCAAGCGAAATCGGGGGCTTGCACCGGAGTTAATTCCACATAACCATCCTTGCTGACGATCACCGAAGCCTCATCCACATCTCCATCCTTAAAGCGGCTATCTCTAGCCAGCACCAAAGGGCCCCTTACGATCGCTTGAGCCTCGTTCAGCTCTACCAAGCGAGCCCGCATATCCAACTCCACCGTAATTTCATCCCCTTTCTCCCAAGTCCTATGAATCGGCAGGTATGCTCCAGCCAACAGATCCGTTAAAGGCTCACCATTGACAGACACCACAGTTCGCTCACTCCACGCCGGGATGCGCAAGGCGATCGTAAAATCACTCGTCTTCTCCGGTTCCACCACAATCCGGACTTGCCCGTCTATCGGATAGTCCGTCTCCTGCGTCATCGACACCCTCGTCTTTTTATCCAACTCTACCTCCACGCTCGAAGCCGCATATAGGTTGACATCAATACGTCTGCCATTTACCTGATAAGCGAACTGCGGAATCATCGCGAAAGCACGAGGTCCATTCGCATTGCAACAATTGATATGCATACCGCATTGTTCCTCTCCTTCATGCCGCCAGCCCTCCAACGGACTATATTTCGCTATTTGTGAGGCATCTGCTTTCAGCGAGGCTAGTAAAGCGTTATACATAGCCTTCTCGATCTGGTCCGCATATAAGGAATTTCCGGTTAGTCCGAGCATCCTGTCACAAATCTGCATCCACGTGAATGTCACGCAAGTCTCCATCGTATGATAGGTAGGATAAGTCTGTAACGCCTTGCCTCCATACCAGCACTCGAACGCACTACCAGAACCGGCCACATTGATTTCCTCATTGATAATATGATTCATCGTTTTCTCCACCACAGATAAATATAATGGATTCTTAGTGACCTTGTAAAGTTCCAACAAGCCCTCATAACAAGACATCATCTCATATGCTTTTTGTCCATTCTCCGGAGAGAACCAAACCTTTGGATGTGGGAAACGTCCGGCGACAGGAATATCCGCAATCGCCTTACTAATCAATCGAGGGCCTTCCGGAGTCTCCCATTGCTTTACGATGTATTTGGCAAAATCCAGATATTTATCTTGCCGGGTACGATTATACAGATACATCACCGGCTCAAGTACCGAAGAGCTAGGCATTCCTATATAATTACCGGTCGTCACGATATTCACTTTTCCAGGCCCTACCTGCGTCATCAAATGGTCGATTACCCGGCAGGCAGCATCCAAAGCGTTTCGATCCCCAGATAAGTCATAATAAGCGATCAAACCTAAAGCCGTGTATTTTCGCCCCCATATATCCCACTGGTTCAACTGTGCTTCCTCGGAATAGTTACCGATATATCCATTTGGCAATTGGGTTTCCATCAACAATTCCGCTCCATTCTTAATAATCTTGTACAACTCAGGATCTTTATCATAACGGTATGAGGCGATCGCCCCTTGTATCCATTTTCCCCAAAATTCCGATTGCCAGCGCGAGGTCTCTTCCTTATGCCGGAAAGGTTCCACCAAGTGATCCACATCTTGAGCTTTCACTCGATACTCGATACAAGCGTCGATCCGTTGCCCCAAATAACCAGATATCCTCAAGCGACGTACAGGATCAGTGTTTCTTACTTGCGCATTCATACAACAAGCACAAAAACAAAAGAATAGGCACGACATGCCTTTTGTTAATACGGATATACTCATAAACACAATTTTTTAAGGTTAATAATGTGATAAAGATAGTACAATCCACTTGTTCGGAACTTTCAGAATTGACAGAATAAATATGAATATTGACACACAAATCACATCTTAAAATAAGATATCTATTATTTTTCCCTTGATATATTTTGTGTGAATCCCAGTAAATACATATTTTTACTTCAAAAAAAATTTAAGTTATGAGGGTCATTTATCTTTTACTATCTTTTATGCTTTGTTTCTACCCTGTCACACAGGCGCAAAGCACGACGAATCAATTTATGACACAGGCACAAAGCAGCCTGGAAAAAAAAGATTACACCAAAGCTCGTTATCTTTTTTTACAAGCTTACAAAAGCTTATCCCGAAAAGGTGATTATCAACAAGCGATCAATGCCGGTACGCAAGCGGTTTATCTATACTATCGCGAGAATTATTATCAAGAGGCTTTCGACCTTTGCCGCCAGATGAACCAATTTATCTTAACCGAAGAACAGAAGTTACAGAAACCGCTTTATGAGCAACATTTCCAAATAACGAAAGAACGGCTGGAAATGTACATTAAACTAAAGAACACCGCCCAAGCGCAAGTTCAACTCAGCACATTAGATAATCTGGCCAGCCAAGCGGGCGATGAGAAGTTATCGAACAATTTATTATATACCCAAGCGGGTTATTATTATACGTTCGGGCAAAACGAACAGGGAGATGCCGCTTTCCAAAAACTGATCAACCAGTATAAGGAGAAGAAAGAGTACGAGAAGGTGAGCGACTGCTACCGGAATCTGATCTCTATAGCTCGCAAGGCAAACAATGCTTCGCTGATGGAACGTACCTATGAGAAATACATCGTATGGACAGACTCCGTAAAGGCTCTTACAGCGGAGGATCAATTGGGAGCGTTACAGCAAAAGTACGATCAAAGCTTACAGACGATACAGGAGAAAGACGATAAACTGTCTGTTAAGCAATATATGATTGTCGGACTTATCACATTCGTGGTGATCCTTATAGCCGCCTTGCTTTTCTTAGGATTCCTTTTGCTGCGCTTTATCGTGCTGAATAAGAAATTAAAGAAAATCATTCAGACGACAAATGAACATAGCGAGCAGCAGGCCCAATTCATCCAAAACATATCGGTTCAGATGGAGCCTACCTTGAACAAGCTTAACACATCCGCTAAGGAATTGCAGGTGGTAGCTCCGAAGCAAGCCGAGGATGTATTGACACGGATAGAGGCTTTAAAGCAGTTCACGGTTCATATCCAAGAGCTTTCCTCCTTGGAGAATACGTTGATGGAACCGTATGAGGTTAGTTCTTTTAATGTAGGAAACTTCAGCAAGAAAATCGTGGAAAAGGTTAAAGGGGATGTTAAACCGGAGGTCAATCTCGTAATGGACGTACCCCAATTGGAGATTAAGACGAATGCTGAGCATCTGGAACAAATCTTATTGCATTTGTTGAAAAATGCCGCATTATATACTTCCAGCGGTAATATTCGTCTGGAATTTAAACGGAAGGGTGCTCATGTTTGCCAATTCATCATTACGGATAACGGCACAGGCATACCAGATGATCTAAAAGAGGACTTATTCAAACCTTTTAACGAGGCGAAGGATTTAGCGCAAGGCGATGGATTGGGACTACCGATCTGCGCATTAATGGCAAGCAAACTAAACGGAACCCTATCTATCGATAAGGAATACAAGAAAGGATGCCGATTCGTCTTGGTATTGCAGATATAAAATAGACTCACCTTGTTTGCCTTTTTACCGCGATGCGGATGCAGTGTTACTGCATCCGCATCGCGGTATCACTGCAACCCGGGTTGCAGTAGCTTATTCCGGCGAAAGCGCCATCCAGATCACTGCCGATAGCCACATGGTTCGCGTCAACGTCAAGAATCATACCCAAGCGATCCATGGTACGCAACAACTCTTTCCCCATGATTCACGGTGATGAACGAGTCGGCGAGCTCACCGTCTTTCCAAAGAGCTAAATGCGGAACACACACTCTGTCAAGGCGTACGCCGCATCCGCACCTTGGCAACGTACCGATAGCTCCGCAGAGATCTCAACGGCAGAATCTCATCCACCAGCGCCTCCGCTCTCTCCAGGAGAATTCCGGTACGATTCATTCCCACGTTCAGATCGATAAGAACATCCAAGGTGATATTCCCGGCCTCGCAAAGAGCCGAGATCGCACGGGCATTCTCCGCTTGGTCTATTTCCTGACTTTTTCCGTTACCAGTTGATTCGTGGCGACAGAGATTCCTTGGAGTTCTACATACTCAACGCTTAAAGGATTTTTGGAGCTGGCTTTAACGTAGAGAGACTGAAGAATCGCCTGTTGGTTGTTGATCGTTATGTAGCATACATAGCGGGAATCACATTTGGTAATCGTCAACTGGCGGGAGGGATAAGCGGTTAATGAGCATACACAAGCGTTATCACTTGCCGAGATCAGTTTATACCCGTAAGCCATTTTCCGCTGGATATAACTCAAGCCATTGGTTTCCCCCGGATGCTTTTCTCGATTGACCCAATAAACATTCAAGGGATCATGCGTATCCAGCTTACCGTCCCTCAAATTCACATCGTAACAAACCAAGTTCTTATTTACACTTCGCGCTATATGAAAAAGCCTCCCGACCGTTGGATAAGTACCTTCCTCTGGGTCCGCCGCAAACGAGGCGACGAAAGGGAAAAGCATAATAACAATACTAAGCAGCCATCTCTTTCTCATTGCTCAATCATTCTCTTGTTATACAATCATATTTAAGATCATTACCCCGATCAATCCTACGACCGACACGATCGTATCCATGATAGACCACGAACAGATCGTATCCTTTATGTTCAGGTTAAAATATTCCTTAAACATCCAGAGCCCGGAATCGTTGAGATGCGAGAACATCAAGCTACCCGACCCCAAAGATAAAGCCATCAAGTTCGGGTTCGCCCCCGTTTGCGTAACTAAAGGCATCACCACACTTGCCGCCGTCAACGCTGCCACCGTAGCCGATCCTACGCACAAACGAATCACGGCAGAGATCAGCCAACCCAAGATCAACGGATGAACGGGCAATTGCTCCAGACTCGTCGCCAGCTCATCGCTTACCCCGCTGTCCTCCTTCTGCTCGAACAATGTGACCGGACCGGATTTTATATGTTTCAACCTGACGTCGAAGACAAAGGATGAGCTGTATTTGTTCGGATCTTTCAGAACGGTCTGAAATAAACGTTCCGGATTCCTATTTAACTCGCCCTCGAGGTTTGACATATATGTCAAAAGTAGCGTAAAAAATTACATAGCAAATAAAACCTAAGTTTTCTTGCTATGTAATTCTTCTTTTTTCCTTCGAGAGGAAGGAGGATTCTCTTCGAATCCGTCATCTGTTTCTATCGGAAGTAATTATTGGATCGTGTGAGCCTCAACTCCTTCAACCGTAATCTCCACGGGATTGATCAATCCCTCCTCACTGAACGTCATCTTCTCGATACAAGTCTCCCGGTGGTCACGTGTCTTAACCCCGGCTGGACGGCGATGGTACACAATGTAGTAATCTTCCGAATTCGGCACATGCATGATTGAGTGGTGCCCCGCTCCGTTAGCGATATCGAAATTTTGCCGCAAGACCTCCCCGATACGATCGAACGGGCCAAAAGGAGAATCGGATATGGCGTAAGCTACCTTGTAATCCGGTCCAGTCCAGCCGCCCTCACTCCACATGAAGTAATATTTACCATTCTTCTTAAACATAAACGGGCCTTCCACATAATCCTTGGGAGTTACCTCTTTATAAATCGTTCCGTCCTCAAACGGTATAAGTCCGGTAAAATCTTTATTCAAGCGTACCATATTGCAATGCTTCCAACCACCGTAATACATATAATACTCATCATTATCAGCGTCGTGGAAAACAAACTGGTCGATCGGCTGCGCCCCGTTCACGATCTCGTTGATCAGCGGCTTACCCAGCAAATCTTTATAAGGCCCTTCCGGACGATCGCTCACGGCAACACCGATGCCTCCGATCTCTCCCTCATGCACGTCATTCGCACCGAAGAAAAGATAATACTTACCGTCCTTGTTGATTACCGAAGGAGCCCACATAGCGATCTTAGCCCATTTCACCTCTGCCGTATCCAAGATAGCGGTATGCTTGGTCCAATTCACCAAATCCTTGGAAGAGAAGCAATCGAAGAAGGTTTGCTTCTCATATAAATCACTCGTAGTCGGGTAAATCCAATAGGTATCCCCATAAATAATTCCCTCCGGATCGGCATACCAACCCTCGAATACAGGATTACCACTCTTCGCAACCTCTTCATTTGGAGCCTGTTTAGGGCCTCCGCAAGACATCAAGGCACTGGCCATCAATACTGTGTAAAACAAGCTTTTCTTTCCGTTTATCATCAATAGTAAATTATTATTAGTAAATCAAATCATATCTTTTAATTATTCGAGGTCTCCATGTTCTTCGCCAGACCACCTTCCGAGGTCTCCTTATAAAGACTAGGCAAATCATTACCTGTCTGGCGCATCACCTCAACCACCTGATCAAAACTGACCCGGTGTTTTCCGTCGGAGAAGTTCGAGAACGTATTCGCGTCAAGCGCACGGGCGGCGGCAAAAGCGTTCCGCTCGATACAAGGGATTTGTACCAAACCACAAACAGGATCGCAAGTCAATCCCAAGTGATGCTCCAATCCCATCTCGGCAGCATACTCGATCTGGGCAGGCGTACCACCAAACAATTGGCTGGCAGCACCCGCAGCCATAGCGCAAGCCACCCCAACCTCACCTTGGCAACCTACCTCAGCCCCCGATACGGAGGCATTCGTACGCACCACATTTCCAAACAAGCCCGCTGTAGCCAACGCACGCAATATACGGGAATCCCGGAACTCACGCGTCTCTTTCAAGTGATAAAGGACCGCAGGCATTACACCGCAAGAACCACAAGTCGGAGCGGTCACGATCTTTCCACCACATGCGTTCTCCTCAGACACCGCCAAGGCATAGGCATACACCATTCCCCGGCTCTTGATACTGCTACCATAACCTTTCGCACGGATCATATAATCAGAAGCCTTACGACGAATCCCCAAGCCTCCCGGCAAGATACCTTCCGCTTCCAGGCCACGACGAACCGCATCCTGCATCACATCCCATACCTCTGCCAGATAATCCCAGATAGAAGGGCCTTCGTGCTGCTCGACATATTCCCAATAGGAATGCCCAGTCTTCTCACACCAAGCCTGTATCTCCTTGATCGTATGCATATCGTACACTTGTTCCGTCCTCAACTCATTGAAAGACTCGTTAGCCAAGGTTCCCCCGCCGATACTATATACGGTCCACGTATCCAGCTCCTCGCCACTCTCATTATACGACTCGAACAACATCCCATTCGGATGGAACGGCAAGAAGATCTTGGGTTCCCAAGTAATATTTGTCTTCGCAACCGGCTGTAATACCTCAAGAATAGCGGCATCCGTCATATGGCCTTTTCCTGTAGCAGCTAGGCTACCATATAAGGTTACGTTAAAATGAACAGCACCTCGGTTACGTTCCAAGAACATTTGTGCCGCACGCATCGGTCCCATGGTATGACTGCTTGAAGGGCCATGTCCCATCCGGTATATTTGTTTGATTGATTCCATCTTTCTTCGATCTAAGTTTTCTTGTTTCTATACTTTAAGGAAAATATTATGTTTATAAAACGCATACAAAAGTACATAAATTACCGATACATTACACATGGCAATGAACACTAGATAATAATTTCCTAAATATTGCTGGACCCCGAAAAACAAGGATTCGCCGATACACCTGAAACTTACCACGTTAGTAAGCATATAAGCCAGTATTGAATTCATGCCATACACTTTCAGCCAAGTCGTATACTTTCGATGCCCTTTATAGTCGATCCAATAATAGAACAGCCCCATAAGCAAGAGACAGTACCCACTGCTCACCAACACCATCGAACTGGTCCACAATTTCTTAATAACGGGAAGCTCGATACCCCAAAGCCATCCGGCAATAACCATACCCAAACCTATTCCGAATAACATCCGTAACTTGAACTGCTCGGAATATAATTTGTTCTTTAGGATATATCCGGCGAACAACCCGGTCAACACGGTTACCCCGAAATTCAAGCTGCTTAGTATCCATGTATAACGATACCAAGTAGCGAATATCACCTCCCCGTTCTCCACCGTCGCCCCATCCCGAAAACGTCCCAATACGGTACGGTCGATCCATTCGGCCAAATTACTATCCGGGGCGTACGAACCTCCCCCATAGTTACCGACCGTAATAAACTCCATCGCTCCCCAAAAGATTAATAAAAGAACTGCCGCTATACCGATCTGTACCCGTATCCTTACATGCAAGAATAACAAAGAAGCGATCAAATACCCCATAGCGATCGCATGGGCCAGCGGATGCAACACCATCTCCAACACCACCAAACAAAAAAGGTTGAAGCCACGAAGTACGTCCAATGACTCCAACCGATTTAATTTCTTCTTCTCCATCCGTTTTATTATACTTTCAAGAAAATACGTTGACGATATAAAAAATACAAGAATCCCCAACAAACGGCGATATATGCGATAGCGCTAACCAAAGGCTGGGCGGTTTCGGGCATCAACTTCGCCAACCCTCCGAATATAGCCTCGGAAGTATAGGAGAAACGGATGAAACGCTGCGCCAAATAGATCGTAATAGAATTCATGCCGATCACGGTAAAAAACAAGGTCCATTTACGCCACCCCAATACATCTATAATATAGAAGAACAAAGCAAACATCCAAACGGAATAAGCACCTACTACACAGACAAAAGAGCTTGTCCATAGCTTCTTATTGATCGGGAATACCAAGCTCCATAACAAACCAACGATCAACAGCACAGTTCCCGCTCCTACCAAACAAAGTACTTTCTTCCGGTCGGTCAGCCCCTCTTTCCTCAGCTTGATCCATTCACCGGTGAACATACCCAGCATCGCTGTGGCAATTGCGGGGACGGTGGAGAATAAACCCTCCGGATCAAAAATAGTCTCGTGCAAACGTCCGGGAAGAAACAGGCGGTCAATATATCCCACCAAGTTACCTTCGAACGTGAACGGTCCCGCTCCTCCAGTATCCGGCACAGGCACAAAAGCCATAGCCAACCAATAGCCAACCAAGATAAAAGCCGTTATCCCCGCACGCACTTTCCAACCGAAACGGACAAACAACAAGGCCGCTAACATCCATCCCAACCCGATACGCGCCAGCACGCTCGCACAACGCAGGTGGTCAAAATCAAACGACAGTAGCCCGTTATATACCAATCCCAAGAAAACCAGGGTAATTCCTCGACGAACGATCTTCTTATAAATCGCCCCTTCCGTCATACCTTTTCCTCGTTGCTTCTCTAGTGAGAACGGAAACGAGATACCCGCAATAAAAAGAAACAATGGGAAGATCGTGTCATGATGCGCCAACCCGTTCCATTCCACATGTTCCATCTGCCCGGCTATCACCTGAAATAAAGGATTCGGAAACAATGTCGCCAAAGCGACAAATAAAGAAGCACCGCCCATAATAAAGAGCATGTCAAAACCCCTAAGAGCATCCAATGATTGCAACCGCTGAGGTTGTTGTTTTTGTTTTTCCATAAATCTGCTTATATTTAAAGTCAACACAAATATAATGAAACTTGCTCATATACGGATAGGATTTGACATAAAAGATGCTCTTGGTCTTTCTCCTCGCATTCAGCCTCCAATTTTTCGGCGTATACCTCTTTCCTCATCGAATATAGATGAATAAAAAGGAGTTATAAAGTTCAGAAAGCCATAGCGAACCTTTTCATTGGGAAATTCGAATTTATAAAGTTTAAAACGGGGAACATACAGATGACCGCAACACGGTACTATATCAGTGATGAGGACTTTCCCAAAGCCGCTTACTTCAACATGTTAGGGTGCGGCCACTGGTCCATCGAGAACCAGCCGCACCGGAACCTTGACGTTACGTTCAAAGAGGACGCCTGCCGGGCCAGAAAGAACGATGAAAGAAGAATTATGTTTAACTATAAACAACTCTAAAAGAATTCAATACCATAGCATCAATGTAGACAATAACAGAAAAGGATACCACTAAGTGTATCCTTTTCAACGATTCAAATATAGTTATTTTCCATTGGATTTTATATTTCACCTGATATGGTTGTCTATTCATGTTTATCAGATACGCTTTAGAATAACCATATCATACCTTTGGAATCTGTCTAAGTACAACCGCCATGATATTTACAGCTTTAGCGGAGCGAGTATCTAAGGAGTATGAGAGAGAGCCGAAAGTAGTCCCTCACTTCACGATAAACCATGGATTATGCAAATCTTCCTTGTTATAGCGAAGCGGAGTCTTACCATCGATATGATATATGTCGCAACCGGCAGACTTGGCAATGGCGTGGCCGGCAGCGGTATCCCACTCCATCGTCGGGGCGAAACGGGGATAGATATCGGCCGAACCTTCCGCAACCAGACAAATCTTCAGGCTGCTACCGCTACTGATCAACGTAACGGGCTTTCCCTGCTTGCGGAGATTATCAATGAAAGCGGTGGTCTCCTCCGTTTGGTGAGACCGAGACGCTACTACCACAACTCCCTGATGCGCCAGTGCCATGGGTAAATGTATCGCTCCCTGTTTCATCTCGTTCATCGAGGGCTGGCTACTGCTATCGATTCCCATAAACTTATAAGCCCCCACGGAGGAGGAGGCGAAATACAACTCCTTCCGGACAGGCACATAGATGACACCCAGCACAGGAACACCCTTCTCCACCAAGGCTATATTCACGGTAAACTCACCGTTTTTCTTGATAAACTCCTTGGTACCGTCCAGCGGGTCCACGATCCACAACGTCTCCCATTTGGAGCGCTCCTTGAACGGGATCTCCTTCCCTTCCTCGCTTAAGACCGGAAACGGGGTAACGGACAAAGCGTCTGTTATCAATCGATGGGCCGCCTTATCGGCCTTTGTCAACGGTGAGTTGTCTGCTTTTCTCTCTATCCCGAAGTTTGAGTCGGGATCGTTATAAATATCCATGATCGACTTGCCTGCGTCTACCGCGGCACGGATCGCTATGTAAAGATAATTGGCGTAGCTCATCATCACTTCTCGTTTTATTATTTTGTTAATAAGCAAATATATGGAAAAAAAACAAATTAACGCCCTGTTGCCTGTAAATATTCCGTACGTTTGATCAAATAAGCCATATAATCGCCCGTATACTGATCACGGCTTTGCTGAAGGAGCGATTAGATGTCTAAAAGATCGCTTCAGCGTTACCGTACCCGCCTTATAATAGTCCGTATTAAGGCAGACATTCTCCCCGGCCGGGGAATGGATCGACAATTACGGTGTCTTGGGGACGAAGGCACTATTATCCTCCGATCAACGCAGTTATTCCACAAGAGGCGAATTGATCGATACACCTTTGCAGGACTGCTTCGGAAGGGGTGAATAGCGGAAGGTACCCGGGGTTGTAGAGGGTTCCTCGCTTATCGTGCTTGCCTTTTCCGATGTCGTGATACGGGAGAAGATTGACGACTTTCCGTTTCCACGGTAAGGAGGCTAGGAAGGTGGCAGAGCGGGATATATTCTCCTCGTCCGCATTGACGCCCTCGATCAACGGAATGCGGATTAGAAAGTCCATCCCGGCTTCGGCAATCATCCGGAGGTTGGAGAAGATACGCTCGTTCGGGACACCCGTGAAACGACGATGGCTACCAGAATCCATATGTTTTAAATCCACCAGAAAAAGATCCGTGCGCTCCATTACTCTCCAGACGGTATCCGGCGAGGCGAATAAGGTCGTATCCACCGCACGATGGATTCCCAACTCTCCGCAACGATCCAGCAGGGCAACCAAATCCGAGGGATGCGACAACGGCTCTCCCCCACAGAAGGTAACGCCTCCCTCGGAACGATCCATAAAGACCGTTTCTTTCTCGATCTCACACATGACCTCATCCAGAGAATACTCACGGCCGGACATCTCCATCGCCAAGGTAGGACAAACCTCCGCGCATCTACCGCATGTGCGGCACAGAGCTCCATCCGTGACGATGCCCGCCTGCGTCAAGGTCAACGCCCCGACGGGGCAGGCATTCACGCAGGACCCGCAACCTATGCACTTCTTTCTCGTATACAGCTTCTCCGCCCGGAGCGATATGCCTTCTGGGTTATGACACCATACGCAGGCAAGCGGGCATCCTTTCATGAAGATCGTGATACGGATGCCCGGCCCGTCGTTTATGGCGTATCGTTTGATATCGAATAACAGCATGGCCTAGAAAGTCTCTTGCTCCGTACGTGCGATCACGTCCGCTTGCAAATCGGCGTTCATATCGTTGAAATAGTCGCTATAGCCCGCTACACGGACCAGCAGATCCCGGTAGTCCTCCGGACACTTCTGGGCGGCGTAAAGCGTTTCCGTATCCACGATATTGAATTGGATATGATGGCCACCCAAGGCGAAGTAGCTACGGATCAAGGAGGCCAGCTTCGAGATATCCTCCTCCCGCCGGAGCAGGCTGGGCAGGAAGCGTTGGTTCAGCAGCGTGCCGCCGCTCTTCACCTGATCCAGCTTGCCGAGGGACTTGACAACGGCGGACGGCCCGTGGGTATCGGCTCCGTGTGAGGGCGAGGTACCATCGGAGATCGCACGCCCGGCCAAGCGGCCGTTCGGGGTGGCTCCCATCACCTTGCCGAAGTAGACATGGCAAGTGGTGGATAACATATTCAAATGGAAACACTCCCCTTTCGTATTCGGCTTGCCCTCGATCGCATCATATAAATCGTCGAAGACACGGACGGCGATCTGGTCGGCGTACGGATCATCGTTGCCAAAGAAAGGCGTACGGTTCAGGATCATTTGGCGCATCGGCTCATGTCCCTCGAAATTATCCGCCATCGCGTCCAACAAGGCTTCCATCGTGAAGGTCTTATCCTCGAAGACGTGTTTCCGTAAAGAGGAAAGGCTATCGGTTATCGTGCCTAATCCGGTACACTGGATATAAGTGGTGTTGTAACGAGGCCCGCAATCGTAATAATCCTTACCCTTCGCGATACAATCATCGATAAACAGGGAGAGGAACGTGGCGGGGGCGTACTTGGCGAACATGCGGTCGATATAGTTGCTGACCCGCACCTTCATGTCCACGAAATAATGGATCTGGCGCATGAACGCCGCGTAAAGCTCCTCATACGTCCGGAAACCACGGGGATCGCCGGTCTCCAGACCAACCTTGCGACCGCTTACCGGATCTACGCCGTTATGCAGCGTCACCTCCAATATCTTCGGCACGTTCAGATAACCGGTCAACACGTACGCCTCCTTCCCGAAAGCGCCCACCTCGATGCAACCGCTGCAACCTCCCTCGCGGGCATCACGCAGCGACTTGCCTTGCCGCATCAACTCCTGCACGTACACATCCGGGTTGAATACCGACGGGTAGCCATGGCCTTGGCGGATCACCTTGCACCCGGCACGAAGGAAACGCTCCGGCGTACGGGCACTGACGTGGATGGCGCTGCCGGGCTGGAGGATATGCAGCTCCTCGATCGTCTCCAACATGATATAGGAGACCTCGCTTACGCCATCGCTACCGTCCGCCCGGATGCCGCCGATGTTCAGGTTCGTGAAATCGTTATAGGTTCCGCTCTCCTTCGCCGTGATACCTACTTTCGGCGGGGCGGTATGATTGTTTACCTTGATGAAGAAGCAAGACATCAACTCTTTCGCCTCGTCACGGGTCAAGGTTCCGGCGGCGATTTCTTTCTCGTAGAAAGGCGCCAGATGCTGGTCGAAATGACCGGGGTTCATGGCATCCCAACCATTCAGCTCCGTGATCGTACCGAGGTGGACAAACCAGTACATCTGGATCGCTTCCCAATAGGTACGGGGAGCGTGGGCGGGAACCCGGCGGCATACCTCGGCGATCTTCCTCAGCTCGGCGGCACGGCGGGGATCTTTCTCGGTGAGAGACATCTCGTCGGCCAAGTCCGCATGTCGCCCGGCCAGCAGGATAGCGGCGTCGCAGGAGATAGACATGGCCGTCAGCTCCTCCTGCTTATCCGTGGCCTCGGGGTCGTTCATGAAATCCAAGGCGCTTAGTTCCCCCTCGATACGTTTCTTCAAGTCCAGCAGGCCATATTGGTAGACCTTGCCGTCCAAAGCGGTATGCCCGGGCGCGCGTTGCTCCATGAACTCGGTGAACATACCCACCTCGTACGCCTCTTTCCATTCCTTGGGGACGTGACTAAAGATGCGTTCCCGCTGGGTACGGCCTTTCCAGTACGGGATCACCTCCCGCTCGTAGGTATCGATATCTTCTTGACTGATGGTGTAACGTTGCAGCTCCCGGGTATTCAATATATGCAAGTCCTCCACGCTATGGCAGGTAAGTTCCGGGAAGGTAGGCACGGCCTTGGGGCGGGGCCCCCGCTCGCCGACGATCAACTCGTCCTCGCCGATATAGATCGTCTTCCGCTTGCAGATCTCAAGGAAGTTCAAGGCACGCAGGATAGGGATCGGATACTTCCCGTAATTCTCCTGATAGAAACGGGTCTCGATCAAGGCACGCTCGATGGATAGGGAAGGCTGGGCCTCGAAGGTCTGCCGGCGCAAGCGTTTGATACGGTCGTTCATCCCGAAATTGTTCGCTTCCACGGAAGGAACGGTATCGTGTACGCGTCGCAGCGTACGGTTGGTTGTATTCATAGACTTACTTTTAAAGGATAACGTAATGTAATATATATGTATAGCGAAACGTCTCCCCGGGAATGGGGAAATACTATCTGTTAGAGGTAAAACATCAGACAGTTGAAAAGCATCCGATAGCCTTTGTGCAACATAACGCTTGTTTATTTTTGAAGTATAATGGCAAAAATAAGAAATTTATTAGCAGATTATAGCTAAATCAAGAAAAATTAAACTACATTTGGCATGGCAATGATAAAAAACAGCTGTTGGGAACTCCCGACAAGAGGAAAACAGCAAAAAACAGCTGCCGGGAACTCTCGACAGGAGAAAAACAACAAAAAAAACGTTGTCGGGAACTCCCGACAGCAAGAAGGACAACAAAAAACGGCTGTTGGGAACTCTTGACAAGGAAAAAACAAACAAAAAACAGCTGTCGGGAACTCTTGACAACGTACTTTAAATCTAAAAACGACTAGACATGAGTGAAATCAAGTACATCGATCAAAGTCGCCTTCGCCAAGAAGAAGACTTCGGCTTTCATAAAATAGCTATAGCAGAGATGGGTAAATGCACGGACGAGAAACTCGCTCCCGTGTACCAAGTCTACAAAACCGCCTACGAGACGTTCGACAAAGCGTTGAAACAAAGCGGCGGCGAGCATGTCCTCAGCCAGCCCATCATAACCCAAGACACCGTCTGCGATAAGCTTTACCGGGGATTGAACAGCCAGGTATCCGCCATGGAAGGCTTCTTCGACCCCGCCATCGCCGAGGTGGCACGGCAGGCCCGTATCATCCTCAAGAAATACGGCAATCCCACCGCCCTGCCCTACTTGGAGGAGGCCGGCGTGTTGCATAACCTGATACAAGAGCTGGAGGAATTCGACGGCGTATCGGACTCGGAGTCGCCCGACGAGATATCTGCGGACGAGATCACCACGAACCGCCTCGCCGCCATCCATATCGACGGCTGGGTAAGCCGGCTGAAGACCGAAACGGCTCGTTTCCTGGAGTTGTTCGCCGAGCGTAACACGCAAAACGCCACGAAAGTGACCGGCGCTACCAAGGCCGCCCGCCTAGCCACCGACAACGCATATCGGGCCGCCGTGAAACGCCTCAACGCCCTCGCCGAAGTGAACGGCGACACCGATTACATCGACGTGATCAACGCCCTCAACACCCTCATCGACCGCCAGAGTGCGATCATCAAGGCACGTGCCACGAAGAGCGCCAACAAGCGGAAGGAAGAGGAGACGAACGGGCAACCGGAGGCGTAACCACTTACAAGATATTTTTTTTCACAAGCATATTATTTGTAATAAAGGGGGGGAGGCTGTCGCGAGACACCCTCCCCCTCATCTTTGTCATTCCCCCTATCCTCCCATCTAGGAGATATTGATCTGGAAGTTATCGCCAGGCGGCTCTCCCCGCCGCTTACGCTCGCGGTTCGCACACTTGAGGCAAATCTCATGATACACGTTCTCGAAACGGAGGAAATCATGCCGGACAGCCACGGAATCGATCGGCACGGCTTTCATGATCCGCAAGTCTACATCCAAGATATTCCGTCGCATCTCTTGCCAGTCGATGTCGCCCATCGCGAAAGTCAAGAAAGCTTCCAAGGCAATCCGCAGACGGGTGGCATGAGTTACATCCACGTGAAGATTATGATGCAGATACCGATTGAAGCCATCGTGGATCGGCCGCATCGTATCGCTCAACTGACTGTTGCGCATTCGCTCCAGCTCCGTGTAATGCTCCAGAAGCTCGTTCGCATCCTCGTCCTCATTACGGATGAACCTCTCGGGAGCGACCTTGATACCCGTGTGCCGCTCCAACACATCGGCAAAACGCTCCGCTTCCTCGTAGGTGAATTTCCGGGCCTTCATCGACTGCTTGAGCATATGGATCGAGACGAAATGCTCGTAACCCTGCATCAACATGTGCATCAATAACGCCCGGCGACAAATCTCACGCTCCATGAGGGCGAGAACCAGTTTGGGGTCTATATTTTCCTTTTCCATAATCACTATCAATTATACCGAATTAACGCCGCCAAAAGTCATCCATCTCCTCCAGCGTCTTCTCCTTCGTCTCGGGGACGAAACGCCAGATGAACAACGCCGCCAATATACCCATCACGCCATAGATCCAATAGGCCATACCGTGATTGAACATATCAGTCAGGTACTGGTTCTTATCCAGCATCGGGAAAGTCCATGATACCAAAAAGTTGGCGATCCATTGTGCCGCCACGGCGATACTCATCACCGTGGATCGGATAGAGTTCGGAAAGATCTCCGCCAGCAACACCCAGCAGACCGGCCCCCACGACATGGCGAACCCCGCCGTATAAACCAGCATGCAAACCAACGATCCCATACCCACCGAATGGGTGTAGAAAGTAGTTCCCAAGATCAACATGGACACCGCCATGATGAGCGCCCCGATAATCATCAACGGACGGCGTCCGAACTTATCCACCGTGAAAATAGCCAATACAGTAAACGACAGGTTCACCGCCCCTACCACGATCTGTTGCAAAAGGGCGGCGTCCGTAGCCGCTCCCATCGTCTTGAAGATCTCCGGGGCATAGTAAAGCACCACGTTGATCCCCACGAATTGCTGGAAACCGGAGAGCAACACGCCCACCAAGATGATCAGCACGCCAAACGACCGGATCGGGAACAGCAAGGCGATACAGAAGCTAGCCAACAAGGCGATCTCCAATGCGCTCGTATTACCTGCCCACGACAACAACCCGTAACCAATCAAGAACAACGCCAACCAAGTCCCCATAAACTGAAAGTAAGGCTTCATCGATGGAGCTTTCTCCTTGAAACTATTCCGTATGTCCTCCAATTCACGGCCGGCGTCCGCCTGATCCATCAAATGCCTCAAGACCACCAACGCCTTCTCCGTATGCCCACGCATCACGAGGTAACGAGGCGTCTCGGGCACGAACACCAAGAACGAGAGGAACAATACCGCCGGAATAATCTCAGAAGCGAACATCCAACGCCAACCAATCGTATGCAGCCAAGCGGCATCTCCCTGAAGAGCGATCGTATAATTCACGAAATAGACCACCAGCATACCAAAGATAATGGCAAACTGGTTCCATGCCACCAGATTCCCCCGGCGATCGAAGGGAGCCACCTCGGCGATATACATCGGCGATACCATGGAGGCTAGTCCCACACCGATACCTCCCAAGATACGATAAGCCACGAATGCATACATAAACGTATGATCCCCACTTCCGGGCATACCGATAAATAACTCCGGCCAAGCCGAACCGATAGCGGAAAGCAAGAAAAGGATAGCGGCCAAGATCAACGTCGGCTTCCTGCCGTAACGCTGGCTGATCCACCCGGCAAACGAGGCACCTAGGATACATCCGATCAATGCGCTACTTACCACGAAGCCCTCCAAAGCGTTCGCCTGATCCAACGGAAATCCTTGCGGCTCGATGAAGAACTTACGCAAAGACTCTACCGTACCGGAGATTACCGCCGTGTCATACCCGAACAGCAGGCCTCCCAAGGTAGCAACCAAGGTTAGAGCGAAAATATAAGTGTTGTTATTTTTCATGGAATAGATTTATAAGTGAAAAACCGAGAATTGAGAGCTGAAAACTAGGGCTTACGCACGATAATTTTCAATTCCCAATTCTCGATTTTTTAATTATTTAGATATGCAGATTTATAATCATCTCATATAACTCCTGCTTACCGCTGATCTGTTTCGGCTCGCCGTCACGCAAAGCGATCGTACGAAGATCTTCCAGTGTAAGTTTGCCATCCTCGAATGCCTTACCCTCGCCGGCATCGAAACTAGCGTAACGCTCGGCACGCATCTTGCGGTAGTCTGAGTGCTCAAGGATATCGGCGGCGATCATCAAAGCACGGGCGAAAGCGTCCATACCACCGATATGAGCGATGAAGATGTCCTCCAAGTCCGTAGAATTACGGCGGGTCTTGGCGTCGAAGTTCGTACCTCCGGTAGTCAAGCCACCTCCCTCAAGGATAACCAGCCAAGCCTGTGCCAACTCATAGATATCCATCGGGAATTGATCCGTATCCCAACCATTCTGGTAATCGCCACGGTTCGCGTCGATACTGCACAACATGCCGGCGTCGGCGGCGGCTTGCAACTCATGCTCGAATGTATGTCCGGCCAAGGTAGCGTGGTTCACCTCGATATTCAAGGCGAAATCCTTGTCCAGTCCATAATGGCGAAGAAAGCCGATCACGGTCTCCGAATCCACGTCATATTGATGTTTCGTCGGTTCCATCGGTTTCGGCTCGATCAGGAACGTACCCTTGAAACCGTTCTTACGACCATAATCACGGGCCATCGTCAACATCATAGCCAAATGATCCTTCTCACGTTTCATGTTCGTGTTCAATAGGCTCATATAACCCTCACGACCACCCCAGAACACATAGTTCTCACCCCCTAAGGCGATACAAGCGTCGATAGCATTCTTGATCTGCGTGCCAGCGCATGCCACGGTCGGGAAATAAGGGTTCGTAGCGGCACCGTTCATATAACGCTTATGTCCGAACACGTTAGCGGTAGACCATAGCAGTTTCTTTCCGGTAGCGGCTTGATGCTCCTTGGCATGTTCCACCATCGTCTGCAAACGTTTCTCGAACTCGCCCAGCGTAGGAGCCTCGTCCACCACGTCCACGTCGTGGAAGCAATAGTAAGGAATATTACATTTGGTCATAAACTCGAAAGCGGCGTCCATCTTGTACTTCGCACGGGTGATAGCGTCCGTGCTGTCGTTCCAAGGGAATGATTTTGTACCACCACCAAACTGATCACCTCCCTCGGCACACAAGGTATGCCAATAAGCCATAGCGAAGCGTAAATGATCCTTTAGTGTCTTACCCATTACTACCTTATCCGCATCATAATAATGAAATGCCAACGGATTTTTTGACTCACGTCCCTCAAACTGAATCTGTCCGATTCCCGGGAAAAATTCTTTCTCTCCTCTAAAGTAACTCATAATAATATATATTAAAAATGTAAATAATTCTGCTGTTAAATAGATTGCTCCAATCGTCCTTTCCAAATCTCGAACGCCCCACAATAAGCATTCGCCTTGAAACCGTCCGGCTCGATCACGTTAATCTTCTTCAAGGAAGCGAACGCTTCTTCCGCATTCTTATAGATACCGGCACCAATACCGGCACCCTTGGCCGCTCCTACCGCACCGTTCGTATCATACAGTTCGATCACCGTACCCGTCACGCCCGCCAAAGCATCCCGGAAAATCGGGCTTAAGAACAAGTTCGCATTCCCCGCACGGATTACCTGAATATCGATCCCCATCTCATTCATGATATCCATACCGTATTTAAAGGCGAACACGATACCTTCCTGCGCCGCCCTAGCCATATGCGCCTTGGTATGTATGTTAAAGTTCAATCCATGAACCGAGCAATCGATTTGCTTATTCTGCAATATACGCTCTGCCCCGTTTCCGAACGGCAAGATCGAAAGTCCGTCGCAACCAATGGGAACCGTAGCCGCCAAATCATTCAACTCATTATAGTTAATACCTTCTGGCGCTATATTCCGTTTGATCCAAGAATTAAGGATACCGACTCCGTTGATGCACAACAAGACACCCAAACGGGTCTGCTCCGTCGTATGGTTCACGTGGGCGAACGTATTCACACGGGAAAGCGTATCGTAATTCACCTTGCCGTTCACGCCATACACGACTCCGGAAGTCCCGCCGGTAGCCGCTATCTCACCCGGATTCAATACATTCAATGATAAAGCGTTATTCGGCTGGTCGCCCGCACGATAGGTAACCGGCGTACCTTTCTTCAATCCCAACTCGGCCGCAACCGAGGCGGTAACCTCGCCCTGCACACCGAACGTCGGACGGATATCGGCGATCAGATCCTTACTGAATCCATAATAATTCATCAAATCCTCCGATAAAGCATTATTCTTGAAGTCCCAGAAGATCCCCTCCGACAAACCGGAAACCGTAGTCACGATATCCCCCGTAAGGCGCATGGCTATGAAATCTCCTGGCAACATGATCTTATGAATACGGCCGTAAATATCCGGCTCGTACTCCTTGATCCAAGCCAGCTTGGAAGCGGTAAAATTACCCGGCGAGTTCAATAGGTGGGTAAGGCATCGTTTCTCGCCTATATTCTTAAACGCACGCTCGCCATAAGGAACAGCACGGCTATCGCACCAGATAATAGATGGACGAAGCACCTCCATCTTCTTGTCCACCGCCACCAAGCCATGCATCTGGTACGAGATACCGATCGCCTTGATATCCTCGCCTTTCACCTTCGCCTTGCTCATGGCGCCTTTCATAGCGATCTTCACGTACGACCACCAATCCTCTGGATTTTGCTCCGCCCACCCTGGGCGCAACGCCTTAATCGGGGCCTCTTCTTTGGGATAAAAATCCGCACCTATTGTTAACCCGGTCTCCTCATCGATAATAGAGACCTTGATGGAAGAACTTCCAATGTCACATCCTAACAGACACATAATCGTATGGTTTTATATCTTATTAAACTTCGAACGTTGTTGATTATATTTCACCTTATCAAACCGATAATACCGTGCGGCACGATGGGCGACCCCGTCTTGCATGTCCTCCGTGGGCACCACGTAATCCAAGGAATTCATCTTCTTATGAAAATTGCGCACGTCCATCTCACGGTTATAGATCACCTCGTACGTGCGCCTAAGCTGAAACGCCGTGAACTTCATCGGCATATAGTCGAAAATGATGGCGGGCTCCTTCTCCACCCAATTACGGATCTCCTGTATGGCAGCCTCGATAATCTCTTTATGATCGAATGGCAAACGGGGAAGCTCATTGATCGGGCACCAGCGGATCGAGTCGGATTTATCGGCCGAACACGTCTTCCTACTGTTCTTGCACAAGGCAAGATAAGCGACCGTGATCAACCGTCCGATCTTCACCTTGGAAGTCGCCTCCAGCCACATCACGTCCAAGCGGTTCGAGGTACGGGCGGGGGAACCGAAACAACGGAATTGTTTCAATTGGACACGCTTCAAGCCAGTCGAATCATTCAGTATCCGATAAGCGGCGTCATCTAAATCCTCGTTCTCATAGATCAGGCTACCAGGTAGTTTATAGCCGATCAACTCGCCCTCCTCGCTTTTCCGCTCTGCCAGCAGCACGGTGAGCTTGTCATCATTGATGCCGAGAAGAACGCAGTCTACGGAAACATAAGGGGAAAGCATCTCTCTATTCTCGTTTTGTGTATCCATGATATCAGTAATTAGATTTACGCAAATATAAGTATTTTTCTTAATAAAGCTATTACAAAATACCTTTTTTATACCTACTAATCAATTATTTTTCTGATATTTTCAATATCGTAAATCGTACAATATGCTATACAACACATAATGTAAGTAAAACAATTAGCATGAGAACAAATAATGAAGGCGTCTTCACGAACCTCTAACTTTTATTTCCTACATTTGTTATATATTTATAAAACATCGGACATGAATCTAAAAAACATATACTTCGCCTGGCTGATTTATTGGGATAAAATGAAGGGATTGTTGAACGGGATAGCGGAAGCGACCATCCTACTCGCCTCCTTAGCCTCTTTCTTCGTATTGATCTACCAGTTCGGCTTTGTACAGACACCCGATTCCGTCCATATCCTAGAGCGTTCCCGCCCATTCATCCTGCTAGCTTTTTTCACGGGCATAACACTCCGGTACGTGGTGAGGTTCCAAGAAATCATACAGGAGAAAATGTTGTATCTCGATATCAGCATCTATTTCCTTTTATTCGCCGTATTATCCAGCAAAATATTTTTCAAGGATGCCATAGCGCACTCCTTGCCTTATTTGTCTTTCCTTACGAAACCTCTCTTCGTATATGTCTTATTATTGCTACTTAGCACGATTCACTTATCCCGGCAGACGTTCACGCTGATGCAGACACGGATCAAGCCCTCGTTGCTTTTCTTGCTCAGTTTCGTGTTCGTGATATTGGTCGGGGCCGGGTTGCTATCGTTGCCGAACGCCACTACGCACCGGATTCCGTTTATCGACGCTTTGTTTATCTCCACGACCTCGGTATGCGTAACCGGACTAACTACCGTCGATGTAGCCACCAGTTTCACGCATATTGGTCATATTATCATCCTGATTTTAATACAGATAGGCGGCATAGGAGTCATGACATTTACCTCTTTCTTCGCCCTCTCCTTTATGGGGAAATCCTCTTTTACGAGCAAGATGATGCTGAAAGATATGTTGAACGAGGATCGGACGGGAGGATTATTCCGGGTCATCTTAAATATTCTTTTCGTGACCTTGTTTATCGAGGGGATCGGTGCCTATTTTATTTATATGGACGTACGGGGAAGCCTGCCGGGAGGTACGCAGCAGGAATTATTCTACGCAATGTTTCATGCCGTGTCCGCTTTTTGTAACGCAGGGATCTCTACCTTGAGCGGCAATATGTACGATCCGTTAGTGGCGGATAAGTACAACCTCCATTTCTGGATAGCCATGCTGATTATATTCGGAGGCTTGGGCTTCCCGATCGTCTTCAATTACCTGAAACTCTTGCATCACTTGCTGATGAATGGTATCAAGATATTGATCGGTAAGCAAAAGCATTATATCCATACGCCCCGTATCATTAATGTACATACGTACATAGTTGTTATATCTACCTTGATCCTATTAATTACCGGAACAGTTTTCTACCTCTTTTTCGAGTATGACAATACCTTGGGCGACCTTCCTTTGCGGGGGAAACTGGCAAATGCGTTCTTAGGCGCCGTCACGCCTAGAACGGCAGGATTCAACGTGGCGGATATGACTACATTGGCCCCTCCGACCTTAATGCTGACGTGGATCCTTATGGTAATTGGAGCCGCCCCTATGTCCACCGGCGGCGGATTGAAAGTGACCACCGTTTTCGTAGCTCTGGTTACGACCCTGAACGCCGCACGTGAGAAAGATAAAGTGGAAGTGAGAAAACGGGAGATCGCCCCATTCGCTATCCGCCGGGCATTCGCTATCATCATGATGTACTTCATGTGGGTGGCGATCGCTACGTGGGTATTATCTTATACGGAAAAAGGGGCGCCATTGTTCTCCCTATTGTTCGAGGTTGTTTCCGCCTTGAGTACCGTAGGCTTGAGCATCGATTATACCCCTCATCTCACCCCTATCGGGAAAATCATCATTATCAGCACGATGCTGGTCGGACGTATCGGGGTATTGGCCTTCCTCGTAAGTTTCTGCAAGGAATACACGAAAAAGGACTATACATATCCACAAGAAAATATATTAATGTAAAAACAAGATAGCATGAAATATTTAGTAATCGGATTAGGGAATTTAGGACGTGCGATAGCAAAGGACTTGACACGTGTCGGCAATGAGGTGATCGGCGTAGACATGGATCTGCATCGTGTCGATATGCTGAAAAACGACATAGCGGGGGCGGTCGCCTTGGACTCCACGGACAAAGAGGCATTGAACACCCTGCCTTTGAGTGAGATGGATGCCATTATCGTAACATTCGGTAAGGATTTCGGGACTTCCGTTCAGACTGTCGCCTTATTGAAAAGCTTGGATGCGGGCAAACTGATCGTGCGGGCGATCTCCTCGATCCATGAGACAGTAATCCGTGCGATCGGGGTAAGCGAGATCATCACCCCGGAAAAGGATTTCTCTACGATGTACACCTCCCAAGCGTCTTTAGGCGGCCTGTTCCGGCATTGGTATAAAGTAACCGACACGGAACATCTCTATAAGATCAAGACACCGGCCACTCTTGTCGGGCAAACCATCAAGAACATCGATTTCGAGGAGAATTTCGGCATCCATCTGATAGCGATCGAACGCCCTTACGAGAAAAAGAACCTGATCGGGCTCACACAGACAGAATACAAGGTTATCAGCCGCATCACCGAGGAATTGGTGATCGAGGCGGATGATCTACTGATCTTATTCGGGAAGATAGAGCTATTGAATAAAATAGCCAACATCTAAAGCAAAACATAGACAGACGATCACGATATAATCAGCGTCGTCTGCCTACGGCAAATATCAACGAAGCGATCAAGCCCCCGCTATTTCTATCGTATAGGAGGCATCGAAGACCTCTCCCAGTTCCAAATGCCATACCCAATCCCGGTCTTTATACTCACCCGTATAATCCACCCGGTCGCAACGCCCATACCAAGGTTCGATACAGACAAACGGAGCGTTTCTCGTAGGCGGAGACCATAAGCCTACCACCGGAGCCGTAAAGGTGAGCGAAAGGTACGGACGTTTCTCCACATCCAATAAGTCCACCCGCTTAATCTGGCTGTCCTCCAAGATAAACGTATCGATATCAAACGTATGGATATTCAACGGCAGCAAGCCGTCCGCATCCAAAGGTACCGGACGAACCACATCCCCTACGCACCCTTTCTCCACCAGCGCACGGTATACGAGATCTTTTTTCACATCGAAAGCGAAATACCCCCGATCCGGTTGATCCACCTCATAATTCGGGTACAGGAAAGCCGGATGAGCGCCGATCTGGAAATGCATCGTCTGATCTCCCGTATTCTTCACACGCCAAAGCACCTCCACCTTATTGCCCTCCAAACGATACCCGATCTCCAAAAGGAAAGGGAACGGATAGGCTCTCAACGTGTCCGGGGTACTTTCCAGCGCGAAACGCAACTCATTCTCCGCCTCATCGATCAACGTAAAATCCATATCCCGTGCAAAGCCGTGCTGCGACAGCGGATACACGGTTCCCTCGTTCCGATACTCGGCCTTCCATACGCTCCCGACGATCGGGAACAATACCGGGGAATGACGTTTCCAGAAAGCGGGGTCCGCTTGCCAGAGATACTCCTTTCCCGTAGCGTTCGCTACGATACTACTCAACTCCGCTCCATGTTCGGCGACACGGATCGTTAGTTCTTGATTTGATACTGTCTTCATTCCTTATGATAAGTTTAGTAATTGTTCGGCGGGAAGTCCCTTGCTTTTCAAGAAACCGTTCAAAGTCCCGAATAATAAGGGCTGCCGCCGGAAATCTTCCAGATAAACCCGTTTCAGGCAGTCTACCGGCATCGATACCGGGACGTATGGGATCAAGTTTCCATGCTCATAACGATAGAGCACCTCGTCCGTAGCTTGCAGCGAGGCCAACCGCCATTCCTTATCCCCCACCGAGGAAGGATGCTTCACCTCCAGACAGGCGTTACACAGCATCGAGAAAAAGCGGGAATCAGGCGTAAAGCCCGTGTGCTCCTCATCAAAAAAGAAGGTATCGTATTCCTTTTCCAATTGTGCCGTAAAATGGTTCAAGATAGGCTCCCTCTCATATTTACAAGACAACAGGGAATAATTCTCGAACAGGCAAAGCTCGCCCAACGACTGATAGTCCAGCTCAAGGAGCAGAGAAGGCTCGGCAGACCGGGCCGGCTCACCGGGTTTCTCATACAAAGGGATCACGTACATGCCTATCTCCGGCCCCACCAGCATCCGGCTGTCCTGTCTGAAAAAGGGCATCGCTTTCTTGCTCTTTTCCACAGGTATCCCTTTGCGTTCCTCATACAAACCGATAGACTCCCTAAGCAAGGAAAGCCCATACTCGATCTCCTCTTGCGGCACGATATGCATCAACCCCTTCGCCGGAAGCGTGAAAAAGGAATCAGGCCCCGAGGTATTCCGAAAGCTTTCGACAAAAGCGTTCAATGATACTCTACAATATAAAACCATACAATCTGTTTTTTGCCTCGCAAGGTAGGAAAATATTATCAGAACCGATATGCCTTCCGACAAGAATTTATCTTATTACGCAAGATTACTGCAACCCGGGTTGCAGTAGTACTGCAAGGCTTATGCAGCGGTACTGCAATGCCTGTTGCAGTAACACTGCACGAGCGTTGCAGTAAAAAGCAGCGTGTAGCTTCGCTATTTTAGTTGACTACTTTCGTTCTACTTTGTAAAAAGAGTTGACTCGCATATCAAAATAATCATTATCTTTGTTCAGAATAACAAACGAGCAAAAAAAGACTGTACCGTAAATCAAAATATAAACCAATTATAGTATACAATTATGAAACGTCGTGATTTTTTAAAGACCAGTGTCATCGCTAGCGCAGCTCTATCCTTAAATTTTGAAGGTCTGCAAGCGGCCCTTTCCACAAACACCGTAGCCGTAGAAAAGGCTCCCGATATGGTAGCCGTTATGGGTGGAGAGCCGGAGGTGATGCTAGATAAAGCCTTGGAAGCCCTTGGCGGTATCGGAAACTTCGTAAAGAAAGGACAAAAGATCGTGATCAAGCCGAATATCGGTTGGGACCGCTCTCCTGAATTGGCCGGTAATACGAACCCCAAATTAGTGAAAGCCTTGGTCAAGAAATGTTTGGAGGCCGGCGCCTCTAAAGTGACCGTATTCGACCACACCTGCGATAACTGGCAGAAATGCTATGAGACGAGCGGGATCGCCGAAGCCGTAAAAGAGGCCGGAGGTATCATCATGCCTGCCAACGATGAGAAATATTTCAAGGAAGTATCCATCCCGGGTGGCGTGAACCTGAAAAGCGCCAAGATCCATGAGGCCCTGATCGAGGCTGACGCATGGATCAACGTCCCCGTATTGAAGAACCATGGTGGGGCGAAGATGACTTGCGCCATGAAGAACTATATGGGAATCGTATGGGATCGCCGTTTCTTCCATCAAAATGATTTGCAACAATGCATCGCCGATATTTGCACTTGGCAAAAGAAACCGGTATTGAACATCGTGGACGCTTATCGTATCATGCACCAAAACGGCCCGCAAGGAAAGAGCGCGGCCGATGTGGCTACCTTGAAATCCTTGATCGCCTCCACCAATATCGTCACTATCGACACCGCTGCCCTTCGCCTGTTCAACCAAGTGAAGAAGCTGGATATGGCCGCCGTAGGTCATATCGGTAAAGGCGAGGCTTTAAAGCTGGGTACGACGAATCTGGATAATGTCACGATCAAACGTATTAAGATATAATCGAGGATGAAAAAGCCTAATTACCTAAAAGGATTGCGGGTCGTACTCGCGATCCTCATTTTCGCACCCATACTTTTATTCTTCGTTGATTTCGCCGATGTATTGCCGGACAACCTGCACACGTTGTTGCATCTCCAGATCATGCCTGCTATTTTAGGGGGAATGGCGGGGTTGGTGGTCTTCCAATTCATATTGGCTTTATTGTTCGGCCGGATCTATTGCTCGGTCATTTGCCCGGCGGGCGTATTGCAAGATATTATCAACCGGGTTTTCTGTATCGGAAAGAAGAAAAAGAAAGGAGTACGCAGGTTCAGCTATCATAAGCCTATGAATATCTTACGGTACTCTATTCTCGGGCTTACATTCGTATTGGCTGTTTTCGGGATGATCGAATTATGTACGTTGCTAGATCCGTACAGTAACTTCGGCCGTATCGCGAGCAACTTGTTCCGTCCGGCCGTCATGTGGGTCAATAACCTGCTGGCCGACGGATTGGCACAGATGGATAACTATACGCTTTATCACGTCACGATCAGTAACGTGACGGTATTCGGCGTGATATCCGCTTTGGTCGCCTTGCTCGTATTCATCATCATGGTCGTATTCCGGGGAAGGTTGTTCTGCAATACGCTTTGCCCGGTAGGAACATTGTTGAGCCTTATCTCCCGGTATTCGTTTTTCCGGATCTCCTTTGACAAAGAAACTTGTACGCACTGTGGCAATTGCGAGCACACTTGTAAGGCGGAGGCTATCGACAGCAAGAACCTCGCCGTAGATACCTCCCGTTGCGTAGATTGTTTCAACTGCGTGTCCTCGTGCGCTAAAGGAGGATTGCAATATCGTTTCAAGCCTTCCTTCAAGAAAGAAGCCGAAACAGCTCGCATACAAACAGACGTGATCCAACAGGCTACCGCTCCGAACAGCCGCCGTACGTTCCTCACGGCAGGGGCTACCGTAGCGGTCTCCCTCCCGATCGTATCCACCATTGCCCAAGGAATTGAAAAAGGGCATGGCAAAGGGCAACATTCATGCGAGGGGCAAGACGGACACTGTAAAGGACAGCACGGGCAAGATAAGCACGGCAAGAAATGGCTCCCTATCGTACCGCCGGGAGCGATCAGCATAGAGCGTTTCAAGGATGTATGTACCGGATGCCAGATTTGCGTGACCCAATGCCCGAGTCATGTACTACGTCCCACGGGATTAGAGTATGGCTTTGATTATATGTTGAAACCCCGTATCGCTTACATCGACAGTTATTGCAATTACGAATGCACGGTCTGCTCGGAGGTTTGCCCCACGCACGCTATAAAGCCGCTTACCAAGGAAGAGAAAGCGACTACGCAAGTAGGCATCGCCACCTTCTTCATCAACCGCTGTATCGTAAAGACAGAGGGGACGGACTGCGGGGCCTGCTCGGAGCACTGCCCTACCCAAGCCGTGCATATGGTTCCTTACGAGGGCACGCTGACCATCCCGCAAGTAAACCCCGATCTTTGCATCGGTTGTGGCGGCTGCGAATCGATCTGTCCCGTACGCCCGATGAGAGCGATCATCATCAAGGCAAACGAGGTACACAAATTCGTGGAGAAGCCCAAAGAGGAAGAGGTGAAAAAGGTAGAAATAGATGACTTCGGATTCTAAGAGAAAAATGCTACCTTTGTCACAAATTTTTGATACATGACATTTGAATTACAGTATAACGACACGAAATCGAACGCTAGGGCGGGCTTGATTACCACCGATCACGGGGTAATCGAGACGCCTATTTTTATGCCCGTGGGTACGCAAGGTACGGTAAAGGGTGTACATATGACCGAGCTAAAGGAAGATACCAAGGCACAAATCATCTTGGGGAATACGTACCATCTGTATCTTCGTCCCGGTATCCATATCTTGGAGCAGGCAGGAGGCTTGCATAAGTTTAATACGTGGGATCGGCCGATATTGACCGATAGCGGGGGGTTTCAGGTATTCTCCCTTTCCGACAATCGCAAGCTGCATGAAGAGGGAGCCGAGTTCCGCTCGCATCTCGACGGTTCCAAGCATATGTTCACGCCGGAGAAGGTGATGGATATCGAACGCTCTATCGGCGCAGATATCATCATGGCCTTCGATGAGTGTTGCCCGGGAGATGCCGACTACAATTACGCCAAGCAATCACTGGGCCTGACCGAGCGTTGGCTGGATCGTTGTTTTGCCCGCTTCAACAGCACGGAGCCGAAATACGGCTACCGACAAAGTCTCTTCCCGATCGTACAGGGATGCGTCTATACGGACTTGCGGCAGAGGGCGGCGGAGAACGTGGCCCGAAAAGGCGCCGATGGAAACGCTATCGGGGGACTGGCCGTTGGCGAGCCTACCGATAAGATGTATGAGATGATCGAAGTCGTAAACGATATCTTACCGAAAGATAAGCCTCGTTACTTGATGGGCGTAGGTACCCCGATCAATCTGCTTGAAGGGATCGAACGGGGCATTGATATGTTCGACTGTATCATGCCGACCCGTAACGGACGCAACGGCCAACTTTTCACCCGCTTCGGTACTATCAATATGCGTAACAAGAAATGGGAGAACGATTTCTCGCCGGTCGATCCGGACGGACATTCCTACGTGGATACCTTATATAGCAAGGCTTATCTGCACCACTTGATCAAGGCGAAAGAAATGCTTGGCTTACAGATCGCTTCTATCCATAACCTCGCTTTCTACCTATGGCTGGTGAAAGAAGCGAGGGCACATATCATCGCTGGCGATTTTACTACATGGAAAAGTGGTATGGTCCGTCAATTAGCGAACCGGTTATAAAAAACGAGACAGATGAAATTTAAACTAAAACGGATCGATTGGTATATCATCAAGCAGTTTCTGGGCACGTACGTGTTCGCTATCGCCTTGATTATCTCTATCTCCGTCGTTTTCGATATAAACGAGAAGATCGATAAATTCTTGAATCCGGATGTCCCCTTAAAGGCGATCATCTTGGATTATTACTTGAACTTTATCCCCTATTTTGCCAATTTGTTCAGTCCGTTGTTTACATTTATCGCCGTGATCTTTTTCACGTCGAAGCTAGCGGATCGTTCGGAGATCATAGCGATGCTTGCCAGCGGTATGAGTTTCCGTAGGTTAATGTTTCCTTATGCGGTCTCGGCTACGATTATCGCTATCGTGACGTTTATCCTGAACGCTTACATCATTCCCCCTGCGAATGAGACTCGTATTGATTTCCAGAACAAGTATATCCGCAACAAGAAGGTGGACTACGTGAAGAACGCCCAATTGGAGATCGAGCCGGGTGTTATCGCTTATTTCGATAGCTATGACGCTCGCTCGAACATGGGATACCGTTTCTCTTTGGAGCATTTCGAAGATAAGAAATTGATCTCCCGTCTGACCGCCAAGTCGATCAAATACGACTCGCTTTATCAATGGACCGTTATCGATTATATGATCCGTGATTTCGATGGCATGCGGGAACATATTTCCCAAGGCTCCCGTAAGGATACGACCTTGACCATCGTGCCCTCGGACTTCCTGATTTCCGTGAATGATTGCGAGACGATGACAACGCCCGAGCTGAATACGTATATCAACCGGCAGAAAAAAAGAGGTATCGGGAATATACAGACCTTCCAGATCGAGTATCATAAGCGCTTCGCTACGATCATGGCGGCGTTTATCTTGACTTCTATCGGAGCGTCGTTGTCTTCCCGGAAAATAAAGGGAGGTATGGGTATGAATATCGGTATCGGATTGGCGTTGAGTTTCTCTTACATCCTGTTTATGACGGTTACTTCCACCTTCGCTATTAATGGTTATGTGAGTCCTGCCGTAGCGGCTTGGATACCAAATATAATTTATACGTTTATAGCGATATTCTTATATCAGAAAGCACCAAGGTAAAGGAATTGACTAAACCCCACCTAATTTCATCCAGTTGTAGAGACGGGGCACGCTCCGTCTCTATAACCTAGGATTTTCAATTATTTTGTGAAATTAAGTCCAAACTCTAACGTTTTTGCGTTCGGAAGTAGTTGTAGTGCTTACTTTGCCCCAAATCAAATTACTGATAGCAGGCTCTATCATAGATCACTCACAAATATATCCATTCCAACTTCCATTAACAACAATAATTTAATATCAGATGTTCGATTCCTGTGTTTAGATCAAAATAATATCAATCTCTCACAAACAAAGCCTCCATATTCTCCCATCATTTACTACTTTTGTCGTATCAAATACTTAAAAACAATCTATCATGAAGAAAGTGTTTATATCAATGGCCTGCGTATTAATCGCTCTATCCGGTTGTACGCATGGAGGAAGCAATAAAGAAGCCACCGCCGATTCCTGCGCCAACGGCAAAGAATCCATGGAAGTCGTACTGAATATCAAACGAAAAGTAAAACCCGAATGTGTCTCCGCCTTAAAGGAATCATTCTTGAAATGCAAGGAAAGCACGTTGCTAGAACCGGGATGTATCGACTACGGCATGTATCAGTCCCTCACCGATAGTACCGAATTCTTTATCGCCGAGACTTGGAAAAACGACAGGGAATTGCAAAAGCATGGAGAGACAGCTCATCTTAAACAACACCTCAATGAGATCAAGGATATGGGAGACCCTTCCTATAAAGGTAGTTTCCGGAAGATTTATGTCTGTCCGAGCGTAAACGATTAATCGTTAAGAATTGAAGATTAAAAATCAAGCTTCACATAAGCGTTTATTTTCAATCTTCAATTCCCTATATTTAATTACAAAAGATCTGACGCCAATTCAGATAATTCGCTTCGCTCGCCTTTTATCAAGTTGATATGGGCGAACAAGTCCTGTCCTTTCATCTTGTCGATCATATAGGCCAAGCCATTACTTTGGGCGTCTAGATACGGGGAGTCAATCTGTTGGATATCTCCCGTGAAGACCATCTTCGTTCCCTCTCCCGCACGGGTGATAATCGTCTTGATCTCATGCGGCGTGAGGTTCTGGGCCTCATCGATGATACAATAAGTCTCAGACAAGCTACGACCTCGGATAAAGGCCAACGCCTCGATCACCAACTGGTTGTTCTTCTGCATATCGTCGATCTTACGGACATCGGGATTACCCGGGGCAAACTGGGTCTTGATCACGTTCAAGTTATCGAATAAAGGTTGCATATAAGGAGCGACCTTTTGCTTCTCGTCACCCGGAAGGAAACCAAGATCCTTATTCGCCAAAGCGACGATCGGACGGGCCAAAAGTATCTGTTTATACGTGCCGGCTTGTTTCAAGGCAGAGGCCAACGCCAACAATGTCTTTCCGGTTCCGGCCTTTCCGGTCAGCCCCACAAGCTTGATATTCGGATCGTTCAATACCTCGAAAGCGAAACTCTGCTCGGCATTACGGGGCTGGATACCAAAGTTCGTGCCTTTATCCACCTTCTTGATCTTATCCGTAAACGGATTGTAGCGAGCCAATACACTATTACGTACGCTTTTCAAGATAAAGCATTCATTGGGGTCGAGCTTAGACTTGATATCCAACGAATCTGCATCCACACCTTCCGGAGAGCTGTAGATCTTGTCGATCAAATCGGGGTCTATATTCTCATAGGTCTCTTGCGCACGCTCGAAAATATCTACATTCACGACCTTATCCGTGATATAATCCTCAACGGGAATACCCAAAGAACGAGCCTTCATACGAAGGTTCACATCCTTGCTGACCAAGGTTGTCGTGATCTTCGGATTCTTCTCGGCTATTGTCAACGCACAAGACAAGATACGGTGATCTGGTGTTTTATCCGGAAAAGAATGCGCTATTTTCTCCTGGTACTTATCACCGGTCACGATATAGAGTGTACCTTTTCCCGGTCCAAGTGAGGCACCTTTTAAGAACAGGTCATTACTAGTCAATAAATCCAGCTCCCGAACAAATTCACGGGCATTATAATTGATCTGCTCACTCCCCTTCTTGAACTTGTCTAATTCCTCTAATACCACGATGGGTAGATAGATATCATTTTCCTGAAAGTTCTCGACGCACTTATAGTCATGTAATATGACATTCGTGTCCAACACAAAATTCTTCTTTGCTCCCATGGCCTTTCGATTTAATGATTATTGCATCTAATATAATAACAATTCAGACACGTTGATAGTTCTAGCCTACTAAAATTAATTACACACACCAATAATTTCGTCATATTGACCAATTCAAAGCAATATAGGATTTCCTTTAGAAGAGCATCAGTTTCATCCTATTGAAACAAAGAGTTCATTAGGATGAAACTACAAGGTATCTATTATTTTCCGAAACGGGATGTGTCTATCGAATCATGTTCCCTCTCCTTGTAACCACCAAACTTCCAGACAAAAGATAATTTCAGACATCTCTCATCATTCAACTTCCTCATCCGGCTCCATTGATTGCCTTGGTTTATTTTGATGCTACGTGGAATGCTGCTGGCGAAAATATCGTCTCCTTTAAGTGTCAAGCTAGCACGGTCATTCAAGAAAGTCCATTTTAATCCAGCGGATATCTCATACATGAAACCCAAGTCGTATATACCTTGGATGGCACCGGGAGTCACGTATTGGCCATCTATCGTCATTTTTAAATTCGGTTTATCACATAGGTTAAAAGTGTTACTCATATGCGCTAACCCGAGATAAGCCTCACGGTTATATGAGATACCGTGGAAGTTATCATTCTTCTCTTGCATCCTCCAACCTCGCAGTGTGATGCGGCTATTCCAAAAACGACCTACATTAAAAGGAATGATCACCGCCAATCCCGCTTCCAGACTATAATCCATATTCTCGAAACGAAAAACGGTCTTCAGTTCCGTATCGCTTTGATAAGGAAGTTGGGCGAAATAATCCGGCGTGTATTCACAGAACGCTACCAGCATATACTTTTGGCGGAAGATATAGACCATCTGCCCCTCATACGTGCGATAAGGTTTCAACAAGGGATTTCCCGCCACCTCCGAGTAAGAGTTTAGAGGCGTTACTTGCGGGGAGATTTGCCAATAATCGGGGTAGGTCTTATCGCTACTTATATCGAACTGTAAAATATGTCGGGGAGAAAACGTATAGCTCAGGGATACGGTGGGAAACAACGCCCCCTCATTCCATAGGTTCATATTTTCCCGGCTAGAGGCGTAGTCAGACTTAAAATATTCCCCTTTCAGCCCGACCGTAGCAGAGAAACGGTCTCCGAAGCTTTTCGATACCTCTGCGAAAATATCAGCGATGTATTCCTTTTGTGTATTATCCTCCAACGCTTCCTCGTCCATCTCATAGCCAGCACCTTGATCATATAAATACCCCGAATAGTTTTTCGACGAGGCGTAACCTCCATGCACACCGTAATTCAATCCCCACCCAGAAGCGAAACTATGTGTCTTATTTAGGAATACGGACCAGCGGGATACATCCTGTCTCGTATTATTTATCATATCAGTCCGGGAACCATTCGTATTCGTATCCTGGTAATCAAGTACCGAAGGCGAATGATAACGAGTAAAATCCGCTCCTGCCGATATCCCGGCATGTCCGTCATACTGTAAACGTATATTATGGATAGCGGAGTGCCCGTCGTCACGGACCAAGCTCATACTCTCACTTTTATTTTCCGGCTTCGACAGATCCAAATATGAGGTAAAGGCATCACGGTCCGATAAGACTTTATCTCCCTTCAGATAATATGCAAAAGAGAGTTTATCCTCATTTGCGAACGTATAATCCATTCCCAGACGAACCGTTCCTCTATTTACATGGACAAGGGCCCGATTATGTTGGCTTATTTCCGTCATACCACTATTTAATGTATGGTAGGCCAACATATCCTCCCCCATCACATCCCGTCTCTTATTTCCATCCAACAGGAAATCCATGCTAAAGCCCTTATTCGTATAAAGTAAATTCATATGCGCATCTCCCCTCGCATGGCGATATTGGGTGTAATCCACACCCGTTTCTCCTTGCCAAGAAGGAGTCTCGGACTCATTCTTATTCAATACGACATTGAGTAATGCCCCCTTGACATTATATTTAGCTGGAGCGTTATACATCACCTCGGCCTTTTCGACCCTTGAGGCCGGCATAGTTTTCAGTAACTGGATTAATTGATCTGTCGACATTGTCGTCAACTGGCCATTCAAGATTATATTCAAACGACTGGCCCCTACCAGTTCCAGATTATCATTTCGTTCGATAAGCCCCGGTAAGTCCTTGATGATCTCAAAAGCGTTCGTGGCGGTCTTATCCTTCATCAGTTGAGGGACATCATACGTCAGTTTGCCTCCCTCTAGCTTCACTTGCGGGCATTCTCCCTTTACGGTAATTTCGGCCAACTGATAATCTTTCTCCTCCAGCACCACCGTACCTACGTTGGCGGTAGTTATCTCCTTCTCTACCGCATTATATAAGATGTGTTGGAAAATAAGTCGATACAACTGGTCCAGCGGATGATTCAATCGAAAATTCCCAAGTGTATCAGTAACCACGGCATCCACATATACAGAGTCGAGGGTCTGTAAAATCACCGCCACTCCATCTACCGGCAATTCCTTGCCATCCTTCACTTTCCCGGAAATACCTTGTGCCATCATCTTACCAAAACTCATCAGCAAGCATAAAATCGTGTAGTAAATCGTACGTTTCATATCGGTTTGCTTTTATCATTTTTCGTTTATGCAAAAGAAACGTATTCTTAAAAGAAAGTATGTTACCACTCACTTACGAAGTCTTACCTTGTCTTACCAGGAATGTTATTTAGTCTTATCGCCGATTATCGGACAATACACTTGATTTGAATGCGATGGCTATGGAATGGCAGGAGTTCTACAATAAGAAACGACCGCATTCCTCACTGAACGGCAAGACTCTTCTGAAGGTACGCCGTTGGGTAGAGAAAGTATATCATCCAACTTTTCTCTAGGCTCTAAGGCAAACAGACGCATGTCTTCATGATCTGTTCCATCTGTCAGATAAGTACACAAAGCTATCATTAATATATCTGACAACAAATGTAGACTGCGACCTGTTACACGAGGATCTGTCACTGCTGAAAAATAATTAGATGGATTCATATTGCAATGGTAAACTCTTTAGAGTAATTTGAGTGCAGTCACTCTGGATTTAGGATAATGTGGCTTATTTTTTATAAGAAAAGGTTACCTTCGCGGAAACAAGATATCGCTTTGGAAGTACAAGAATTATTGAAACTATATGCCGCTCACCTACAAGTGACGGCGCTGGACACCCTACTGAAAAACGATACGTCCCACAATATATTCCTAAAGGGACTGAGTGGCTCGGGTCCGGCGATGACGATTGCCTCTCTTTTTACGAAAGGAAGGGGAAGTTATGTGTGTGTGTTGAACGACCAAGAGGAAGCCGGCTATTTCTATCACGACTTGATGCAGCTTACCGCCAGCAATGAGGTATACTTCTTCCCGTCCGCTTACCGAAGGGCCATTAAGTATGGGCATGTCGATCCGGCGAACGAGATCCTGCGCACCGAGGTACTCAGCCGGTTGCAAGACCCGGACGCCTTTTTCGTGATTGTTACGTATCCGGACGCTTTGGCGGAACGAGTCGTGGCCCGGGAGGTATTGA
Organism: Parabacteroides distasonis; assembly: GCF_004793765.1. GTDB lineage: Bacteria > Bacteroidota > Bacteroidia > Bacteroidales > Tannerellaceae > Parabacteroides > Parabacteroides distasonis_A. Next base: position 3,025 of record NZ_SRYM01000004.1, on the reverse strand, counting down.
AGGATAACACCTTGAAGATCAGCGTGGGCGAGAAGCTGGATAATATGTTTGTCTCCGACGTACTGGACGAGTATGGCTTCGAGCAGGTCGATTATGTATATGAGCCGGGGCAGTACGCCCTCCGGGGCAGTATCCTCGACGTTTTCTCTTTCTCCTACGAGTTCCCCTACCGTATCGACTTTTTCGGCGATGAGGTGGAGACCATCCGTACGTTCGACGTGGAGACGCAACTCAGCAAGGAGAAACTGGACAGCATCTATATCGTCCCGGAGATGAGCAAGAACGCCAAGGATAGTACTTCCTTGCTAGGCTCCCTTCCCCGGAATACTTTCATAGCGGCGAGAGATCTCGCATGGTGCAAGGAGCGCATCGGAAGCGTATGGAACGACGATCCGGTGGTAGCCGACGAGGAATCCTTCGCCGATATCGACCAGATGCGGAAGAAATTAGTCCAAGCGGAGGACTTCCTACGGGAGGTCTTGGATTTCCGTCGCATCCATTTCGGGGCACGACCGATGGGAACGGCAGACGCTACCATCCATTTCTCTACGCAAACGCAGCCGATCTATCATAAGAATTTCGACCGGGTGAGCGAGTCGTTCCATAAATACCTCAACGAGGGTTATGCATTATATATATTGAGCGATCAAGAGAAACAAGCCAACCGTATCCGGATGATTTTCGAGGATAGGGGCGACAATATCCCTTTCACCGCCGTAAACCGCACGATACACGAGGGATTCGCCGATGATACGCTACGCATCTGCTTTTTCACCGACCATCAATTGTTCGACCGCTTCCATAAGTTCAACCTGAAGAGCGATAAAGCACGAAGCGGAAAGATCACCCTTTCGCTCAAGGAGCTGAACCAGTTCTCGCAGGGGGATTATATCGTACATATCGATCATGGCGTAGGACAGTTCGGGGGATTGGTACGTACCGAGGTGAACGGTAAGATGCAAGAGGCCATCAAATTGATTTATCAGAATAACGATATCATCTTCGTCAGCATCCATTCCCTGCATAAATTATCGAAATACAAGGGGAAAGAGAGCGGCGAGCCTCCTAAGTTGAGCAAGCTCGGCACGGGCGCTTGGGAAAAGATGAAGGAACGTACCAAGGCGAAGGTGAAGGATATCGCCCGGGACTTGATCCTCCTCTATTCCAAACGCAAGCAAGAGACGGGTTTCGCCTACACGCCGGACAGCTTCATGCAGCATGAGCTGGAAGCCAGCTTCATCTACGAGGACACGCCGGACCAGATGAAGGCTACCGCCGAGGTCAAGGCGGATATGGAAAGTACCCGTCCGATGGACCGGCTGATTTGTGGAGACGTTGGTTTCGGAAAGACCGAGGTAGCTATCCGTGCGGCATTCAAGGCGGTATCGGACAATAAGCAGGTGGCCGTGTTGGTACCCACCACCGTACTGGCTTTCCAGCATTACCAGACGTTTTATGAGCGCTTGAAGGATTTCCCTTGCAAGATCGGTTATATCAGCCGGGCCCGTACGGCCGCGCAAATCAAGGCTACCTTGAAAGAGCTGAAAGAGGGCGAGGTGAATATCTTGATCGGCACCCACCGGATCGTCGGCAAGGATGTACGTTTCAAGGATCTGGGCTTGCTTATCATCGATGAGGAGCAGAAGTTCGGGGTATCCGTCAAGGAGAAGCTTCGGCAACTGAAGGTGAACGTGGACACCTTAACAATGACGGCTACCCCGATCCCCCGTACCCTACAGTTCTCCTTGATGGGGGCCCGGGACCTTTCCAGCATCACCACGCCACCGCCCAACCGTTATCCCGTACAGACGGAGGTGGAGCGTTTCAACCCCGATATCATCCGGGAAGCGATCAATTTCGAGATGAGCCGGAACGGGCAAGTGTTCTTCATCAACAACCGTATCCAAAACATTTACGAGATGGAAGCCTTGGTACGGCGGGAAGTCCCCGACGCACGGGTAGCCGTGGGGCACGGGCAGATGGAGCCGGAGAAGCTGGAAAAGATCATCCTCGATTTCGTGAACTATGAATACGACGTATTGATCGCCACCAGTATCGTGGAGAGCGGCATCGACGTGCCCAACGCCAATACGATCATCATCAACAACGCCCAGCAATTCGGGCTTAGCGACCTCCATCAGCTACGCGGACGTGTAGGACGAAGCAACCGGAAAGCCTTCTGCTACCTCCTTTCCCCGCCCCTCACCTCGCTGACGCAGGAGGCACGACGCAGGTTGCAGGCGATCGAGAACTTCTCCGAGCTGGGTAGTGGTATCCATATCGCCATGCAAGACCTCGACATCCGGGGAGCCGGGAACATGCTAGGCGCCGAGCAAAGCGGTTTCATCGCCGACCTAGGCTATGAGACGTATCAGAAGATCTTGGAGGAGGCGGTAGACGAGTTGAAAAGCGAGGAATTCGCCGATCTTTACGCCGATAATGCCGAAGGGCACTGGGATACGGGCAGCGAGTACGTCCGGGAGACCTATATCGAGAGCGACCTGGAATTGATGTTCCCTCCCACCTACATCCCCAACGACTCGGAGCGTATCTCCCTATACCGGGAGTTGGATAATATGGAGGAGGAACGTGATATCCTCGCCTTTACGGAGCGCTTGAAAGACCGCTTCGGCAAGATACCGAAGGAGGGCAAGGAGTTGATCCGGATCGTGCGCCTCCGCCGCATGGCCAAGAAACTGGGTATGGAGAAAGTGGTCCTGAAGAAAGGGCAGATGAGCCTCTTCTTGGTGAATAACCCGGATAGCCCGTATTACCAAAGCGAGGCGTTCGGCAAGCTGCTGGGCTTCATCCAGAAGCATCCCCGTGAATGCAACCTCCGGGAGCAGAATGGCAAGCGAAGCATCGTGATCAAGAACGTCCCTACGGTGGAAGCGGCATGCGGTTACCTGCAAGAGATGGAAAAAATAAACTCAACCGACTTTTGACACATCCTCTTACAAACACGAAAAGATATGAACTATAATATAAAAACAGAATACGGTTAACGATAATTAGCATACTCATG
>NZ_SRYM01000049.1 GCF_004793765.1 Parabacteroides distasonis | reverse complement strand
CTCGAATGCGGGTGCAAAAGTAATGCTATAAAACATAAACTCCAAACTTTTCCGGAACTTTTTTGCAATATTTTTTCACGAGGGGGATCGCGTACGTTAATAAATAATACGAGGGAATCCACCATCGGTCCCCCCAGGACCGCCACGCACCCTGCCAGGTCAACACGAGCACATTCACACGCGACAAAAACGACAAACACGAGCTTGGCCCCGAAAGGAAACCAAACAAAAAAACGGCTTTCAGACCATGGGAGCACCGGAAAAACTAACCGCACCAAAGCTTACGGGGCACGCAAACGCAACTCACCACCTATCATATAGAACAAAAGACCGAAAGAACAACTCCTTATAAACTACCGTATATCACCCCTTTAACGCACCCGGGAAATCCAACGGGAAAAATCCAGGATACAAAAAAAGCCTATGGGACACGGCGTACTCGAATTGAATTTTTTTTATCTATTACACCATCACTACTCACTGAGATCTGAAAACTCCCGAAATCGCCAAGCTTTACGACATGCCCCTCTTGAAGTTCCATATCCAACACGAAATTAAGGCTATCCAATACCGCCTTCACATCTGTCAACGACACCCTACTACATGTCGAGATCAACTTGCAGAGCGTTTTCATACTAAAGGAACCATTCGATGAGCACCAAGATCGTTTCCACAGAATCCCCCGCCTCTTGCAAATGAGAAGCCCAGGAAAAGAAGACTAGTACAGAACCTGAACCTTATATCGATTCTACAAAACCTCTATCATCCTATCTTTTCTCTATAAATCAAGTCTACATACCCCTAAAAACTAGTTATACATCATAAAGATACAAATAATATTAAAAAAGTTTTATTATTTGCAATATAATATATTTCTTGTGATGAAAGATATTTGCGGAGACTTATAGGTAGATTGATATGCTCTCCGCCCTTAACGATGAGAGAACCAAACCGTAACATAAAAACAAGACCTTAATTACACCGGTTTTGTAAGGGAAAACGTTGGGGCTGAGCTTTGTTCGCTGATTCCGGGAATGGTTCATAACCTTTCTCTGGGGTATGTCAAAACCAAGGCACATCTCCTCTTTTAATTTAATTAAAAATAGTCGTTGCTCTTTTTTTGTCTATGCGACTATTTTTCAGTAATCTGATAATAGGGCCTAATATTCCTCGTATGTTACGCCACACGTGGTCTGATAAAGATAAATATAGCGCATGCAACTCTTCTCTTTCCCGCTTTCAGTAGTTTCGCACACAACTTTTGATATTTAAAGCCACAGCGAAGAAAACAAAGTCCATTGCAACCTTGTATTCTCCCACATGCCGGAACCCTCTGTACGCCATGTCGTGTTTCAGCCGTCCAAAAACCGCTTCCGGTTCAACACATCGCCTTCCCCTATGCCTGACGCCTTCTTCCGAGAGCAACCTTTCCCGTCCCGCTGTTTATATTGGTTTAACCGGCGGGAGACCTCTATGCTCGCTGTTCTGTCACGTCCGGTTCCTATACGGTCCATGTGCTGCTCCATAGGACAAACGTAATAACCCTATTCCGAGTTGGAATGGAGACTCTCCGCAGGGAATGAATTGGGAGTATGGAGGGGAAGCCGCTACTTATGAAGAGAAAGAGGACATAACACATCAATGCTCAAACGGGTCAAACAAAAACAAAAACATAAAAATCAAAAATAAATTCTTCAAATTCTGCTATAAGCATTGAAAATATTCAACTTATGACTAATTTTGTTGTTATATACAAAAAGCATTGTTTTATGAAAAAAATATTACAGGAATTTAAGCAGTTCGCCATGCGAGGTAACGTAGTGGACATGGCGGTAGGTATCATTATCGGTGGTGCCTTTGGAAAGATCGTATCCTCTATCGTAGCAGATCTGATCATGCCGGCGGTAGGTTTACTTGTAGGTGGCGTGAATTTCACGGATTTAAAAATCACTTTGAAGCAAGCCGTAATGGAAGGAGACAAGGTGATCTCTCCTGCGGTCTCCATTAACTATGGAAACTTCATACAAGTGACACTGGATTTCATAATCATAGCTTTCGCCGTCTTTTTACTTGTCAAAGGCGTTAATGCTTTAAGCAAGAAGAAGGAAGAAGCCCCGAAAGCTCCGGCCGCTCCCCCTGCGGATATCCAATTACTTACCGAAATTAGGGATTTACTGAAAAATAACAAATAAACACCAACCTTATCGGTTGGCTTGCTGTTTTATAACTACAAAAAAAGTTTTAACTTATTAAATAGTAGTAGTTATGAAAAATGTATTATTCGGTTTAGCCATAGGTGTAGTTGTTGGTTACGTATTTCGCAGGATGGAAGATCAAGGACAGTTCTAATGTCTGGAGAACGAACTCTACGGTCTTACTGATAAGGCGAAGAAAAAAGTAAAAGACGTGGTAGACACGGGGAAAAATCAAGTCGAATACGTCAAAGACAGAGTAGAACACATGGTTGAAAAACCTAAAAGTAATTAATCTCCTTCCCTGTCATTAGGGTAATAAAAAAGAAGCTATCATAAAAAAACTCGATGATAGCTTCTTTTTTTCATTTTAGATGTAACGTTTTCTCAAATCCATTCGTCTTATAAGAAAAGAGTATAACTTAATTACACTTCATATGAGAACAAAAATGATGGCCTTATTTGCGTTGATCGCTTTTTGCGTGATACCTATCGAGGCTAAGAAAGTAAAAGGGAATGGGGATATTATCACGAAAGAAATCTCCGTCAGAGACTATTCAGCGATAAAAGTCGGCTCAACCGCCATAGGGTATAGCGACAGTTGGTTCAGCCTAATCAGCCGTAGGGGAAACCCGTCATACGTTTTCGAGTATACGCAAAAAGAATCAGTGTCCTTACGAATCACGATCGATGAGAACTTATATCCTTATATAAACGTTCAAGTAAAGAATAAGGAGCTTTCAATCTCCACAGAGAATGGCACACAATTAAGCCCTACCCGATTTAAAATAGAAGGCACTTCCAAGAAGCTGGAAAAAATCCAGATGTCCGGTTGTATGGATTTTATCTTGAGAAGCGCTTTATCCGGGGATGATCTGGAAGTTATAGCGACAAGGGGTAGCGACGTGAAGATGGAGCAACCGGTCAATGTATCTAATTGTATAATTGAAGCGACTAGTGGTAGCGATATCATTATCAATGATCTTACTACTCGAATAATACGAGGCCATGCCAGCGGAGGTAGTGATCTCAAGCTAACGGGAAAAGCAGAGAACGGCGAGTATTCAGCTTCAGGTGGCTCAGATATCAAGGCTTATGATCTTATCTTGAACCAATTGGAATGTTCCGCCAGTGGTGGCTCCGATATTTATACGCACGTAACCGATTATATCAAGGCTTCGGCAAGCGGAGGTAGTGATGTACATTACAAAGGTTCGGCAAGATCGGATACATCCACTTCCGGAGGAAGCGATATTATAAAAGAGGGTAATTAATACCCTCTTTTTCGTTCTCCTAGACATTGAATCTTATCACAAAAGCACTTCCTTTTCCCACCGCACTATCAACAGAAAGCATTCCTCCATGAGCTTCTACGAAGTCTTTACTAAATCTGCTTCCCGTCGTCGATAATTAAAACTTTGCCCATACACCGGAGTTATTTATTGGGGCGCAAATGTACGCTTTTTGCCTTTTTCCCCAATAAAGAGGGAAAAATGATTCTTTAATATTGGTTTATGAGACACAAATATCCTAAACTTACGTGTGGGAAATTGTAATAAATATTACATTGCACGAAATTTTATGCGTAAAATGAAAAGATTGTTATTTATCCCGGTATCCGCACTCCTCTTATGTTCTTCGTGCGTGAGTAAAAAGAAATACCTCCTTGCCGAGAACGGCCGGTTGGAGGCGATCGGACGTGGCGACGCCTTGAAGGAGGAATTGATTAAATGCAAGGACGATAACGACGTTCTCAACAACCGGATCGCTGCCTTGATAAAGGATACGACCACCCTAGGACGTGATATCCGTAATTACCAGACCATGTTGAATACCAATATGGGTGAGCAGGACAAGCTGAATGCCTTGTTACAGCAAAAGATGAGTGAGCTGGACGAGCGTGAGCGTACCATCAACGAGTTACAGGATATGATGAACGCACAGAACGCAAAGGTACAGAATTTGTTGAGTAGCGTGAAAGACGCTTTGCTGGGTTTTAACAGCGATGAGCTGACCGTAACCGAGAAGAATGGTAAAGTATATGTAGCCATGTCGGATAAGCTTCTGTTCCAATCGGGTAGCGCAAAGGTGGATAAACGAGGCAAGGAAGCGTTGGCTAAGTTGGCCGAGGTGTTGAATAAGCAAAACGATATAGACGTTTATATAGAGGGCCATACGGACAGCAAGCCGATCAATACCGCCCAATTCAAGGATAATTGGGATCTAAGCGTGATCCGTGCGACCTCCGTAGTGCGTATCCTTACCAAGGATTACGGGGTGAATCCGCTACAGATACAACCTTGTGGTCGTGGGGAGTTTATGCCGGTCGCTGATAACGAGACCGCCGACGGACGTAGCAAGAACCGCCGTACGGAGATCATCATGGCTCCTAAATTGGATAAGCTGATGCAGATGTTACAGTGATAATGATATTGTCAAGCTCCGGGCAGTAAATAATGCCCGGGACTATAATTATCTATTCAAACCGGCTCTCATCAAGGATAACACAACGATAACTTAACTCAGAAGGCTGACAAGGAATCCAGACATCCATATCCTCTCCTTTTGCGGAGCGGATCAGATAAAGAAGAGCTGTATCCCATATTTCAGCCCGATCTCCACCACCAACCCATCCCCACCGGAAAGGATTCATACACAAGCCATACAGGTTTATTACCCGGATTCCATGCGTGAAAAACATCTCACAACGATAAGAATAGGTATTTGGGAACAGATATATTCTTTATCGGATCTACCCTAATTCTATAATCACCGCCACTGATTATAAAAACAACGTCGCCGATTATACAATCAGTGGCAGTGATTATACAATCGGCAACGATGATTATAGAATTAAGCTAGAGAAAATACCTTTTAAACACGACAGAAAGATAGTTTAGTCCTATATCAATCAGACTTTACTAACCCGGATATTTACCGCTTGCACTTGATTGCGAAATACAAGATATACAAGAAAGCGATCAACGGGACGATGAAACCCAGCGCCATATTCTCCTCGCCAATATATCCCATCAGCATCGGACTGAAAGCGCCGCCGGCAACTCCCATCACGATATAAGAAGAGGCTTTCTTGGTATAAACGCCCATACCTTCCAGCCCCAACGCGAAAATCGTAGGGAACATGATAGACATGAAGAAAAAGGATAAATAAAGAGCGTATAACGAAAGCGTACCTACGGAAGCCACCACCAAAACCATACAAACGGCACTCAACAAAGAATACCAAGTCAGCAAGCGGCCCGGAGCCAACCACTTCATCGTAAAACTACCGCTCAAACGCCCGATCATAAACAAGGCCATTCCACCGAATGCCAAAATACGAGACGCTCGCAAATTACTGATACCCGGGTCCATCTCCGTCACGTAATTAATAAAGAACCCGAAGATTCCCGTCTGTGCGGCGCAATAACAGAATTGGGCGACCACGGAACGTACAAACTGCCTACGTTTCCATATGGAGGCAGCGGGTTTCTCCCCGGCAATAGCGGTCACCTCCTCCTCTTCTTCCGGCTTAATTTCCGGCAACTTAGTGAAAAAGAAGAGCAACGCTACGAACAAGACGATACCACCTACCAAGATATAAGGTTTAGTCAACGCCATCGAATCTCCCTCCGGTGCCCCGAATATCAACAAACCACCTACCAAAGGCCCCAATATCCAACCTAATCCATTAAAAGACTGGGATAAGTTCAGCCGTTGGGCAGCGGAAACGGACGGCCCCAATATCGTAGAATAAGGATTCGCCGCCGTCTCCAAGATACAAAGTCCGCAAGCGATCACAAACAAGGCGATCAGGAAAGGCGTAGCCGAATGCAAAAAAGCCGCCGGGATAAATCCGAAAGCTCCGATAGCGAACAATAGCAAACCCATGATAATCCCTTTCCTATATCCGTAACGTTTCATGAACGCTCCCGCCGGCAACGCCATCAAGAAATAAGCGATATACGTAGAGAATTGCACCAAACCGCTCTCTGCCTTGGTCATCGTGAAGACTCCTTGAAAATGCTTGTTCAGCACATCCAAGAGTCCGTGGGCGAATCCCCAAAGCAAGAACAAACTCGTGATCAAGATAAACGGGACTAAATAAGATTTCCCTCCCGGGGCGGCCACCAGCGATTGTTTCTTTTGTTTTTCCATCCTTCCGTCTAGTTACTCGCGCCCGGCAATTTAAACATACATTCCATTAACTGCCATTTCTCCGACGAGGAGCTTCCCTGAGCGACTTTCTGATACTTCGCCACGAAGTCCTCCCATTCCGCTTGCTTATCCATCGTTGCCAAACGGGCGAACGCCGCATCCCAATCAAAATCATCCGGCGTCTCCACGATCATGAACAACCGGGTTCCCAAACGGTAAATCTCCATATTCAAGATCCCTACCGCACGGATTCCTTCCGGTATCTCCGGCCAGATATGTTCCGGCGAATGCCAATAGCAATACTCTTTTATCAACCGCTCGTCCTCTTTCAGATCCAAGGTCTGACAATATCTTTTCATAACATTGTTTTTAAAATAAAGTCGCGAAAGTACAAAAGTATCCTTAATCCAGATAAACATCTTCGCCCGGATGCTTATAACAGGCATACATCCGTTGGATCTGCTCCGGCAGCACGCGTTCCAAGGACAACGGGGGCAACTCCTCCAATCGGAAGAAACCTTTCTCCAAGATATCGAAGGTCTCGGTAAACGCCCCTCCCTTTAACTCGCAAAGGATAAAAAACTTATATACATAATAAGGTATAGCGGGATGCGGATGCTTGCTCATATCCATCACGGCCAGCAAGCGGACCGGAAGCACATCCAAGCCCGTCTCCTCTCTCACCTCTTTCGCCGCTACCTCCTTTGGGGAATACCCCACATCGCTCCATCCACCGGGCAACGACCAACATCCGTCCATTTTCTCACGGACCAGCAAAATCTCGTCTTTCTCGTTAAAGACAACCGCGCGGATATCAACTTTCGGGGTTACATACTCTTGGGCCGGACGGTAACCACTCGCCACATCATCGGGCTTCAATCCGGTAGCCAAAGCCGTTATTTCATCACTTAGGCGGCTCAACTCTTCATAACGTTCCGTATCGTACTCGCTTAATGAATAAACCAACCCCGTCTGGGACAAGGCCCGGATACGCTGGGCCAAAAAAACCAACTCCTTACTTCTGGACATATAACTTCACTGTTTTAGATAACATGATCCCATATGATTCATGGATAAAACGTCTAAAGATAAAAGTTATTATCCAACCCGTCATTCTATTGCGCCAAAATAACGTATATTATGTCAACGCATGCCATTTGAAGTATTTATAGCGAATTCGAAATTAAGAAGAAAGACAAGATTGAGGAGGAAGTTAAGAACGGAGTCTTGAGTATCAGCATACCGAAAGAACTGAGAAAGAAGCTAAAATGGCCGATAAAGTAATCGAGATCAAATAATCTCGATGGACTTTCCTTCGTAAAAACTCAACAAAACCGACAATGGCTTGTTCTATTTATAAACAACATAAAATAGAATAAGTTATTATGATTTTAAGCAGAAAATTATCAGATGCTCTCAACGAGCAAATTAACATGGAGATGTGGTCATCCAACCTATATTTATCCATGTCGGTACATTTCACTCAAATAGGACTGGATGGTTTTGCGCATTGGACGTTAAAACAATCGCAAGAGGAACTTGAACACGCCTATAAAATGATCGATTATTCAATCAAGCGTGGCGGACAAGTGACGATCGGAGTAGTTAATTCCGTTCCTACAGCATGGGGCGAGCCTTTAGAGATTTTCCAGCATATCTACGAGCATGAGGTGCATGTATCCGGGTCGATCGACAAGATTGTCGATATCGCTTCCGAAGAGAAAGACAAGGCGACACAAGATTTCCTATGGGGTTTCGTCCGGGAGCAGGTAGAGGAAGAGGCTACAGCGAAAAATATTGTCGATAAACTCAAATTATACGGAGAACATCATGCCGTATTAATGGATCATCGATTAGGAAAAAGATAAACGAAACCTGCTTGTCATAAATATAAATAGGCCTAAAAAGCCATGTCGTCTTATTGGGATGGCATGGCTTTTTTATAAAGGTCAAAACCCTAAAGCCTTACGAATCGCCTCACTCCACAATTCGCCTAACCGGACTGCGCCTTTCTCATTCGGATGAAGATAAAACACTCCGGCGTTGCCCTTCTCCGCTTGGAAATCCGTTAAATGGTTTTCCCTAAAATAATCAAATCCTTTCGTATCTCCCAGAAAGACTTGTCCCGGAAAATGAGACGCATAATAATCGATTAACCGTTGTATTTGCAAATAATAATCTTGAAGCCTTCGCAAGCCTTCTTCCAAATATTTAGCACCATTATACGTATTTGGGCTATACCATAAAGGACGATGTACCACGATGCGGCAATTCGGGTATAAAGCTAATAAGCGATTGATAATTGTCTTCATGTTCTCATAATATCGCTCAGGCACTACCGGGCAACCGTTCGTGCCTTCTATCGCGCTATCGTTCGTACCTAGCATAATAGAGAACACCAAATCCGCCCAAGTCTCATCCTTAAATTTATCGGCAGCACGTACGGCCCACGGGAAGAGCGTATTCGTATCCGGCAAATAATCAACGGTAGTGCAGCCGCTCTGTCCTCTATTGGAATACTTGACTGAAGCTACTTCCGGGCACTTGCTTAAAAACAACGCAGCCTTTACAGGAGGCGCATCATGGACAGGCTTCGGTAACCCGGCGCCAAACGTGATACTATTCCCGATAAATACGATATTCACATAACGTTTATTATTCGCGGCTGAAGCAGACCAACACATAACGATACTTATTAAAATACATATGACTCCCTTAATTTGTCCCATGGCTCCCATTCAATTGATTCTCCTGCGAAGATAAGAATAATTTGATTATCTCGGGATGCTCAGAGTCTCCAAATTCCCCTTTCGGGTCTTCCAAGAATTTTAACGGATAACGTGAGAACATCCAATGAGGGATCCATCCGATAACCACGATCCATTAGGTCGTAACGTAGACGAGGCTCTCCGTATGGTCGATGCCTTACAACATTCCGAAGAATATGGCGAGATTTACCCAGCAAACCGGTCTAAAGGAAAAGACGCCATGAAAGCGACAAACGCAGGAGTCTCTAATTATTTAAGCCATCATTGATATATTGCGGGAAGGAGGGCTAAGCCCTCCTTTTTTATACTATCAAGACAGTCGTTTACACTTTCCCGAGATATACAAAATATCCAAACAATATACTAATCCTAGTAAATCTATTAAAAAATAATATACATTTGCGTCACAAAGTTGACACATGATAAATATTATAGATTTATGAAAGCAAGAATAACCTTATTATTATTCGCCATTCTTTACTGTTTCACTAGTCTGGCACAAACTAATTTTGAAAAACACTTCACGAAGAAAAGTCTCCGGGTAGATTTCGCTTTGAGCGGAAATTGGGATTTCCAAGCCGCTGCCATACAACAACTCCGGGAAGAACCCGTCTGGGCAGGGCCGGTCAAAAACTTGATCGATCCGTTTGGTTATGGAGGATATTATATTAATGTGTACGATAAAGCCGGTGGCGAGTTGATCTACTCACGAGGATTCAATACGTTATTCGAAGAATGGAGAAGTACGGAGCAAGCGAAGACCGAGACACAATCTTGGACAAATAGCATCTCTATCCCCTATCCGAAAGCCCCTGTCATCATTGAGATTACGGCAAGAGATAAGGCCGACATGCAGTTCCATCCTTTGTTGAAACAAGAGATTGATCCGGCCAGTATTTTTATTGACCGAGGGAAACTCAAGGAAAACCGGATCACAAAAATCCAATATAACGGGGATTCCTCCGGGAAAGTAGACCTCGTATTCTTAGCGGAAGGTTATACGGCAAACGAGCAAGAGAAATTCGTAGCTGATGCCAAGCGTTTTACGGAGGCATTGTTTAAGACCCCGCCTTATGACACTCGCCGGGAAGATTTCAATGTTTGGGCGGTAGATGCCGTTTCGGAAGAATCGGGAACAGATATATCCGGTAAAGGTATATTCAAGAATACCGCATTGAATTCCGGCTATTATACGTTCGGGGTAGATCGCTATTTAACCACCCCGGATATGAAATCTATACGTGACGCCGTATGGAATACTCCTTGCGACGCAATCTTCATCTTGGTAAACACAGACGCTTACGGCGGTGGCGGTATGTATAATTTTTATGCCATGGGAACCGCCGATAACCCGCGTACCCCGGTCGTATTCGTTCACGAGTTCGGACATAGTTTCGCTGGTCTAGCCGATGAATACTTCAGTTCCGAGGTCGCTTATCAAGATTTTTATAATTTGAAGTACGAACCTTGGGAACCGAACATCACGACCTTGGTTAACTTCAATACTAAATGGAAAGATCTTCTACCGACTAATACACCGATACCTACCCCATTAGATGACACCCATAAGGATAAGGCAGGCGTATTCGAGGGAGGCGGTTACATCACTAAAGGTATTTATCGCCCGATGAATCACTGTATGATGCGTGATTACGCTCCATTCTGTCCCGCATGCAGCCGGGCGATCTTACAAATGATCGATTACTTCACGGATAAACCGATAAAACATTAAAAGAAATGAGCGGGTACCCTAATAGCTTTGTTACATCAACTATTAAGATACCCGCCAGCACTAACCTATCAACATTTATTTCATCATCGGAACTTCTATCAAAAGGATTTTAGCGTGCTTCAAGACTTCTATCGTAATGCTATCGGTTTCCCAGAATCCAGCCCCGTCACGTTTAGACAAGATCGTATTACTTACCTCTACCTCTCCATCTATCACAAATAAATAAACCCCATTATTTTTACTATGTAGCTTATATTCATTTACTTGACCGGCATCTAGGTTTCCTAAGGAGAACCAAGCGTCTTGGTTGATCGATGCAGGAGTGCTACCGTCCGGAGCGATGATCAAGGACCACTTGTTCTTTTCCGCAGCAACTAGACGTACGTCATAACTAGCATAATGAGGCTTAGTATTCTCCTCACGGGGAAATACCCATATTTGCAAGAACTCTAATTGTTCATTATCGCTGTCGTTGAACTCGCTATGCACGATACCGGTACCGGCACTCATCACCTGAATATCTCCCGGCGTAATCACCTCGCTATTCTTTATGCTATCTCCATGGCGCAAATATCCCTTTAACGGGATGGAGATAACCTCCATATTCTTATGTGGATGCATATCGAATCCCTCACCCGGTGCCACGGAATCATCATTCAATACACGTAACATCCCGAAATGAACCCTTTTCGGATTGTAATAATTAGCAAAACTAAACGTATGATGTGTTTTCAACCAACCATGATTCGCATACCCTCTGGATTGAGCCTTATCAACTACAACTCTCATATTTTCCTCCTTTTCAAATCTGTATTAATAACAAATCCGTAACTATAAATGTTGCGGGACGCATATTTCGAATATTTCATGTAAACATGTGATTCATATATGAACAGAAATCGCTACTTTTGCGCAATTAAAAAAACTCATCCTGTAAATATAGAATCTTATGGCAATCTACTTAAACGATGTATCGAGAACATTTGGTGAGTATTTACTTATTCCCGGTTTAACCACCAAAGAATGTATTCCCGCAAACGTTTCCTTGAAAACGCCGCTTGTGAAATTCAAGTCTGGCGAGAAATCTGCTATTGAATTAAATATTCCTTTCGTTTCCGCGATCATGCAATCGGTTTCCGGTCCTAAACTGGCAATCGAGCTGGCTCGTAACG
Organism: Parabacteroides distasonis; assembly: GCF_004793765.1. Taxonomy (GTDB): domain Bacteria; phylum Bacteroidota; class Bacteroidia; order Bacteroidales; family Tannerellaceae; genus Parabacteroides; species Parabacteroides distasonis_A. The sequence continues at coordinate 21,137 of NZ_SRYM01000049.1, read as the reverse complement.
GAGGACTTTCCTTCATCTTCGGCTCGCAACCGATCGAGAGCCAAGCGGATATGGTTCGCAAAGTAAAGAAATTCAAGGCAGGATTCGTTATCAGCGACTCTAACCTTACGCCCGAGAATACCTTGGCCGACGTACTTGAACTAGTCCGCCGAACAGAACACTCTACGATTGGTGTGACAGATGATGGTACGCCTAACGGCAAATTGCTAGGTATGGTAACCAGTCGCGATTACCGTGAAGGCAAAGATCCGATCGACATGAAGGTGAAAGATTTCATGACCCCGTTCACTAAACTAATCGTTGGTGAGTTAGGCATGACCTTAAAAGAGGCGAACCAGATTATCTGGGATCATAAGTTGAATACATTGCCGATCATCGACAAGGATCAAAAGCTTCAATACTTTGTATTCCGCAAGGATTACGACAGCCACCGTGAGAACCCGAATGAGTTATCCGGCGGTGATAAGAAATTATTGGTAGGCGCCGGAATCAACACCCGCGACTATAAGGAACGTGTTCCGGCATTGGTAGAGGCTGGCGTTGACGTATTGTGTATCGATTCTTCCGACGGTTATTCCGAATGGCAATACGAAACCTTGCACTGGATCAAGGATACCTACGGTAACAAGGTACAGGTTGGTGCCGGAAACGTGGTTGACCAAGATGGTTTCAACTACTTGGCCGACGCCGGAGCAGATTTCATCAAGGTAGGTATCGGTGGTGGTTCCATCTGTATCACCCGTGAGCAGAAAGGTATCGGTCGCGGACAGGCTACCGCCTTGATCGACGTAGCGAAAGCTCGTGACGAGTATTTCAAAAGACACGGCGTTTATATCCCTATCTGTAGCGATGGTGGTCTGGTACACGATTACCATATGGTATTGGCGTTGGCTATGGGTGCCGATTTCTTGATGATGGGCCGTTATTTCGCCCGCTTCGACGAGTCTCCTACGAAGAAGATGAAAATCGGAAACAACTTCGTGAAGGAGTATTGGGGTGAGGGCTCTAACCGTGCGAAGAACTGGCAGCGTTATGACATGGGTGGAAACGAGTCCTTGAAATTTGAGGAAGGCGTGGACAGCTATGTACCGTATGCCGGAAAATTGAAAGATAATTTGAACGTGACCTTGGGTAAGATGATCGCTACGATGTGTAGCTGCGGTTCCATCTCAATCCAAGAGTTGCAGCAGCATGCTAAGATCACGCTTGTCTCCTCTACGAGTATCGTTGAGGGTGGAGCTCACGACGTGATCCTGAAAGAGCAGAATTAATTACAAATATGTATTCTAGTAGAGGCGTGGCACGCTACGTCTCTACTATTTACACATTCAAATAATTTACCATGAAAAATCTATTACTTACAGCTATCCTTTTGTGTTTTTGTTTGCCATTCGTAAAAGCCGCCGATCAAAAGATGATCTTAATCTCAACCAATGAGACGGACTTAATTTTACAAGTAGCCCCCAACGGGCGGCTCTACCAAACTTATCTGGGAAATAAATTAGTGGACGAATCCGAATTTAAGAACTTCTCATGGAACATCCAAGCCGGAACGGATGGCAGCGTATCAACCCGTGGATGGGAAGTGTATCCTTGTTCAGGAGCGGAGGATTATTTCGAACCGGCTTTCGCCATCCAGCACAACGACGGGAACATGACCAGTATATTCAAATATGTTTCCAGCGAATCCAAGAAACTAGACAATAACGTTACGGAAACAATCATCTCCCTGAAAGATGACGTATACCCAGTAGAGGCTAAATTACACTATGTAACCTTCGCTAAAGAAAACGTCATCAAGGCTTGGACTGAGATTCGTCATACGGAGAAAAAACCGGTCACAATTACCCAATACGCTTCCAATATGCTTTATTTCGAGAGTCCTCGCTATGTATTGACCGAGTTTAGCGGTGACTGGGCCAAGGAAGTACAGATGAGCAGCCAAGACTTGAAATTCGGGAAAAAGATTATCGATACAAAACTAGGCTCCCGTGCCGCCATGCACGCTTACCCGTTTTTTGAGATTGGGTTAGGTGCCCCGGCCAGCGAGAATACAGGAGATGTTTTAATGGGAACGATCGGTTGGACTGGAAACTACCGCTTTACGTTCGAGGTGGACAACGCCGGTAACCTTCGTGTCATCTCCGGCATCAATCCCTATGCGTCCGCCTATGAATTGAAACCGAACGAATGGTTCGTCACTCCTGAGTTTATCTTTACACTGAGTAATCAAGGAACCGGAAAAGCCAGTCGTGATATCCATGATTGGGCACGTAATTACCAGATCAAGGATGGTAAAGGCGATCGCCTTACCCTACTGAACAACTGGGAATCGACCGGTTTCAATTTCAACGAGAAGAAATTGGAGGAACTTATGAAAGAAGCCAAGCATCTAGGTGTAGACATGTTCTTGCTGGACGACGGTTGGTTCGCCAATAAATACCCTCGTCAAAACGATAAGGCCGGATTGGGCGATTGGGACATTACCCATGATAAGTTGCCGAACGGCATTCCCCATCTGGTACAGGTCGCTAAAGAGGCCGGCGTGAAATTCGGTATCTGGATCGAGCCGGAGATGGTAAACCCCAAGAGCGAGCTTTTCGAGAAACACCCGGACTGGGCGATTCATCTACCGAATCGTGAGACCTATTACTATCGCAACCAACTTGTCTTAGACTTAAGTAACCCGAAAGTACAGGATTATGTATTCAGCGTGGTGGATAATATCATGATCGAGAATCCGGACCTGGCTTTCTTCAAATGGGATTGCAACAGCCCGATTACCAATGTCTATTCCCCTTATCTTAAAGAGAAGCAGAATCAATTGTATATCGACCATGTACGAGGTGTCTATAACGTATTCAAACGGGTAGCCGAGAAATACCCTCACCTACCGATCATGCTTTGCTCCGGTGGGGGTGCCCGTTGTGATTACGAGGCATTGAAATATTTCACGGAATTCTGGTGCAGCGACAACACCGATCCGATCGAGCGTTTGTATATCCAATGGGGATTCTCCCAGTTCTTCCCGGCAAAGGCAATGTGCGCCCACGTGACTAGCTGGAACAAGAATACCTCCATTAAGTTCCGTACCGACGTGGCCATGATGTGTAAGATGGGCTTCGATATCAGCTTGAAGGAAATGAACGAAGACGAGATGAAATACTGCCAAGAAGCAGTTGCCAACTACAAACGTCTAAAGGGCACGATTCTCGACGGCGATCTGTACCGTCTTGTCTCCCCTTACGATACCAACCATTCATCCGTGATGTACGTGGATAAGGCAAAAAGCAAATCCGTCCTATTCGCTTATGATATCCACCCTCGCTTCGGTGAAAAAACTTTCCCCGTAAAGCTACAAGGATTGGACCCGAATAAGAAATATAAGGTACAAGAGATAAACCTCATGCCGGGCCAGAAATCGACCTTGGCTACCGACGGAGGTACCTTCAGCGGAGATTTCTTGATAAAAATAGGAATGAACGTGTTCTCTACGGCTCATGCCCGTAGCAAGGTCATAGAGCTGACCGAGGCTCACTAACTTGTTACATGGGGACGGGACATTCATCGTTTCGTCCCTCTTTTTTTATCTTACAAGCCACTCACGTCTCATATTCTTTCGTTAGCAAAACAATCATTCCTCCATCTTTTTGATCTACGCAAGACGTTTTTCCCAACATATCCAATTTACAGACCTGACGAAATAGCAAGAAGAAAGTAGCCATAAGTGCCTTTTTTTGTTAAAATATAGCCATTTTCACGCACAATAGGTGTCGAAAGCCTATGCGACTAGTCGCATTAGGCAACGCCGATACTGCCGTTGGGCATCGAGAGTAGTCAAGAATAGGGTTATGAATAGTCGTGAATGGGCATTCTAACCTTGTTATAACCCTATCATAATCCTGTTATTTCCCTATTCCAAGCCTCAAGATATGAATTACGATGAATAAATTTCGCTAGAATAAAAGACCGTTTTTCCTCATCTTCCTATCAGACAAAGGATTGCTGCTTTTTCCTTTCATTTTTGAGAGCCTACCACACTTCTGCCCGAAAAAAGCGATTCTCCGGGACTTCAATTTACAAACTGTCACTTTGCTAAATGGCACGAGAAAGGATCCCCAACACCTCGAACATCCCACGATAAATTGCGGCCTTCTCCTCCAACGGCCTCGGGTAGGCACGAGAGGACGAGGGCATGCGGAACAGACGCATCCGCCTCCCCATACAAGTGAACTCCGTGGAAGAGCCTACTTTCGGCTCCTCCGTGCCGGGCAATACAGAGAGGAGAGTATCCATCGCTTTCTGCCCAGTCACCACGATCGCCACGCATTCCGGTATCTGAGACAAGACCTTTTCCGGATCGATCGGCCGTACCACCTCGAGGAACTTATCGGAGGCGTTCGCTTTTAGGCGGATCACCTCCATGGCGGTATCACCAATCCCGATCCTCTTTTCCCGGCAAAAAGCCTTCGCCTTCTCCTCGCTGAACGCCTTCTTGTCTCGCAAGAACGCATCCTTGTTTCCATAGAAAATCAAACCAAGGATGCGCCACATATCATTCTGGATATTCGGGTAGTAAAAATCCATGCTCCAACGAGCCTTTGGAGGCGGGAAACTTCCCAGCATCAGCAATCTCGTATTCTCCGGGAGGAAGAAACCTAGCGGATGCAGCTCGGTGGTCATGCTTCCTTGTTCTTTTTGAGTTCCTTCTTCTGGTCCTCTTTCGCCAGAAGTACGACGTTATACACGAAGTCTGTGATCCATTGCTCGGAGTAGCCTAGTTTCTCGGCATACTTACGCACGCTCCATGCAGCCTTCTGCACGCTGATATCTTTCCACTCAGACTTGGTCAAGATATCGTGAACCGTCTTCGTTGTCATATTATATAGCAACTTCTTTACCAGCATGGAAAAGCGGAACTTCCACTGCATCAGATTGCCAAGTAAGTTGAACAAATCATTGCAGAAACCTTGGAACATGAAGAAATACGTCTTGATATCGTTTTGGTTCTTACAGTTCTTCTTCACCGAACTGTCGATCTCCTTGAAGAAAGCCTCACTTAGGCCGTAATCCTCCATCAATACCTTGCGCACACGAGATTTCTCGGCGACGCCCAATTTGTTATTCTGGGTCGGTATCTTCAACATGCGTTTGAACAAAGCCATATCAGCGAGCATGTTCAAGTTGGTGATACCCAAATTCACGGCCATAACGGCTTGATAATATACACGGATTAAAGATACGAACTCCTCCACGGAGCCTTTAGTCTGCTCTTCCGCCTCGGGAGTATTCTTCTTGAATAGCTTAGAGATAAAATTCATCGTACGATAATTAATTAGTTTTCGGGGGGCGAATATACGAAAACTTACTGGTTCAGCCGCCATTCACGGTGATAAGAATCGATCGCCTCCCGGACGGAGCCATGTAGGAGCAGGAGGTTCTTGCTCTGCTCGTAATCCAGACGAAGCTCTTCCATGATCATACGGGTACCACGGTCCACCAATTTTTGGTTGGTCAGTTGCATATTCACCATCCGGTTCCCTTTCACCCGACCCAGCCTGATCATCGTGGAGGTTGTGATCATATTCAGCACCATCTTCTGGGCCGTACCGCTCTTCATCCGCGTACTTCCGGTGACGAACTCCGGACCTACTACCGGCTCGATGGCGATCTCCGCCTCCGTCGCCATCGGAGAATCCGGGTTGCAGGAGATAGAGGCCGTCAGGATTCCCTCGGAGCGTGCCTTACGCAGGGCGCCGATCACGTAGGGAGTCGTACCCGAGGCGGCTATTCCCACCAAGGTGTCGTTCGTATTGATATGATATTGTTGAAGTTCCTCCCAAGCCTTATCCAGATCGTCTTCCGCCGACTCCACGGGATTCCGGAGCGCCCGGTCGCCGCCGGCGATCAAACCGATCACCAAGGTATTCGGCATACCATACGTGGGAGGGATCTCGGAAGCGTCCAAGACCCCCAAGCGACCACTCGTACCCGCCCCGATATAAAAGAGCCTACCGCCCCTCCGCATCCGCTCTACGATACGGGTTACCAGCTTCTCGATCTTCGGGATCTCCCGGCCAACGGCGATCGCCACTTTCCGGTCCTCGTTATTGATGCCTTCCAGTAACTCCCGGACAGACATCTGATCCAGATTATCGTACAACGATTCCGACTCGGTTATCTTTTGAAATGCCATCACTCATTCATTTTTTTTTCGTTCGTAAAATGATACCGGATCAATCCGTCCATGGGAGCCTGTACGACCGTACCGACCTTCAAGCCTAAGGATAAGGCCGCAGCTTTCAATACCTCCTGATAATAATAGGCGATAGAGCCTACAAAATGAATCGGGTACGTATCAGCTCCCGGATATAACGCCACGTTACGGAGGAAGAAGCTACGGAAACTCGTATAGACCAAATTATAAATCGGTTGCTCGGTGATATTCTCCAACAAGAAACGGGACAAGGTAGCCAAGAAACGATTCGGGAAAGGATGTTTATATACCCGCTCCAACAATAAGGCGGGCGTCAACTCATATTGATCCATAAACTTCTGAACCAAAGGCACCGGCAACTGACGCTTCAAGCAATCCCCTACCAATAACTTCCCGAGCACGGCGCCACTACCCTCATCCCCCAGAATGAATCCCAAGGGAGAGATATGCTCCGTTATCTCCGTCCCGTCATACAGGCAAGAGTTCGATCCCGTCCCCAATATACAGGCAATTCCCGGACGGCTCCCGCATAAGGCACGAGCAGCCGCCATCAAGTCGCTATACACCTCTATGGGCACCGAGATATAAGACGTGATCGCCTCTTCCACGATCCGGTTCTTCTCCGGGAAGGCGCAACCGGCACCATAGAAGTAGATGGCATCGACCCGCTCCCTCTTCAACGCCGGCAATAAGGCATCCCGAATTTCTACGGCGATCTCCTCCCGTGCCTGGAAGTAAGGATTGGTACCCGCTGTCACAATCGTACGCACCAGTCCGCCTTGATCCGCCAAGCACCACTCCGTCTTCGTAGATCCGCTATCCGCAATTAATATCATATACTTATTTAGAATATTAAGTTCTGGAGAATATATACCACCGCACCGGACAAATATCCCGCCAAGGCCAACAGAGAGATATTCTTCAAGTACCAAATAAAATTGATCCGTTCCAAGCCCATCACGACGACTCCGGCGGCGGAACCGATGATCAACATACTTCCACCTACTCCTGCGCAATAAGCCAAGAACTGCCAAAATACGCCATCTTGCACGAAGTTCGCCAAATAAGCCGGATCAGTCGCCGCAGCCACCATAGCGTCTGTAGCCACCGGATACATACCAATAGCCCCCGCTACCAACGGAACATTATCTACGATAGACGATAAGGCGCCGATAATAAGGTTCACCGCATACACGTTGCCCACCGTATCGTCCAGCCAGAAAGCGAAATCCGACAATACGCCGCTGCAACGCAAGGCATCTACCGCTAAAAGGATTCCGAGGAAAAATAACAAGGTTGCCCCGTCTATACGGTGAACCACCTTAGACAAGCGCAATTTCAAGTCCTCATCGATCGGTTTACGAGCGTATAGCATCTCCGTATAGAACCAAAGGATACCCACTCCCATCAAGATCCCCATAAACGGGGGAAGATGAGTAACCGTCTTGAATACAGGCACGAACAATAAACACAACACACCAATGATCAAGATCGATAACTTCTCCTTATCCTTCAATCTCTTCAGCAACTCATTGTCCGTCTCCATTTGCGAGAATGCGTTAGGGGGTGTCACGTTTCCATGCAAGAAACGCATGGCGATCAAGACCGGGATCAACGCCGATACGATACTCGGCAGGATCAAATGCGGAATCGTAGATGAAGTAGAGATATTTCCCCTTACCCAAAGCATGATCGTAGTCACATCGCCGATCGGTGACCAAGCGCCACCGCTATTCGCCGCTATAATAATGATACTGCCGAACACCCACCGCTCTTTATAATTCCCGAGCAACTTACGGATCAGCATGATCATGACGATCGAGGTCGTAAGGTTGTCCAAAACAGCCGACATAAAGAACGTGATCACGGCGATCAACACCAGCAGTTTCTTCTTTTTTTTCGTGATAATATGATTCGTGATAAACATGAAACCGCCATGGGCATCGATCAACTCCACGGTTATCATCGCCCCGATCAGGAATATAAGCGTCTCGGCGATCTCTCCGATACTATCCAGAACCTGATGCTCCACGACGAACCGGGTACATTGTTCCTTAAACGTTAAAGAGCCCAAAGAAGGGAACGATTCCAAGAACAAACTGAATTCCTCAGCCGAGGCCCTCGGAATGAAAAATGGGGCCGCATACGTGTACATAACCCATAAGACCGTACCGATAAGCAAAGCCGTCCCCGCCTTGTTTATCTTTAGAGGATGTTCCAGTGCGATCATCAAATAACCGACAAGGAACACAATGACCATTGCTGTCAACATAACTTCATGATTTAGGTTTAAACGCTGCAAATGTAGAAATAATAACTCTGTAACACGATAGAAAGACGGAATATTTTTAAGATACTTTTACCAAACATGAGAAAGGAACCGGACTGCTCCGATTCCTTTCCCATTCTCTCAAGGGAAAACTATAATCCTGAGACAATTCACTCTACAACCAACATCTTACCACCCACGGAGACCTTGTCTGTCTCATTGATATACACCTCTTTCACCACTCCATCGATCGGCGTACGGATCTCGTTCTCCATCTTCATGGCAACCAATACGCAAAGCGGGTCTCCCGCCTTGACCTCATCGCCTACCTTGACATATACCTTCTGGATCACGCCCGGCATCTGAGCCTGTATGACTTGACGGCCGACCGTCTTGGAACTGGTTCTTGACAGGCGTAATTTCTTCAACTCGTCAATCACCTGTACTTGGAAATAATCACCTTTATTCTTTACCTCATAAGTGGAATCTCCAACACTGGATATTTGTACGCCATGAGATTTATGGTTCATGATGATCGAGTGGATCGTATCTCCGCCCAGATTGTAATCTACATCATAAACGGTACCGTTTACGGATACTTTCTTGATGGGTCCGTCTTCCAGAATCTCTACCTTGAACTCTGTGTCGGGAATATCGTTAACCGTGGCAAAATAAGTCGCTAAAGCCTTTGACATAATCATACCTCCTCTCATTAAAAATTATTAGCCAACATTTGTAACTTCCCATAGTGTTTCCACAGGGACTCCCCTACCAGCGGAACGGTCGTCGCACGGGCGGCCGCCTCTTTCTCCTCCTCGTAATGCTTCAAGGCGGCGGCGATCACAGCGATGGTCGGGTCGCTGTTCTGTCGACGTTTCAAGTCTTCTTTATCGAATTTGGTGTCGATAAAGGTCGTATCGTAATTCCCCTTCAAAAAGGTCGCATTATGCAACACACGCAGGTGGAAAGGGATCGTTGTCTTGATTCCCAAGATCTTGTATTCCCGCAAGGCACGTATCATATTCGAGATGGTGGATTCACGGGTCCGGCCCCACGTGCAAAGCTTGGCGATCATCGGATCGTAATGCAAGGACACCTCGAAACCGGCGTAGGCAGCACTATCCAGACGCACGTTACGTCCCTCGGGAGCCTCACGCACCTTGATCACCCCCGGAGAGGGCATAAAGTCATTTTCCGGGTCTTCCGCATAGATACGGCATTCCAAGGCATGTCCCCGGCAAGCCACATCTTCCTGTTTATAAGGCAGGCGATTTCCGGCGGCCACCAAGATCATATCGCGAACCAAGTCTACGCCCGTTGTCTCCTCCGTCACCAGATGCTCCACTTGAAGGCGGGTATTCATCTCAAGGAAATAGAAGTTCTGATCCTTATCCATCATGAACTCCAACGTCCCGGCACTGTAGTAACCGATTTTCTTGCAAGCCTCCACCGCTACGGCCAACATCTTCTGGCGAGCGGCCTCCTTCACGAATGGAGAGGGCGCTTCCTCGATCACTTTCTGGTTACGGCGCTGGATAGAGCACTCACGCTCATACAAATGGATCACGTTCCCATATTTATCCCCGAGTACCTGTACCTCGATATGATGGGGGTTCTCGATATACTTCTCGATATAGATGGCATCGTTTCCGAACGAGTTGGCCGCCTCGGAACGAGACATACGGAAAGCCGCTTCCATCTCATTCTCGCTACGCACCAAGCGCATCCCCTTTCCACCGCCCCCGGCAAGCGCCTTTAGCATGATCGGATAACCCACCTCGGCAGCTACCTTCTTAGCATCCTCTATGTCCGTCACCGGCTTTTCCGTTCCGGGTACAACCGGTACACCGGCTTCTTTCATGATCTTACGGGCCTCGGTCTTGATACCCATCTTGGCGATCACGTCGGCACTCGGGCCGATAAAGATCACGCCCTCCTCCTCGCAACGGCGGGCGAAATCGGCGTTCTCCGACAAAAAGCCGTACCCCGGATGAATGGCGGCTCCTGTCTTCTTGGCGATCTCAAGGATCAAGTCCGGCTTCAAGTAAGAGGTATCCCCTTCATCTTCCGAGATGCAGTAAGCTTCCTCCGCATAACGTACATGTAACGCTCCGCGATCCACATGCGTATAGATCGCTACGGTCGGGATGTTCATCACCCGGCAGGTGCGGAATATCCGCATCGCTATCTCGCCACGATTGGCTACTAATACTTTCTTTATCATAAGGATTCGTTTTTAAAGAGGAATATTGGAATGTTTCTTCGGAGGATTGGATTGCCGTTTGTTGGCCAACAGCTCAAAACTACGGATCAAACGGCTGCGTGTGACAGACGGCTCGATAATCTCGTCTACATAGCCCAACTCAGCGGCCCGGTACGGGTTAGCGAACTTCTCCCGGTAATCAGCTTGCAATTCCTTCCGTTTGCCTTCGGGATCTTCCGCGGTCTTCAGTTCTTTACGGAACAAGATATTCGCAGCGCCCTCCGGTCCCATGACAGCGATCTCAGCGGTTGGATAAGCGAAGTTGATATCGCCCCGGATATGCTTGGAGCTCATCACGTCGTAAGCTCCGCCGTAAGCCTTTCGGGTAATGACGGTCACTTTGGGCACGGTAGCTTCGCAATACGCATACAATAACTTAGCACCATGACGGATAATTCCCTCGTACTCTTGGTTCACGCCCAGTAAGAAACCCGGTACATCCACCAACGTCAACAACGGTATATTAAACGCGTCGCAAAAACGGACGAAACGGGCAGCCTTTACGGACGCATTGATATCCAGCGTACCAGCCAAGGCAGCGGGTTGATTCGCCACGACACCAATCGTCTTTCCATTCAAACGGATATAACCGATAATGATGTTCTTGGCATATTCCTTTTGTATCTCGAAGAAGTTTTGATCATCAGCCACGGAAAGGATCAGCTCCTTCATGTCGTACGGCTGGTTGGGATTGGTAGGAACCAGCAGATCCAATTGCGGATCGATGCGGTTCGGGCTATCGGTAGTAGGAACGAATGGCGGCTCTTCTATATTATTATTCGGCAAGAACGACATCAACTCACGTATCTTCAAGATACAATCCATATCGTTATCCGCCGTGCAATGAGCCACTCCGGAACGGGTGCTATGCACTTCCGAGCCTCCCAGATTCTCCATCGTAACCTCTTCTTGCGTCACGCTTTTCACGACCTCCGGGCCGGTGATAAACATATAGCTCGTTTGTTTTACCATAAAGATAAAGTCCGTCAACGCCGGCGAGTAAACCGCTCCACCCGCACACGGGCCCATAATAGCGCTAATCTGCGGGATCACGCCGGAAGCCAACGAGTTCCGGAGAAATATCTCGGCATATCCCGCCAAGGAACGAACCCCTTCTTGAATACGTGCGCCTCCCGAATCGTTCAACCCGATCACCGGAGCGCCTAGTTCCGTTGCCATGTCCATGATCTTACAGATCTTACGGGCATACGTCTCAGACAAGGCCCCACCGAATACCGTGAAGTCCTGAGCGAAAACAAACACCGTGCGTTGCCCGATCATTCCGTAACCGGTGACCACGCCATCTCCTAATGGACGCTGCTTTTCTAAACCGAACTCATGGCACGTATGTGTCACGAACTTGTCGATTTCCACGAAGCTACCCTTTTCCAATAGCAGTTCGATTCTTTCTCTAGCGGTTAGTTTACCTGCCGCATGTTGCTTCGCAATGCGGTCTTCTCCCCCCCCCTAACTCAGCTTTGTGGTTGAGAGCTTTTAATTGTTCAATTTTTTCCTTCATGGCGTATATCTTTAATTATCCGGGAAACGTTCAATATATTAGAAAACAAAGTCTGTAAATGTATTGTTTCCTAAAGAAACGAAATGTATCATATATTACATCTATCGCCCGATCAATGAGATCTATCAGGAAGGATATTTTTAGTAGTTAGTTCATTTTTCCTATATTCGCGCCTATGGAAGAAGCCTATAGTTATTACAAAGAGAATATCGACGCTTATACACGGCGTTTGGGTAATTTGAAAAAGAAGATCCATCTGATGGGGAGTATCCGGTTGGCTTTAGTGGCTGGAGCGATCCTTTCCTTATGGATATTCAGGGATGAGAGTTGGCAATGGCTGACGGGGATCACCTTCGTTTATATCATCCCGTTCGCACTCCTGATGTGGTACCATAATAGAATGTACGCACGGAAAGTATACGCCGAGACCTTGATCAAGCTGAACGAGGATGAGCTGAAAGGACTAGACTATAATTTCAGCGCATTCGACGGGGCAGCCGATAAGATCTCGGGCGAACACTCTTTCTGCTTGGATCTGGATGTGTTTGGAGACCGCTCCTTGTTTCAATCGCTCAATCGTACCGTAACCGGGTTCGGGCGGGAGCGACTGGCCGGTTGGTTCTCGAATCCCCTGACGGATAAGAAGGAGATCGTCAAACGGCAAGAGGCAATCAAGGAATTAGCGGCTTTATCCGCCTTACGGCAACATTTCTATGTGACGGGGATGATCCGGCAAGGCACACAAGATACGAGAGACAACGATACCAACTTTATGGACCGGCTCACTCAGCGTAAGCACAAATTCGTTGATAGCCTACCGTGGAAACTGTTGATCTGGGCGGTTCCCGCATTGTGGATCGTATTGGGTATCGCTTACTCGCAGGATTGGATCAGCGGGAGTTTATTGAATATTTATTTCTTAATCACGCTAGTGATCGCTTACGCACGTACTAAGGAGATCAACGCGCTTTATGCGACCGTCAATAAGATGGAGTCTATTTTCAATCGATACTCAAAGCTGATGCGATGTGTGGAAGAAGATAACTTCCAGTCGGAAGAGCTGAAAGAGATCAGCGGGCAATTAGCGAACGAGAAGGAACTGGCCTCGCATGCTATTAAACGTTTGTCGTCATATATCGGAGGGCTGGACTCACGATTCAGCTTGGCGGGTATCATTTTCAATCTCTTCTACTTGCGGGATACACGCCACGCCCTCCTCTTGGAACGCTGGATCCAAACTTACTCCGATAAGCTTCCGCTTTGGTTCGACGCATTGGCTCGCTTCGATGCGCTGAACTCGTTGGCTGGTTTCGCTTTTAACCATCCGGAATACATCTATCCGGAGATCGCCGACACTTATTTCCAGATGGAAGGCAAGGCTTTGGGACATCCTCTTCTGAACCGGAAAGTTTGCGTAAAGAACGATATAGATATCCGCAAAAGTCCTTGGTTCCTGATCATCACCGGAGCGAATATGGCCGGGAAAAGTACATACCTCCGAACGATCGGTGTCAATTATTTATTGGCTTGCGTAGGCGCTCCGGTCTGTGCCGCCTCCTTGACAGTCTATCCCGCCCACATGATTACCAGCTTACGTACCTCGGATTCCTTGGCTAGCAACGAGTCTTATTTCTTTGCGGAGTTGAAACGACTGAAAATGATTATCGACAGACTGCAAAACGGAGAGAAGCTATTTATCATCTTGGACGAGATCTTGAAGGGAACAAATTCTATCGACAAGCAGAAAGGCTCCCTTGCCCTTATGAAACAACTGGTCGCTTATAAGGCTTGCGGTATCATCGCCACCCACGATTTAGTATTGGGTACTTTGGAGGAAGAGTTCCCGGAACAAATAAAGAATTACCGCTTCGAGGCAGATATAAAAGACGAGGAGCTATCCTTCTCTTACCAACTAAGAGAAGGGATAGCCCAGAACATGAATGCTTGTTTCTTGATGAACAAGATGGGAATCTTGTTTAATTGAAAATTGAGACAAGTGGTAAAATAACTGTCAATTGTCAACCGTCAACTACTTTTTGTATTTGGTTTTGATTGCGGGTAAGACTTTTTGGATTTCCGCTATACGAGTGGCATCACTGGGGTGCGTACTCATAAATTCCGGCGTAGAGCCACTCTTTCCGGCAGACATCTTTTGCCAGAAGTTGACCGCCACGTCCGGATTGTATCCCGCCATAGTCATGAATACCAATCCCATATAATCCGCTTCCGACTCGTGCTTACGGGAGAAAGGAAGCATTACGCCATACTGCGCTCCCACGCCATATACCGTATTGGCCGCTTGCTGTACCGCCGCACTCTTATTGCTTACGGCCGCACCTAAAATAGCCGCCCCATATTGGGCCATTAGTTGCTGGCTCATACGCTCGTTGCTGTGCTTGGCTACGGCATGAGCCACCTCGTGCCCGACAACCACCGCCAACTCATCGTCCGAGGAAACCAAAGGCAGCAATCCCTCGTACACCACGATCTTGCCGCCCGGCATACAGAAGGCGTTCACCTGTGGATCATTCACCAAATTAAACTCCCATGCGAAGTTTTTCACCTCATCCGCCATCCCGTTCGCCCGCAAATACTCCTCCGTAGCGGCAGCTATCCTCTTTCCGACCCGGGTTACCATAGCGTTCTTGTCTGCGTTCGTCGATTTTTTCGCTGTCTTTATATAATCGTTATACTGGGTAAGGCTGGACGACAACACCTCTTGATCCGGTACAAACCATAGAAATCATAGGAAAACAAAAGAATTTATTCACCTTATTATCAATAACTTGCATACTTCTTATTTTCTCCATTTTTGCCATATTTTGCCCATTTTCTGTTATTCAGTACACTTTTAGTACACTTTGAAATATCATTTTCTTTTGTACCTTTGCAATATCAGAAAACAAAAGAAAATCAACTATTTAGCGTAATCACCCGGTTATGGTACCTAAATCGGGATAAAACCTCTAAACAATGGCAAAGTTAGAAAATAAAACGAAAGAAAACCCCAAGTTAGAGCAAAATAAGCTCTCGGATGGTAGAATTAGCCTTTACTTAGAGTATTATTTAGGTAGAGAGGAAAAGCCCGTATTAGATGAAAACGGCAATCAAGTGTACTATGATAGTGGAAAGATGCAAGGCAAGCCCAAGTTTGCAGTAAAGCACAACAGGCGAAAAGAAAACCTTAGTCTGTATCTGATAGATAAGCCCCGTACCCCTGCGGAACGTCAGCAGAACAAAGAAACGTTGGAACTTGCTACAAAGATACGTGCAGAGCGTGAGCAGGAATTTAAAGAAAGTATGTTGGGCTATCGGTTAAAAAAAGATAGAACGGTCAATTTCTTAGACTATTTCCAAGCCTATATCAACAGTTATACCAAGAAAGATATTCGCATGGTACAAATTGCGCTTAGCCGTTTTAAGGACTTCTTAAAAGAGCAATACCCCATGAATGAGTTTAGTATCAAACCGGAACTTATTACCAAAGAAATGATGGAGCAGTTTGTAGCCTATTTGCAATCCCGAAGTGTGGGTGAGGGAGCTAAAAGCATTTACCAGCGTTTTAAGAAAGTTATTCGATATGCGATTGACCACGATGTAATGTTGAAAGACCCATGCAAAAGTGTTACCTGCAAAGTGGATAGCCAAATGCTTCGGAAAGATGTTCTTTCTCCCGAAGAAATACAAAAGCTGGCGGCTTGCCATTATGACAACGAGAACCCGAATGTCAGACGGGCTTTTATCTTCTGCCTATACTGCGGTCTGCGCTTCTGTGATGTAAAAGACCTGACCTATAAGAATGTGGATTATGGTAATCGGTTATTGAAGTTTGAGCAAAGCAAAACAAAGGGACATTCAGCCAGTAGCGGTGTGGTTATTCCTCTGAATGACGGTCTATTGTCTATCATTGGCGAAGCCCCGGCAGACAAAAACTGTTTGATATTCGATTTGCCTACTTACGAAAGCTGCTGTAAATCAGTAAAGCGTTGGGTAAAGAGAGCCGGGATAGACAAACATATAAGCTGGCATTGTGCCCGGCACTCGTTTGCCGTGAACATTCTGAACAATGGGGCAAATATAAAAACCGTAGCCAGCCTTTTAGGACATAGCGGATTGAAACATACAGAAAAATACACCCGTGCGGTGGATAAATTAAAAGAGGAAGCAATAAACAGTTTGCCCGAACTAAAGTTTTAACCATAAAAGACTTATCTTTGTAACTATGAACTTTGAAGCATTAGTAAAACATATCAGCACGATACAGAACACGTTGCAGGCACAAGCCGCACACGCTGTAAACCTTGCCCTTACTTCCCGTAACTGGCTTATGGGGTGCTATATCGTGGAATTTGAGCAGAACGGAGAAGACCGTGCCGCATACGGTGAACAACTGTTGAAGAAGCTGGAGCAACGACTGAAAACAAAAGGTCTGAATGAACGTAGATTCAGGGAATTTAGACGACTGTACCTTGTTTATCCACAGCTAAAAGAGTCTGTCACACAATATATTGCATCACAAATACAAATTCGGCAGTCATTGACCGCCGAATTCACTGAACCAATCCGGCGGTTGGTGACCGCCGGATCTGAAAATGGCGTTTGGAAGCTATCAACAAAATACCCACAAACCGAAACATGGATGATTCCAGCTGATAGATTATTCAACAGATTATCTTCCACCCATTTAAATACTATATCAGGAATTGAGAACCCGATAAAACGTGCTTTCTATGAAATGGAAACTATTCGTGGATGCTGGTCTGTAAAAGAGTTAGAGCGGCAAATAGCGTCTTTATATTACGAACGTAGCGGACTATCCAAAAACAAAGAAGCACTCTCCGCTTTAGTCCAACAACAAGCAACCTTATTACAGCCCAAAGATGTAATCAATACCCCTGTTACTTTGGAATTCTTAGGGTTGAATGAACGTGCATTAGTGACAGAAAACGATTTGGAGCAATCCATTCTTGACAATCTGCAACGCTTCCTGTTAGAAATGGGACATGGCTTCTGCTTTGAAGCTCGGCAAAAACGTATCTTGATTGATGAAGATTATTTCTTTACTGACCTTGTGTTCTATCACCGTATTTTGAAATGCCATGTTATTGTGGAATTAAAGATAGACAAGTTCCGCCATGAATATGCTTCACAGTTAAATATGTACCTCAACTACTTTAAAGCAGAAGTGATGCAGTCGGATGATAATCCGCCTATCGGCATTTTGCTCTGCACCGAAAAGGGAGATACATTAGTTAAATATGCCACTGCCGGATTAGACCCGAATATCTTTGTACAGAAGTACATGATAGAACTTCCAACCGAGGAAGAAATAAAAGAGTTCATTTCTTCCTCAAACTATTAAGGATAAATCAAGACTGAAAAAGATTGCTAAAAACGATACTGGCGAAAAAGGTAATACTATTTCTTTTTTCGCCAGTATCGTTTCTAGCTGTCAATAAAAATTGGTTTAGTTCGTTTTGGCTATATAGACAAAGGGATAAACTAAACGTAGTTTAGCACCACCTATTTCTTTTGCCTATATCACATATCCACATCGTGGTTCTCTTTTCATCCCACCTTGCTAAAAATAGTCAAATTCCTTTTTAAACTATGAATGCAACAATATTATCCCTTTCTGTTTTATTATTTTTGTAGAAAGAGCAAAAACATTGATAATGGATAATATAATAAGAAAAATAAAAGAATACTATCCTGTCTCGGATAATTCATTGAACCTATTAAAGTGTTGTTTCAAACGACAAACCTTCCCCGCTAAAACTATCATTATACAAGCTGGACACTTTGACAATCAAGTCTATTTCATAGAAAAAGGAATAACACGTTCATATATCCTGCATAATGGAAAAGAAATAACAACATGGTTTTCTATGGAAGGCGATGCGACTTGTGGTTCATGGGATTTATATCGACACAAAGCAGGATTTGAATATGTAGAAACCTTAGAAGAAACTTTAACCTACTCCATTTCTATAGACAAGTTGAATGATTTATATAAATCCCGTATTGACATTGCCAATTGGATGAGAGTGTTACAGCAAGAAAATTTTCTACTTTTACAGGACATTCATATTTCCCGGCTGAACTTGTCTGCCCAAGAACGTTATGAAAAGTTGATAAAAGAATATCCCAGCATTTTCCACCGAGTGACTTTAGGACATATTGCCTCTTTTTTAGGAATAACACAACCTTCTCTTAGCAGAATCCGGTCAAGCCGATGATTTTTTAACATAGGACAAAAATAAAGAATTTCATTTTCCATACCTTTGTAAATCAATATAACGATACTAACATTCACTATATGAATAAAATAGTACAACCACAATGGCTTGAATGGGCAAAAGAACTACAATTCATTGCCCAAGGGGGATTGACATACTCCAAAGATGTATTTGATATAGAACGCTTTGAACGCATTAGAGAAATTGCAGCAGAAATGCTTAGTCTGCAAAGTGAAATACCCATAGAAAAAGTAAAGAATCTGTTTTGCAATGAAACTGGATTTCAAACTCCTAAATTAGATACACGAGCTGCTATATTCAAAGATGATAAAATACTGCTTGTGAAAGAGAAAAATGGAACTTGGTCTTTGCCCGGTGGTTGGGTCGATATAAATCAGAGTATCAAGACTAATACAGAAAAAGAAGTAAAAGAAGAAGCAGGATTAAATGTAAAAGCTATCCGGATAATAGCTATACAAGATAGAAATTTGCATAATATTCCCCCCTATGCCTACAATGTTTGTAAAATTTTTGTTCTTTGTGAGATTGAAAGCGGATATTTCCGACCCAATATTGAAACGGATGAGAGTGCCTATTTCGGATTGGAAGAATTACCTATTCTTGCAAAAGAGAAAAATAACGAAGAACAAATTAAAATGTGCTTTTCAGCTTACTACGATAGAAACTGGCAAGTATTATTTGACTAATAAATCAAACACATGAAATATAAACATATCGTATTCGACATAGACGGTACATTGATAGATACGGAATATGCAGTCATCAACTCTTTAATAAAAACAATTACAGAAATAACAGGACGCGCACCTCAATATGAAAGTCTGAAATTTGCTTTAGGCATTACCGGAAGAAATGCGTTGGAATTACTCAAAGTACTCGACATAGAAGATGCATTGAAACGATGGGATAGGAATATGAAATTGCTCCAGCACACTATTCAACCTTTTCAAGGTATCAAAGAATGCTTGCAATCCCTTTTATCAAGAGGCTATATTTTAGGCATTGTAACCTCCAAAACATATCAAGAATATTATTCTGATTTTGAGCCATTAGGGTTAGCGGACTATTTTTCCACAATTGTATGTGCCGATGATACTGATGAACATAAGCCCCAAGCAGCACCCTTAGTAGCATATTTGGCTAAAGCCCATGTAAGCCCCGAAAACGCTCTCTATATTGGTGATAGTATTTATGATATTCAATGTGCTAACAATGCCGGTGTTGATTCCGGATTGGTTTTATGGAGCAATAATGTATCTAATCCTATACGTGCCGACTATTATTTTAAGACACCCAATGATATAAGTAAAATTCTATAAAAGACGAACTAACTAATTATGAAATTAAAAATATTAATAGATGAAAGCATTATTACAACAGAGTTTTTTTCGATTACTATCGGAATACTCACAGCGCAAAGTTTCCGCATCTGAACTAACAAAAGCTGTTGAAGAATTAGCTATCCATGTAGCCAATTTCAGTATTAACGAGCAAGATTATAGTGTATTACTCCGCTATTTTTCTTTTGGTTTATATCGTCTTAAGTCATACCGTGTACGGTTTGAGCAAGAAAAAAATGCCCTATTTGCATCTAATTGATGAAGCGATAGGACTTTTAAACACAGAAATACGCCTTATTGAATGGCGCATCAAATACCCGGAACAACTCAAACAGCGGATTGAAAAACAAAGCCTTTCCCCTCTCTATCTCGCTGACAAAACAGCCCTTATCAACATCATGGAAATGGTAAGCGGTCTGTTCCTCTCCAAAGACATTGTTTATCAGAACGGCAAACCTGCCTATTTGGTAGATTTATCCAAAGGTTTTGAATGGTTGTTTAACATCAAGATAAGCGACTGTCACCAAAAGCATGAGGACGTGATAAAACGAAAGCCGGGCAAACTCACAGAATTTCTTAATGGACTGGCAGACCTTATCCGAAAGGAACATGACAAAAAAGGATATAGATAATCAGTGCTTTATGATTTATTTATAATGGATTCCATGTGCGCCCCCGTAATTTTTTTGCATTCTTTTTCTGAATTTTGCTTCATCAATTCACAAAAGGTATAATCTGAAATATGAAGCAATTATGTATATAGAAAATGATGAATTTGGCGAATGGATGCAGAAGTTGTATGCCAAACTGGAAGAACTCTGCAAAGATGTACGGGTGTTGCGTAACGCCGATAAGGTGCTGCCCGAAGATGATAACCTGTTGGATAATCAAGATTTGTGTCTGTTGTTCAAAGTAAGTATCAAAACCCTTCAACGTTACCGGGCTATCGGTGTGCTGCCGTACTTCACAATCAGCGGAAAAGTGTATTACAAGGCTTCCGATGTCCGAGAGTTTATTAAAGAAAGGTTCAGCATTACCACGCTACGCCAGTTCGAGAAAGAACACTGCACGAAGAAAAAGAAATGAATTAAAACAGCCGAAACGGTGAATGTGCTTCATCCGTTCCGGCTTTCTCTGTTTATGGCTTACCCAACTTATCGGCTTCTTTCTTTAGTTGCTCGGCTTGTTCGTTCAACAGCCTTGCACGTTCCAGTGCTTCCGCCTGCTTTTGGATGCGGTATTCAAAATCTATCACTGAATCGGTCAGAC
>NZ_SRYM01000048.1 GCF_004793765.1 Parabacteroides distasonis | reverse complement strand
AAACGAGGTAAAATACAGAACTTCGCTTGTTTCTAAATCGTTACCCATCAAGAAACAAATCTTTGCAAACTATTCAAATTCAGCGATAAAGACAATTCGTAATGTCTTCCGATATGCCACGTGATATGCTTGGTGATGCCACAACGCTTGGCGACGGCACGGATTCCGTACAGGCAGGTCATGTAGTGCGGCACGGGGAATATCCTCCCGTCCCCGCACAGACCCCGGTATTTGTCGATGATGCGCTTGGCTATGTCAAGCAGCCGGATATTGGAAACGACACCTGTTTTCTGGCGGTTGATGTTTATCCACTCATGTTCGTCGAAATAGGTGCGGATATTCTCTTCCGTCAGGTTGCGCATGTCGGCGAACGACAGGCCCGTGAATGCGCAGAACAGGTATAAATCACGGTATAGCTCCTGCTTGGCGTTCTTCAGCCTGCCCTCCATCAGCAGCCGGATTTCCTCTTTCGTCAGGAAGCTGCGGGTCGTTTCTTCCTTCTTGATTTCATACTCCCTGAACGGGTCGCGCGTGAGCCACTCGTTGTTGATGGCGATGAACACCATCGTCCGGAGCGGGCAGACATACAGCCACACGGTATTGGTGCAGCAGTGCTTGTCCGTGCGCAGGAACATCTCGAAGTCGGAGATGAAAGCGGGCGTAAGCTCTTTCAGGGCGATGTCCTTCACGCGGTAGCGGATGGTGAGGAACTCTTGCAGGTGCTTGTAAACGGTCTTGTATTTCAAGAGCGTGCCTTTGGCTTTCATGCCTGCCTCCACCTGTTTCTCGTAGTCTTCGTTGTGCTGGCGAAATACCTGCATCAACGTGTGATAACGGTGTTCAAGTCCGAGAAAGGCGTTCTTGACCTTTTCCGCTGTGACGAAGTTGTCACGCTCCATGATTTCCTGATAATGTCCGTTGATGCGCACACGCATCCTGTCGAGCATGCGGTTCGTTTCGAGTGCCGCCGCGCTTCTGCCCGTGACACGTCCCCCTTTGGTGTCCCACTGCTTGGGATCGACGGTCAGTTTGCAACTGAACTGCGTCTGGCTGCCGTCCACCGTGATGCGTCCCATGACGGGCACTGTCCCGTCCTTTTTCACTACCTGACGTTTGAGGTAGAAAAATCCTCGATAGAAGCCACACGAAGCCAACGGAGGACAATTATTTAACAGATAGTGATTTATGCGGTATTTCTCATAGCTTTGCAGAATAGGCAAAAAAGCAAAATTACGCGGATTGTAGAAATAGTTAGGTTTCCAAATCGTAACCCCGACAAACCTGCATTTTTAACAACCCAATACTGATTTTGCGCTGTTCTGCAGAGGTTTGCTTTCAGCCATTTGGCGCATGTGAAACTAATTTTGCAACCAAAAAAGCAGACAGTATGAGAGCGACATTCAAAGTGCTGTTCTTCGTGAACAGGAGCAAGGAGAAAAACGGTATTGTTCCCATCATGGGACGGGTGACAATCAACGGGACGCAGGCGCAGTTCAGCTGCAAGTATTCCGTAGCGGTGGAGTTATGGGACACCAAAGCCAACAAGGTGAAAGGAAAAAGCAAGGAGGCTCGGGACATCAACTTTGCCCTTGACAACATCAAGGCGCAAATCATCAAGCACTACCAACGCATTTCCGACCGTGAGGCTTTCGTGACGGCGGAAATGGTACGCAATGCTTATCAGGGCATCGGTACGGAGTATGAAACGCTGCTCCGTGCCTTCGACAAGCATAATGCAGACTTCGCCAGACGTGTGGGCAAGGACAGGACAAAGGAAACCTTATACAAGCATACCATATCCCGCACCCATGTGGCTAACTTCATCAAGTATTACTACAAGCGGAACGACATCGGCATGAACGAACTCACAGAGGATTTTCTGAACCAGTACTGCATCTATCTCCGCAATGAAGTGGGTGTGCAACAATCCACAATCAGACTGTATTGTGCTCCGCTGAGGTCTATCGTGACCCATGCACACAAGAATGGTCTGATACCGAGAGACCCGTTTGCCAACTGTTATGTCAGCGGCGGCACAAAGGAGCGAGAATTTCTAACGGAGAAAGAAGTGCAGACGCTCATGTCGCACCGTTTCGATGACCCTGCAATGACGGTTGTCAGGGATGTTTTCATCTTCGGATGCCTGACGGGAATATCGTTCATCGACATCAAGAACCTCACTACCGACAACCTTGTCACTATAAACGGCAGCCTGTGGATTTCATCGGTACGGCAAAAGACGAATATCCCCTTCCGTGTGAAGCTGATGGAGAGTGCATGTAAAATCATAGACCGTTACGAACCGTTCCGCAGAGGAAAACGCCTGTTCAATTTCTATCGGAACGGCTGGACGAATGTTCTGCTGAAACAGATTGCAGCGGAATGTGGGATAAACAAGCATCTGACCTTCCACATGAGCCGCCACTCGTATGCGGTGATGGCTATTTCGAACGGTATGCCGATAGAGAGCGTGAGCAAGGTGCTGGGGCATACGAAGATTACCACCACACAGCATTACGCCAAGATAACCACGGAAAAGCTGGACAAGGATTTTTCCATGCTGGAAAGCAAAATTAGCGACAAGATGAAACTTGTATGAACTTGAAAGCATGAGTATGGAAAGAGTTATCATAACCACAACAGAATATGGTAAGGTAATACTGCCTGATATACCGAATGAAAATGTTTGGATGTCTGAACCGGAATTGGTGGAGCTGTTCGGGGTAATCGCCCCGACACTCCGTGCCGCTGTCAGAGCCGTGTATAAAAGCGGTGTCCTGAAAGAATACGAGGTGCAGAAATATGTTTGCTTGGAAAACGGTTGTTATGCCGATGTGTTCGGCTTTCCAATGATAGCGGCACTCGCTTTCCGTATCAACAGCTTAGGTGCGGAACAGGTGCGCAAAGCCATATTTGAAAGGCTGTACTTGCGAAAAGAGAAAACAAGCATCTTCTTTTCGCTGGTATCCAACAATATGGATTCATTTAATTATCAGGCGTAAAGCCTATTAAGATGGCGACATGAAGTAGTTAAATCTATGTGTATTCCCATTGTCAATAATGTATTTATACGGATAACCACATAGGTGTGTTGCCATTCATTCGTATTAATGTATTTATATTCAGTCCCGAAGAATCAACTGTTTCAGACCTGCTTCTTCGGGATTTTTTGTTTTTACATCTGTTTTCAACCACGAACCATTGATTTTCCTGTCTCGATTCGCTTTTTTCTGCGTTCTGCTGCGTTTTGCTTAACAGGCTGTACGATAATTGATTATACTTTTGTGGCTGACATTTTATCAAACTAAAATCGAATAATATGACAGCCAAAGAAGAAAAAGACAGCCAGCGACCGCCATCGGACAGCGTCATGGCAAAGGAGGAGTTTATCCGTGTGGGTACGACCCTCTACAAGTTAGTGAACCAGCCCCGACTGAACGGAGGCTATGTGAAGAAGCGTATCGTATGGAACAACGAGACGCTGCGGCAGGACTATGGCAGGGACTATCTCGCTACGGTGCCGAAGTATGACGGCTTCTGCACCGTACCCGAACACGCCAGGTATCAGCCTGTAATCGGCAAGTTCCTGAACCTCTATGAGCCGATAGACCACAGACCGGAAGAGGGCGATTTCACGCATATCCAATCTTTGGTACGGCACATCTTCGGGGAACAGTACGAATTGGGCATGGACTACTTGCAGCTGCTCTATCTGCATCCCGTCCAGAAGTTGCCCATCCTGCTGTTGGTATCGGAGGAGCGCAACACCGGCAAAAGCACGTTCCTTAACTTTCTGAAAGCCCTGTTTCAAAACAATGTCACATTCAACACCAACGAGGATTTCCGCAGCCAGTTCAATTCAGACTGGGCAGGCAAGCTGCTTATCCTCGTGGACGAGGTGCTGCTCAACCGCAGGGAAGACAGCGAGCGGTTGAAGAATCTCAGCACCACGCTCTCCTACAAGATGGAAGCCAAAGGCAAAGACCGTGACGAGATAGCTTTCTTTGCCAAATTCGTGTTGTGTTCCAACAATGAGTATCTGCCAGTCATCATCGACGCAGGGGAAACACGTTATTGGGTGCGTAAGATAGACCGCCTGCAGTCCGATGATACCGACTTCCTGCAAAAGCTGAAAGCGGAGATACCCGCCTTTCTCCATTTCCTGCAACGCAGAAACCTATCCACCGAAAAAGAGAGCCGTATGTGGTTTGCTCCATCGCTTCTGCATACCGAAGCCTTGCGTAAGATTATCCGCAGCAACCGCAATCGGTTGGAGATAGAGATACACGAACTTATCCTTGACATCATGGAAAGTGTCGGCACAGACACATTTTCCTTCTGCCCGAATGATATTCTTGTGCTGTTGGTAAACACGCAGGTCAAAGCGGAAAAGCACCAAGTGAGAAAGGTATTGCAGGAGTGCTGGAAACTGACGCCTGCGCCCAACGGTCTGACATATACCACCTACCAGTTGAACTACAATCGGGAATGTCGGTATGAGCCGATAAGGAGGGTGGGACGCTATTACACCATCACAAGGGAACAGCTTGAATCTCTGTAATTCTATTATTTTTTTGTTGAATTGATGAATAGGAATATAACTATGCTGATAACAAGTGATATACACTCTCAACAAAATCTCAACACTCCAAAAGAGGAGTTGAGGATAACACACCGTCCGACTGTTGATTTCTCTTTTGGCGAGTGGTTTGTTGAGAAGCCGTTGAGGAAGTATAATACTGTATATAAGGATATTAAACTATCCATTCATCAAATCAACGTTTTTCCAACCATCATCAACCCCACTATAATACTAAACCAATTAAAAGACTGAAATATGAACATCCAAGATGCAAAACAAATCAAGATTGCAGACTACCTGCAAAGTCTGGGCTACTCGCCCGTGAAACAGCAAAGCGGCAGCCTGTGGTATAAATCCCCGTTCCGCCGGGAAACGGAAGCATCGTTCAAGGTGAACACCGACCGTAACCTGTGGTTCGATTACGGGCTGGGTAGAGGCGGCAACATCATCACTTTGGCACAGGAACTATATGGCTCGGATTATGTTCCCTATTTGCTCGACAGGATTGCGGAACAGGCACCGCACATCCGACCTGTATCTTTCTCTTTTCGCCGGCAACCATACGAGCCGAGTTTCCAACATTTGGAGGTACGGGAACTTTCGCATCCGGCATTACTGCGCTACTTGCAGGAACGTGGGATAAACACAGCTCTTGCAAAGCCGGAGTGCAAGGAACTGCATTTTATCAACAACGGCAAGCCTTATTTCGCTATCGGCTTCCCTAATGTGGCAGGAGGCTACGAGGTGCGCAACCGATTCTTCAAAGGCTGCATAGCACCGAAGGACATCAGCCATATCCGGCAGCGGGGAGAGCGGCGAGAAAAATGCCTCGTGTTCGAGGGCATGACGGACTATCTTTCATTTCTCACGTTACGGATGAAGAACTGCCCGACCATGCCTGACCTTGACAGGCAGGATTACGTTGTCCTCAATTCGGTTTCCAATGTTTCCAAAGCCATAGATACGCTGCACGGATATGAGCGCATCCACTGCCTGCTCGACAATGACGAGGCAGGGATAAGGGCATATCAGGAACTGAGAAAAGAGTTTTCCGGACGCCTCCGTGACTTCTCCGACAATTACAGGGGCTACAAGGATTTGAACGATTAACTGTGCGGTAAGCCTTTGTCCCAATCGGCAGAGCCGATGAAGCAGGAGCCGCAAGTCCAATCCGCAAGGCGGATAATGCAGCCACCGAAGAAGCGAGGGCTGAAAATGTAGGGAGAGGGACTCAGCAGCCACACGGATATTTACCGGCGGAAAATACCATAGCTTATTAGGGAATTTTCCGAACCGCATTGCAAGCAACGCTGAAAATTCCCCAATAAGCCAAAGAGGTTGCACCTCTCTGGACTCTCCCGACCAACGGCAGAAGCCGTACAAAAGCAATCATCAATCATTGTTTCACAAACTAAAAAAGAAGTCATATATGGGCTACGCAGTATTACACATGGAGAAAACAAGCGGAACGGATGCCGCCATGTCAGCGCACATAGAGCGCACCATCCGACCGAAGAATGCGGATGCAGGCAGGACGCATCTCAATCGGGAATTGATAAGTTTTCCTGACGGTATTGAAAACAGGACACAGGCTATACAGCACCGGTTGGACACCGCAGGACTGACACGCAAAATCGGCAACAATCAAGTGAGGGCAATCCGTATCCTGCTTACGGGAACCCACGAGGATATGGAACGTATCACCAATGATGGGAGGCTTGATGAATGGTGCAGCGACAATCTGAAATACCTCGCTGACACATTCGGCAAGGAGAATATCGTGTCGGCAGTCCTGCACATGGACGAGCAGACACCGCACATACATGCTACACTTGTTCCCATTGTCAGAGGAGAACGCAAACGCAAGAAGAAGGAGGAACAGGTGAAGATGCGATACCGCAAGAAACCGACAGACACAGTCCGATTGTGTGCCGATGATATAATGACACGTACCAAACTCAAATCCTATCAGGACACATACGCCCAAGCCATGAGCAGATACGGATTGCAACGTGGCATAGACGGTTCTGAAGCAAAGCACATTTCCACACGGCAGTATTATCGTGATTTGGTGCAACAGACAGAGCAGTTACAGACAGATATAGAGCAACTTCAAGACCGCAGGGAAACGGCACAGGAGGAACTCAGACGGGCGAAAAGGGAGATACAGACTGAAAAGCTGAAAGGTGCGGCAACAACCGCAGCTGCCAACATCGCCGAGAGTGTCGGCTCTCTTTTCGGCAGCAATAAAGTCAGGACATTGGAGAGGGGGAACAGGAATCTGCATGAGCGTATATTTGAGCTTGAAGAAGAAGCCCGACAAAGGGAACAGCAACAGGCAAAGCGCATACAGGAGATAACGGATGCATATGAACAGCGGCATCGCAAGCTGTCAGAGTTCGTGAATTTCGTCAAACGCTATTTCCCGTATGTTGAAAAGCTGATGCCGACAATAAAGTTCTTGCGTGACACTCTGAATTTTGGCGATGGGCTTATCAGGAAACTGTGTGCATTCAAGGACGTTTCAATTAAAGGCGACCTTTATTCTCCCGAGTTCAGGCAGCACTTTAAGGCTGACGGTGCGGTTTGCTCTCTCAAACAGAATACGGAAGGTAATTTCGATTTCAAGATAGACGGAGTTTCGCATGTAAGTTGGTTCAGACGCAGGAAAGATGAGTTTATGGAAGCGTTGGGATTGCCGACAAGGAAACAAAACAGGGGTATTCAGTTGTAAATCAAATAAAGTCCGTGATAGTTGAATGCCATATCACGGATTTTTTGTACTTTTGCACTTGGATTGAGGTGACTCTTTCCAAGACATATTGCTCAATAGCTTCACAATCACCACCGCAAGTAAAAGAGCAAATCATCAATATTGGGACTGCACCCATACGGGCGCAGGCATCCCATATTTGATGATGGTTTGTGGTGAACCGTGAAGCGTATGGCGTATGTCTGCGCTTTTTTGTAACTAAAAAACAAAGAATATGAGAAGAATATTATTAGGAGCTTTGCTCGTTACATTGTTTGCATCATGCAGCAAATCGCTGGAAGATAAGGCGAACACATTGATAGAAGAGGATATAAAGAAAACATTGTATCATCCTGAAACGTACGACCCGGCGGAAACTCAGGTTGATAGCGCATTTACTCCTTTTGATGATCCTGTATTTTATGAAAAAACAATACAATTATGCAAAATAGGGATGTCTATTGATGAATATGACAGAAAGATGAAGAGTGCAAAATCTTCAATGTCTATTTGGAGCGGACCATACCAATCTGCTTATAGCAAGAATGAATATCAAGAAGCAAAAGATGAATATGACGAGAACGCACAGAATAAAAAAAATGCGGAGAAAAAAGCAAAGAAACTTGCAGACGAACTGAAAACCATGCTGGATAAAGAACAGTTGTTTATAGGTTTTAAAGCTCGACATCGTTTTCGTGCCAACAACAATGCTGGGCAAATCGTTTTCGGGGAAATGAAGTATCTGTTTGACAAGGACATGAACAAGATTGTAGCATCATACGACATGGATGATGACGAATATAAGACCGTGCAAATTGTTTATAAGCAGATGCTTGGCGAAGATGTTCAGATTGAGGGCGAAAATTTCGATGATGACGAAGTATTGGAAGAATAAAAGTTGTACAATAAGATGATACACACGTTTTACGATGTTTTGTCGGATGTCATATAACTTTGCATTGTAAAATCAAAACTGTTAATATGACAAACAAAAGAACTATAGGAGAACTCATAGAAAATGAAGTTCGCAAACAACAAATTCCGATTACTGAATTTGCTAAGATGATTTGCTGCCAAAGAAATAATGTTTATGACATTTTTAAACGCAGCAAAATGGATATTGCTCAGTTGAAGCAAATTTCAAAAGTACTGAACCGCAATTTCTTTAAGGAACTTGCCGAGGATGTGGAACTGATAAACGACAGCAAAGAATCTGAAGAAGAGGTAATGAAGCAAAAAGCTGTATCGCAGTTCTTAAATGTCGTACCAGATATACTGCGCAAATTAGGAAAGTCTTCAGCTATAGTTTTCAGTAAATTAGATGAACCTGGATATGAGGATTGCCCTACACCTGATTTTGGATTGTCTGACTATTTTATTACTTTCACTATAGGTGAAACCCTAAAAGAGCGTATAGGTAATTGCGCTGCACTTCCGATAGCTCCTGCCTTTAGCGATGATGGCTGTATGGTAGAAGTATGCACTAATGTTGTTTATAGGTCAGTATGTGTAAATGTAAAATTGGATTATAAAACAGCCGATGAATGGTACAAATTTTTAGCTTTTGCATTTGAAACTTATACAAGATTTGGGAGGAAATAAACAATGAATATACATTCTATTCTGAATGATTATACGGAAATAAAAGAATGTTCTTATAAAGGAGAACATTATTCCGTTCGTGATAACGGAGCTGTATTACGCCATGCACGAGAAGGAAAGCGTATAAGGAAAGATGATAATACGTGGACTTTCGGAAAGCCAAATGAGAATACTGGATATATGGAAATTGGGACAGAACGGGTACATCGAATTGTGGCTTTCGCTTTTCTTGGCGAACCTCCCACACCTCAGCACATCGTTGATCACATTGATACCAACCGCAGGAACAACAGACCTCAAAACCTCAGATGGCTGACAAAGTTAGAAAATGCGTTGAACAATCCGATAACAAGAAAGAAAATAGAATATCTTTGTGGGAGCATTGAGGCTTTTGTGAATGACCCTTCAATAATACAGGAGTTTGTCGATGACAATCCAAATTATGAATGGATGAGAACCGTAACACCGGAAGAAGCAAAAGCCTCTTACGAAAGATTGTGCGCCTGGGCAGAAACAAAAAATAATGAGAAATCTTTAGGCGGAGCTATTGGAGAATGGATTTATACTCCTTATGGAAGGGAAGAGAAGAAATCTCCTTTTGAGAGAGAACAACATAATATAAATGTAACTTCGGAACAAATTGGCAATATGATTAGTATTGATTCGCACACAGATAGCCTGACCGAATCATTAACACCTAATGCCATGCAAAGATATTGGCGTACACCAACAGAATTCCCACTCTGTCCTTCTGAAGTTGGAGATAGGCCACTGACCACTTATCTGAACAACTTGAAAAAAGGTGCTGTCATAACTAAAAATCAATATGCCACACATTTTATAGATGATTTTGCATCATGTAATGATAATCGCCTTGTGATAATCACACATGCAGATGATGGAATAAAGAAGTTCTCAATGATTACTATAACATTTGAGGACGGGAAATACGTGCATGAAGGAACAACGTTCTTTGAGGAACAAGGTGCGCAAAAGGCTCTTACTTTGGCTCAGGGACTTAAATGGGAAGGTGAAGACGGAATAGATGATTATTGTTAATAGACATGATATGAAAAGACTATTTATCATAAGTGCTTTCTTGATGATGTTTTACACATTATACGCACAAACTGTTACAGACTCTGCAACAGTTGTTAGAAGTGTTGATGAAGTTGCAAGATATAAACTATATCCGACAACTAATATGTGGACATTTCTGAAACTTGATACAAGGAATGGTCGTATTTGGCAAGTGCAATGGTCGTTTGAAGATGACAAACGTTTTGAAACAGCACTATCTTTATATTCAGTTGTATGGAAAGACGAAGAAGTCAATGGACGCTTTATTTTATATCCAACAACCAATAATTATAATTTCATCATGCTTGACCAAATTAATGGAAAAACATACCAAGTGCAATGGTCTCAAGAACCTGATAAAAGAATCATCGTGCCAATTGAATGATATATCCAATTATAAAAAAACAGTTAATTATTGGATAACAAAATCCATCCAGCAAATAGTGAGAAACAAATAATAGGGAATTCGAAACAGTTAAATACAGTCAAAGTTTAGCTGACTGAAAGAATTTTTTGATTACATTTTGTATTTTTGCACAGTTAAAGCGTTATTTGAAAAAAGCAAGACTGAGAAATCCGATGAAATCTGCAAGTTGGCAAATCGTAACCCGACAGAGCGTAACATTAATGTAAATTACTCAACGTCAGCACATAATTTGGTGTCAAGCTCTTTTGAGGTAGTAGATTACTGAAAATGTACTCTTCATCGTCCTTAATTTTTTAGGTTCAAAATTAGTTGGTGAAGAGTCCGTTGCCGGTACGCAAAACGGGGAGGAACGGCGCAATCTTTTTTCGTAACCGGATTTGTTGCGTGAGTTGTCAGTAATTCACTAACCCTTAACGCCTTGTTTCGCCATCCGTGTCCGTCTGTCGCCCTTTCGGACATGGTTACGGATAAGTAACGTAGCGGCGTCCTGATTTGGCTTCAGCGGTGATTGCAATGGCTTCACGAATAATCGGAAGCACGACTGAAACCACTGTAACTCAATTCTATCGCTATATCTTTCCGCATTTCACTTTTTTGTAGTAACTTTGCAAAGAAATTTGTATAATGCTAGAAATTCATAAGAAAGAAAGGGATATTTCTAAATAAATGACACGAGAATCACTTTCTATTCATGTTAATTAAATGGATATTCATAATCTAACTATGAATATAAAACACAAAAACGGATAAATTATATTATTAATTTAATAGCTATATCATGAAGAAAAAAAGCGTTTGGGCTTTGGCTTTAGCGACGATGCTGGTGTGGGTTGGAAAACCTGCGGAAGCGGCTGAGAAAGAGACTTTTGATCCAGTGGAGTATGTGAACCCATTAATGGGTACACAGTCTACCTTTGAGTTGTCTACAGGAAATACCTATCCAGCGATCGCTCGTCCGTGGGGTATGAATTTCTGGACTCCTCAGACAGGTAAGATGGGAGATGGATGGCAGTATGTATATACGGCAAACAAGATCCGTGGTTTTAAACAAACCCATCAACCAAGTCCGTGGATCAATGATTATGGACAATTCGCAATCATGCCGGTGGTTGGTAAACCAGAGTTCGACCAAGATAAACGTGCGAGCTGGTTCTCTCACAAAGGAGAGATCGCCAAGGCTTATTATTATAAGGTATATTTGGCGGAGCATGATGTGGTGACGGAATTAACTCCGACAGATCGTGCGGCTATGTTTCGTTTCACATTCCCGGAGAATGATCATTCATACATCGTTGTGGATGCCTTGAATAAGGGCTCTTATATCAAGGTTATTCCGGAGGAAAATAAGATCATCGGTTATTCAACGAAGAATAGCGGTGGGGTTCCCGATAATTTCAAGAATTACTTTGTGATTGAGTTTGATAAACCTTTCACGTACGAAGCTACATTTGCCGACGCTTCCTTGAAGGAGGGTACGAAAGAACAAACGAGTGATCATGTAGGAGCCGTTATCGGTTTCAAGACGAAGAAAGGTGAGATCGTCCACGCTAAGGTGGCTTCCTCATTTATTAGCTTTGATCAGGCCGCTATCAATATGAAGGAATTAGGTAACGATAACTTTGATACCTTGGTTCAGAAAGGTAAGGATGTTTGGAATGAGCATCTGAGCAAGATCGAGGTTGAAGGGGGAGATTTGGATCAATACCGTACTTTCTATTCTTGCTTTTATCGTTCATTGTTGTTCCCTCGTAAGTTCTATGAGATCAACGCTCAAGGCGAGGTGGTTCATTACAGTCCGTATAATGGTGAGGTATTACTGGGTTATATGTTTACCGATACCGGCTTTTGGGATACGTTCCGTAGTTTGTTCCCATTCTTGAACTTGATGTTCCCGTCTGTAAACAAGGAAATGCAAGAGGGCTTGATTAATACGTATAAGGAAAGCGGCTTCTTCCCGGAATGGGCAAGTCCGGGCCATCGTGGTTGTATGATCGGTAATAACTCGGCATCTATCTTGGTAGACGCTTATATGAAAGGCGTGAAAGTTGACGATTTGGAGACTCTATATAAAGGTTTGATTCATGGTACGGAAAATGTTCATCCGAAGATCTCCTCTACAGGACGTCTGGGGCATGAATATTATAATAAGTTAGGATATGTTCCTTACGATGTGAAGATTAACGAGAATGCTGCCCGTACATTAGAATATGCTTACAATGACTGGTGTATCTGGCAGATCGCTAAACAACTAGGCCGTCCGAAAAAGGAGTTGGAATTATATGCCCGTCGTGCGTTGAACTATAAGAACCTGTACGACAAGGAAACCAAGTTGATGCGTGGCAAGAATGAGAATGGCGAGTTCATGGCTCCGTTCTCTCCGCTGAAATGGGGTGACGCTTTCACGGAAGGTAATAGCTGGCACTATTCATGGTCTGTATTCCACGATCCTCAGGGATTGATCGACTTGATGGGCGGTAAGGATTCATTTGTGATGATGCTTGACTCCGTATTTGCTGTACCGCCTTTGTTCGATGATAGCTACTACGGTGGTGTGATCCACGAGATCCGCGAGATGACCGTGATGAATATGGGTAACTACGCTCACGGTAACCAGCCGATCCAGCATATGATTTATTTATACAACTATGCGGGTCAACCTTGGAAGGCTCAATATTGGTTGCGTCAAGTAATGAATAAGATGTATACTCCGGGTCCGGATGGTTATTGCGGTGATGAGGATAATGGCCAGACTTCCGCTTGGTATGTATTCTCAGCGTTAGGATTCTATCCGGTCGCTCCGGGTACGACCCAATATGTGTTGGGTGCTCCGTTGTTCAAGAAGGTTACGATCCATTTTGAGAATGGAAACAACTTGGTGATCAATGCCCCGAACAACAGCGATAAAAATATCTATATCGAATCCATGACGTTCAACGGCAAGAACTACACTAAGAATTATCTGGATCATAACGATTTGTTTAAGGGTGGCGTGATCGACTTCAAGATGGGTGACAAGCCGAATATGAATCGTGGTATTAATCCGGAGGATATGCCTTACTCATTCTCCGTAAACGAGGAAGGGATCAATAAACTTTCCCCTATTTCAGTAAAACCTAGTAAAAAGAAGAAATAAGCAATTAAGATGAATTTCATTCACAAACCATTAATGTCAGGCATAGCGATATGCCTGACATTTTTCGCATACTCCTGTGCTACACCGGAGAAGACGGAAAACAAGACAGACTTTACCGCATATGTAGATCCTTATATCGGATCGGGAGAACACGGACACGTATTTGTCGGGGCGAACGTTCCATTTGGAGCGGTTCAAGTAGGTCCTCAGAATATTTTTAAGGGATGGGACTGGTGTTCCGGTTATCATTACTCCGATAGTATCATTATCGGATTTAGTCATACGCATTTGAGCGGAACCGGATGTTCTGATCTGGGGGATATCCTTCTGATGCCTTATACGGGCGAGGTACGTACCGCCCGTGGCGAGCAAGATAATATAGAGGGAGCCGCTTCTTCCTATTATAAACATGCCAACGAAGCCGTAGCTCCGGGATATTACTCTTTGCTGATGGATAATGGCGTAAAAGCGGAGTTGACGGCAACCGAGCGTGTAGCCTTACATCGTTATACGTATCCGTCGGGAAGCGAGCATCGCCTCTTGATCAACTTGAAGGAAGGTATCGGTGATAAAGCGTATGACACTTATTTGAAGAAGATTGATGAGTACACGATCGAGGGGTACCGTTTTTCCAAAGGTTGGAGCCCACGTCACAAAGTGTTTTTTACTTTGAAATGTGATCAACCGATCGAGTTCTTAGCTGTATTCAATGATGATGAGGTCGTAGGTAATGATGAGTTGACGGGCAAGTCCGTTAAGGGAGTGATTACCTTTAAGGGAGATGCCCCGACCGCCTTGGTAAAGGTCGCTATCTCTTCCGTGAGTTGCGAGAATGCTTTGGCTAACTTACGTGCGGAGCTTTCTCATTGGGATTTCGACAAGGTTCGTAACGAGGCTATTGATAAATGGAATGATCAATTATCTTGTGTCTCCATCGATACGAAAGATGAGCGTGCCAAGAAAATTTTCTATACCGCCATGTACCATGCGTTTATCGCTCCGACATTGTATTGCGATGTGAATGGTGATTTCCGTGGCCATGATGATAAGGTGTATACGAACAATACTTGGAAGAACTATTCTACTTTCTCTTTATGGGATACCTATCGTACCTTGCATCCGTTGTTCACGATTATCAAGCCTCAATATGTGTCGGATTTGGTAAACTCGATGTTGAGCATTTATGACCAGCAAGAGAAATTACCGATCTGGCCGTTGATTGGTGGTGAGACGAACCAAATGCCGGGATATAGTGCTGTGCCTATTATTGCGGATGCTTATCTGAAAGGTTTTACCGGCTTTGATGCCGACCGTGCGTATCGTTATATGATTGCTTCCTCTGTTTATGAGAAACAAAATGGGGTGCCGTACGTGTTGGAAAAAGGTTATATCCCTTGTGATAAGGTGCGCGAGGCTACTTCTATTGCGATGGAATACGCCGCCGATGATTGGGGTATCGCTTTGATGGCGAAAAAAATGGGAAAAACGGAGGATTATCAGAATTACTTGAAACGGGGTAAGTACTATACGCAGTATTTTGATAAGGATATCAACTTTATCCGTCCGAAAATGGATGATGGTAGCTGGCGTACGCCGTACGATCCGATCCAGTCCGTACATAGCGTAGGTGATTTCTGTGAGGGAAATGGCTGGCATTATACATTCTTCGTACCTCAGCATCCGGAAGGCTTGATCGAGTTGATGGGTGGCGACGCTCCGTTTATCTCGAAACTGGATTCTTTGTTCTTGGTGGAAGGTGAGTTGGGAGAGAACGCCTCTCCGGATATCAGTGGCTTGATCGGTATGTATGCCCATGGAAATGAGCCGAGCCATCATGTTACTTACTTGTATCCTTATGCCGGCGAACAATGGAAGACAGCCGAGAAAGTTCGTTACATTCAAGATGTGTTCTATACCGACCAGCCTGAGGGCGTGATTGGAAATGAGGACTGTGGCCAGATGTCCGCTTGGCATATCATGTCTGCTTTGGGATTTTACCAAGTGAATCCTTCCAATGGCGTGTTCGTGTTCGGTAGCCCGTTATTCGATAAGGCTTCCGTTCATTTGCCGGAAGGTAAGACTTTTGAGGTCGTAGCCCAAAACAACAGCAAGGAGAATGTATATATCCAATCCGTGTTGTTAAATGGTAAACCTTATAACAATTCTTATATTCTGTATGATGATATCATGAAGGGAGGAAATCTTACCTTTGTGATGGGCAACACGCCGAATAAGGAATTCGGAGCTGCCCCGGAAAGTCGTCCGAAGACGGCTGAGTAACTAGCTCCCTTACCAGTGAGCGGTTTGCTCTGTTACCCGTTAGACGTTGTCTCACGGATTGCCGGGGAAAGTACCCGGCTGAGAAGCAAAGAATAATTAACGAATTAATAATCGACAAAATGAAGACAAAGTTTAAAACTTCGATGGCCCTTTTGGCTTCCGTCTTCCTATGGGTATCATGTACCAGTGGGGGAGGGACTTCTCCTTCTGCGATGGACCCGGTGGATTACGTGAATCCTTATATGGGAAACATCAGCCATTTATTGGTGCCTACTTTCCCGACCGTGCATTTGCCGAACAGTATGCTACGTGTATATCCGGAACGTGCGGACTTCACGGGCGACCGTCTGGGTGGTTTACCTATTATCGTGACAAACCATCGTGAGCGTTCTGCGTTCAATTTATGCCCTTATCAAGGTGACGAATCCGGCTTGCGCTCCGTGATCGCTTATAGCTATGACCGGGAGAAGATCCTGCCATACCGTTATCAGGTATATTTGGATAACGAGGAAATCGACGTAGATTTTGCCCCATCCCATCAAAGTGCCGTATATTCGCTCACTTTCGAGAAAGAGGGGCCAGCTTATTTGGTATTTAACAGCCGTAACGGACAGCTACAAGTAAATGGTAACGCTGTAAGCGGTTATCAATATATAGATAAGAAAACGAAAGTCTTTTTATATGCCGAGACGAACCAGAAGCCTGTGAAAGCGGGTGTATTGTCGGACGGCAGTGTCAAATATAATGAGACCTCCGTGGAAGGTACCAATGCCGCTGTCGCCCTTTCCTTCGGGGATGACGTGAAGAAACTTGGTGTTCGTTACGGTATCTCTTTTATCAGCGAGGAACAAGCGAAGAAGAACTTGGAGCGTGAGATTGCCGCTTACGACGTGGATGTGGTAGCGAAGATCGCTCACAATGATTGGAATGATGCTTTAGGTAAAATACAAGTACAAGGCGGCACCAAGGATGAGAAGACCGTATTCTATACCTCTTTATATCGTTGTTACGAACGCCCGATAAACTTGAGTGAGGACGGACACTATTATAGTGCTTTCGATGGAAAGATCCATGAGGATGGCGGACGGCCTTTCTATACGGACGACTGGATTTGGGATACCTACCGTGCTACGCATCCCTTGCGTGCCATGATCGATACCGAACGAGAGAATGATATTATCAACTCTTTCCTTTTGATGGCGGAGCAGATGGGTACCGACTGGATGCCTACCTTCCCGGAGGTGACAGGAGATACACGCCGTATGAACTCAAACCATGCCGTCGCTACCGTGATCGACGCTTACCGCAAGGGCTTGCGCGGGTTTGAGTTGGAAAAGGCTTATATCGCTTGCAAGAAAGGCATCGAGGAAAAGACCCTGATCCCGTGGTCTGCCGCTCCCGCCGGTTGGTTGGATGATTTCTACAAGGAACATGGCTATATTCCCGCATTGAGACCAGGAGAGAAAGAGACGGTGCCTAACGTATCCATTTGGGAAAAACGTCAGCCGATCGCTGTGACTTTAGGTACTTCTTATGATGAATGGTGTTTGTCTCAGATCGCTCAAGAATTGGGAAAGAAAGACGAGGCGGATTATTATCTGCGTCGTTCTTACAACTACCGGAATGTATTTAATCCGGAGACAGGTTTCTTCCATCCGAAAGATAAGGACGGTAAGTTTATCTATCCGTTGGACTACCGTTATGATGGCGGCCTAGGTGCCCGTGATTATTATGATGAGAATAACGGATATGTCTATCGTTGGGACGTACAGCATAATATCGGTGACTTGATCTCCTTGATCGGGGGTAATGAGGCGTTTACCTCTGCCTTGGATTCCATGTTCAATACGCCGCTGGGTATGTCTAAATGGCAATTCTATTCCACGCTTCCGGATCATACGGGTAACGTAGGTATGTTCTCTATGGCGAATGAGCCGAGTTTGCATATCCCGTACTTGTATAATTATGCGGGTAAGCCTTGGATGACTCAGAAACGTATCCGTACTTTATTGAATCAATGGTTCCGTAATGATTTGATGGGTGTGCCGGGTGATGAGGACGGTGGCGGTATGTCCGCTTTCGTTGTCTTCAGCCAAATGGGGTTCTATCCGGTGACTCCGGGTTCTCCTTCCTATAATATCGGTAGCCCGATGTTTACCGACGTGAAAGTGGATATGGGTAACGGCAATACGTTCGAGATCCGTGCGAATAATGCGTCCGATGAAAATAAATACGTACAATCCGCTAAGTTGAACGGTGTAATCTTGAACCAGCCTTGGTTTAATCATAGCGATATCGCCGCTGGTGGTTTGTTAGAGTTAGAGATGGGCCCGAAAGCGAACAAGGAATGGGGACTGGGAACCCCTCCTCCTTCTGCCGCTCCGATGCCTAAATAAATAAAAAGGGGGTCAGTTCACACAGTGACACACCCCCTTTTTTTATGATAAAGTTGATATTGCTTGTCAAACAAGGTTTCCAAAAGGAAATAATGTTCATAAACATTCTCGGCTATTTTCTATTCCAAATTTATTTGAAAACAAAAGTGAGTATAAACTTTGATTATTATTTGTTTTTGTGTTTATTATAATTACCGTGGCTTTAAAATAATTTTGTACGTTTGTAGACAGTTGAATCAAACTTGAAATTTATGGATAATAAGATTATATTGACGATAGGTCGCCAGTTCGGAAGCGGTGGCCGTGAGATTGGACAGCGTTTGGCGAAGGAGTTGGGTATCGGTTACTATGATAAGGAGCTGATTTCCGTGGCGGCCCGTGAGAGTGGATTATGCGAGGATGTTTTCGAGAAGGCGGACGAACGTGCCTCCAGTGGTTTGTCGTATGCTTTTACGATGGGGTACTCTTCTTTTATGGGAGGGATGTTTACGCCTTATAATGATATTTTGTCTAATGACGGTCTTTTTAAGATACAGAGTGACGCTATCCGTAAGTTGGCGGAGACGGAGTCGTGTGTGTTGGTAGGGCGTTGTGCCGATTATATCCTCCGGGATGATCCGGCTTGTTTGAGTTTCTTTATCCATAACTCGGTGGAGAGCCGGATCCAAAAGATCGTGGAAAGGCATGGTGTGACGGTGGAAGAGGCGAAGAACATGATGGAGAAGACGGATAAATCCCGTGCGGCTTACTATAATTATTATACGAATAAGACATGGGGAATGGCTTCTTCTTATAATTTCTCGATTGATGTATCCGTATTGGGGATTGACGAGACCGTAGAATTTATGAAAAGCTTTATCGAACGCAGATTGAACAAACGTCCGCCTCATTTCGGCTAAATATACAATGGGGCAATTACATTCTTGGCTGAATTTTTTGTACATTTGCCCCCGACTTTTCACATAGGGGTGCCCGGTTCGTACGGGCTGAGATTATACCCATCGAACCTGATCCGGGTAATGCCGGCGAAGGGAAAATAAGGTAGAACCAGGAAATAAAGGGGGCGTTACCTCTATGTGCTCCCTGATGTTTAAACTTTAATTAGTTATTTAAGATGGAACAGATTGTTTCAAGTGGAATCATTGACTCTTACTTCGAGAAGTTGAAGAGCAATTTGTCTGTGGATGTAGCGATCGTGGGAGGGGGACCTTCCGGTATCGTGGCCGCTTATTTCTTGGCGAAAAACGGTAAGAAGGTGGCGTTGTTTGATCGTAAGCTGGCTCCCGGTGGAGGTATGTGGGGCGGCGCTATGATGTTCAACGATATCGTGGTGCAGGAAGAGGCTATGCCGATCATCAAGGAATTGGGCGTAAGCTATAAGGAGGGTGCCAACGGTACGTATATCATGGATTCGGTACATACTACTTCCGCTTTGATTTATCAGGCGACGAAGGCGGGCGCTACGATCTTTAACTGCTATTCGGTAGAGGACGTGGTGTTTCATAACGATGCCGTAGCCGGTGTGGTAGTAAACTGGGCTCCGGTAATCCGTGAGGGAATGCACGTGGATCCGTTGACGATCATGGCAAAGACGGTCTTGGAAGGTACGGGCCATGATTGTGAGATCGCCCGTGTGGTAGCCCGTAAGAATGATATCCAATTGAATACACCGACCGGAGGAGTGATTGGTGAGCGTTCTTTGAACGTGGAGCTGGGTGAACAGACAACGGTGGAGAATACGAAGGAGATCTACCCCGGATTATTCGTTTCCGGTATGGCTGCTAATGGTGTAAGCGGTAGCTTCCGTATGGGACCGATCTTTGGCGGCATGCTGATGAGCGGTAAGAAGGCGGCTGAGTTGATCTGCGAAAAACTTGGGAATTGAAAATTGAGAATTGAGAATTATTGATTGTTGTATCTTTAATTCTCAATTCCTAATGGTTTTTCCTTGTCTCAAGAATAAAATCCCGCTATGATCAACGCCGTGGATAATCCCGTATAGAATACGGAAATAAAAGAATTCGGCAGTAAATGAACACACGATCGTGATTCTATTTAACGCAAACTTACAACATGCATGTAAAAAACGGAAAAATATCCTTATCTTTGTACCATGCGTGAGAAAATGAAACATAGGGTTGTACAATACGTGGTGCTGATGGCCGGCATCTTGGTATTGCTTTCTGTGGTTATCCCTCACCATCATCACCGGGACGGGATGCCCTGTTATCAATCCTTGACCTCGGAGCAAGCGCATGGCGATAAAAGCACTGATACGCATGATTGCGGTTGCGACGGGCATAATTTGGCCTATTTCAGTACGCATATTTCTCACTTTACGGATGGAGATGTGGATATACATCTGATGCCGTTACTTGTCTTATTTGATTACATTTATCCACCAGAACCGGCGTTTTGCGGACAGCTCCTTGAGCATGAGAACGCCCCATATATTGAGTCGCTGCACGACACTTGGATAGTGAGTGCCTCGGGACTTCGTGCCCCTCCTATGTCTTGATACCTCGTTTGTGAGAGCGGGTGAGGATCGACTTGCCCCTATCTATTTAGTATTAACGATATCAAGATTTTTTACACAATGAAGAAAATATATTTGGTAGGTGCGATGTGCGCTTACCTGTTTGCCGGTTGTGCGGGAAATGCGTCGCAAGCCGGATACGATGAGCATAATCATGAAGCAGAGGCTCACGATCACGATCATGACCACGAAGGCCATGACCACGACCACGAAGGTCACGATCATGAACATGAGGCCGGTGGTACCCATCCCGATGAGATCGTTTTTAAGAAAGCCTTGGCCGAGGCTGTTGGTTTACAAACCGTAACGGTTAATCCCGCTCCTTTCACGGATGTGATCAAGACGAGCGGACGAGTGATGGCGGCGCAAGGGGAGGAGTCCGTGATCGTCGCTACCGTCCCCGGCGTGATCTCGTTTGGCAGCTTGCCGTTCGTGGATGGTACGGCGGTACGTAAGGGACAGGCCGTGTTGAGTATCGCTTCCAACGCTCTCTCGGATGGAGACGTGGC
This sequence comes from Parabacteroides distasonis, assembly GCF_004793765.1. GTDB lineage: Bacteria > Bacteroidota > Bacteroidia > Bacteroidales > Tannerellaceae > Parabacteroides > Parabacteroides distasonis_A. The sequence continues at coordinate 11,996 of NZ_SRYM01000048.1, read as the reverse complement.
GGCAAGGGCTAAATTCGCTTATGAGACAGCGAAAAAGGAATACGAGCGTATGCAAGCCTTGGTAGGCGATAAGATCGTATCCGCCAAGGATTTCGAGCAGGCCCGCTTGAATTACGAGAACGCCAAGGTCGCTTATGAGGCGATAGCGGGAAAACAGACGGCGAAAGGCGTGTCTGTAGTCTCTCCCTTGAACGGTTACTTGAAGAACATCCAAGTGAAAGAGGGTGATTATGTATCCGTAGGCCAGCCTTTGGCTACGATCTCGCAAAACAATCGTTTGGTATTGCGTGCGGACGTGTCTGAGAGGTATTACAACGATCTTCCCATGATCCAAACCGCTAATTTCATGACTCCGTATGATAACGCTCTCTATAAATTGTCTGATTTGCGTGGACGGTTGTTATCGTATGGAAAGGCTTCCGATATGAACTCTTTCTATGTACCGGTGACTTTCGAGTTCGATAATAAAGGAGCGGTTATCCCCGGTTCTTTCGTCGAGATCTTTTTGCTGACAAAGCCGATGGAGAATGTCTTGAGCGTGCCTGTCTCCGCCCTTATCGAGGAGCAGGGCATTTATTCGGTATTTATCCGTCTGGATGAGGAAGGCTATAAGAAGCAATGGGTGACGTTGGGAGCGAATAACGGCTCGGAGGTGCAGATCCTTTCCGGATTGAAGCCGGGCGATGAGGTCGTGACCCGTGGTGCTTACCAGATCAAGTTGTCTTCCGCTTCTAATGCGATACCGGCTCATAGCCATAGCCATTAATGGGAGGGACGTTGCATGTTAAATAAGATAATTTATTATTCATTGCACAACCGGTTAGTTATCTTGGTTTGTGCGCTATTGCTGATGATCTGGGGTACGTACACGGCGTTTAATACGGACGTGGATGTGTTCCCGGACTTGAACGCCCCAACGGTCGTGATCATGACCGAGGCGAACGGTATGGCTCCCGAGGAAGTGGAACGCTTGGTGACATTCCCTGTAGAGACTGCCGTGAACGGTGCGATGGATGTACGGCGTGTACGCTCCTCGTCTACCACCGGATTCTCCGTGGTTTGGGTAGAGTTTGATTGGGGTACGGATATTTACCGGGCTCGTCAGATCGTGTCCGAAAAACTGGCTGTCTTGGGTGAGAGCCTTCCCGGGAACGTAGGTAAACCGACCTTGGGTCCGCAGTCATCCATCTTGGGTGAGATGATGATTCTCGGTCTGACCGCCGATTCCACTTCTTTGCTGGATTTACGTACGATCGCCGACTGGACGATCCGTCCCCGTTTGTTGTCTACGGGCGGTGTGGCGCAGGTTGCCGTGATCGGTGGCGATATCAAGGAATACCAGATCTTGTTGGACCCGGCCCGCATGAAACACTACGGCGTGGGGTTGAACGAGGTATTGGATGTTTGCCGGAATATGAACCGGAACGCCAATGGTGGTGTATTGTATGAGTTCTCGAACGAATACATCATCCGAGGTGTCTTATCGACTTCGAAGGCGGAGGAGATCGCTCAGGGCGTGGTGAAGACCGTGAATGAGTATCCGATTACGCTGGGTGATATCGCTACGGTTAAGATCGGCGGTAAAAGCCCGAAGTTGGGAACCGCTTCCGAGCGAACGAAGCCGGCCGTATTGATTACCGTGACTAAACAGCCGGATACGAGTACGGAGAAGTTGACGGAGAAGCTGGACGAGATTGTCGTTGATTTGCGAAAGAACCTGCCGGCGGATGTACATGTATCTACGGATATATTCCGCCAGAGCCATTTTATTGATAACTCTATTAATAACGTAAAGAACAGTTTGTTCGAGGGTAGCTTCTTCGTGGTGATCGTCTTGTTCCTATTCTTGATGAATATACGTACGACGGTGATCTCGTTGGTAGCCTTGCCGTTATCCTTGCTGGTCTCTATTATCGTATTGCACTACATGGGCTTGACGATTAACACGATGAGCTTGGGCGGTATGGCGATCGCCATCGGCTCCTTGGTGGACGACGCCATCGTAGACGTGGAGAACGTGTATAAACGAATCCGGGAAAACCGGCTTTTGCCTCCGGATCAGCAACGCTCTACCTTGGAGGTGGTTTACGACGCTTCCCGTGAGGTGCGTATGCCGATCTTGAATTCTACCTTGATTATCGTGGTGAGTTTCGTGCCCTTGTTCTTCTTGAGTGGTATGGAAGGTCGTATGTTGGTTCCGCTGGGGATCGCTTTTATCGTGGCTTTGTTTGCCTCTACGGTGGTGGCGCTTACCTTGACACCGGTACTTTGTAGCTATTTGCTGAACCGGAAGGCGACGGGAATGAAGGAACTGCGTGAGGCTTGGGTAGCCCGGAAATTGAAAGTGGTCTATAAACGGGCCTTGGAGTTTGCGCTAGCTTATCAGAAAGAGGTGCTTGGTACCACGATCGCTTTGTTTGTGGTCGCCTTGGTGATCTTCTTTCATTTGGGACGTAGTTTCTTGCCCCCGTTCAATGAGGGTTCTTTTACGATCAACGTAAGCTCGCTTCCGGGAATTTCCTTGGATGAGTCAGACCAGATCGGACGCCGTGCGGAAGCGTTGCTGTTGCAAGTGCCCGAAATAAAGACCGTGGCCCGGAAGACCGGTCGTGCGGAATTGGATGAGCATGCCTTGGGCGTGAATGTCTCCGAGATCGAGGCTCCTTTCGAATTGCGAGACCGTAGCCGGGATGAGGTGATGAATGATGTCCGCAAGAAGTTATCTACGATCAGCGGCGCTAATATAGAGATCGGACAACCGATTTCCCACCGTATCGACGCTATGCTTTCCGGTACGGAGGCGAATATCGCTATCAAACTGTTTGGTACGGACTTGAACCTGATGTTTACGGTCGGTAACCAGATCAAAGCCGCTATCCAGACGATTCCGGGTCTGGTGGACTTGAAGGTGGAGCAGCAGATCGAGCGTCCGCAGTTGACGATCACCCCGAAACGTGAGTTGTTGGCTAAATATGGCATTCCCCTGCCGGAGTTCGAGGAATATATCAATGTGATGTTGGGAGGCGAGGCTGTAAGTCAGGTGTACGACGACGGCAAGAGCTTCGACCTGACCGTGAAGACCTCCGATGCCAGTCGTGCCACGATGGATGATATTAGCAATCTGATGATCGATGCCGCCGGACAGAAAGTGCCGCTAAGCTATGTGGCCGATATCCGTTCCGTGACCGGTCCGAATACGATCAACCGTGAGAATGTGCAACGTAAGATCGTGATTAGCGCCAATGTATCGGAACGTGACTTGCGGGGTGTCGTGAACGATATTCGGAACAAAGTGGATGAGAGTATTAAGCTTCCCGAGGGTTATCACATTGAGTATGGCGGTCAGTTCGAGAGCGAGGAGGCGGCTAGCCGTACGCTGTTATTGACGTCTCTTATGTCGTTATTGGTGATCTTCATGTTACTGTACAATGAGTTCAAGAACGTAAAGGAGAGTGGCGTGATCTTGTTGAACCTGCCGTTGGCGTTGATCGGTGGCGTGATTATCCTATGGCTAACTTCCGGCGAGATCAGTATCCCGGCGATTATCGGTTTCATTTCCTTGTTCGGTATCGCTACCCGAAACGGTATGCTGCTGATCAGCCACTATACGCATTTGCGTGGAGAGGGAATGGGATTGCGTGAGTCCGTGATACAAGGTTCCCTTGACCGTTTGAACCCGATCCTGATGACGGCGTTGAGTTCCGCCTTGGCGTTGATCCCGTTGGCGTTGAATGGCGATCTTCCCGGAAATGAGATCCAAAGCCCGATGGCGACGGTGATCTTGGGTGGTTTATTGACCTCTACGTTCTTAAACGGATTCATCATCCCGATTGTTTATCTGATAATGAACAAGAATAAAGAATAAGTTTTATGAAATCATATATTATAGTCGCCGCCTTGTCTGTATTGACAGGCGGCCTTTCCGCCCAGACTTCTATAGAGGATGTGCTCCGGAGCGTGGAGGCGAACAATAAGGATTTACAGGCGAACAGCCAGTTGGTCCAGTCGCAGAAGCTGGAGGCGAAGTTGGATAATAATTTGCCGGACCCTTCGGTCTCTTATTCGCATTTCTGGGGGAATAAAGAAGGGATGGGATTCACGGGCGAGTTCGTGGCTTCCCAAAGCTTTGATTTCCCGTCCGTATATGTCCGGAAGCATAAACTGACGAAAGCGAAATCCGCGGGTTTGGATCGTCAAGGGATGGCTTTTCGTCAGCAAATCTTGTTGCAGGTGAAAGAGGTTTGCCTAGATTTGGTGCTGTTGAACCAGCAGAAGAACCTATTGGATACCCGTCTTAGGAACGCTGAGCAACTTTCCGCTTTTTATGCGACTCGTTTGGAGAAAGGAGATGCGAATATCCTTGAGACAAACAAGATCGATCTGGAATTATTGAACGCCCGGACAGAGGCCCGGATGAACGAGACTTCCCGTATTGCCAAGTTGCAGGAGCTGGCGACCCTGAACGGCGGTATCGCTATCGAGTTTACGGATACGGTTTACACCTTGCCGGATAGGGAGGTGCTTTCCTTTGACGAGCTGCGAACGGAGGCGATGCAATCCGATCCGCAATTACAGACTTTGCGCAGCGACCAGACGACAGCCCTTCGGCAGGTGAGCGTGAATAAGGCGAAAGGTCTGCCCGGCTTTGAGCTGGGGTATCGTATGAATCCCGCCTCGGGTGGAGAGCGTTTCAATGGTTTCTTGGTGGGAATCACGATCCCGTTGTTCTCGAACCGTAATAACGTGAAACAGGCGAAGGCACAGGCCCGTTATACGGAGATACAGTTGGAGAGCGCTTCTTTCACGGTAGAGAATGGCTTGAGGCAGCTGTATGACCAGTCTGTCTCCTTAAAGAAATCGATCGATGAGTATAAGGATGTGCTGAAAAGGCAGAATAGCTTGGTCTTGTTGAACAAGGCTATACAGGCCGGGCAAATATCTATGATCGAGTATTTCGTAGATGTGACGACCTATTACCAAAGCGTGCAAAACTACCTGCAATTGCAAAACGAATACCAAAAGGTCATGGCGCAATTGTATAAGTATCGATTATGATAGGGAACACAACTGAGTTTTCTCTTGAACACAGTTGTGTTTATCCACAGATACAGTTGTGTTTTCTCACGAACACAACTGTGTTTTTACGTTCTCTAAGGATAGCTTAAAGTCACGGATCAATTCTATCATCACCTCTTCCACGGATAATTCCTCCCAGAATAAAGACGCTACCTGTCCGATCTCTAGCTCGCCTTCCTTTAGGTCGCCCTCGAAGATTCCTTTCTTGGCACGTCCTTTGCCCAATAACTCACGTAATTCTTCCACGGACGCTCCCCGGGCTTCCGCTTCTTCCACAGCCGTGGCGAAATCTCCTTTTACCAGACGGGTAGGAGACAGTTTCTTTAATAATAACTTCGTATCGCCTTCCTTAAGATTTAAGCACAGTTTCTTGAAATTCTCGTGTGCCGAGCTTTCTTTGGTCAGGGCAAAACGAGTACCTATCTGTACGCCATCGGCCCCTAGTGCGAGTGCCGCCAGCATCGCTTGACCGTTTCCGATACCTCCTGCCGCCAGAAGTGGGAGAGAGGTCGCTTTCCGGACAGCGGGGATCAGGCACATCGTGGTTGTTTCCTCCCGTCCGTTGTGTCCGCCAGCCTCGAAGCCTTCGGCAACGATGGCGTCCACTCCGGCCTCTTCGCATTTCATGGCGAATTTAGAGCTGCTTACCACGTGAGCGACCGTCATGCCCTGATCCTTCAAATACTTTGTCCATGTTTTCGGGTTGCCGGCGGAGGTAAATACGATCTTCACTTTTTCCTCCACCAATATTCGCATCAAGGTATCGATTTCCGGGTACATCAGCGGGACATTCACGCCAAAAGGCTTGTCGGTCGCCGCCTCGCACTTACGGATATGTTCCCGAAGCACTTCAGGATGCATGGAACCTGCCCCGATCAACCCTAATCCACCTGCGTTACTAACCGCTGAGGCCAGCCGCCAACCACTACACCATACCATCCCCCCCTGTATGATCGGATACTGAATACCCAAAAGACTACAAATTCGATTCATATTATTTCTTGCGTTAATCTCGCTAAAATTAGTGAACTATTTTTATTGGAACAACATTTTCTTTGCCAAGGTTGTCGAATAGGCATATTGAAATAGAATTGTAACGCAAAACTTCGTTATCTTTGTCCATTGTAATTCTAATATAACAATGGCATGAATAAAACGCTTATGGCCGCAGGTTTAGCGGTTGTTTTGGGAGCTTGCTCCTCCTCAAGGAAAAGCGATGTAGTGGAAAGCGCTACACCCAATCCGTTTTTTGCGGAGTATACGACACCGTTCGGGGTGCCTCCGTTTGACCAAATAGAGGTGGCTCATTACAAGCCGGCTCTTTTGAAAGGCATGGAAGAGCAGTCGAAGGAGATCGAGGCGATCGTGACAAATCCGGATGCGCCGACATTCGAGAATACGATCGTGGCCTTAGATCGAAGTGGAGAGTTGCTTACTAAAGTAATGTATGCTTTCGGTGGTCAATCCAGTGTGAATACCACAGACGAGATCCAAGAGCTCGAACGTGAGCTTTATCCCCTATTATCCAAGCATTCGGATGATATCAGTTTAAATCCCAAACTTTTCGCTAGGGTGAAATCCGTATATGAGAATCAGGCGAGCTTCCATCTGGATAAGGAACAGAAGAAGCTGCTGGAAGAAACCTATAAGAGCTTTGTCCGAGGAGGAGCCAATCTGCCGGAGGATAAGCAGGCGAAGTTGCGTGAGCTGAACGAGAAAATATCTATGCTCCAACTTACTTTCGGACAGAATACCTTGAAAGAGACCAACGCTTTCCAATTGGTGATCGATAATAAAGAGGACTTATCTGGCCTTCCGGAGGACGTGATCGTCAAGGCGGCGCAAACGGCCCAAGAGAGTGGTTTGGATGGTAAGTGGGTGTTTACCCTTCATAATCCGAGTGTGATGCCTTTTCTTCAATACGCCGATAAGCGTGATTTGCGAGAGAAGATCTTTAAGGCATATACGAATCGGGGCAACAATAATAATGAGAATGATAATAAAGAGGTCGTTAAGCAATTGGTTACCGCTCGTCTGGAGAAAGCCCGATTGATGGGATATGAGGATTATGCCGCATTCGTATTGGAAGAGAATATGGCGAAGAACGAGAAGAACGTGTACGACTTGCTCGATAAGATCTGGCCGTCCGCCTTGGCGAAAGCGAAAGAGGAATTGGCCGATATCAACGCCGAGATCAAGAAAGAAGGCGGTAATTTCGAGGCCGAGGGCTGGGACTGGCGTTATTATTTCGAGAAAGCCAAGAAAGCGAAATATAACTTGGATGAGAACGAGATGCGTCCTTATTTTGAGTTGGGACATGTACGTGAGGGTATCTTCTATGTAGCCAATAAGTTATACGGTATCACGTTTACCGAGATCAAGGACATCCCGAAACCGGACCCCGACGCTCTCGCTTTCGAGTGCAAGGATAAAGGGGGTACGCATCTGGGCGTGCTGTATATGGATTTCTTTACCCGTCCGGGCAAAGGAGGTGGCGCATGGTGCGGCGGTTACCGTTCGCAAACGTATAAAGATGGGAAACGGGTAGCCCCGGTGGTTACTACCGTATTTAATTTCAGTAAACCGGCGGAGGGACAACCGGCGCTTTTGACGGCTGACGAGACCGAGACCGTATTCCATGAGTTCGGTCATGCCTTGCACGGTTTATTCTGCGACGTTCATTATTATGGCGTGTCCGACGTGCCTCGTGATTTCGTGGAGTTACCCTCGCAAGTAGATGAGCATTGGGCCGTAGAGCCGGAGGTGTTGAAAGTGTACGCTAAACATTACCAGACCGGCGAGGTTATACCGCAAGCTCTTGTAGACAAGATGATCAAGAGTGGGAAGTATGGACAAGGCTTCGCTACGACGGAGTATTTGGCCGCCTCTTATCTGGATATGGATTATCATGTATTGAAAGAAGTTCATGAGGGAGCCGATATCGAGAAGTTCGAGGCTTATGTATTGGGCGAGCGTGGCTTGATCCGTCAGATACCGTCTCGTTATCGCTCCACTTATTTCGGGCATACGATGGAAGGTGGATATACCGCCGGCTATTATAGCTATATCTGGGCGGAAGTGTTGGATTGCGACGCTTTCCAAGCTTATAAGGAGACGGGTGATATCTTCAACCCGGAGGTTGCCTCTAAATTCCGTAAATACGTACTGGCCCCGGGCGGCATCGAAGACGCTATGGACATGTACGTGAATTTCCGTGGTAAACAACCAAGTATCGATCCGTTGTTGGAGAACAGAGGGCTAAAATGAGAAGAATAACTCATAAATCATAACTCATAAATCAAAAATCAGTAAAGATGAAACAATTAATTATGGTAGCAGGATTAGCTGTTATGCTTACTGCCTGCGGTACTTCCGAAAAGAAGACTGTGGAAGGGGAGAACCCGTTCTTTGCGGAATATACGACCCCGTTTGGTGTTCCTCCTTTTGATCAAATCAAGTTCGAGCATTACAAACCGGCCCTATTGCAAGGTATGGAGGAGGGACGTAAGGAGATCGAGGCGATCGTGAATAACCCGGAGGAACCGACATTCGAGAATACGATTGTCGCTTTGGATGAGCAGGGTGCGTTGCTGCGGAAGGTCCAGATCGTTTTCGGTGGACAGAATAGCGTGAATACGAATGATGAGATGCAGGCGTTAAGCCGTGAGATGTCGCCGCTATTGTCAAAATATAGTGATGATATCAACTTGAATCCGAAATTATTCGCTCGTGTGAAGGCGGTATACGATAAGAAGGATGAGTTAGGTCTCGATAAGGAGCAAACGAAATTGTTGGAGGAGACTTATAAGGACTTCGTCCGGGGTGGCGCTAATCTTTCCGCTGAGGATCAGGCTAAATTGCGTGAGTTGAATAGCAAGATCTCCATGTTACAGCTTACTTTCGGACAGAATATGCTGAAGGAGACGAACGCTTTCAAATTGGTGATCGACAAGCAGGAGGATCTTTCCGGTTTGCCCGAGACCTTGATCGCTAACGCCGCTCAAGCGGCTAAGGATGCCGGTATGGAAGGTAAATGGGTATTTACCTTGCAGAACCCGAGCGTGATGCCGTTCTTGCAATATTCCGATAAACGTGAGTTGCGTGAGAAAATCTTCAACGCTTATATCAACCGTGGCAATAACAATAACGAGAACGATAACAAGGAAGTGGTTCGTGATTTGGTTGCCGCTCGTTTGGCGAAAGCGAAGTTGATGGGCTATGATGATTACGCTTCTTTCGTGTTGGAGGATCGTATGGCGAAAAGCTCGGATAAGGTTTATCAATTGTTAGATGAGGTTTGGAAGCCTGCTTTGGCGAAAGCGAAAGATGAGTTGGCCGATATAAACGCCGAGATCAAGAAAGAAGGCGGCGATTTCGAGGCCGAGGGCTGGGATTGGCGTTATTATTTCGAGAAGGCCAAGAAGGCTAAATTCAATTTGGATGAGAATGAGGTTCGTCCTTACTTGAAGTTGGATAATGTGCGCGAGGGTGCTTTCTATGTAGCTAATAAGTTATATGGTATCACGTTCACCCCGATCCGTAATATCCCGTTGCCTTATCCGGAAGCGCAGGCTTTTGAGTGCAAAGATAAGGATGGCTCTCATTTAGGCGTTATTTATTTTGACTTCTTCCCTCGTGCCAGCAAGCGTGGTGGCGCATGGTGCGGTTCTTATCGTCCGCAGGCTTATAAGGATGGCAAGCGTGTGGCTCCGGTCGTAACGATCGTTTGCAACTTTAGCCAGCCGGCTCCGGGACAACCTGCGTTGTTGAGTGCCGATGAGGCGAATACATTGTTCCATGAGTTCGGTCATGGTTTGCATGGCTTGTTCCGTGACGTGCATTACTCGGGTGTTTCCGGTGTTCCCCGTGATTTCGTGGAGTTGCCTTCACAGGTGATGGAGCATTGGGTATTCGAGCCGGAAGTATTGAAGGTGTACGCTAAGCATTACCAGACTGGCGAGGTGATTCCGGCCGAGTTGATCGAGAAGCTGGATAAGAGCGGTAAGTACGGACAAGGTTTCGCTACGACGGAGTATCTGGCGGCTTCTTATCTGGATATGGATTTCCATGCGGTCAGTGGTGATGCGGCGGATAAGAAAGTGATCAAGTTTGTTGACCAGACGAATAATGTTCCGGCCAACTTGAACGTGATGGATTTCGAACAACAGACGTTAGGCCGTCGTGGTTTGCTGAAGCAAATCCCTTCCCGTTACCGTACGACTTACTTCAACCATACGATGGGGGGCGGCTACACCGCCGGCTATTATAGCTACATCTGGGCCGAGGTATTGGATTGCGACGCTTTCGAGGCATTTAAGGAAACCGGCGACATCTTTAACCAAGAATGTGCCGATAAATTCCGTAAATATGTCCTGACCCCGGGTGGTATCGACGACGCTATGGATATGTACAAAAACTTCCGTGGCAAAGAACCGGGTACGGATCCGTTGCTGAAGAATAGAGGACTGAAATAATCTAGAAATGGAGATTTTATAAAGGCGGACCGGTTGGTTCGCCTTTTTTGTATATGCTTAGCTTCCCGGATCTGTATTACATTTGCTGAGTTTTATCACGTAAAAATAGCGATAGTATGGAGAAAAAGGATTTAGTAGAAGGAATGAGGCTGTATATTTATAAGTTGCGTATGGATGGACGTTATTCCACGGCGAAGAGCTATCAGGATGCATTAAACTCATTCATGCGGTTTTATGGGTTGGAGGTAATTCCCTATATCTATGTCAATAAGGAGAACCTTCGGCGTTATCAGGTCTTTTTGTTGAATAGAGGATGTACATGGAACACGGTGTCGACTTATATGCGCCGGATCCGTTGTGTGTACAACATGGCGGTGGAGGAAGGGCTGACCCCCTATATCCCTTATTTATTTAAGGGAGTTTTCACGGGTATAGAGAGCAAGCGCAAAAAGGCGTTGCCACAGGATTTATTACGTTCTCTGATGACGGCACCATTAGATGATCCGGAACTCAGAAAAACACGGCAGGCATTATGCCTGATGTTCCAGTTTTGCGGTATGGCATTCGTGGATTTCGCTCATCTGAAAAAGGAGAATGTCCGGGGTGGGGTTTTGGAATATAAACGCCAGAAAACGGGTACTCCGATGCTTATAGAGGTACAATCTACCGCATGGGAGTCGCTGAGGGAACTGTCAAGTGATGTAGGTAAGGACTCACCCTATTTGTTTCCTTTCTTGAAGGGGATGAAAGTGGGAAAAGAAGCCTATAAGGAGTACACTTCCGCTTTGGCCCATTTTAATCGGAACTTGAAGAGGTTGGCGAGAGCCTGTGGTGTGTCTATCCCGATCACCTCATATTCGATCCGTCATTCTTTTGCGATGATTTTGAAGGAACAGGATGTCCCGATCGAGATGATCAGCGAACTATTGGGCCATAAATCGATCAAGACTACACAAATCTATTTGAAAAGTTTCTCGTTAGAAAAGATGTCTGCGGTGAATAAAATTTGTTTTGAGAGTGTGTACAATCATGTACCGAAAGTAGGGTAAAGGGAGTAGGCTACTTGGGGAGTAGCGTATTCTTTCACGGCGCAAATGTAGTAAAAAATAAGTAAAAACAAGCAAACAACTACGCTTGTTTACTCATTGTTTGCGTTAGATCCTCTCTATTCTTTGATTTTTCCATTTTGTCCTAGACGTACAGACATGGTGATGCTGGTGAAACGACCTCTTGTTCCCTGTGTCATTCCACCATGCCTTATAACCTGTGTGTATTCCAGTAGAGACAGGGCATGCCCAGTCTCCCCTTCTCCCCATGGTATTTAGAGTTACTCCCAGACGGCCGTATACGGAGCGTGCTCCGTCTCGACGGCCGGTTAACAGCCGTCTCGGACCTTTTAGGCTACTCCCCAAGTAGCCTGATATTTCAAGGTATGGCAATTTTCAG
>NZ_SRYM01000047.1 GCF_004793765.1 Parabacteroides distasonis | reverse complement strand
TGAAGTACCTTAGAAAATAACAGTAAAATCTGTGAAGTAAATTTAGGCATAGTCATTCTCTAAAATGTGAAGTACCTTAGAATATAACAGTAAAATCTATGAAGTATATCTCCTAGAGCACTTGAAGTATATATTCTACAAGGAAGGAGTAGTATTGGGAAAAAGACCTCATGGTTATAATTTTGGAAACCCCAAGAAGGCTTTATTTACGAGCTTATCAACTTCCTTATACAGCCGCTGTATTTCCTTTGTATCCAATCCATTTTGTTCCCACTCTGTCTTACAGGCGTCGAATAAATCGAAAATCCGGTTCTCTACCGCACGAAGCTGTTGGATATAACCAGTTTGACCATCGTTCCATAACAGTTGCCAATGTAGATACTTTTGACCGTTACCACGATGTATGGAGTAGACATTCTTCTGTAATTGAACGGAATACCAATCTAATAAGGCTGTTTTATAGGATGCGTCGTAAGTAACTAAAGCACTTTGTTCCTTTCCTATTTTCACCCAAAGAGGAATAGCGACAGAAGTAGGAGGATATCCCAAGGCGGTCCACATCGTTGTCAATTCCGGATTCATGCCAGATTTTACGCCTTGAATTACAATAGAGGCCGTACTTTCCAGACGAGGGATGAAATCCTGCTCCACAAACCAACCCGTACGATTGTTCGGACTTTGCTCTTTGTCCATCAAATCGATATCCAGCAAGCCATTATAAAAAGAGCGGGAAGCCTGTTGAAAGATACGCTGAGGAGTAAATCCTCCGTCCTGCATTTCCTTAAAGATCTTTTTCGCATTCTCATAACGTACATACCCTTTGCCTTCATCCGTACGCCCCTCGAAAGAGAAATTCGTATAAATCAAGTAACCTTCCGGTGCCAGATTCGGATCATTCGCGTCTTTCTTATAATATCGCTCATTATTCGTCTCATAATAAGCCGCGCCACCATAAGCATCGATCACTCCGAAATTAGCCTCCACACGCATCGGGCGAGGCAAGGTATCCAAGAAATGCTCGAAATCCTGCACCGTCTTACAGACTCTCAAGGCTTTTCGCATCAAGTTTCCCTCTTGGTCCATCTCCTTTATATCATCGTCTTTCAAGTTATAAGAAGCCGTATTCATGATAGAGAAGCCCGTCTCATTGCTTCCGGTCCACACGGCTCCCTCCGGATCATCGCTATTTACCAGCCCCAGAAAACGATAGCCACCTTCGTCAAAATAACCGATATGGTTATACGGAGCACCGGTATCCCGGTGTTTCCACATCAACGGACGCCCGTCGGGAGTAGCCTTTCCTGTGATTATAATGGAGGTACAAGCCTTGTCAACCAACGGAAAACAAAGACATAGAACGAACAAAAGGAGTAGTTTTTTCATATCGTTTATTGATTTAATAAGATTTCTTATGAGGAGCGCCAAATTCCTTACAGCTGACCTCATCTATATCTACCGTCCAAATCTTCACGTTACGGACCGCCGGATCACTATAACGGAACGTCTTATCAGAATATTGCTTCATGATAATATCCAAGGCTTCCACCTTCTTGTCGAAAACCTCTTCGTAAGCGACCTTTCCCCAAGCGATCACGCTCTTCGAACGCATACGGTAGCTACAAGCTACCTCCGGGTGCTGGAAAACCAAGGCATGGTCGATACTAAACGTAATACAAACTTTCGGATTACGTTCCAATATAGAGATGCTTCGTCCATCCTGCGCCGAGTGTAAATAAATCACGCCATCCTTATAACCGAAATTCATCGGTAATACATAAGGCGTCCCATCTGTATCCGCCATGCCCACAAAGCAGACATCGCTCTGGCGGATAATCGATTCGATCAGTTCCTTGTCCGTGTGTATAAGTGTCTTCATACTCCCTATGTTTAAATCTAACTTGATGCAAAATTAAAAAAAACATCTGTTTCTGCAACCCTTTATAACCTACGCTCGTCTATTAAGAAAAGAACCTAAAAAATTAAAGACAATGAAGACGAGAGTATCACTTTTTATATGCTGTATGCAGATGATCGCAGTTTGCGGATTCGCCGCCGACAAACGTATTGATGGGAATGGAAATCCGGAAACTCGGGAGATAAAGATTAGCGATTACGACGAGATCACGTTCGTTGGCTCCGCTGATTTCGAGTATGAGCAGTCGGATAAAACGCCTTATCTATCCGTAACGATCGATGAGAACTTATTTGATTACCTCGTGACCGAAGTAGAAGGCGGCACGTTAAAGATCTATCCGAAATCTATCAAGAAAGGTTTTAATAATAACTCCTACGACTTGAGGCCGACCGTCTACAAGATAAAATCCAACTCCAAGGAACTAAAAGAGTTGAATACGGTAGGTTCCGGTAGTTTCGTTATCAGCAAACCGACGAAAGTAAACCGGATGGAAATCAATATGGCCGGTAGTGGAAACGTTGAGTTGAAAGGCCCCGTAAAAGGTTATAAGCTCGAATGTAACATGGCCGGTAGTGGAAATATCATCGCCAAGGATATACAGCTGGACAACCTATCTTGCAGCCTCGCCAGCAGCGGGGAAATCGAAATAATAGGAACCGTAGATCGTGCCTCATTCAATGTAGCGGGAAGTGGCGAGATTAAAGCTTTTGATTGCCAAGTACGTAAAGCAGAGTGTAATATCGCCAGTAGTGGAGAGATCAGCGTATATGCCACGCAAATCTTGGATGCCAATATCGTTGGTAGCGGTGAGATCCATTATAAAGGAGATCCGGAGATCAGTAAGTCTATCATGGGTTCCGGCTCGATCAACAAAGTCAAATAAACATTAAAAATACATACGAACGATGAAAACAAAATTAGTAGCGGTAATAGCCCTCATCTTTTGTGCCTTCATGGCAGAGGCTAGTAAAGTGGAAGGTAATGGGAAAATAATTACGAAAGAGATATCGGTAGATAACTATAGCGAGATCGAACTGGGTGGAAATATCGAATATTCCGGCAATAATTTTGAGGGAAATAGAAGCAACAAGAAATTCCCGGTATTCAAATATACGCATGGGCGAAGCGCTTCCCTGAAAATTACGATTGACGAGAACCTGTTCCCTCTCCTCTCGATCAAATCCAATAACGGACGGTTAGCTATCCGTATTCAAGACGGAACCCGTATCAAACCAACCCAATATGTAATCGAGGGAAGCTCAAAGACTCTGAAATACTTAAAGACTTCCGGTCCGATGGATTTTGAGGCCCAGAACGCTTTTTCCGAGGATCAACTGGAAATCAAGATTTCCGGCTCCAGCGACGTAAAGTTCTCACATAACGTGAAATTACGATTAGGCGAGTTCTCCGTATCCGGCTCTGGCGATCTAGTCTTTGAAGATTTGGACTGCAAGAATCTCACCAGCAAGGTTTCCGGTTCTGGAGACATCACTTTGAAAGGTAAGGCAAACGAAGCCCGCTATTCCGTGTCAGGTAGTGGAGATATAAAAGCATACGAATTATCAGTCAACGATTTGAGTTGCTCGGTAAGTGGTAGCGGAGATGCCCGTGTTTATGCCAAAGATAACATGAACCTATCGGTTTCGGGCAGTGGAGACATCCGCTATAAAGGCCCGGCGAACGTGAATAAATCAAAGTCTGGCTCTGGCTCCATCCAAGGTACAAATTGATAGAACACACACTTTGTTTAAAAATACACACATTATCAAATTTAAAAAAGCTACTAGATGTGATATCCGGTAGCTTTTTCTTGCTATTTTTGTAACCAGCTCTTTATTTATAGAGTCTAAATTAAAAAGTAGAATTACAAAAAACAATACTTATGAAAACAAAGGCTATCTTATTAATGGTATTTTTCCTAGGATGGGTCACTACCGGTTGGGCCGCGGATCATGTAAAAGGCGATGGTAAATTGACCTCTAAAAAGATTTCCGTCACCGATTATAACGAGATTAAGGTAGATGGCGTAATTGATTTCAATTACGAGCAATCCGATGCTCCTTCCACTGTGGAGGTTACCGTAGACCAGAATCTTCATCCATATGTCAATATCGAAGTCAAGGATCGTGTCTTAACCATCGCTTTCAAAGGAGCGAAGGTGAATCATTTTACTAAGTTTATCGTAAAAACGAATTCTAAATGGCTTGCCGCCGCAAAAGTTTCCGGAAATGCCAACTTCATGGTAAACAGTCCGCTTACCGGAGATGAGACCGTTATCAAAGCAAACGCCAATAGTTTGGTGCAACTGAAAGAGACCGTTACAGTCGGTAAACTGGACTTGAACGTATCCGGTAGCGCAAATATGGTAGTCAGTCATCTGGAAGCCGACAAGATCGAATGTGATATCGATGGTTCCGGCTCTATAACGATCAAGAAAGGTAACGCAAAAGAAGGAGACTACAGTATCATCAGTAGTGGTGATATACATGCTTTTGGGTTAGCGGTACCTCAGTTAAGTTGCAAAGTAACAGGCAATGGCCTAGCGGAAGTACATGCTACCGATAATTTAAAGGCCAACGTAATCGGTAAAGGAAATATCCGTTACAAAGGCCCGACGGCAGTTCAACAGAAAATAATCGGTAAAGGTATCGTAGAAGAAGTAAAAGAATGAAAACAAGAATTATATACCTATGTCTGCTGGTGATCCTCTCTATGACAGGGTGTATCAGCACAAATGCTCGGAGAGGCATCAACGGGAACAAGAATATTGTTACCCGTACCATTCAAATAGATGATTTCGAGGAGATACATCTAGGGTCCAATATCGAACCGACGAAAGGTATCAATCCGTTCAACAAGAAGAACCGTGCGATATGCAATTATACCCAAACAGATGGCGCCTCCTCGCTGGAGATTACTATGGACGAGAATTTGTTTGACTTATTGGATATAAAAAATAAAGATCACAAATTAGTTATCAAGGCTAAATCCAGCAAGAAGATCTGTCCGACCCAACTGGTATTGAACATAACCTCCAAGAACCTAAATAAAGTAGGAATTAGCGGTAGCATCGACTTTATCGCCGATCAACCGCTACAACTGACAAATACGTCTTTTGACATCAGTGGCGTAGGCGACGTGAAATTAGCTAATTTATCTTGTGAAACTTTCAAGGTAGCCATATCCGGAGTCGGCAATATTTACCTGAATGGAAACATCAAGAAAGGTAAATACTCCGTATCGGGCGTAGGGCACGTATATGCATTCGATTGCCCCGTTGAGGATTTGGAATGCGAAGTATCCGGTGTGGGAGGAATGGAAGTGAACGCTACACGGAAATTAGACGCTAGCACTTCTGGTGTGGGAAGCGTTAAATATAAAGGCAATCCGGAACATACGAAGAAGTCCGCCTCCGGTGTCGGAAAAATCAAACAAGCAAATTAATCATCCCAAAAAATCAATTAGATGAAAAAGAGATCACTTTTATTCCTTATAAGTGGCTTATTTATACTGAGTAGCTGTATCCCTACACAAACCATAAAAGGAGACGGCAATATCACCACGAAAAACATCCCGGTTTCCAAGTACGACTGTCTTGAGTTAGAGGGAGGAGGTATGATCGTGAATTACACGCAGTCCGATGCTCCCGAAGGTTTGGAAATAAAGACAGACCGGAATATCTTCGAGAAATATGAGTTTAACGTAGAGGACCATAAGCTTAAGATCCGCCCGAAAAAAGAATTCAGGAAGCATACGAATTTCCGTCCGACCGAGTTCATGGTTACGGCCAACTCCCGCAATCTAAAGAAATTAGCGGCGGCAGGAAGTACCCATGTAAATATAAACTCACCTCTACAAGCCGAGGAGTTCGAGGCGGGATTAGCTGGTAGCGGGATTATCCAATTCCACGACACGGCCTCTTTTACAAACCTGAAGATAGAGATCGCCGGTAGCGGAGATTTCGTTAGCCATAAAGTGTATTGCGAGGAATTAAACGGGGATATGGCCGGGTCTAACACGATCGTTCTAGGGGGAACCGTAGGCATAGCTGAATTCTCGATCGCCGGTAGCGGTACAGTACGTGCTTTCGATTGTACCATGGATGAGCTTGAGTGCAAGATAGCCGGTAGTGGAGACATAGAAGCCTCTGTCGTAAACAAAATCAAGGCAGAGATCGCCGGTAGCGGTTCCGTAAAGTACAAAGGAAATCCCCAAGATATCCAAAAGAAGGTAATGGGCTCCGGTAAGATCGAGAAGGTGGAGTGATTGTTACAACCACCCCTCCTTTTTATACCATTCGATACTCTCTTCCAATCCTTTACGCAAAGGATAGGCTGGGGTAAAACCTAAATCATCTTGAAGAGGCGTGACATCACAAATCCAGTTACGCTGCTTCAAGATAATGTATTTATCACTATTAAGCGTCATACTCTTCTTCAACAGCTTACCGATCCATTCGGAGCAATGGCAAGCGATACGCACCAATCCCAGCGGTATACGGGCATGCAATACCCGTTTCTTTCCTAGGATATCTTGTATCATACGGGCAAACGACTCATCCGTGTAGACATCTCCGTCGGCCACGAAATAATGCCGGTTCTTTATTTCCTCTTTCTCAAGGGAAAGGAAGGCCACGGTAGCCAAGTCTTTCACATAGATAAACGTGATTCGCTGGGGAATGGAGCCTACGGCGAAATCGAGTCCCGACTTTATGCTTTGTATCTCCATAAAATAGTCCTTCTCACCCGGGCCGTATACCCCTGTAGGACGCAAGATCACGTAAGGGAAATAGGTTTGTCTACGGATATGATCCTCTGCCTCCAGCTTACTTAATCCATAAGCCGTGTTTGGATTTTGCGGATCATCCAAACGTATCGGGCGGAAAGTTTTCTCGTCGCCTCGCCCATAACTGCTCAGGCTACTCATCAAGAGGAATTTCTTCGGTTTGCAACCGGCGGCGGCTAAAGCCTCGATAAATCGACGCGTATTATCGGAGTTCACATAGAAAAAGTTTCTCCAGTCCAAGGTCTTTGTCAACCCGGCGTTATGGATCACGTAGTCCCATGCCCCATGCGTACGGGCAAAATCCGAGAGCTGGGCTGTAAGCGCTTCCTGATCGCCATATTTCAAGTCGATGAAATGGATGCGCTTATCTTGCAGACGCGCTTTACTGCTACCCGCACGGATACCCGCCCACGTCTCATAACCACGGCGCAGCGCCTCCTCTACCAAGAAACCGCCGATAAAACCACTCGCTCCGGTTATCAATATCTTCCTGTCCTTCATTTTTCTTTCATATAAAATGTATAATAATACCACAGCAGCCCGATCCAGTTCAAGAACACGATCGTCAGCATCCAAAGAATCTTTTGTTTCTTACTGATGAAAGGGTTTTGCGATACGGCCTTGCATCCGAACAGGATTACGGCAATACCTACGATATAACCGATCTCCGGCAAACTTATCCAGCAAATGATTTGTGGTATCATAAAAATAGAGTTATTCGTGAAAAAGAATTATTCGTGTGGATGTTTCTTCAAGACCCGGTGCGGCAAGTCGCCATGCCCCACCAACTCGATCGGGCAAGCGTATTTCTCGCCCAACCATTCCTCGGAGACATTCGCTCCCGGGTGATAATGGAAGGTCTCGTTTACGCAAGCGATATTCTTCACCATCGCCAACACCGTACCGATATCATGGGAAACCAAGATGACAGCGCTCTCTTTATTGATCTCTTCCAAGAGCTGATAAAAACGAGACTCGAATCGTTTATCCACATACGAATTAGGCTCATCCAAGATCAATACCTGCGGACGGGAGACGATAGAACGCCCCAATAAGACCCGCTGCAACTGGCCGCCGGAAAGCTCACCGATGGCCCTGCCCGCTAACTCCTCCAATCCCATCTGTACGATCACCTCGTCTACACGCTCTCTCTGGGATCTATTGAATGAACGGAACAAGGGCTTCTCCGCAGATAAACCGGAAGAGATCACTTCCCGTACCGAGATCGGGAACTTCTTATCGATCTGGCTCATTTGGGGTAGATAACCGATCTTCAAGAAAGGAACCTCTACATCGCTATCATAAAAACGAATCGTTCCGGATACAGGAGGCAACAGGCCTAGTATCAACTTTAAAAGCGTCGTTTTCCCGCCGCCGTTCGGTCCGATAATTCCCAAGAAATCATTTTTCCACACATCCAGCGTCACGTTACGTAAAACGATCTTATTACCGTATCCGGCGGTAACCTCTCTCAACTCAATCAGCTTGTCCATCGGCCAACGATTTTGCGATATGAATCATTTCCTTACTCCAATCGTAATCCAACGGATTGATCGGGATCAGGCGGCAACCGGTCTCTTTTGCGATCAACTCCGCGTTCTTCTGGTCAAACTCCCGTTGGATAAACACGACCTTCGCGTCATGTTCCCGTGCGGTCTCGACCAGTTCCTTTAATTGTGCGGGAGACGGTTCTTTTCCGTCCATCTCGATGCAAAGCTGGGTTAAGCCATATTCGTCGGCCAAATAGGTCAGAGCCGGATGGTAAATAATAAATGTCTTATTGTCAAGAGAACGTAACAAACCGGAAACGGTCTTTTCCGTCTCTCCGATTTCTTTCGTCAATTGCTCATAATTCGCTTGGTAATATTCCTTATGCTCCGGGTCCAAAGACACAAAGGCATCCAAAGTGTTCTTGGCGATCACCTTCGCTCCGGAGATAGAGCTCCACGTATGCGGATCGACGCCTCCGGGATGATGATGATGGCGGTGATCATGTTCCTCTTCTTCCTCGGGGCTTTTAAGTAAATCAATTCCTTCGGAGAGGTCAAAAATCTTAAGTCCCGGATTATTATTCCGGATATTATCCATCCAAGCCTGTTCGAACCCGATCGATCCGATCCTTAAATAACCTTGGCTTTTACCCACCTGCACCATTTGCTGGGGCGTAGGATCATACGTCTCCGGACTTTGCCCCGCCGGAACCACACAATTAATCGTAAATTTATCTCCGGCTATCTTCCCCACGAAATACCGTTGCGGCTCAATCGTCACGCTGACGATCCTCTCATCCGTCCGCTTATCGCCGCAGGCCATAAGTATCAAGGCGAAAAGAGCCGATATCAATACCTTATATTCCTTCATATTCTCATTCATTTCCGCAAAGATACGGAATATCGTCCAAATAAGCGTGCGGCCGGGAGCGTATTACTCACTGGGAGGATATTCTCTATTATGAGAGAAAAATTCTCCTCGCTATGGAGAATATTCTCCTCAGTAATGAGGAAAATATTCCCTCGCTGAAGAGATTTTTTTCTCTCGTGCAAGGAATATCTTTCCCTTCCGCATGAAAAAAAATTCCCACGTTTACGGGAAATCATGGGAATTATGAGCGGACGCAGATGGCCTGCGTTAAACACCTAGAAATCGTAATGCTCTATCATCGTGTCGTAGCGAGGCTCGTCTTGTACGTCGTTGTGGTGGAAGATACGCCGTATGTCCACCTGCTCGGCGGGCTTAACAAGCCGCTCGCCGTGCAGGCTGCGATAATATACCGAACGGCCGAAGTAGCTCAACATCTGGCTCTTGATAGCCGTGGATTTGCGTCTGGGGATCTCATCCAGCATGCGCTCGAACCCCTTGCCGTAGAGCTGAGGCACGTCGGAGAAGAAATGGGGGCAAGCCTCGCCACCATCCGCCTCGTACTGGCGGGGATTCAAGATATTCACGTGCAGCCGCTCTGCCGGCAGCATCCGGGCGGCCCATTGGCGCATACAATGTCCGGCTTTCGGGCAGCGCTCGTTGAGGCAGTGCATGAAGTCGGACGGGATTTGCTCGTAATCGATCGGCTTGCTCATATCTTCCTCCTCACCTCTATTCGGCCAGCCACTTATTAATCTGCGTAAGGATCCTTTCCTTCATATCCTCCGGCATATTGCCGATACGGGCACGATGACTGCCTCGGGGTTGGATGTAGATTTGCTCGTTCTTCTTGCCTTTGAAAGCGGGCACCATGGCCGCGCTCCACGGGTCGATCTCGCCATAGATGAAGATCATCTTCGGGTCGTTATCCTTCAAGAAGTCATAGATCTTATGGTATAGGGCCGGGCGGAAGTCTACCTTGCCGACCAGTTCCTCGGGAAGCATGATACGGTTTAGGTATCCGTGGGCGCTATCGATCGTAAGGTATTTCTTGAAAGGTTTCACGTCGTAGCCATAATAACCGAGCTCCCGGGCGGCTTGTACGAAGAAGGAGATGTTGGGCTGGTTCTCGGCGAAATAATCAGGGCCGCTGATATTCATCAGATGGTCGAAGAGTGCCTGATCGTCGGCAGACTTGGAAGGGATCGTATTCACTGAAGTTCCCCATTGCCAAAGAGCGAATGAATATTCCAGTACGCAATAATCCAATACCTCGGACATCGGAATACGAAATGTCAGGTTCTTATTCTTACAATAACTCTCCAATAAAGGGAGCATATCAGACTTGCGTCTCAAGACTTCCAATTGAAAATCTTGTATCTTCTTGCGTTCCCCTTTCGTACCTACCTTACGTAAGAAAGGCTCGTGGCGGCCATCCTCTACGCCTTTGCATAACGGACCGACATAAGGAACGGAGAAATCCACGTCGTCCGGGAAGAAGGCACGGTAGAGCATCGTTGTCTGTCCCCCCTTGCTGATGCCGGTACTGATCCATTTTTCCGGATAGATCTGCTTGAATGTATTGCGGACATTATGCAAATCGTATGCGGAGTTTTCGGCGGTCAGATAATCCCAGTTCTTGGGTTCCGGCGTCGATTCCAAGAAATAACGGTACTCCACGAACACCAGATTCGCATTCAATAGCTTGGACAATTCCTCTTGATATCTCGGGTTGAGGGCGTAGGCGGCTCCATATCCCTCGGTCACGATAATGGTAGGGCGGTCATAGCCTACATGGCCAACAATCACCCGTTGCGTAAATGTCCCGGCGGCGGGGTCTTTCGGATCGACCTGCTGCGTGATACGTACTACATATTTCTCCGGATAATGATCGGATTCCAGTTTCTCGATGCCACTGATTCCCTTTAGGACGGCAAGTTTCTCTTGTAAATCTCCGGGAGCGGCCATTACCGTCATCACCGACAGGAGAAAAAGAAGCAAGAAGTTAAATGTTCTTCTCATGGTAACTTAGTCTTTTAGATATTGTATTGTTCGTAATAATCCCTCATATTTGGCGCGTTTCACCGCCGAATGCGCAAAGATACGATTATAATCCTCACGGCTCAATGCCTTGAGGTCATCTTTTTTAAGGGAGAGCAAAGAAGGGGTGGGATGAAAGGCTGCTACTGCCGTAGGCATAGCGAAGCGGTTCCAAGGACAAACGGCTTGGCAGGTGTCGCATCCATAGATGCGGTTACTTAAAAGGACGGCTTGCTCAACAGGGATTTCTCCACGATGCTCAATCGTAAGATAAGAGATACATTTGCGGGCATTCAAACGTTTCGCCCTTTCCAAGGCCCCGGTAGGGCAAGCGTCCATACAGCGGGTACAGGAACCGCAGCGATTCTTTTGGGGGGAATCATAGGCATCGACTTCCAGGGTTGTCACGATCTCCCCAAGGAAAAAGAAAGAGCCTTTGCCCGGGATGATTAGATTCGTATTCTTTCCGATCCATCCCAAACCGGCTTTCCAAGCCCAATAACGCTCTAACAGAGGGGCGGAGTCCGTGAATACACGAGCCTCATTGTTGGAGGGATGATGCTCGGTTATCGCTTTCCATAATTGGCGAAGTTTATCCTTTACGACCCCGTGATAATCTTCTCCGTACGCATAATACGAGATATAAGGTTCCGCCGGATTCCGGAGAACTTTCGGATAATAATTCAAGGCTACTGAGATAACTGATTTGGCACCTTCCACCAAGCCATCCGGATTGAGACGGATTTCCCGATGATTCTCCATGTATTTCATTCCAGCATGGTAGCCTTCCGCAATCCATTGGTCAAAATAAGCCTCCTCGCTCCCGGCCTTCGCTACTTCAGCGATACCGCAAACGGAGAAGCCTAATTCCATAGCTTTATCTTTTATAAACTGGGAGATACCCATTATTCAAAAACTTTAAACTCGTAGCCTTCCTTTAAGAGCCATTCGACAGCCCGGGGCATTGCCTCACGCATATTGCGCTCGGCTTTCAAAGAATCGTGGAAGACGATAACGGAACCATTACGGGTATAGTTCTTTACCACGTTGAAGACACCGTTCGGAGTCATATGCGGGCTATAATCGCGGGTGACCACGTCCCACATCACGATATGATAATGGCGGCGAAGCCATACTACCTGCGGAAAACGCATATGCCCGTGAGGAGGCCGGAATAAATTACTAGGAATATATTCAGCCGCCTTCTCCACATTCGCCAAATAATTCTTCGTCCAGAACTTGATACCTTGGATATGGTTGAACGTATGGTTACCGACACGGTGCCCACGATCTATCACCATCCGGAAGACTTCGGGATGCTTACGTACATTATCCCCTACCATAAAAAAGGTAGCCTTGATCCCATACGTATCCAATATATCTAAAACCCAAGGGGTAACCTCGGGAATAGGGCCATCGTCGAAGGTGAGATACACACACTTCTTCTCTGCCGGTATTCGCCAAGTTACCCCCGGGAACAGTGCCCTGTAAAACCAAGGCGGTTGTTCTATAAACATACTTTGTTAATCTTTTGCCACTGATCCGTACGCCATACGGTAATTATCAAATTCCTCTTGATAAGGCTTAGCGAACTCCGGATTGTATTGTTTGCTTACACGCAATACCTCTTGGAGAACCGCCAAGTTATGACCTAAATCACTCTCGACAGATGATAATTGACCCGGACGCAAACGGAAATACCAGTTTATACTACGCATCGCATTGTCCGCTATACCTTTATAAACCATCTCCGCCTTCTCCTTCTGGCCCAACTCATAATACAACTCACCCAAGGAAAGAGCGCTGTAATCCAACGGAACATTCTCGGGAGGCAAAACTTCCATCGCCTTATCCAGTACGTTCAGGGCTTTCTCATTCTTGCCTTCAGCGACCAAAGCGGCAGCCAACTTACTGAACAACGCAATACGATAGCTCTTGCACATCCGCATTACATTCTCATCCAAGTACACACCCGGCGTATTGACACCACCCCATTTGAACTTATTCATCACGTTGTCATACATCTTCTCCGTATTGATCGAACGAACAGTTCCCTGTGTCTCCATCGGAACGATCTGATAAGCCATACCGGTCTGCTGGAAGTACGGATCCAATTTCACGAACTGATCCGGGCTTACGGTAATCGCGTAATAGATCGGACGGTTCCAGTCATTCGTCTGCAACATATCCAAGATAATCAACTCTTGCTTACCCAAGACATCCTTGCCTTTCAAGTCAATCTTCATCTCTTTCTGCAAATACGGCAAGTTAGCGGTATCGATCACGCCGGCAGCCATAACCGCAGCGGAATCTACCCCCATCGTCAATGTCTGCGCAGGAATATAATCTAATTCTTGATTGATACCCGGGATCTTTTTAAACTTCGGATCATTGCTACGAACGAAATCAAGAGCGGTCTTCAGATCGATCGATTTATCCGTCATCGGGAATACATAAGCGGCATCACGAGTACCTTGCACATAATCCTCCGGTTGCCAAGAGATTGGAAGCGGATCCGATTCGTATGCTTGCTTCTTCATTTGGTTGATATACCAATCGGTTTGCAAATAACTCGTATTACATACACGTACATCCGTACGGATACCTTCCACCTCCTGTGCGTACCACAACGGGAACGTGTCATTATCACCATTCGTAAATATGACAGCGTTCGGCTCGCAAGATTCCAAGTAGTTCGCACCGAAATCACGGCAAACATAACGGTTCGAGCGATCATGGTCATCCCAGTTCTGCGCACCCATCTGGATAGGAACCAACAAGCACAGTACCGTCGCAACAGAACCCGCTATCACCGGAGATAACTTACCATACTTCTGCAATCCTTTCGCCAAGGCTGCCACACCGAAACCGATCCATATACAGAACGCATAGAACGATCCGGCATACGCATAATCTCGTTCACGAGGTTGATACGGTGCCTGGTTCAAGTAAAGCACGATCGCAATACCCGTCATAAAGAACAAGAAGAACGTGATCCAGAATCCCTGAATACCCTT
Organism: Parabacteroides distasonis; assembly: GCF_004793765.1. Lineage (GTDB taxonomy): Bacteria > Bacteroidota > Bacteroidia > Bacteroidales > Tannerellaceae > Parabacteroides > Parabacteroides distasonis_A. Next base: position 20,041 of record NZ_SRYM01000047.1, on the reverse strand, counting down.
CTTTCCGGCATAAGCTTGGAATAGAAGCCCCAAGATACCCAATAGAAGCGGTAACATATAATATACGTTATGCCCCTTATTATTGATAATATCGAACGGCATATCCTCTTGCGGGCCCACTAAAGCTTCATCGATAAACGGAATACCGGTTATCCAGTTACCATTCGAAACCTCGCCATTACCTTGTATATCGTTCTGCCGTCCGGAGAAGTTCCACATGAAATAACGCCAGTACATGAAATTCAACTGATAAGCGAAGAAATAACGCAAGTTCTCGGCAAATGTAGGTTTCATCACCGTCACCATCTCACCACAACGGTTGAACTTCACCGGCGTACCCTTTACCTGCGCCCATTCCTTATAAGCCGCCACATGGCGTCCGTCGCTACTATACATACGGGGGAAAAGCATACTCAATTCATCCACATATTCGTATTCCGTATCGTAACGAGAGATATAATAATGGTCCTTCTCGTTTTTATCTTTCTTAATGACACGGCTCCAAGTCGGCTCACCCTCTTTCGATACAGGAACGCAAGTACCACCTTGGTTCTCACGTTTCACCTCGGATACATAGGTCTGACCGTAGATCAACGGAGTCTTACCGTATTGCTCACGAGCCAAATAGGTACGCAAGGTAAAGATATCTTGCGGAGCGTTCTGGTTCATAGGCGTATCGGCTGTCGCACGGATCAATGTCAAGGCATAGGATGAATAACCCACTACGATTACCATCAAGCAAACCAAGATCGTATTCAGCATCTTGATATTTACATTCTTGCTCATGAACAAATAAGTTGTCAAAGCCGCCGTAAGGATCACGGCGATCACGTAACCGCTACCGATAAACGGAATACCCAGCAATACGATCGAAAGGATGAAAGAGATCTTCATCCGCACCGGATGGATCTCGTCTTGCATCGTCTCCCAGATCGCCCAGATCAACGAAGCCGCCAAGATAATCACGAACGCATATACACCCGAGTTATACGGCATACCGAACGTATTGACAAACAACAGCTCGAAATAACCGCAAACCTCAACCAAGCCTTGTACGACACCATACATCATCAAGCCCACGATAGCGAACGACACCAATAAAGCGATCAGCGTACCCCTCATCGTAGGGTTCGGGAATTTCTTATAATAATATACCAGTACGATAGCCGGGATACACAATAAATTCAGCAAATGGACACCGATACTCAAACCCATCAAATAAGCGATCAACACGATCCAACGATCGGCATGCGGACGATCGGCGGCTTCCTCCCATTTCAGGATCAACCAGAATACCAAGGCGGTAAACAAGGAAGAATAAGCATACACCTCACCCTCCACGGCGCTAAACCAGAACGTATCGCTAAACGTATAAGCCAAAGAACCTACCAAACCGCAACCCATGATCGTAATCATCTGTCCCAGAGACATCATCTTATCGTCTTCCACGATAATCTTACGAGCTAAATGGGTAATACTCCAGAAAAGGAATAAGATCGTCAGGCCGCTAAACAGGGCGGACATCGTATTAACCATCACAGCCACCTTGGAAGGGTCGGAGGCGAACTGCGTAAATAAATTGGCTGTTAACATGAAGAAAGGAGCTCCGGGCGGGTGGCCTACTTCCAATTTGTATGCCGAAGAGATAAACTCACCACAATCCCAGAAACTGGCGGTGGGTTCCATTGTCATCAGATAAACGGTAGAAGCGATCAAAAAAACGACCCACCCCAACACGTTGTTGATTAGTTTGTACTTTCCCATACTTTGTATAAGTGTGATAATTAATTGTTTCTACTTGCATACCCACACGGGCAGTCGGCCGCAAAGGTAATCATTTACGTTTAATACCTAACGTTCCATCCCCCTATAAATTATATAGAATAGATTAGAATTATATTAAACAAACCTTATTACTCAAGTGTTAATAGAATAGTTGAGTATTAAACAGCTCCCCCGCCTGTTTAATCTTGATAGAAAGGAGTATTCCGTATCGAATACTCCTTATTTTCGCCATAAAGACCTCTTTCTGTGATTTTTTGCTAGTTTTGTGATCTAGATTCACTATCAATGAAATAAATATGATAAAAAGACATTCTATCTTAACGGCAATCCTGCTCTGTTTCGTCGCTTTCACACAAGTGATGGCACAAGAGATGCAGGAACCCGAACCGCTTCCGATCGATCCAAAGGTTCGATACGGGAAATTGAGTAACGGATTGACCTACTATATCCGTCACAACGATCAGCCCAAAGACCGGGCAGACTTTTACATCGCCCAAAACGTAGGCTCCATCTTAGAGGAAGACAATCAACGAGGTTTGGCTCACTTCTTGGAACATATGGCTTTCGACGGCAGTAGGAACTTCCCGAATAACGGGATGGACGAATATATCGAGAGTGTAGGTATGCGCAGCGGGGAAAACTTCAATGCCTATACCTCTTTTGATGAGACCGTCTATATGATTACCAACGCCCCCGTCAATAAAAGCGGCGTGGTTGATTCTTGCTTATTGATCCTTCATGATTGGTCCGGGTTCCTAGCCTTAACCGACTCGGCTATCCAGAAAGAACGTGGTGTCATCCGTGAGGAATGGCGTACCCGGCAGGATGCCCAGACTCGTCTATGGGAGCAGCAACTACCCAAGATGTACCCGGGAAGCCGTTATGCGAACCGGATGCCGATCGGCTCGATCGACGTGATCGAGAACTTCAAGCCGGACGAGTTACGGGCTTACTACAAGAAATGGTATCGTCCGGACTTGCAAGCGATTATCATCGTGGGAGACGTAAATGCAGATCAAGTAGAAACAACTATCAAAAAGATGTTCGCCGATGTCCCTACCCCGGTCAGTCCGGCAAAACGGGAACAAGTACCGGTTCCTGACAATGATCTACCTCTGATCTCGATCGCCAAAGACAAGGAGGCATCCAATACAATCCTTTATGTCTTCTATAAACACGATAAATTGCCCAACGACTTGAATCGTACGATTACCGGATTGGTAAAGGATTACATTCAGCAAATATGCGCATCGATCATGGACGAGCGTTTCGACGACATCTTGCATCAAGCGAATCCTCCGTTTATCTATGCCCAAGCCTACGATGATGACAATTTCATGATCGCAAAGAGCAAGGGAGCATGGACCGTAGCTGCTCTTGCCAAGGAAGGCGAGATCGATTCTACCTTGACAACGCTTGTCCAAGAGACTCAACGGGTAAAACAATATGGCTTTACGCCATCCGAGTATGAACGGGCACGCATCAACGTATTGAAACAATACGAGTCTGCTTACAACGAGCGGAATAACCAAAAAAACGACGCTTATATTCGTGAATATGTGAATCATTTCACCAACGGCGGTTATATCCCGGGCATTGAGATGGAATACACGCTGTTGAACCAGATCGCCCAAAATATCCCGGTGGAGCAAATCAACCAATATATCCAAGATATGATCGGAGAGGATAATATCGTGATCGGGTTAACCGGACCGGATAAAGAAGGTATAAAATACCCGACCGAAAAGAATCTGCTCCGTACATTCCTCAAAGCGCAACAGATGCCGGTAGAGCCTTATAAAGAAACTGTCTCCAACGAACCTTTAATCCCGACCTTACCAGCTCTGGGGCAAATCACGGAGACAAAGACCGACCAGCGTTTCGGAGCGACAGTATTTACCTTAAGCAATGGTATCAAGGTGGTAGTAAAGCCTACCGAATTCAAGAAGGACGAGATCATCATGACCGCTACCAGCCCGGGAGGAAGCACTTTATTCGGCACGAAGGATATTAATAACTTAAAAGTTTTCAATGACGTGATCGAGATAGGCGGATTGGGCAATTTCTCCACCACGGATCTAAGTAAGCGTTTGGCCGGAAAGAAGGTATCTTGCGCCCTATCGCTCAGTCAAGATAGTGAGAACGTGAACGGAATGGCCGCTCCTTCCGATTTGCAAACCTTATTCGAGTTAATTTACCTCAGCTTCACGGCTCCTCGTATGGATGAAGAGGCCTACGCTTCTTTCGAGACACGGACAAAAGCGCAATTGCAGAACATGGAATTAAATCCGATGGTGGCTTTCAGCGACTCTTTGTCTAAAGCGGTTTACGGAGATAACCCTCGTGCGTCCCGTCTTCGTCCACAAGATTTCACACATATCAGTTATCCTCGTATCATGGAGATGCGCAAAGAACGCTTCTCGGATGCTTCCGGTTTCGTATTCACGTTTGTAGGTAATATCCAGATCGATAGTATCCGTCCGTATATTGAGCAATATGTAGCGACATTGCCATCCCAAGGAAAAATTGAGAAGGGAAATCCGGCGGAGGTTCCATCGATGCGTAAGGGAGACTATATAAATCGATTCAACCGCTCCATGGAAATCCCGAAAGTAACGGTAGCCAACCTCTATACCGGACAAATGGAGTACAATCTGGAGAATATCATCACCGCTACCGCATTGAAACAAGTTATGGACTTGGTATATTACGAGAAGGTACGCGAGAAAGAAGGAGGAACGTATGGCGTCGGTGTATCCGCTAGAATCTCACCTTTCCCGGAAGGAAGAACGACATTACAGATATTCTTCGATACGGACCCGGCTAAGTGGGAGCAGATGAACACGATTGTCCGCAATGAGTTGAAACGGCTTTCCGAGGTAGGCCCTCATCAGGAAGACTTCAAGAAAACACAGGATAACCTGCTGAAACGTCATGCGGAAGTCTTGCAGGAGAACAGCTATTGGTTGAACGTATTGGATGATTATTATTATAAAGGATTTGATACCGATACGGATTATGAGTCGATTGTTAAGGCGTTGACTCCCGAGAAGATAAAGGCATTTGCCCAAAAGCTTTTGGGACAGGGTAACCGGACAGAAGTTATCATGCAGCCCTAAGATCAAAATGTTCATAATAGACACTCAAATTGTAGAAACGGGGCGTGCCCCGTCTCTACTTTGATTTCTTTAGTTTAAAATGGTCGAATCCTTCCCCATAAACCCCAATTACAGCACTTTGAGATACAAAAGCGGTCGGATCAATATCATTAATGATACGAAAAATCGTAGTGGATTGCCGTTTTTTAGCGAGCACGAACATCATCTTCTGTTCTTGCCCCGTATATAACCCGGTAGCGTCGATCACCGTAACCCCTCGATGCAATGCGTTAATCTCCTTACCAATCTCTTGGTATTTCTTCGAGATAATAAAGAATTGCACGGACTGGCGGGCACTGTTCACGATCTGGTCCAGCACGAAACTACAAACATATAACGTCACGAAACCATATACCACTTTCTCCCAATCCTTTAGCACGAAATAACTGGAGGTGATAATAATCATATCGCAGATCATCATGACCCGTCCCAACGTTATATCCCGATATTTATTGATGATAGCGGCAATAATATCCGTTCCACCCGTACTACCGTTCGAGGAGAAAGCGATACCGATACCACTTCCGCAGAAGGAGGCTCCCAGCACACATGCCATAAACGGTTGATCTTGTAATAAATGCATATCGGCTGTCAACTTCTGGATCAGCGATAGAAAGAAAGTAAGCGTAAACACAGCGAAGATCGTCTTGATACTGAACTTAAAGCCCAATATCTTCAAGGCCAGCATCAGCAAGAAAGCATTGATAAGAAAATAAGTGTACTGGACAGGAAATCCCGTAGCCCAAAACACAATGGAGGCAATACCCGGTACGCCCCCAGTCGTAATATCATTCGGCAGCAGGAAAACGGTCCATCCGATACCGTAGAGAATCATCCCCAAAGCGATCATCAAGTAATCTTTCATCTCTCTGAGCATTACTTGTCTGGAAGTCACTAATAAATTAGGTTTCATTTTATTTGTTTATTTTTTGCGGGCGCAAAGGTAGTAAATCTTTTTGTCTGCAATAAGAATGATATACAACCTTTTTGATCAGTATACGGCATATATCATGACAAGTACTTCCCGCCAAAGTCCTTAAATAACAAAAAGAGCTGTCCATAAACAACGTTTTCTATAGAAAAAGCCCCCTTTTTACACATGAGTAGCCACGAAACCCTACGCAACTAGTCCCGCTAGGCAACGCCGATACTCGCATTGAGCACCCTAAGTAGTCAAGAATAGGGTCGTGAACTGTCAAGAATAAGCATTATAACCTCGTCACTTCACCTTCACGACCCTAAAAGATAGCCCTTCTAACCCACATAATATGAATTACGATGAATTAATTTCGCTGGAACAAAAGGCTATTTTCAGATATCCACCTATCAGCTAAGCGATTATTGATTTTTTCTTATGTATTTGAGAACGAATAATACTTCTGTCCGGAAAAACAGATTCTCCAGAACTTTAGTTTACAATTTGTCAATATGACATTCGGCTCTTCTCTACAATTTCACCCTTCTCTCTTTTCGCAGATATTCAACATCCTTGATCTAGCGGTCAAAATAAGCGAACAAATCATTAATAAGCCGTCTATTTTACTACAAGCTATGCTGGAACATCCAAGCCAGATAATCCGATTCGGCGAAAACATTATCCCAGCTGTTATGGTCTACACCGGGATATTCTTTATAACGGACATCCGCACCTGCCTTTTTTAAGGCGTCATAAGCGTCACGGGAGAATTGTACATCGACTACGCTATCGGAACCGCCGTGATAAATGCTAAAAGCAGTCTTACCCTTGAAGTTTACCAAACGCTGCAAATTCGCTCCTCCGCAAATCGGGGCGGCAGCGGCAAACAGGTTCGGGTAACGCATTACGATATCGAACGTGCCCATACCTCCCATAGAGAGACCGGTTACGTAAATGCGTTTCGTATCGACCTTACCTTCCGCTATATAACTATCCAATAACTCCTTGACTGCGCCCATTGATTGCGTGGCCGGGGCATTCAACGGATAGAAACGCTTCCCTTCCTTTCCGGCGTTCAATCCCTTATATTCAGACCAGGTCTTCTCTGCCGGGCATTGAGGTGCTATGATGATAGCCGGATATTTCGTTTGATTCTCGAAAGAAGCGAACATATCGCCACCATGTACTAATTGGGCCTCATTATCCGACCCTCGTTCGCCCGCTCCGTGCAGGAACAGGATTACCGGGTATTTCTGTGCCGGATTATAATCTCGGGGATACAGAACCCGATAATTCAATTGATAACCATCACGAGCCGTAAACTGCTTTTTCAAAAAACTAACCTTATTACCAGCATATCCAGCAACGGATACCAGTAAGCACAAGGATAGGAAAAAGAGACCTTTTAGTGTCTTCATAATCATATATTCAAATGTAAATACTATCTACTTATATCGATAACTTCCGCAAATATAACTAAATAGTTTGTTAAGGCGTTGTATAATATCAGGATTAAACTGAGGTAACGCACATTTCCCGCAATGGCTTAATATTGTGGGTAAAGAATCGGGAATATACCCTACGACAAATTCCCATGGGTCAAACGTACTGCCGTAGAAGACGTGTTTAATGTCCAACTATTAGGACGTGGGCAGATTCGTTGGGATGCCTTAGACGTGGATTTGAGCTTGTCTATCATAGCCAATCCAGACACTTACCCGTTAGTAAGTAAATAATCGAATATTGTATGTATTTTGTAGAGACAGATTGTCCGATGAGTATATAAATCATATACGTATAATCCACATTAAGCGGGTTACACAACAATGAAGCTTAAAACCAAAAACATCCCATCGTGCTTTTCCCTTTTTGCGCAATATCCTTGAACACTTTCATCGAAGCCTGTTTTTTATCGTGTACGACAGGGCACCCTTGCATTCCCCATTATACAAAGCAACAAGGCAATAACGCAACAAATCAACACACGAACCAACGCCCTCTCAAGTATCTCCTTCACTATATAGTACAGAATGTTATGTACCACAAAAGTAAATAAAAAACATCACGTTACATCCTACTTTTTATAAACTCTCACATAATCAATCTCGAACACATGTGGAAAAAGGGAATCATCAATACCCTTTTGGCCTCCCCAATTCCCGCCGATCGCCAGATTCAGCAAGATATGAAAGCGTTTATCGTAAGGCCAAACTTCATAGCCTGTCCTCTCGTTCTTAAAGGTAAAGTATAATTGATCATCGACATAAAGTTGGTACTCATCTTTCTCCCATTCCAAGGCATACACATGAAACGCTTTATAACAATCCGGACATGCGATTTTAGCGTTTTTCTGAGTTCCGATCGCATGATTATATTTTTCCGTATGCGAAGAGCCTACGATCGTATCGGGATCATAGCCTACATTCTCCATGATGTCTATTTCCCCGCTTTTGGGCCACCCCCCGTATGCCCAATCCGTTGGAAGCATCCAGATAGCCGGCCATGTTCCTCTTCCAGTCGGGAGCTTCGCCCGGATCTCAAAACGTCCGTACAACCAATCCCCTTTTCCTTTCGTGATCAAGCGAGCCGACGTATATGAACGGCCTTCCATTGGTTCTTTCAAGGCCGTAATCCTCAATACCCCATCCGAAACCCAAGCGTTCTCCTTTCTGCCAGATGTATAATATTGGGCTTCGTTATTCCCCCATTGATATACATTACCATCTGTATCATAAGACCATTTCGTAGAGTCGGGGAGTCCCGTATAATCAAACTCCTCACTCCATATCAATTTCCAACCGTCTTTATCCCTGGGTGCAGATAAATCGATCTCACTAGCATTCGCCAGACTACTTAAGAAAACACTATATAGGATAAAACCAAACAAAAGAAATGAACGTGACATAACAATATTGATTTAAATCAGAATTTCCACAAATATATAAAAAATAAATAAAAGTGTAGATAAAAAACACACCGCAAGATTATCCCCGCAATTATACTGCGAATACCACAGGAGATATACTTCATTGCTAAAGTAAGTACTACTTCATTTTCCCTAGGGATTTATCGGATAAAACTATCTATCCAAAAAATGCCACAAAATAAAAGAGGGATGCCAAAATTGGCATCCCTCTCTAGATTGTTGAGTTGTCTCACGAGGATTCGAACCTCGACAGACAGAACCAAAAACTGTAGTGCTACCATTACACCATGAGACAATCCGGTTGCTTTACTAAAGCGATGCAAAGGTAAGAATAAAATCTTACCTTGCAAATTTTTTGATTATTTTTTTACTTTGCGATCAACAAATAATAATTTTTCTTACCTCTTTGAACCAATAAATACTTATCGTCAAGCAGTGAAGAACAGTCAATTACAGTATCAACCTCCGCTAATTTCTCTTTGTTAAAACTTACGCCACCACTTTGTACCAATTTACGCATCTCACCTTTTGAAGGGAAGATAGCGGCTTTCTCGGTACACAAATCGACAGCCTTGATTCCTGCGGCCAGTTCATCACGGGAGATATCGAAATGAGGAACACCCTCGAATACGGCCAGCAACGTATCCTCATCCAATTTCAGCAAAGCCTCGTGCGTGGAGTTACCAAACAAGATATTGGAAGCCTCTACAGCAGCCTCATAATCTTCCAAAGAATGAACCATAATAGTCACCTCTTTCGCCAAACGTTTCTGCAACGGACGCAAATGAGGAGCGGCCTCTTGCTCCGCCTCCAAAGCGGCGATCTCTTCTTGGCTCAAGTCCGTAAAGATCTTGATATATTTGGCGGCGTCAGCGTCGCTTACGTTCAACCAGAATTGATAGAATTTATACGGGGAAGTATAGCGACGATCCAACCAGATATTACCGGATTCCGTCTTTCCGAACTTACCACCGTCAGCCTTCGTGATCAACGGGCAAGTCAAGGCATAAGCCTCCCCTCCCAACGTACGACGGATCAATTCCGTACCAGTCGTGATGTTACCCCATTGATCGGTACCACCCATCTGTAGACGGCAACCCTCATGCTCATACAAATACAAATAATCGTAACCTTGTAGCAATTGATAGGAAAACTCGGTGAAAGACATACCTACACTGGATTCGCGGCTCAAACGCTTCTTCACAGAATCCTTAGCCATCATGTAATTCACGGTAATATGCTTACCGATATCGCGGATAAAATTTAAGAAAGAATAATCCTTCATCCAGTCATAGTTGTTCACCAACTTAGCGGCATTAGGAGCGTCGGAGTCAAAATCAAGGAACTTAGCCAATTGTTTCTTGATGCAATCCTGATTGTGACGGAGAGTAGCCTCATCCAGCAAATTACGCTCGGCAGACTTCATAGACGGGTCACCGATCATACCGGTAGCTCCACCTACTAAAGCGATAGGACGATGACCGGCACGTTGGAAATGCTTCAGCATCATCACACTTACTAAGTGTCCGATATGCAAAGAGTCCGCTGTCGGGTCGATTCCCACATAGGCCGATGTCAACTCTTTCTGCAATTGCTCTTCCGTCCCGGGCATCATATCAGCGATCATGCCCCTCCATCTTAATTCTTCTACAAAATTCATCGTATTAATTTATATCGTATTACATTAATATATTTGTCATTTTATCGCATACGAGGCAAAGGTACGACTTTTTAATTGAGAATCGAAAATTGATAATTGATAATTATCCATTTAGATGGAAGATAGAAATGTTTTCAGCGATTTGAATCCGTAGCTTTTCTTCCGGAATATCCAACGCTTGCGCTACATTTTGATAGACCTCACGAATATCTATCAATTTATCATCGGTCTCCAAGAAAAGGAAATCAGGCCATGCGGCACACAAAGCCGATGGATTAAAACGATCTCCAAAAGAGAGATAAAACCCCAAGCGAACCAATTGGGAGGCAAGTTCACCATTACCTCGAAAGCCATGGATAATCCAAGACATCTCCGGTTTCACGGCCTTTTTACAGGCAATGAGATCCGCCCACGCTTTTACGCAATGGATGATTAATGGCTTATGTGTTTCCTCCGCTAAATAGGCTTGTGCCAGAAATACCTCTTTTTGCAAATCCATTGGAGATTCGGCCAGCGTATCAAGTCCAGCCTCCCCGATCGCCACGACTTCCGGACCGGACGCCAAGAGCCTTAGTCGGTCTATCTGTTCCTTTACATTATATAGATACCATGGATGGATACCATATGAGCGAATAACCGTATCAGGAAGTGAACCCGAACGAATATCACCCATTGGATTCACGTTCCTATTTATAATCGCAATATCCTCCTTATAGAAAGGCATCTGATGCGTATGTATATCATAATAACCCATAGCATTACGGAACCGGATCATAACCGCTTCCACCCCAAGGATGGCAACGAAGTATTCGTTTAATCGCAAGATACAACCCCTTCACGGGTCCATGCTTCTTTAGAGCCTGCACCGTATATTCGGAACAAGTAGGCGTATACCTGCACGAAGCCGGAGTCATAGGAGAGATACAATATTTGTAGAAATAAACCGGCAATAAGAGAAATGTGGTAAAAAAGCGTTTCATTATTTTTTATCCCGAAGGATACGGATCGCTTTGTTCATTGCCTTTTCCATCGTAGCGTACGGATGGATTTCTTTATCGAGGTACAGGAAAGCGATTAACATGCCCTTATTCTTCGCTTCCAACGGCTCCAGCAAATCATATTTACGAACCCGGTAAGCTTCACGTACCTGTCGTTTGATCAAGTTACGTTTTACGGCTCTCTTAAATCTTTTCTTCGGTACACTCACCAAGAAGGAAGCACGGGCAGGCATCTCCTCCTCCATCGGTAAATAAACGACCCGCAGTGGAAACGCTACGAACGATTGTCCTTTTTCGAATAATAGGTCAATGTAACGTTTCCACGACAGGCGTTCTTCTTTTGAAAGGGTATACCTTTTTGTCGTCATTATTTTTTACCGTCTTGCTGTTTTTTCAGATATAAATCTAAAGCAGCAGTCATAGAAGGGGCTTCCACGGTGGGAGCCTCAACATCCAAACGCAGACCCGCATCTTTAACAGCCTTTGCCGTAGTAGGACCAAAACAGCCGATCTTTATATCGTCTTGCTTGAAATCCGGGAAATTCTTCAACAAAGAAGAGATACCCGACGGACTAAAGAAAACCAACATATCATAATCGAATTTCTCTTCCTTCGCAAAATCATTGCTCACCGTACGAAACATCACCGCTTTCGTATAGTTGATTTTCTTTGCGTCTAACAAAGCGAATAAATCATCTTTATGTACATCGGAAACAGGTACTAAGTATTTCTCCTTCGCATGTTTGGCGATAACAGTCACCAAATCATCTACCTTGCCAGTCTGACCATAAAAAATCTTACGTTTTCTATAAACGATATACTTCTGGAGATAAACAGCGATCGCCTCTGTCATACAGAAATATTTCATCGTTTCCGGAATAGTCACGCGCAATTCCTCGCATAAATGAAAGAAATGATCGATAGCCGTACGAGCCGTAAAAATAACGGCGGTATGATCCAAAACCGAGATTCGTTGCTGCCTGAACTCCTTGGAAGATAAAGGTTCAACCTTGATAAACGGACGGAAATCTATTTCCACACCGTATTTTTCTGCAATATCGAAATATGGTGATTTCTCCGATGCAGGCTTCGGTTGTGATACCAATAATTTTTTAATATTCAATGCCATAGAGTACTTGACTCGATAAAGTTATACAAATAAATAATGCCTTCATACAGAAAAACTAAAGGCAATATTTCTTGGCCGCAAAGGTACAAACTAATATATAAAAAACTGCTATTTTTCCTGTGAAATATCCGTATGGTCTTATAAATTATCACAAAACGACACAGAATATAAAAAAATACAAACAATAAAACAGGAACCTGTATACTGTCCCCCACGAATACCAGCCAAAGTGCAGGAATATATAAACAGATCCCCCATGCTCCTATAATAGCGTTATAATTAGTCTTCCAAAACTTGTATTTCGGAGCGTCCGTAAAAACAACACCCAATAAATAATAGAAACAGCACTTACACCAATAAAACAGCATCAATACCATCATTATCAATCCAATAGAGATTAACACCGTATTTTCTAGCAAATGGTTCAAATACCCATATGCTCTAGCGATAGCGAAAAGACAAACGCCACAAAGAAACAAGGCTTGAAACGTCATGAAATTCCGGAATAACCATTCGCTTCCCCTCGTTACCTCAAATAAATTTTGACGTTCTTTCACATATACCACATCACGCATCATCTTCAGGAATAAACGGTAATTGGTGCGGAACACCAGCGCAAAACACACAAATAAGACGAACAAAAGGCTAAAGACCACATCGTCCACCAATTGCCCGTCCCACAAACGAATCCCTACATATCCTTCAAATGTACCCATGTGCCGCTATTATTGGCACAAAGGTACATAATTATTTCAATAAAGCACTTCCTTAATAATCTCTCCTACCGTAGGATGCGGGAACACAAACGACTTCAACTCATCCGCTTTCATTCCCTTCTCGATAGCGATTCCGGCGATCACGATCAGCTCCGAGGCCGGATTACCCAACATATGGGCGCCGATCAACGTTTCATCCTCCGACAAGATCAACTTACAAACACCATTACCCATCTCATTCTCCGCAACAAAACGCCCAGAGAATGCCATCGGTATTTTCTTCACGGTATACGAAATACCTTCTGCCTGCAACTCCTCCTCTGTCTTTCCGACACCGGCGATCTCCGGATTCGTATAAACGACACCCGGAATAGCCTTATAACTCATCGGGCGCGATTTGCCCAAGAGATGATCCACGGCCACCTCCGCCTCGCTAACTGCCGTATGCGCCAGTAAGGAGAAAGCGGTAATATCACCGCAAGCATATACATTTGGCAGGGAAGTCTGCATGTACTCATTCACCTTCACCCCATTACGGAAAGGCTCCGGAGCCAGTGTCTCCAAGCCAAAACCTTTCGTAACCGGACGACGCCCTACACTCAAAAGGACTTTATCGCCATGCAGCGTGAATGTCTCCCCGTCTTTCTCTACAAAAACCTCGGTTCCATGCACCCCGGTCACTTTATGACTTAGATAGAACTTAATCCCCCGTTTAGCGTATTCCGCTTGCAACATTTCGGACAGCTCACGATCCATCGGGCCTAATATCTTATCCAACATCTCCACGACATGTACCTCTACCCCAAGGCTATTGAAGAAAGAAGCGAACTCCATACCGATCACGCCTCCACCGATTATCACCAAAGAGGCCGGAAGCTCCTTCGATTGCAACGCCTCCCGGCTCGTCCAATATTCCGTCTCCGCCAATCCGGGTATAGGAGGAATTACCGTTTCTGATCCCGTACAGATCAAAAGGTTCGCAGCCTCGTATAGCTCTTCTCCGGCAGCGATCGTAATCGTCCCGTCGGCCGCACGTCCTTGGATACAAGCTTCTGCCGTAACCATCACCACGCCATGCTCCGTCATTTTCATACGGATACCGGCTGTCAGCTTTTTCACGACCTTATTCTTACGGGCGATGATTTTCGGGAGATCAAAAGAAGGATTCTCCGCTTTCACCGCATACTTGGAAGCATGCTTGATATTATCATACGTCTTAGCGGAATAAAGAAGCGTCTTTGTCGGCACGCATCCCTCATTCAAACAAACCCCGCCCAATGCGTTTTTCTCAAAAAGAATCGTGGAAAGCCCACCCTGAGCCGCTCTCTCCGCGGCAGTATAACCGGCAGGACCTCCACCGATTATAGCGACATCGTATTTCATACTATTAGATCTATTTAAGTTGTATATTAGGATTAATCTTTCTCAACTGTTTGATAAAATCAGCCCGGTTGGTCGGAGATATGAGCATCCAAGGTTTCCCATTGCTCCATATGATCAGCCGATCCAACGAAAGGGCGTAGCTGGACACTGGCATCACGGTAGATTCCAACGCCTCTATATCAGCGATAGCGATCTTCTTCTCCGGGAAAATACTACAATGCGCTATCAACATATCATCTTCCGTTATCCGGTAATACGTATTAAAGAAAACATGAAGCACCCCCAACGCAGCGACCATCATACCCACTATAGCCGATATATTGGTACGCAAAAACGCGGCCACGCAACCAATTACCACCATGATAATCACCAGATGATACCACCATCCCACTTTTGATTTATATTCTCTTTCCATTTTCCGAAATTTGCCGCAAGTTAACGAAAAACGTCAAACAAAAAGAAAATTGCCCAATCTTTCCCATAAAAGAAAATACGCTGTCACTTCTCAGCAACAGCGTATCCACTTAAACCGGTTAATACAAATCATAAGATTGTAGTCGCCTTTTTATTTTAATTCTTCCAATACCGTATAGGATTGTAATACGTTATTCTTATCATATTGTTCCGTACGCACTAAGCCTACATTCGGGCTGTACCACTCATAGCCATACCCAGTGATTGTCTCCTTTGTTCACGATCGTACCGGAGGGATTAGTATATACGTAGTCCGCTTCCACCTCTTGGCCGGAAGGCAATATTTCCACCTCATCCACTTGATAACTCATAACAGATTGTAAGTTTCCCTTCGCGTCATATCCTTTACGGACCCATACCGTTCCCTCTGTTTGCGGAAAGAAGAACGTACAATCTTGCGCCATCGCTCCTCCTGCGATCAATGAGATTAAAGCCGTGTATAATATTTTCACCTTCATAATTTTGACGTTTAATTAATTCACTACTAAATACATACCGGATATCCAATGCTTTGTTAGAACAGAGTGAACCCCTAAATGTTCAGAAGGTAAAAATTAAAAATAGCCAAAATATCGTAAGGCAGCGGTATATCATCCACTATCAATGGATACCGAATATAGCATCTTTTACGACGATAGAATCATTTACATCGTACCTATTATATAAAGTCCCTTCCATCTTTCCCTCAATATATGGCATCATGGACGATTCATGGTAACGAACACTATCCACATAGACCTTAAACGGTTTTTTTAAAGGACAATATTCCACCTTATTTAGTGAATCCGTTATCCGGATATAAGACGTTATCTCCTCTTGTGTCCGAATCCCCTTCTCTATATTATATTCTCCTTCTTGTAATGGGAGCAATACCACCTTCATCGCATAACGGCTTGAATGTTCGCGATCCAGTGGAATCGTCCAATGCGAGCATCTCAAGACCTCCCATTCTCCCCTCCTTACTTCCGAATAAAATCCAGCATCTATATATCTCCATGAAGCCGACTTATTCCTAATAGAAATATCCTGTCCGTTTACCGCCCCCTCAAAATATCCCAGATAATAGGGTGTTTCTTTAGGTGTATCCTCTATTATCTCTTCTTTCTCGCAAGAGATAAACGCCAACTGCAAAAGAAATAGTGAAAAATAAATTAGGTATCTCATAACGCATATATTTTAGAAGTAAGACACTTATATTCAGAGCTATTTCCAAAGATACAAACTTTATCCGGATTTCAAACTAAAAAGACATAGAATTGAGACTCCATAAACCTATATTCTTGTAATTTAGAATACCTTGAACACAATCCTCCAAGCTCATCAACTGATCTCCTAAATACAGGGATATCTAACCTTCTATTTTAACAGAGGTTTTATTATTCAAGCAATTTGCTCAATACGACTTTCTTGACACAAGGGATATGTTGCGACAAAAGGCTCTATTTTCTGTTTCATTTCGGAATAAGAATTTCCATAAAAATACAAGGCCGTGTATGCATCGCTCTCCCAATAGCTATATAAACCGCCGATTCCCTTCATTGCCAACTCCATTTGTTCAACCACATGATTAATGTCACAGGTTTCGTAGACCACATCGGGTAAATCTGTATTATTAAGATAATAAGCCAATCCCTCCAAAGTCCCAACTTCCACTCTAAATTTACGATCTATCCCTAGCAAGGCAGAACCATTGGGGATACCCAAGCGATTTAGTAAATTCACCAAAAAACTTACATGATCCCACTTATCACCAGCTAGATGGATATCTATATCACAACTTACAATCTCGCCGTCTGGATTTTGAACCGTACCACCTCCTGTTACTTCTCCCATTTGCTCCTTCTCAAGTACACTTTGAATCGCATCCTCTAATTCATGTCTATGCATCGGTTGCAAACGTGCGTTTAGTTTTAATACAACTTCCATATTCTTTCACTTTTATGAGATAGATGTGAGTTTTAGATACGTCTACAAATGTACACAAAATCTATGATTCCTATACTTAAAACGATAAAGCAGATTATCTTTCCCTCTATTTAGCCTGTTTTCATACTAGAAGTATGCTTTATACCTTTAAGAATATGATCATCCATAATCATAATCAAAGACATCCCCCGGATTAAACTTACCTTGCTGACACAATTTTTTATACTCTGCATACATTTTGGGGTATCGCTCCCGAAATTGCAACGCTATGTCTTTTCTCATCGCTCCGACGCAATTACAACCATGAGCGTAACTGTGAACTCCATTCAAATTGAAGATGTCACCTTTATTTATAAAATTAACCATTTTTAAACACATCTAAACGACCAATATTATTTTCCAAAACAACTCCTTTTAGAAAAATATTATCAAATCCTTTATTCTCTTTAACCAAAAGATCTGAGTTTTTTACGAAAATATTATTCTTTAAAATTATACATTCATTAAAATGGCAATCAAAAAAGCCAAAAAAGCCATTAAAAACATTTCCTAAGAATATAATTTCATTATTATTATGTCCACCCATTTCATAATTGATATCGGATGATACTATATTATTTACAAACGTCAATCCTCCATCAAACCAAGTACAATAAATAATCAACTCGTTAATTACACAATTTTTTATTACTACTTTATTGACAAATTTTAAAGCATTAAAATCCAATACCCCTATAATGCAATTGCACAAACTCAATGATTCTGTTAAACAAGGCTGTATTGAATTCGAGTCCATTCTTTTTATGTATTGATTTTCAAAGTACTGCATATTATCACACAATTTATACATTTCAAAGATAATACAAAAAACTGAAAGAAGATATCTTTTTACAAAATATCTCCTTTCTAAAATCTACTACCATTTTAAATTTCCATATTTGATAGGAGGTCTCACAGATATTCTATTTGAAACACCAGGATACATATTCATAGATCTAACAGTTGTACCATATAAATAAACTTTTATTGATTTGTCAAACCCATTAATTTGTCCAATAAAAGTATTGTCCCCCTGTTGTAAAACCTGCTGATTATCTATCACAAAACCTTTCACATTCGACACTATCTTTTCTGTTGACAAATTCAAGTCTGCATGTCGCCCCCCCTAAATTAAAGTGCTCCTTAAAGTTTTCCATTGTCCTTTCAGGAAATGACAATGTTTCTTTTGCTACATTAGGCTGTTTTACCCCCAAAGAACTCTTCGAGCCATCTAACATTTCCATTTTAGGTGCCGATTTTGTCGCCGTGTTCTTGAAGGAGAAGATCGTCCGTCCGAATTTAACCTCCTTACCTGTCCAGAAGTTATTACCTTTCAAGGCGGCAACCGTACCGTTTCCGATTCCACCAGTCAAGGCACCACCCAAAATACCCAAGCCATAATCCTTCAAACTCATAAACTGGTCTCCGAAATACAACGAGTTACCCGCACTTTGGACAGGCATCATCACTGCCGTACTCGCCGAACCTGCGGCGGCTCCACCGATAAGCGCTTCTATGATGATAGGTATATCAACAGATTGTTTATAGTGTAACTACACTTGTTAAAGTTCAGAAATAAGCTCGGCATCAGTACATATACAAAACCCAAACAAAAAAATAGGCTGTCTCATTTTTCATCATAAAACAGCCTATTTCTAAATAAATTCTTTCTTAATTATCTCTAAAATCAATGGAATAACTCTCCACGACAAATGAATCTACCATTGTAATCCTTCCAATTCAGTTCAACCAAATATTTTTCAACTTCAAGCTCTTTGACCGGCTCAAACTTTACGCCTGTACTTACAGGACGAATTTTAAACATTGAATTTACTAATTAGATATTTTCAACATTCATTTCTTATAATCTATCCATAATATGGATTATATCCATTAAAAATAGTCATAATCACATCTTTCTCTTTTTCATAAAAAATAAATGCAACATTATGATCATCATATTTCTGCCATAAAATAATCGATTCTTTTACTATTTCAATATAAATCCTAAGAGCATTTTCATCCAACATAGATAAATCGTCATGAATAATTGTTATATCTGTATCATCAATCCAACTAAAATCCCTATATATATCTAATAAAGCATCCCAATTATTTCCAAATTCAAAAGGGTAATTTAACACTTTAGTTATTTCATGAAATAAATCAAATTTATTACACACTTTAGAAATATGCCCGAACACACCTCTTTCCATACTGTACACATTAACATCTTTCTCAAAATATATATTTCCCATATTTTAAATATTTACATTTATATTAATCATAAACACACAAACAACTTTTTATCCCCAAAATTAAAATTTTATTTGGATAAATGTATGATAATGATCTGGAGTAAACCACATTTTATTATCTCCTGTTACAATCCTAAGAGTACCTGCCCCCTTCATCAATCCTGGTGTTGGATGAATATACTCTTTATAAACTCCATTTGATAAATTAGGTAATAGCCCATCTTTATTTCGATAAATACTTCCATCATGACGAAACGTAAACAACTTTCCAGACCGTATTCTATCAATAGTCGGTTGTAAATCATGAGTTACCCCATCTGGAGTTGTCACAAAACGAGTCGTACCCGAAGATTGACTAGAAGAAGCAACCTGAGATGATGTCTCTACCGGATTTAATTTAGGGGTATTACTAATATCCGGTTGCGTCACATTTAGCCCACTTCCTTGAGCCTCCATCAACCTCATCTCCGGTGCCGGTCTTGTCGCCGTGTTCTTGAACGAGAAGATCGTCCGTCCGAATTTAACGTCCTTACCTGTCCAGAAGTTATTACCTTTCAAGGCGGCAACCATACCGTTTCCGATTCCACCTGTCAAGGCACCACCCAAAATACCCAAGCCCACTACTGTCCCATTAAAATCTGAAAAAGTTCTTTGAAATTATTGAAATATAGTT
>NZ_SRYM01000046.1 GCF_004793765.1 Parabacteroides distasonis | reverse complement strand
GAATACGCTTCCACCGTATCGAGCAAATAAGAAACGGTTACATCACCGGATTTTGTTAAAATGGCTCCCCCTACCGTATCAAGGATACAGTACGCTTGTGACGCTGATATTTGCATAAATTAATTTGTTATAAGCTGTTTAACAGATCCTTATTAGAGATTACATAAATTTTCTTAGAAAATTTATTATACCTTTTGTCTACCGAAATATTAATTAAAACGATTCGGAGTATTACGGAACACAAGGCGCACAAAATAAACGCCACAATGAAAGAATAAAACGATCCGTCCCCGCTCATGGCAGAAATTAGAAAACCAACGACAAAGACTAAAAGAACGGCAATAGCAATACAGTAAATTATAAAATAACTTGTGTTCATTCCGTGTACTTTCAGTTGGCTTTCCAGACCTTTACGAACCGGATAATCCATAATTAAGATATGGATAAATTTAGCCTACTAACTACCTGACTGACAAGAATAGTAATAACGGTTAGGCCTATTATTACATAACATGCGATCCAGACCAAATTTATAAGGCCTTCTTTTCTCGTTCCCTGGTTGTCTTTGTCTATAATCTTATCGTAATTATGGGCTACCCCCCAGCCAATACCAACAACAAACACCATTGCAATGATAGGGACGGCGTAGTTACTAAGGAAATCATTTACATCGCTTGTTATTCCTCCCCCAGCCTGGAGAAGTACGAAACCAAATACAGTTAATGCGTTCATAGGAGTATAATTTTAAAGTGATAAATAAATTACATGCTCTTATTCACTCATTAAAAAACGATTCAAGGCCACCCGTTTAAAGTTTTGTTTTTTAATTTGTGTGTTTATCACTAAAAACACTACAAAATACATTCCAAAAGTTAAAAGTACACGAATATTTTAATTAATTAGCTTATTTGCAATTAGTTATTTTATTTAATTAGTTATAAAAATGTAGAAAATATGGTCTACATCTGTGGAAGAAATACACACAATTAATTGATTTACAAAGGTTGTGTGTTTCCCATATCGAAAGAAACAAACTTATCAATAGCGTATTATTTACTGTTAGACGTATGATCCGGTGGGATGCTACCTACCGATAATATCATTTTGTAACAGCCAGCAGTCGTTTTTTATAGTGTAACGCTCTAATATTGCTTTCTTTTTGTTTTTTATATATTGCAAATACAAGCTCCCAGCGGAACCCCTAAAAAATCATACTTCCTTGTCGGCATTCTTATGTACACAAGAACACACAGTACTAATCAGCGACAATAACACGATCATTTTCATATTGCCTAAATATAATGCAACTATCATTTGCGATATATTCTTTAAATTTGGAGATGGATAAATTGTCACAATCATCCAAATACACAAAAATCCGATTTTCCTTCTCTGATAACGAACAAAAACGAAATCCAGTCTCTTTACGAATATTTTTATTCTTCTCTCTCATTGTAAAAGATAATATGCTATCATTCATCCTCCTTAGATGCCTATAAGAAAAAAGAGCGGGTTTAACGTTAAAGTCCGTACGTCCTAACATCTTATTTAATAATATTTTGCCGTCCGTAAGATCTCCGACAACATAAATGACAAGATTATATTGATCCGCATCATAAATTCCACCAAGGAAATCTGGTAAACTATCATATTCTGTCCTGTAATAATCTCCCAACGTGTTTATGAAACTGTCATAAACAGACTTTTTTATTACCATATCATTAATAACACTATCATCTTCCTTACCCAAACGGAACTCACCCGAAAGTATAAAATCATGGGATTTTCTACTGAGATCATATGTTACCGTGGCGTTTTTAGTCACTCGATATTTCCCTGTCCTTCCTGTATACTCGTATATGGTTAGTTCCAATGTATCATGTGGAAGAACTACATCGGTGATCATTAGATAAACATAGTCTTTAGGTAACGCATTTTCCCAAGTTTGGGAACATTCATTATAAAACTCCAACTTATAATCATTTCTTCCCATCTCAATAGCATTATCCGTGTGATTTATTATCTTGATCGGTATTCTGCGTTGTGATACAGGAAAAACGGAGTCTACTTGTAATTCGCAAATTTTTTCATCTACAACATTCGAAGAAACAGTAAAAGTATCTTTAGGCGTATATCCTATTCCAACATCTTTTTTCGTATACTGGCAAGAGATACAAAATAAAATTATGATGTAAAATATACCTACATATTTATTTTGAGGGTCAACGGATTTTAGTGAGCATTGATATTTCCTCTCCATTTTTCAAAACTGATGATAGGACTATTAGAAACTCGCTTTCTAAACAAGGTTATATTTTCCTTTGTACTATCTTTTAAAGAAACAAAAATAGTATTTTCCCTCAGATTTATACCTAATGAATTAATTGTTATTTTATTTATAATAAAATCATTTTGATGATCCATGAAGAAGTCATTAAGATATTTATGCACACATAATATATCGTTATAAGAATATCTACAGTCTATAACATAATAGTCTTCAACACCTAATAAAGAGTCTACACATTCCTTTTTAACATTGAAACCAGTAACTATCAAAATAGCAAGTCGCCCATCTTCATCATAATAAGATCCACCATAATAATCCGGATATTCTTTGTTACACAAGTATCTATTTTTATTGTCAATACAACTTGTTACAATAAATAAAACAAAAGCTATCATGAATACTTTCTTCATATATAATAATATGAGGGGACTTTAAAGCCCCCTCTCTCTATATTAAATTAATATCGACTTAAACCTAACGCATCATTGATTGAATGCGCTAAAACATAATATGAATATCCATTTTGCTCTTCATCAGCTCCTTCATGTATACCTACTGTATTTTTTCTATTTGTAGAATAAATTAATCCTCCACTATCACCACCCTTAGAGTCATACTTACATCTAGTACAGTTACTAATTCTTACAATCTTTCCTGTTGATAAAATTTTCACATTACAAGCAACCCCTGTATTATAAACAACTCCATCAGTTTGATTATAATATCCACGAAGAGAAACATTTCCTCCCTCTCCTAATACCTCTATTGATGTTGAAACAGAAGTAGTACCGATACTATTAGTTCCTTCAAAACCAGAATCAAGAGCAACAAACGCTGCATCCACACTACCACTCAATTGAACTTTTTTCACCGTACCTATTAATGTTGTGTTACGATATACTTTTGCATCTAATGTTGATAAAACATGTCCTGAAGCTACAATTCCTGTTGTTGTACCCATTTTAGCTCTATAACCTGTAGACCCACCAAGTCCACCAGAAGTTAATGAAACATGCCCTCCTGAAACAATTGATGTTGCTTGTGCCACAATTTGTCCGTGTGCTTGCTCAAAGGTTATAATAGGAGAATCTACAACTCGATTTTTAAATAAAGCTATTTTTTCAGGAGTAAGTTCTTGGAGACTAACAAATATACTATTACCTTTTGCCGATATTCCTAAAGAATTCATTGTTATTTCAGAAATTAATCTATTATTTTCTTCATTCATAAAGAAATCCAATACTATCTTATGTATGTCTAGTAGCTCATTATAAGAAAATTTGCATGGCTTAACAAGGAAATCAGGACTTTCTGTTCTTGACAATAGTTTTCTGCGACATTCTGTTGTATCTTCTGTTACTAAAGCAACTAAATTTCCATTCTCAATATAACTACCTCCATAATATTCGGGATAGATCTTACCTCCAGATCGCAAAATAGTAGACCGAAAAGAATCTTCTAATTTTAATGCGATCTCTTCTGATTTAGCTTGTTTTAAACTATTAAATTCTGTTTTATTTTCAACAAAACTAACATCATCCATCATATCCGAGCAACCTGATATCATAAATACAATGGCTAATACTAAACATTTAAACAATAATTTTCTCATGATACATGCAATTTAGGCGTTAATAAAAAAATTTTCATTTCAGAACTAAGAGAGATATAATACAAACGTATTATAACGAACCTATGGCAAGAGCCGTTTACAAAAACGGCTAACCATACATCACTAACAATCGTAAAATAATAAAATTATATTGAGATAAAAAAAATATTTGTTGTCTAAATTTAGAGAAATATTACATATAACCCCAAAAATATATAAATCAGAACAGATTTCCCCCTTTCGTGGGGTTTCAGTCCTCTTTTTTAAGAATACATAAATCTGTATTCTCAAGCCCAAAAGCCTTTAGATCGGCGTTTAAAAGACTCAGGTTTTCATCCATGTACAAAAGCACTTCCGTTATACCGTTAAACCAATCCAGTTCTTGCGGATCCCGTAGGATCTGCCCACCACTTAACCCGTATTCGGGCATTTCTTTAACTCCGATAGAAAATTTCATATTCAATACTTTTTCCGGCAAAGATAAAAACATGGTTTGACAAGTTGTGTCAAACCATGTTTTTATCTTTTTGTTAGTTACTTCTTTCCGGTATGTGCGTGATCCGCCAGGGTTCCGGTGTCCGGTTGTATCATTTTATCACAACCGGCAGCTCCTTTTTCGACCTTTTCGGGTAGATATCGCTTTCATTTTGTTACAAATGGGAAATATCCTCTATGATCTTAAAATAATTCTGTTCGATCTCTGACGGAAGAACAGCCCGGATAATCGGTAACGCTTCCTCTTGATCGCTGTACATCTTAAAGCGCAAACAAAAATCTCTCATGTTGGAATGTGCAGCACTTCCCACGAATTGGCCGGATTGCAGCCCGGTAAAGAAATTTGTATCATACCGTTCCTCTCTTTGGGTGGATACGGTACGGCTCCGGCTATCTCCCCCTTTGCTGTTTCCCCTGGTCTTTGAGATCTTTTCTTTATCTTCCTTACCAAATACAAGGGGATAACTTTTCAAGGCCTCTATGTCCTTAGTTCTCCCGTAAAACTGATTACTGAAATTTGCCTCTACACTGCTGCGGTCATATTTCCCGTAAACCTTCTCTATTTTGGCCGCTGATTGCGTGAGAAACACAAAACTACATTTGTACTCACGCAGTACGCTCGGTAACTTCTCAAAATCCGGGATCCGGAAAGTCGTTGCTTCGTCCAGGAAATACAGGAACGGGATCTTATTATTCAGCGTGAAACGCCTGGACGAAATGGAAAGCATTAGGGCGATTACCGGAGAGATAAGGCCTTCTATCTGGTAGGCGTTGGCTACCGATAGGATTTTAGGTCTATCCGGATCTATGAGGTTAAAATCAAAGTCATTACCGGAAAGCACATAGCAAACCTTTTTGTTATTTGCCAACGTGCTTAAATAGTTGGTTAAACTGCTTAGATAACTGCTTTGCGTCTTGGGGCTGTCCTTTGCATCTAAAAAGGCTCCGGCAAGTGCCCGGCTTTGGTGGGTAGCTTCCAGGAACGTAGTTATCCGGGCGGCTCCTGCACTGCAAATATAATTTGCTATATGCGGGATCGTGCAAAGATCCGGATAATCATTAAAGAAACGGATAGAAACACCCCGAAGGATCCCCAAAGCTCCGTTAAACCACTCGTCCCGCTTGCTGTCCTTTCCCTGGTACGCTGTTAAAAGATCGTCCATTAATTGAAGAAAAAGGCTTTCATCCCCTACGATTGAGGGGCGGATCGGGTTAGTCCGGTGTGTCTGTTCCATATCGGTAAAACTGATCCTATAAAATTCATACGGATAGTTATGTTTCAAAACTAAATGATTGGCCGTCTTTGTAAGGTCAAAATCTTTATAGTCATAAATAAACATCGCAAAATGAGCTTTAATATACTGCTCTAACAGCGGTTTCCCTACGCTCTTGGTTTTCCCCGAATTTGCACCGCCGTACACTAAAAAATTATCAAACGGATCTGTAAACGTGATCCGTCGGCCACCGTCGGCCAACAGTTCAAATTTGTAACCTTCCTTTTGGGGATTCTTCTTCTCTCCGGAAGGAATAAAAAGAACTATCACTATGATAGCCAATAATACAACTACTCCGATTATAATATACAACATAATCACATTTCTTTTAATGGGTTTAGATAACTTGCAATTTTACGTAATAACATCATCTTGATACTGGCCGGGTTGGTAACTACCGTTACGGCCGTCTTAACCTTTCCTATGATCTGCCGCTCTGTTTTGAAGCTATCCCCCAGGATCTCGTTAGTTACCTTGCTTTTCACATTTCCGACGGTCATATTTAGGGCTGCCCCAGCGGTTGCCTCTCCCCTTCCGGATCCGGAAGAATGAGAACTTTGTTTATTTGCGCTGTCCTTTACATAATTGGTGAAGGCTCCAAGATCCCGGCGGGACATAGAAAAAGACGCTCCGTTTTTTGTATAGGTATAATTCCCCTTTTCGTCCGTTGAAACGGTATATCCCCGCTTCCTCATTTCCTGGTTTATCTGCCGCCTGGTGGTAAGATCCGGGTTAGATAAACATTCCCTTAAATCGGGGTTAGAAACTGCGTAGGAATGTTTAAAACGGTCATACAGATTAATATCATTTTCCCGTGCAAACTTCCGGATCTCCGACACGGGAACGGTCGTTTTTGTATGGCTATCGTAAATAACCTCATACTCTACATACTTTAAAACTTTCTCTTGTGCAACTTTTTTTTGTGAATCCTGGGGGTCGTTTTCCTCCCTGCCTTGTTCGTTTTCCGATACATAAGTATAAAAGCCTATTTTCTTGCTCGATAGGCCGTTTTCGGAGTACCCGGTTACATCGTGATCCTGGTTAAACTTATAAGCGTTAAAACGGGATGAAATATTTTTCATTGTTTCACTTTCCACTTTAGTACAAAAGCGGTTAAGATCTCTATGTAAAATACTTATCCGGCTGCCGTTGCTATGGGTGAACGTATGTATCCCCCTTTTTACCTGGTGCTCGTATCCTTTCTCCTTCATGGCCGAAATGATTTGATTAGCTGCGGTAAAACGCTGATTCGTTAACAACAGCTTTAGATCCGGATTTTTTAAACGCTTCAAAAGGATCTCCGTATTCAGATCGCTTTTTATTAGGTTGATCTTATTCTCATGGGCGAACTGTTTAACGGTAGAGAAAGAAACAACGCTGTTTGTTTCCTTGTCATAAATCACTTTATAGGAAACGTCCTTTAGGCTCTTGCCTTCCGGAACGCTTTCATCCTTTACCCAGGTTGAAAACGCTATATTCTTTACGGTTAGGCCGTTCTTATCGTATTTCCCGGCTCCGTTCTCATACTCGGCCAGGTCGAAACGATCCGTTATACTCTTTAACTGGCTATCCGATAACGGCCGCTCGAATGTCTTTAGTTCGCTGTGCGTTACCTGGAATGTTTGGCCGTCTTTACCGAACGTATGTATCCCCTTTCTTACCTGGTGCTCGTATCCTTTCTCTTTCATGGCCGAAACGATTTGATTCGCTGCGGTAAAATGAATATCGGTTAATAGCTGTTTAAGATCCGGATTAGAAATCTTATTTATAATTGTCTGCTCCGGTGTTTTCTTGATCGTATAGGTTTCCTCTTTCGTTGACTGATAATCAAATTCCCGGTTAAAGGAATTTTGAACAGATACTTTAAATTTCTCATGTGAAAACCCCCGCTTCACCGTTCCCCGGCCTTCAAGCTCCCAGGCGTTCCCGGCCGATTTACCAAAGGCGGGCGCAAGTTTCGTTTTACCGTCCAGGGATTTACGGGAAACGATTACATGAACATGAAAATTTAAACCGGATTTGACCTCTCCGATCCTGGCCGCTCCGCTTTTTACTTCCTCGTCCTCCGGCTTGTAAATCCGCTGCGTTTCGATCCGGCCGTAATACATCAGATCCGCACCGCTGCGGATATTGTCACGCTCAAAATTCTTTGCGTACTCGTTCATAGCCGAACGGGTGAACGCTTCCAATTTCCGGAAAACGGTTTGCCTCTCGGCCTCGCTTAGTTCTGAAACATCGCTGACATTACGGCCTATTAAATGCCGCTGTTCGGCCTCGGAAGGATTTAAAGACACCATATAAAATTTAGCTTCGTCCTTCCCTATTGCCTTTTTGTTATTATTGATATTTATAATAACGTCCTCTACCGTTACATTATCTTCCGTATGGGAAAAGAAATTTTGTCCTGTCCCCTGTTCCTTGTTCAAATACGTTGCAAGATCGTAACAGCTTCCCTTATTCCCCCCTTTTATATCAGTGGGCGGGTGTACCTTTGCAAACATGGGCTTTACTTTTTAAGTTCGGATTTAAGACGGGCTATATATTTGTCAAATGTACTTTTGTCGATCCGGTAACTATCCAGGTCAAAAGTAGATGTCTGTTTCTTTTCGTCCAGAATATCCAGGATCTCCAAAATCACTTTAGTATTAACCTGGCCGGATCCTTCGGGGGCTTTCTTCCTCTCGATCTCAAGCTCTGTTTGCAACTTCCGGATCTCTCCCTTTGCCTGGGCGTTCTCCTGGGTGATCTTATCCATTTCTCCGGTTAACTCCTGCACCTTATTTATATGTATATATTCATCGGGGTTAAATCCGGCCGGAACTTCCGGAGCGACCGGAGAACCGGACAAGCGTTTTACATGATCTAAGATACTTTTCAGATAAACGGATTGATCTTTTTCAATCCCCCGGACTACCTGGATCACTCTTGTTGCCTGGGATTCTACGGCCACCAAAGGGGTGGCAATTTTAGAACCGGGATTAATCCCGGTTATTTCAAAGTAAGTTAACATTTCGGTAATAAAAGCGTCATACGTTTTATTACCCTTCCACTTGTCAAGGGTCATTTTAGTAAGATCCTTAACCTTAATTTGCTTGTCGTTCTCTTTTGGCATAATATTAGGTTTAGATGTTTGGTTTACCTTTTAGTCGACTGTTTAAAACGGTGTAATAACCTGGTTGCAAGGTAATTAAAAAAAATTAGTTTACCAAAAGTTTACTATAAGTAAATCAGTAAAAACATAAAAGACTGTATTACAGTCTTTTATAATAGCGATATTGGACAAAGTCCAATATCTGCTTGCTCTCTTCGATTACAGCCGTCGCTGCTATCGCTTTGCCGCCTTCCTTAGACCGCTGCACTCCGTTACGCTCCAATACTCCCGTAAACGTAACCAGGCTCCGGAACAGTCGCAAATTATTCGATTTATACGTACACTCCAACCGCCGAAGTTATAACAAAAAGTTATAACCAATTTTATACACAGAAACAAAAATATACAAATTTTAACACGCCGGAAAATCTGCCCTAAAGACAACAAAGATTCCGCCATCTTTTTTCTCCTTCTTTCACTCTGCCAAGTTGACAGATCGACCGTTCTCGTTGATGTGTAAGTTCCTAAAAGCATTTCTCAACAGTTTAAGGATGTTTTTAATTTGTTTTTTAATGAAAGAAATATGTCAGTTTCGTATTTATTTATATATCAATTGTTTAAGAATATATTTCCATAGGAATTGAGGGATATTTCCATAGGAATTGAGGGGGCATTTCCATAGTTTTTGAGGGAACTATTTCCATAGTTTTTGAGGGAACAAAAAAAAATATTTCCATAGATATTTGCATCATCTATGGAAATACATATCTTTGCACTTGAAATACAAAGAAGGATCTACCATGAAAGAGGAAAAAAAAGAAATGAAGATCACGAAATACAATCAAGACAAGGCCGTGCGTGTATCTCAAGATCTATACCAACTGGGCAAAATCCGGTGGCGTATGTCTACGCTTGCCTACCGCCTGTTATTTGCATTATCTCAATGCTTAGAATACCGTAGTCCTGATTTATTCCCGGAACTTGGATTCGACAAGCAAACCCTGTTTAAGTACATGGGACTTGAAAACAACAAGGATTGTTATAACAGGTTGGCCGAAACCTTGAACGAAATTATGGAAAAGCCTTTGAAAATAGCACAACCCAAAAAAAGGGGGGGGTATTATTGGGCTGGTTACGCTTGGATTTCCTCTTACTATTTTTCCACAAACGAAAAGTTTGTTACGATCCGCTTAAATGATGATGTTAAGCCGTTCCTTCTCAATCTGAAACAGTACGCTTCTATTCAACCTAAATATTATATCCGGTTATCGACAGAATATCAGAACTGGTTTTACCCATATCTTAAAAACGCCGTCAAGCTCGGCCAATGGCGGGTATCTATCGATAACTTAAAATTGGCCTTATCATTAGATGAAAATTCATCTTATGACCCGACCAAAAACAAGAATGCCACGGAAAACATACTCAAGTATGTAGTAGGCATACAGATTTCAGAAGAAGCCAAACAGGAACAACGGCAAGCGAAAGCGGCCGGGCGTTCCCCCCGTCCGGTTGCATGGAATTACTACGTTGATAAGAAAACAGGCGAAACAACCGGAACACTATACGGGATAACGGCCAATACCGATATTAACGTATCGGCCTGCGCCGTTAAGACGGGGCGAACATATACGGACATTATATTTTTCATATCCATGAAAAAACAGCACTTGAGCAAAGCTCAAAAAATGGCCGAAGTAGAAAGAAATAACGCCATCGTCGATTATGACCTCGTAAAGCCAAAAGACAAACGGAAACGTTCAAACAATCCCGCTTCTATGCAGGATCTATTTGCACAAATAGTACCGCAAGAAGCGGATATAAATCCGGCCTATATTCCCGATGTACCCAAACCGAAAGTATTCTATTACTCCAAGGAAGAAATAGAACAGGTTGCCAAAGACGGAAAAATGCCTTTCAGCGAAGCCGTTAAAAGGCTGCGATTAGAAACTGACGAACAGGGAAGATATTATAAAACGATATAGTTATTTTCTCTTAAAACGGCTTAAAACGGGCACACAGGTGTAATAATATATCCCCAAAATTGCTATATTGGCATACCGTGCCGGGTGGTTCCGCACGATGGGGGCTGATAGCTATTGCATATTAGCCGGAAAGCGGGGGTGAATTGACGTATATACGACATCCCCCGCTTTCGTTTGCCTCCGGCGGGGTTTTTTAGGGGACTTCCTGCCCTTGCATATCTTCTACTCCTGCGGCTCAAAATCCCCCTCACATTCATTGCAGCGTAACTTTAGATCCGGTTTCCCCCAAACATTAACGCCGCACGGACAGGTATATTTAATTTTTACACCTTGTCGTTTCTTCTTGCCTGAATCTTCGCCGCCTTCTCCTTCGCCTTCCTCTCCTTCTTCTCCGGTGGATCCGCTGCCTGAGAAGGAAACGGCCGCCAATGTCGGAAGGTACTTTAAGCGCAAAGCGTCCAGATCTTCCGATTTGAGAGTATTAAATACCCGGTCAAACAGGCCGCCTTCAATAACGTAATGCGTGACGCTCTGCCCGGTCATTTTCCCGCCTTCTGCGCCCGTATCAGAAGGCATTAGGCCTACTTCTATCATCTTCTTAGCCCATTCCTTGTTATGGTATCCCCGGCGGCTTGGGCTGCCGTTATCTTCCTGCCACAAGTGGCACATTTCATGCACTAAAGTACTATGCCATTCCTTATCCGTTCGGTTCATGTAATCCGGGTTAATACTGATTTCATGTACTATCTGTTTATCGCCCTGGCCGCTTCTCCAACGGTTGGCCGCAAAAAATCCATAGGCTCCACCGTGGCGGCTCATGTTAACGATACACTCGGCTAAATTGCCCTCAAAAATGGCCTCATTGTAGAACTTATACAAATCGTCCAACGTCTTAAACTGTACTGTCGTTATCATATCTTTTGCTTTTAGGTTTATACAAATATACAAATTATTTTGGAGTGTACACTCCAAAAACGAAGTTTTTTATCTATAATCTTCTGATTTTTCTTATATTTAACCTATATTTGCATGTTTTTTGGAGTGTACGATACAAATAATGTAATGTACACTCCAATTTGAAAAATAAAGCGAAAAACCTTTTGATTATCAGAAAAATATAGTATCTTTGGACAAATTGTTCAACTGAACAATTTGTCCAATATATGAATAATAGTTTGATATATAGAAGATTATCAGAAGAAATAAAGCCGTTTGTTCGTATTTTCGTATAATCGAAAAGTAGTACCAACAACCTAAAGAGCTATAACATTGATACTCCACAGGTTAACGCCTTCCGTTTCTTCCTGGTCAGGCCGTCCAACTTTGCGAATGCCAAAGATTCTGATGTTTTTGTATTGAAATAATTCTCATTTTAATCTTTCCTCTTTGTGGTGTGGCTACCTTGCATTAGGAATTGCATCAGAACTTCCACTCCCATCACTCAATGGGGAAAGTTCTACTAAACCTGAGTTTTTCACTTACGTTTGGAGGATTGTAAGTGATATTAATGGAAGAAATTTTGGATATACAAGATGTTATGTCCCTTTCGACGATGAAACAAAGGCTAGAATATATGTCAGAATATATGAATAAAAGAAAAAAAGAAGCTACCACTAATAAAAGTGGTAGCTTCTTTTTTTCTTTTGAAACTTTTTTCGAAATAGAAGATCCTACTTCTATTTTAGAATGAGAAAGAATTTTATCGATAACTATAGCCGTTCTTTCTATATAGTAGTCATTTACATCACAAACATCGCCAACTAAATAGTCAATATAATATTGATAACTATTAGATGTTTTATAAAATAGCAATGATATATTTCTATTTATTATATTGTAATCAACAGGAGCAGTTCTAACAAGTACAGAATATTTATTATAATCTATTTGAAGATATTCTGGGTAAGAATCTAAAAATGATTCTGTAAAGTTATTTATGGCATCTTCTTTTGAATTTAAGATTATAATTTTATTAACTATTTCATTGTCACCAATCAATTCATTTTGATCTTTTTTACAATAGAAGATTGAAAGTTCTTCTATAATTTGAACATTATCTATTGGATAATCTATTTCTTTATTGCAGCTACTAAAAAAAATTATCTGCAAAAAAAACGCTACAAATATAAGCCATTTAATTTTTTTCATGGTATATTATTATAATCATTATCAAAGTGTGTAAAAAGAGTAATTTCATATTACATTATTTATAACGTTACTCTATGATAAATATTGTACTATATATATTATGATTATTGTTATCAACTACCACGTTCAGAACTTCCAGAAGCCCACATATTTATTGTAAAACGATTCGGGATACAAATTTCTATATCCCGTCCAAAAGATTATTCGAGAGATTTTTTTATCTTTCGACCGAAGAATTCCGGAACAGGAATATTAAAAACGACCTTGTTCCCAATAAAGCATATACGGCCATGTTTCCAAATTACAAAGACTTTCAGATAGCAGTTTACTACACCCTGGGAAAAGCACTTCCCAAGCATATAGAGGAAGTGCAGACGGAAATCATTGAGAACTTCGATATAAAATTCGATTTTCCCATATACGCACACCCGTTACTGCGTACCCCCATTTACGAGAAAATCATCCTCCGTATATTAGACACAATGGAAGATCTAAAAGAGATCAACTTTTCCGACGACCGTACCCACATCGTCCTCACTGGAAGGGGTAAACACCGCCTGGACGAGTACGAGCGTGAAATGAATCAGAGGTTGCCTTTCATCATAAGTCGTAGAAAGTTCAAACGTTACACCAAAGAAGAGTTAGACAAGGCATACCGAGAACTCAATGAATACCCTGATTAGCTTCTCTCCCAGGATTGAGCGCACGAACTAAAATACTAAAAGTAGTATCCACTATTTTTAGTATAGTATCAAACGAAACGTTTCTTTAAGGCAATGATCGGGTTTATCATTGCCTTGTACATTTCCAAGGGCTCCCCCATAAGCTCGCACCGGATCAAGTGTATCAGCCTCTCGTCTTTCGGATCTGTCGGCTGCGGCTGGCTGTCCCTTCCCGTCCTGGTCTGATCCTCCAGTTCGGCCACTAAAATATACTGGAGCGTAAAGATGTCGGCCACGGTTTCCACCTCCCCAGCTACCTGTCGGTATAACTTCCGGTATTCCGGCCAACGGTCGGTATCATAGATATTCGCCTCGATATAGGCGTTTATCTGCGGAGTGGTGGCCGTCTGCTCGATTTCCACGCCGGAAAGCCTGCGGATCACCTCTATTTTAAGTTTTTTCCCGGTAAACTTCTGTTTCGGCCTTAACCCGTACTGCGGCATTTCCCCCAGGGAGATAAACGGCTCTTTATCCCCCTTTCTCCGGTAAATGAAATATTCCGCTATCATCATTCGGAGATATTCAAAACGTGATCCACTAACAGGGCTTTGTCCTCCGGATTTGCCTTTATCCAGAACAGCGACCAATTCAAGGCGTTTCCATACTCGTTAATACCGTTTTCTCGGACGGTCTGCCCGGCTGTCGGGGAAATCCCTTTCAGGCATGAAAGCGCATTATTATTACCAAACATGGCATATCTGTTAAAGGCTTCCACCTCGAAAGGATAAATATCAAACCTTTTCTTTCCCTGGACGACCTGCGCAACAATCCGGCTATTATAGTCCGGATATTTGTCGGGTTCGACCTTAATCCCCAGGTTCTCCAACAAAGCCCGG
Organism: Parabacteroides distasonis; assembly: GCF_004793765.1. Lineage (GTDB taxonomy): Bacteria > Bacteroidota > Bacteroidia > Bacteroidales > Tannerellaceae > Parabacteroides > Parabacteroides distasonis_A. The sequence continues at coordinate 19,719 of NZ_SRYM01000046.1, read as the reverse complement.
TTTATCTGATCGTCCGTCCCCAAATAGAACTGAAAAAGATCCCCGTCATACCCCTTGTATTTGCTTAAAAGATGCTCATACAGTTCCGTATTCACTTTTCCGTAAATACAACTCTTTATAAAATCCTCGTCGATACGATTTCCGGCTATCGCATTGGAAACAACATCAATAATCTGTATAACCTTCGGTTTGTTCATATTACATTATTTTATCTACAAATATATATCTATCCAATCAAAAAACGCATTATCAGAGCTATGAAAGCGAAACGGAGTGTAGCGGCAAAGCGTTTTTTGGTTCTTTTTGGGGCGAGTGCCAAAAAGAACTCGTCTCGAAAGGCTGTCCCCCTTTCGGGGGATCTTCCTTGTATCATGCCACCTGTTCCGCTTCATCTGCGGCCGTTTCCTCGCTTTCTACGGAGATATTCAGTTTCCCGGCTATCATCTTGACAATTTTCATAGCGTCGGCCAGTACGTTTAAAATGAACTTGGGTTCTTCCCGGATCGCCTTTATCCAGCTTTTCAGATAAGCGGCGTTTTCAGTGCGTATATGTTCGGCTATCCCGAAAAACATTCCTGCCAGGGCTGCGGCGAACTCGGCCGTTAATTCCTCCTTGCCGTATTCCTCTGATCCGAACGGGTGCGCAAGATCCCGGTTCAATCGGGTGGGGTGTCCCGTGGAATGTCCCATTTCATGCAGAAGCGTTTCGTAAAAACTCTGTATATCAACGAACTGCGAGCGAAGCGGCACTACGATATAATCGGCCAAAGGAGAATAGAAAGCCCTGTCACCTTGCTGCTCCCGTATCGGGCAAAACCAGCTTTTCGCCTCCAACATGGCGTCTATTTCGGGGTGCGCCTCTCCGGTTATCCCTTCGGGCTGCTCTGCCTGTCCCCCTCTAAACTTCTCCCTTAACGCTTCCCATTCTTCCGGCCTCACATCCGAAAAATTGGTCTGATCCAGGTTAAAGACCGAGTAATATTTATAGGTCGGTATAACGTTGTATTCCTGTTGCTGCTCCCGGCTTAACGCCTTGTATTCCTCAAAGGTTATTTTCTTGCGTGTTTCCTTGTGGTACACGTAGAAAAGGAAGTAATAGACCGGAAACGATTTTGATCCTTTCAGCACGGAGATCCCGGCCTCTTTCGCTTGGTTGAATGTCATAAATACGGGTGTCTGGTACTGAAATTTCTCGCAAAGGAAAAGAAGTAAAAAGGCGTTACCTCCGGCGTACCTGCGTCCTGTGAGGTTCTGCGGAAAGAAATTGCGTGTATTTGCCGCAATGGTGATCCAGGGCTTTTGCCAATTGTCCTCTACCTGCTGGATCTTCTCGATCATCAAATTTGCAAATTGTTGCGCTGCCTTGTCGAAATAATCAGTTTTCATAACTACGTCCCCCGTTCTTTATCCTGGTGGGTGAGCCAGTTCTAAAGGTTGTTATCTCTTTTTCTATACCTCTAAGATAGCACTTTTATTTGAGATACGCAAGTATTTAAACAATATTTAACTAACTATTTATCAGATAGTTATCTACTAAATTAGTATTTTAGTATATACTAAACTTAGTATTTACTACCTGATTTTTTCCGATAGTAAACTCCCCACCTCGCACCCTCTCCCCCCCCAAAAACCTTGCGGATGCCTAAGATTCCGATGTTTTTGTATCAAGACAACCTCATTTTGGTTTTTCGGGGCTGTCGGTGTGGTCGTCTTGCGTTTACCTTGAGTTCCGAGGGGTTTTTGTATGAGAACACCCCAAACGTTTTTTTCCATAGCACAAGTTTTTTAGGAAAAATACTACCTGACTTTAGCCAGGCTGGAGATTTTTTCTAAAAGCCGCTTGCGGCTCAACTTGTGCTATGGAAAAAAACGTTTGACCTTTGCAGACAAAAACCCCGGTCAAGGTAAACGCAAGGCGGCCACGCCGGAAAAACTAAAATACCTTTCTCCCTGAAAGGGGGTTTAAAACCGGGTTCGACAATCGGCAACCGGAGTGCCCGACAAGGAATGTTCCTTGCCCAGCCGACGAGTGCCTGCGCTCATCAGCCGGGCAAGGATCATTCCGGGTACTCCTTTCCGGATTGTGCCGATCAGTGAAAAGTCAGGCGGCTTTTATCCGGCTGGCTTCACCGAACGGCTCTATCCGGAAATAGCCTACCTTAATCGGGTGGGTGGGTGTATTCATGCGTTAGGGATTGCAGTGGAAAGCCCACAGCCTTTAGGCGAGGACTTGAAGGCGGAAAGCCCGACCGTTTACGGGAACGCCCAAATCCTCCAAAAGAAAAGCGTACTAATATACTAAAATACTAAAAGTAGTAAACACTACTTCCGTTATCCCCAGCCTCTTTAGTGGATCATCCTTTTACAGATTGTTTATCTTCGTGATAGTCGTGTCCGGAAGCACATCAAGGCCATAAAACAACTCATCCTTATTGTAGCCCAGGAAATAGACATATTTAAGTACCTGGTTATAATTATACCGTGCGAAATTCACGTCCTTGTTTCCTGCCGTATCGAAGCATATCGGCTCATGGTGGGCTATCCGGTTCCTGAACTTCTTTATCTCCATTAGCTCGTTATAAATCGCCCTCTGCCCCAGTCCCCTAGCTCTGTTCGGCAAGACCGCCAGCAAGATTTGTCCCCCTTTGCGGAACGGCTGCTTATTGAAAAGATACGTCCAGAACCCGAAGCTCACCGAAGAAACCAGCCTGTCATGCGTATATCTGCCGTCATTCACCAGCCTTGTAATATGCCTGTTCACATCGGCCAACTGCGGACAGTTCTCTAACATACCTCCCGGCTGTACCTGTGTCCTGATCCAGTCGTTATCTCCGAAATGGCGTTTATAATACTCGTTGATCGCATTGCGCAAGACGACTTCAAACAGACTTAACACGCCATAAAATTTCTGGCACAGTTTTACATTGTGCCTGTACAGCGTCAAAGCCTTGTCATTATCCCCACCGCAAGCGTTCAAATATCGGCTTAGACGAGCTGGAGAAAAGGCGGTTTCATAATCGGAATATTTCATTTTGCTTTTTTATTGGCTTTTATTTGCAAATATAGGAAAAAGCCCGTATATTTGCGAAGTAATCCCCTGTTGTCCCTGTCGTAAGACAAACTTCAGGGTTTTGTTTTTTATATACTTCCCTTTTCAAGCCCATACGGTAGCGTATGGATCTCCTATCATGTCACTTATCTATAAATTCTTTTTTTATTATCTGTATCGTTGAAACGGCCTTTCCTGTGAGCTTCGCCACGTTCCGGATCGAGTAGCCTTTCTTTAACAAGGCGATCGCCTCCCGGTATTCCTCTTTCTTCTGCCCGGCCGTTTTCCGGCTTCCCGGCTTCCTCCCCAGCCTGCCCCCTTTCTGGATGTACAACTCCCGTCCGCTATTAAGGCGGTCGATGATCCCCTGGCGTTCGATTGCGGCCAGTTCCCCCAATAGGGTAGTAATCAAAGAGGACAAGGGGTTTACCGTCTTGTCCGGCCGTAATGTTTCCAGGTTCAAGGTTTGGATATACACGCATATTTTATGCGTGTGCAGCGTATCGAGTGCCTTTAGGATCTCCAGGGTGGAACGCCCCAGGCGTGAGATCTCGGTCAGCAACAGCATATCCACCCGGTTCTGCGGATCTGTGCAGTATTCCAGGCAACGACTTAAAACCGGGCGTTCGATATTGGCCTTTCGTCCGCTTATCTTTTCCTCAAAGACCGCCGTTACCTCGTACCCTCGTCCGGCTGCGAACCTCTCCAGATCGACAACCTGCCGTTCGGTCGATTGCCTGGCCGACTGCGAGCTTACACGTGAATAGATAACCACATTCATCCCTTTTGCTTTTGCTCTTCCTTATCTATTGTTTTAATCACCTTATCCACCTCTTTCAAGGACGGCATTATTTCCGGATCTATCCAAGAAAGAAATTCGCTAATTAACCTATACATTTCCCTTACATAAGAAAAATCACATTTTTTATTTACAAAACAAATAGGCTCATTATGATTAATGCGATTCCTCAATTCACGAACTTGTGTGATAACATCATTGACTTGTTTCCGTCCATATCCGGAAGGCAGTTTCTTAAATATGGTACAAGGGACACCAGATAAGAGCATATAATGATGAACCTCATAAAAACTGTTCCAAAAGCCCAAGGTCTGTTCCGCTATAACCCTCCCTGCTGTAATCCTCACGCCACGATCGGAAATTTTCTTTTCAGCTTTTTGCACTTCCGTCAACAAGTATCTATTGGTTACTTGCTTCTTCGTACGCTTATTCGTGTACGTCAAGGAAGAAGCTACCATAAACCCGTTTTTCTGATTTATGATCCAGTTCCCGTCCGAGAAATGATGCGCCAGGGCATAATGCAACTGATTTCGCAAGATAACTTCAAAGGAAGAAAGTAGCGGATGAAAAGCCTGCGCTATTTTCATATTAGCAAAATAAAGCATTACTGCCTTATTTTTATCTCCACTTGTAGCCCGATAATACTTGGCCACACGTGAATTTGAATATAACCTAACTATTTTTTTATATTTCATTTTTTGGTATTTGGAATAAGATTACTATCTTTGCATCGTAATGCTTGGTAAAGCCTCTGTTATCAAAACACGTAACTAAGTTAAGGATATACCCGTTCATCAAGAACGGGTTTTTCTTTTTATCCTCTTAGCGTTAACAAATGTAGCAAAATGATTTTCAAGTTCTGACACGCCATTCGCCTTTTTTTGGAAAAAGTTGCGTTCTTACCTTTAATCCAATATCCTATTGGCAGAATAGCATCAAGATTATAATTAGTAGTTTATTTGTCTCTGCGTCCACCAAACGGTTTCATCCTCCAACCTCACTTCCAACTTAACCGCTTCATCCGGCTGGTATAATATGATTTCTCCCTGTTCCATTGCTTATTTACCTTTTCTTAATTCATCAAGCCTCTGCATCGCACCGCTGAACTTCTCACTAAACATCATATCATCAGGCAAAACAAACCAGGTGGGAATACCTCTCGACTGTGGATTACCTATACATTCATCTTGCCCGTTCTGTTTGCGGAAATCGTCCCATTCACTATAAGCGATGTTCCAACGAATGCCTAATTTATAGGTCTTGTCCCATTTAATAATAGCCAGTGAATAGGCCGGATCATCTTTACCGTCATAAATCACTTCTACAACTTCAACCAGCCCTCTAGGGGAATTTATAAACTTCGGGTTTTTATAGGAATACATATATCATACATTTTAAATTTAACATTTGGCAAAGATAACACAAAAATAAATACATACGTATATACATACGTACAATTAACATACAGAAACATTTATAGTTATTCTAATCTTTGATTAATTCCGATACAGAAACAAAACGTACCGAAAGACGAAAATAAGATTTATTTCGGTACGTTTCCCCGATCGGCACAAAAAACACGCAAGAAATAAAAATACTACTTTTAGTATTTTAGTATATTAGTTTTTTAACTATATTTGCGGACATGACAATCATTTAAAAAACTGAATTTATGAGCAAAGCAAAAGTAATCTCCGTATTGAATCACAAAGGGGGAGTAGGAAAGACCACAACCACGATCAACCTGGGTGGTGCGTTACGTCAAAAAGGGTACAAGGTTCTTTTGATCGACCTTGACGGGCAAGCCAACCTCACCGAATCGCTGGGTTTCTCTACGGAGCTTCCCCAAACGATCTACGGTGCGATGAAAGGAGAATACGACCTACCGATCTACGGGCATAAGGACGGCCTTAGCGTCGTTCCCTCCTGCCTGGATCTCTCGGCCGTTGAAACGGAGTTAATCAACGAGGCCGGACGGGAGCTTATCTTAGCCCACCTTATCAAAGGCCAAAAGGAGAAATTCGATTATATCCTGATCGACTGCCCCCCCTCGCTGTCGCTGCTCACGCTTAACGCACTGACGGCCTCGGATCGGTTGATTATCCCGGTTCAGGCTCAATTCCTGGCAATGCGTGGAATGGCTAAACTTATGCAGGTCGTCCACAAGGTGCAGCAACGTTTGAACTCGGATCTTTCGATCGCCGGGGTTCTGATCACCCAGTACGACGGAAGAAAGAACCTGAACAAGAGCGTTTCGGAACTGGTACAGGAAACATTCCAGGGCAAAGTATTTAGCACCCATATACGCAACGCCATTGCGCTGGCCGAAGCCCCGACACAAGGGCAGGATATTTTTCACTACGCCCCCAAATCTGCCGGGGCAGAGGACTACGAGAGTGTATGTAACGAACTGCTAACAGAAATAAAGTAACCATATGGCAAAGAAGAACGATTTAAAAAACAGTATGTCGGCCGGACTAACCGGGGGGTTAGACAGCCTGATCCAATCCACGGCCGGGCAAAAAGAGGCTCAAAAGCCGAAGAAGGCAAAAACCGTGCATTGTAATTTTGTCATGGACGAAACCTATCACCAGAACTTAAAACTGATTGCGATCCGTAAAGGCGATTCGCTGAAATCGGTATTGCAAGAAGCCATATCTGATTATCTAGATAAAAACAAAGCCCTATTATAATAGGGCTTTGTGTACACTTCAGAACATCCATAACATTCGAAGATACAGTAAAAATACCAACACATTTTTTAACAATAAGGGGAATATGTACATTTTGACACATCCCCACATCTTTAACTATCTTAAAGACTATTACTTCCTATCTACCAAACATTAGAGCAGTCGATTATTCTCTTTCTCATACAAAGTCTTTAATTTGAACTGACGGAAAGATTTGTATCATAATATAAATGTTTAAAATTGGAATAAAAACGAAGTAACCCTTTTCTGTCTGCATATACAGGTATAGTCTCGGAACCCAAATATGAAATCCCCTCCCCTAACCTCCTAGTGTCAATTCCTAACCGATTCATGATTTTGAGTAATTTACTATCGCATTCCGCAATCATATAACCGTTCAGGGATTTACATATCGGCACTATGGCAAAAATCATCAGTTGTTTAAATAATGATATTCCAGAGGCATTAGCCAATGAATTAATGGCGAAACGTCCTATGTGCCAAAAAGTCATATCTCCTCCTTTTTTAATACATTGTAGTGGATTTATATTAAAAATCCTCTGTATAGGCAATTCATCCTTCTTATCCCACTTCATCACACGGATACATCCGATCATTTCTCCCCTAAAATCTTCCACCACATAAATATAAGATTTAGGGAAATAGCTAAGTTCTTCATTATATACACTTTGTATATCTTCCACCATATTATCCAACATTTTCTCATTGTGGTGTTTATAATTCTCACTTACCACAAATTTGGCTACATCATAAAGTTGACCTAAGTCTGCCTTATAAATTCGATATCTGCTATTTTGTGACATTAATTTTTTCATGCTCATTCTTTTGATAGCACAAAACTATTTTCTTTCACCGTTTCAGATAGTACACTATTGTGCGGTTGTAAAAACGATTCTCCAAAAGCTACACTTTTGTGTAGCAAAAGCTCCTTTGGTATCAAAGGAAAATGTATTTTTGCGGTCTCAATGTAATTTATTATAAAATGACATCAGTAAACGACTTTTTTATATCCTCAAACTCCGTATTTTCTATTTCTGAAGAAGAATACAAGAAAGCCGATACCGTAATCAAAACATTCGAGGCCATATCCAGAATGACGTATCAAAGTTTATACATAATTGATTACTTCAAGAAAAATTTCTTATTTGTTTCTGAGAATCCCCTCTTTTTACGTGGCTATTCATCTGAGGAAATTAAGAAATTGGGATATCTCTTCTATATTAATCATGTACCCGAAAAGGAACAAAGCATGCTTACAGAAATAAACAAATCAGGGTTCAAATTTTTTCATGAGATACCAGTAGATGAAAGGCTTCTATATACAATCTCATACGATTTCCATACTCAAAAAGGAAAGAAAGAAATACTGATAAACCATAAGCTGACACCTATCACGTTAGATAAAGAAGGAAAAATATGGCTTGCCGCATGTATGGTATCCCTTTCCTCACACAATAGCGCTGGACACATAGAAATGCGTAAAGCGGGACAGAAAAATTATTGGACGTATTTACTGGAACAACACAAATGGCAAGAATGCGAAGGTATAACCTTGAGCAACAAAGAAAAAGATATTCTAACCTTATCCGCCCAAGGTTATACCATGAATGAGATTGCCGATAAACTATGCATTGCGATAGATACTGTAAAATATTACAAAAGGAGAATTTTTGAACGTATGGAAGTCAAAAATATCACGGAAGCTTTATCATTTGCAACAAATTACAAGCTATTGTAATACAACTAGTTCCTATTGTTATATAATGTTGACAGATAAAATTTAGGGAACACTTTCACATCTTTACCTGTCAACATATTATACATGGCCGTAACGCAATCACCCGCAACAATCCAAGATCCAATTGCCAATTGAGGGGGGGGAAGTATGCCTTTTTCTTTTTTATATTCTTCTATGACCCTCTCTAACCATTCTTTAGGCTCATTCCAGAATATACCATACCGACAAACCTGTTCCACCATTCTCAAATCTGCATTCTCATAATCACCGAGAACCTCTGCCAATTGAAGGCTATCAGGTTTTACAATCGTAAGGAAAGCCCCAAAACCAAAATTAAAGGGATGCAATACCGGTATACCCTTCTCTTTACACACTTCATCAAAATAAAAAGGTATATCAGACGTAAAATCCAATGCGTTAATAGCAATATCATGTCCTTCTAATAGTTCTTTAACGTTACCCCTGTCTATAAAACAAGTATGAAACATAACATTAGCATCCGGATTAATCATCAGGAGCCGTTCGGCCAAACATTCGGCCTTATACCTGCCAATATCACCAAACGTATAATTCTGCCGGTTCAGATTACTTAACTCCACCTTGTCACCATCAACGATTGTTATGTTCTCAAAACCAAAGCGAATAGCACATTCCGCTATAACGCTACCGATTCCGGAACCACCCAGAAACAACCGTTTTTTTCCTATAAGCTCTTGCTCATCTTCTCGTATATATATACGATTTCTTGAATATCTTTCTTTCATCTAACTTTTTATTAATAAATACAAAACTACATAAAAATAAAAAGAAAACCTTTACAAAAAGGTATAAGACCTATCCTTTATAACAAAAAAGTATGGTAAAGTCACTGATAACCTTACCATACTTATACATTCAAATTTTCTTATTAACTACTTAATATAAAAAGGAATGAAAATTCCGACGCTCAAATCCGATATCCGCCCTTTATTATACTTGCTATCATCTATCACGTTCAGGAAACCATGACGATAAGTTACGGCCAGTTCCATCTTGCCTTTAAGACTGTAACCAATACGACCAAAAACAGGAATATCAAAATGCTTCCCTTCCGTAACTATATTCCAAGTAGGCTCCACTCCCATACCAAGATAAACCCTTTTAAAAAACAGGTAATTAACAGATGGCGAAACCGCCAATTGAAAATTTATATCCCGTGCTTCAGCCGTGACCGATGTATAATCCGCACTGGTTCCCGGAGAAAAACTCACATTTTTAAAAGTCTGTAGTTTTATCAACGGGTCCACGTCAAAAAATATCCTGTCATGTCTCGGATTCTCAAACCGGAAACGGTAACCAATTTGCAGATTATAATTATAAGAGCTATTGAATTGCTTTCCTTCCAAAAACTCTGGATTATTAGTATTAGCCGTTATACTTTCAAATCCCATACCTGCCCCCACTAATAAACCAGATTGGCTTTGGGAAAAGCAATGTACCGAAACAACAAAGAAAACAACAAACAACCTAAAAAATCTTCCCATCTTTTTAAATGTCTACATTAAAGAATACTTTCTCACCTCTAAACCCTTGATACTCGATATACATTCTGTCTATAAACTGTAGAGGTTTTCCCCCTCGATATTCTCGTGCAAATTTATAATCATGAGAAGAGAAGCCGTCTTTCTTCCAAGATTTTCCCGAAGCCGAACCTAAAGTCGTAGTAGATTTATAATTGTACCAAGCCCCGAACGCACCTTTCTTTCTGAAGCTAACATCCACAACAACAATTTCACCAACTCCATCAGAACCCGGTTTTGTATAAACTCTAATTCTCAACTTGCGATCACCTCCATTTTTAAGCTCTGGAGTCCCATTCAAATAGTCACCAGTATAATCTAAAGTAGAAATACCATCATCAGTCATTGTCTCTCCCAACTCTACCAATTTCTCGTAAGTGAAAATATCCTTCATATTAATGACCTCATTACCGATCATTACATCCCCATTGACATTTAACAATTTAGCAACGTTTCTATCGCTAACCGGCAAATATACGGAATAATCATCCTCATGTTCAGGAAAATACAGACTTGCATATTTTTCCTTGAACTCAGCGTAATGACTTTCTGAATCATAATAATTATCTGCCTCGTTCAAAGCTTCCTCATACGCATCATAAATAGAAGTGAACCCTTCCAATTGTAACCGATTCACTTCTTCCTGCATGGGAACATAAGTTCCCAAATTTTCCATGACAATCCGGTTATTCTCCATCCCTTTCACTGCCTGTTGGAACTCTTCGATAGTCGCAAATGACAACATATCATTCTCCTGAGAGAAAGGAACACCATCAAGATAAATCAAACTTTCCTTAGTGGCAATATTGGCTTCTTGACTTGGCATATCCATAACATCAGAAGAACAAGAGCAAAACATAGCTACCAAAGCTAAACTACACAATAATTTTTTGTAAATCATAATTTTAATTATTTTGTTATTTCGGTGGCAAAATTATATTCAACTCCAATAACGGACATTACACAAAAAGGTAATACCTTAAGAACCTAGATAACAACTAAACTTTTGGGTAGTAAATTCCAGAAAAACTTAGAACATTTTTCAAAAGTGTTGTATTATCGGAGAGTTTGAATAAGCAGAAAATAAAATATTCTTTACGAAAGCCTTAAAAAGTTTCGTTATATAATTATAGTTTAGCATAATTGCAGTATTTTTGAGCTACATTTTTGCAAAAAACTCTAAAAAATGAACTATTTTAATCCAAAAGGATATTACAAAATATTGAAATATTAGGAAGAGATTAACTATTATCACTTAAACACACAATAATATTGTCGTGAGGCAAAACAGAAATTAAATCATATTGAAGCGGGCGGCCTGTGAAGGTCGCCACGCTTCCCCCATAGGCTTTAATCGTAATATAAATTCAGATCCTTACTGCTTGGCTGGTGGCCGTCCTCAAAAGTAAGTACCTGGTGATCTATTTCTTTTCCGTCACGGTAAACCGTTACGTCCCAGGTCATGGGATTAGTAATACTTTCCTCGTCCCGGTCTGCTACGCCTCCGGAAACGGCGAACTGTACCGCTTTTCCTTCTGTGCTTACGGAAAACGTCGATCCGGTTAAATCTTCGTCACTGAAAACAGTTTTCGACAAACTTTTGTTTGCGATATCGTCCTTTAATGTAGTTCCGTTTGCTGCGATCACAACGGATTTAATGAAATTCTGATAATCGCCGCTTTGTTTAATTACTACCTGGTACATGGCCGCCTTTCCGCTGCCTGGTTCGTCCTCGTCATTGCTACAACTATAAAACACTGCGGTCATGGCCGCCAGTAACAGAACTAAAAAACTAATGCGTTTCATCTTGTTTAATTTTAAAAGGTGAATTATAAGTAAACGATAAATCCGGCTCCTATATGGTTATTATTCCGGATTATGGAGTTAAACAGCATTTCAAATTTATATTGCATAAATAAGGCACATTTAGGGGATAACAGAAATTCCGGCCGTACTCCCACCTCATACCCGTAAACAAACGCTTTTGACCTCTCTAAGCGGATTAATTCGCTTTTCGTCTTGGCCTTCTGAAAGCCGATTGATCCAACGGCCACACCGGAGAGAGAAAAGCGGGATCCTTTCAGAAGGTAATAGGAAAATTCGGCTCCGGCGGTTGCTGTGTTGGCCGTAACTGCATCTTTAGATAGGTTCCGGTAGTTGAGAACCGCACCTACTTTAAAGCTCTTGTACACTTTTCCAAAACCTACGCTTCCCTGCACTTGGTTTTGATCTACGATATAATCGAGGCTACCGTTTAAATATTGGCTGCCGATATACTGTGCTTTCGTGACCATTGAAACGAATAAAACAGCTATTAAAAGGATAATCTTTTTCATAATGTTACGCTTTTTAGTTACTGTTCACCACGTTAATAACGACCGTATCCGAACGGGTTATAATTTCGGAACTGACGGATAAAATAAGCGATTGCGTCCCGGAAGTGGCCGGAACATAATCAAAGATCATTTTCCCGGCTTCCTGGTAGTCGTAAATAATCGTTTCCCCTGGTGTGTACTCGTCATTCTCTACTAAGATCTTACCGCTGCCGTCTTTAACGGAAAAGGTAGTAAACAGTTCGTCCGAATTGGCCGGATCCAGGCCGTTAACGGAAAAAGTACATTTGATTGATCGGCCAACGGTAGGCGTACCGCCGTCTATGGCTTTCAGACTTACCGAAAAATCCCGGTTGATAATTTTTAGGTCGTTATCACATGAAGATAACAAAACCACTGCAAACAATGTCATTAAAATGCTTCTCATACTCTTTCTTATTTATTGTTTATCCTATCAAATAAATTATTCAGATCCACGCCTTTAGAGCGTAGGAATGATATATATTTCAAAAGGTTCGTTACCTTCCTGGTACGTTCTATATTACTGATCTGCTGCGGTGTTACGCCTATATCGTTCGCCACGTCCTTAGCCTTTATGTCTAACCGGGTTCTCTCTACCTTCAATTCATTTCCTAAATTCATAATTAAAAAAGTTTAGCGGGTTTACTTTCCTGTTATTCTTTATAATCTCATAATGTAGGTGATTCCCGGTACTCTGCCCCGTCGATCCTACAAAGCCGATAACTTCCCCCTTTCTCACTTCCTGCCCTACCTTCCGATAGATATAAGTAAGGTGTGAGTATTGGGTTACAAAACCGTATTTGTGTCGGATCACTACCGTTTTTCCGTATCCTGCCATATTGCCGGAAAAAGTAACAATTCCCTGGGCGGTGGCGTGTACTGTGGCGGCGTAAGCTGCGGCAAGATCTACCCCACTATGAAACTGCCGTGTTCCCTTTATCGGGTGGATCCGATAACCGAAATTATCGGAGATCCGGAAGTTCTCAAGTAACGGACACTCGGACGGGACATAAGAAAAAATTTCATTGTCCCGGCTGATAATTTCCATTACAGGGGCTATATTTTGAAAATCCGCTGCCGTCTGTAAAACCTGGATAATAAGTTTATACTTATCCGCTTTTACCTCTTGGCCGAACGAAGGCAAAACGACACATAAAAACAATATGTTAAATACCTTCCACATTTGATAAATCGGAGTTCTCAAGATCAAATAAAATATGTCTTCCCCCATTTTTCTCGTTTATCTCGATCCGGAAAACCTTCTCATCCGGAATGGTGAACTTTGAAAAGGCTACGACATATTTTAAATTCTTCCGGCCTTCTACCCTGGGCGTGTAATATTCAGAGAATAGAACCGTTTGATCTACTTCCTGCGAAGCGGTGAGTTTGGCCGTTTTCTTGTCAACGATGAAATAACGGATATAATCAATATCGTAAGGGATCCTGCTTTTATTCTCTATCTCAAAAGTAAAGAGCAAAAGATTATTGTAGATATTGAGGTTATTAATACTGAACGTAATTTTATTCTTTATGATTCCTTTGTTAAAGATCTGCCGCCTGGCCGTATATACGGCTTTCATCACGCTATCCCGTTCAACTGCGGGAATGATATTATCCGAAAGGATAACATTTGCTTTCTTATCTGGTTGCTGTTCCCCTATCTCATAAACGAAGGCTTCCGGATCCTGGCGAAAATCCACGTCATAGGTATAAAACTTTCCGTCTGTGGTTGCTAAGGACAAATTAGTTTGTTTGGGAAATCCTTGCACGGTTCCGCTTGTGGCGATCATCCGGATTATATTTTCTGTTTTCTCTGCCTTGTCTACCTTTATACAGGTATCCCCGAAATCTATGTAGATGATCTTTTCCGGGGCGATCAAATGGGTTTGCGATACTTCATTAATAAATATCGTATCCGGTGTAATACTGCTCATTTCCGGAAGAAAATAGTTTGTATGTTCCAGGGTATCGGAATAACTGACGTTAAACGAATAGAAATACCCGCCTTCCGTCGCAACGGAAACGGTCGTTTTCCGGCTAAAACTCTTTTGGTTGGCCTTTATTCGTAAAATTTTGGGAACATTTTCCGGATTATCCACTACGACAAAATCCGTGACGGATTTACTGTATTTTATCGGAGTTGGAAAAATCAAATGTATTGTTTTTGAGTAGTTTACACAAATTTCTTTGCTTTCTACCGGCCGGAGCTGTGACCGGCACGGTAGAGCTGTAAGAATTAGCAATATAATGTATAATGTTTTCATTTTAAATACAGTTTATAGTTTGACTTTACGGTTACGATTACCTGGTTATTTTTCTTCCGGAATACGCTTTTAGCTGCACTACTAACGGCGTTAACGCTTGTGCTTAATACATCGGAACTATAAGGCGTTACATTCATATCGTTAACAACTTCCCCCGCTGCCTCTTTGGTGGCTTCGGCTTTGATGTTAAGGGGTACGTAAATACCTGGTAGCCCGTCCCGGTCATATACTTGCTTTTTCAGATCGTAGATACTGTTACCGATCCGGACGGATTGGATCGTTACGCTAATACGGTCTTGCTCTAATTTCACCACACCGAATAAAGCGGATCCTTTTTGCAAGATCACGCCGTTTTCTAACGGTATCTCGTGCAAGGTCACTAACTTTATAACGCTGCCGTCGGTGATCTTCTGATCTCCGGAAACAATGGCCTCTACCGTGTTTCCGGTGTTTTCTTCCTTTCCGGAAGAAAAGAAACGGCTCTCCGGCTTTGGGGGCTGCTGCGGTTCCGGCTGTTTCTTGGCTGCTTTCTTCTTCGGTGCTATACGTTTCTTTGGCTGCACTGTGTCCGGCTGTCCCCCCTGGTTCTCCCTTAACTGCTCCTGTAAAGCAAGTATTTCCGGATCCTGGATCTTTGTTTCTGCGGGCTGCTCGTACTCCCCGAACTTTTCATATTCCGGGCGGCCGTCATTCGCTTTAAGCATATCATCTAAAGCAAAATCGCTTTGCTCCTGCGCTCTAAGGGACGTATTTACGTTATCTTCCACCGTTCCGGACTTCCCCCCCATGAAGGCAATACAAACGCCTACAATGATAAGCAATAAGATCCCCAGGGAAGAAAACAGAATGATTTTTGTTTTAGTCACGCTATCCATAGGCTTGTTATTTTTTGGGTTCTCTTAAACGTATGATTTGCTGAATGTATCTATTAAAAAACAGGCCTGTCACATTCTCCGGAAATTGTGGAGTTGTCCGGACTAAATCGCCCTCGGTCTTTATCAGAAACTTTATTTTCTGGCCGCTTACCCCGTAAACGGTAAGCGTTGAACTAAAACGGACTTTATAGGGTTCATTATTTCCGGAAAGGATCTGCAAGCTGTCAAAGTCGCATTTATAAACGGCTCCGTTCTGCATTGCATCAAAATAGGCCTTATCATTATAGTATTTTGACGTAATGGCGTTTAGATCGTTCTTATTGATATAGAAGGCGGCCTGTGCCTGGTTCTTCTTTAGGTTCAAACGATCAAACGAATTTGCGTACATGGTAGCTTGCGCGCACGTATTCTTTACGAATGTCGTAAACATGGCCTCTCGATCCTGGGAAAAGGTTTTTAGATACTCCCCGCTTCGTTCCACTACTACAACTCTATCAAGTGCGGTAAGGGCTACCGTGATTCCCCAGGCTAAAACCAAGATAACCACTACCAGGGCGAAACCTAAACAAAGTTTCAGATTCAAAGCGTTTTTCTTTTTCGATTCGGCCAACGTGTCAAAATCTTTCAATACACTATCTTTATCCATAGATTAATATACTTTAAAACAGTTGATTACAATATTTTACGGACTTCGCAAAAAGGAATAATTTAAAGATAAAGGCGAACAACAAACCTAAAAGGCTGTATTTATTTTCGCCTACCATGTGCATGATATTATCTGAAATGATAGATCCGAAAGCGTTTGCAATCAAAAACGCCGGGATCAACATATAACAGATAAACAGGTTCTTCAAAAAGGTATGTGTATAACTTCTCGTCTTTTCGTCCAGGTAAAGGATAATCGCAATCGGCGTAACGATCTCAAGTAAGATAAGATATAAATATCTGCCTGCTGCAAAAAAGAAAAATATATACTTCGTTGCATACAACAGGATCGTATAAGCGGAAATAGTAAGAGGCAACATTATGACCTCTTGTATCTGCTTTCCTACCCAGTTATGCCGCCGTTGTACATCTTCGATATAATCCTTTGTAAAGGTTACAATCGCTTCATCTATACTAAGATCCACATCTTTTTGATAATGTTGTATCAGTTCGTTTTGAATTTCCCCTAAACCTTTCTCAATGATAGAGAAAGCAAAGGGAGCCGAAGCGATCAGCACAAAAAAGTAAACATATACAGAAAACAACCGGAAAAAGTGTTTCAGATCGGCCGGGCTGTCACCTTCTGAAAAAGCCTCTTTATAGGCTGTAATAAATCTATTTATCACAATGATTAAAGCGATAAAGGTACATAAGGCTATAATAGACTTGCTTACATCGTTGAGCTTTACAGCCTCGTAAGCGGTTATAACGTTGTCAATAACTTCCATATCCATAGCTTTCTACTTTTTAGATTTAAGTGCAGAGATTCTTTTTATTGCATCATTTACCGTATTAAAGCGGGATCGTTCATCTATAAGTTTATTCATCCCCTCTTTGGTCTTTTCGTCCAGATCCAAGATCACCCGCAATCTTTCCCCGTCCGTCATTTGTACGCTGCTAGATATAATCGTTTTAATCAGATCGAAGGAAAGCAAATTTTCCTCCATAATATCATTAATGACTTGCGTATATTCCTTATAGGCGTCCGGTGTATAAATATCCGTCCTGGAACACTCTTGCGCTGATAACTCGTACATTTTCCCCTGCCTGGAAAGTACGTTTAAAACGGTCTTTGAGTTCTTGATTACTCCGTTCACCTTCTTATAGAAATCTATGCTCTCATTCAAGAAATCCCGTGATTTTTGCAAAACTGCGAAATCCTTTAATGCCTGTTCAAACTCTTTGGCCGCTGTGATCTGCGTTAATGAAGTTAACGCCGGATCAGAAACTACCCACTGCGCCGCTACATTAGTGACGGCGAAAAACATTATCATAATGCTACATAGAACTTTCGTTTTCATAATCTTTGCTTTTTAGGGTTTTAAATTCTTCGATTGCGTTCTCTATGGATCCGGTTTCTTTATACAGGTTTTGTAACTTGTTCCACTTCTCCCCGTCCGTTTGGAAAGCAAGTAATTTCTCCTTTGAGAGTTCAAGACGTAAAACAGTGGCGTAAGTATCCATAAACCGGAAAAATACCTCACTATGCGGCCGGGTTCCGGCGAAATCGTTCCGTATGGACTTCATCAGGTTTATTTGTGAGTTGTTTTTTATGTGGAAGGCCTCTATTACTTGATCGTAAACTACCTCTGTTGCCGGAAGAACACAAAGAACCTGTGTATTTGCGATAATACCCTTTGTAAATTCGTTATCCGGAAGCTGCGCCGGGCTTTGTATTATCGTACCTATGCCGCCGTTCTCTTTTCTTAGTTTTTGGTAACAATAGGCTACCGTACTGTGAATATCTGCACCGCTGAATGTGTCCTTTATCGCCTGGCTTTCTGCGTACTCGTCAAAGATCAGCATACCCCGAACGCTCCTATCCGAAAGTATTTTATTTTCGATTGTATCGTATAGGATCGTCATAATAACAGAGATAAGAAAAGGATCTTTCTTTATCTTGGTTAGTTCAAAAACAATAAAATCCCGATTCTTCATTTCGTTCTCAAGGGGAGAATGTTTACAAACATTCTCGTAAAAACCGCCTTCCATAAATTCCGAACAGATATGTAAAAAGCTATCCAGGTCGAAATATTCCGGAAGGATATTTAACCGGGTGTAAAGTTCCCGGCCGTACTCCTTCACGTAATTATAAAAACTTGGGAAACAATGGCCTTCCTTTACATCTTCGTAATATTCATTCACGATCTTTGTTAATGAAACAACCTGCTTTGTATCTTCCATGATCGTTTTTTCCCGCCAAAATTTAAGGATCAGCCCTACCAGAGTTTTAACCTTTTCATTATCCGGTTTCTTCCCGTCCGTAAAAAACGGATTGATCCCCAGGGGGGCGGATCCGTCATAATCAACATGCAAAGATTTATCTTTGTAAAGTTGGGATAACTGATAAAAGCTCTTACCAAATTCTACGACAATGATCTTATAACTCTGTTCTATATATTGCTGTATGATATTTAGTGAAGTAACGGACTTTCCCCCACCTGTCGAAGCTACGATAATCAGATTACGAGCCGGGATACGGCGTTTATGTGCGTCCCAAAGATCTTTCCGGATTGGCGTTTGATAGATCCGTTCATTAAACAGAATACCTTCCGGATCATTTTTATATGATGTATAATTGATATTCAGACAAAGGGAACTATGTAGGTCGGTTAAAAACAAATAACTCGGATCCAGGCAGTTCTCACGGCCGATAACAGAACCGATAAAGATATTATATAATCCTTCGTAGGAAGGGATATAATACTTAAATCCGGCGTTTGTAAAGATGTTCTTTACCTGTTCGATACATTTGTTTAAAACGGCTTCTTCGTCCTCTAAAAGGGCTATATTAAAGTGAGTTTTGCAAAGGGTGTTTTCCTCGTTTATGATCTCTTGCTCATAGTCGGCCAAATCTTCATATTTCTTTTTTATCCCCTTGTCAAACTCCCGGTAACGGCCGAATTGCCGTACACGTTCGGCCAAATCTTCTTTGAATGAATTTCCTTTAAACTGCCAAATCTGGTTAATGACGTGGGAACACATCAAATGTACCCCTAAACGCTCCAACATTGCCATATACAAACTGCTGTTTGCGTCCTGTAATGTTGTATCGGATACATGGGTTTTCAGTTTGTCGGGTAAATACCTCTCGTCTGATACGGCAAAGAACAGGCCTGTTTTCTGGCCGATCTTCAACTTATCCGAAAACTGTATGTCCCTTAGTCCCTCGTCATTATGAAAGCCGTTTACATACCTGTAAATGTGCTGTTTTATATCCGCTGTTGTCAATGGCCGGATACTTGTATTCTTTATATTGCGAATAATGGAAATCGCATTTTCCACGCTTTCCAGGAAATCGCCCAACTTGTCCCGGTCTGACTTCGTTAGTTCTTCCTTATAGGAAAGCGGGTTAACCTGGTACGCTTTCTCTAAACTCAATAAACCGGAAAGGGTGAAGGAAAGAACACAAAAATGATGTAAATATTCCCGTCCTGCAAAGTGCCGTTTCTCGGCCTGTTGTATATAGCTATCCCCTTTTATCATATATTCCGGATCGAATTTTCTTCTAAGAAAAATATCCTGCTTATGGATAAATCCGTTCCGGATATGTTGGAAAGCCCTAAAAAAATCATTATGCCGCTGTTCGATCCCGTCCACATCCAAAGAATACGCTTCCACCGTATCGAGCAAATAAGAAACGGTTACATCACCGGATTTTG
>NZ_SRYM01000045.1 GCF_004793765.1 Parabacteroides distasonis | reverse complement strand
ATCACATGAGCCATTTTTACCTAATGATATAATGTACATGCGTACGTTAATATAATGACTAGGCTACGATCACTCATAAAAAGCAGATATGACAACCTTTGAATGCCCATCGTAAAAGGCTTACGACCGCAATCGCAATAACGATAGTATCAGCGTTGACCAACACCTCCTTTTTTCAAAGCTGAAATGAGTCCCCTTATAATAAAAATCGTATCTTTACAGCCAGAGGTGGAAAAGAGCCATCTCTCTCCTATTAATCACTAAAACCTATAAACAACTATGGGAAGATTTATCAATCCCTTCACCGATTTCGGCTTCAAGCACATATTCGGTAGGGAAGTAGACAAAGACATCTTGATCGAGTTCCTGAACGACCTCTTGGCCGGAGAGCATACGATCACCGACCTTAGGATCATGAACAACGAGCGATTGCCCGAGACGACGCAAGGAAGGAAGGTCATCTTCGATATCCATTGCGAGACCGACAAGGGCGAACGGATCATAATCGAGATGCAGAACAGGGAACAGCCCCACTTCAAGGACAGGGCCTTATATTACCTCTCGCACTCGGTAGTGGAACAGGGTATAAAGGGAACATGGGACTATGAGCTGGCGGCCGTTTACGGAGTATTCTTCTTGAACTTCACGCTCGACGAAGAGAACGGGTCAGACAATAACGGGAAGGAGGGAAAATTCCGAAGGGACATCATATTGGCGGACCGGGAGAACGGACAGGTATTCAACCCCAAGTTCCGCCAAATCTATATTGAGCTTCCTCGATTCAACAAAGAGGAGGAAGCATGCGAGACAGATTTTGAACGTTGGATTTATGTACTAAAGCATATGGATACATTAGACAGAATGCCTTTCAAGGCACGCAAGGCCATATTCGAGCGGTTGGAACGCATCGGATCCATGGCGAACCTCACCCCCAAACAACGAGCGCAGTACGAGGAGGAGTGGAAGGTCTATAACGATTATTACAACACACTAGACTTCGCCGTAGAGAAAGGGATCAAGCAAGGAATGGAAAAAGGAATAAGAGAAGGACTACAAAAAGGACTACAAAAAGGGAAAGAATCTACGGCACGTAATATGAAAGCCGAAGGAATAACCCCTCTTATCATCCAAAAATGCACCGGCCTTTCCCTTGAGGAAATAGAGCGGCTATAAAACAAATCCCTTCAGCTTCCACCTGTTTTCAACAAGTTATTAACAACAGGATAAGCTGAAGGGATTTATTTATAAACGATCTAAAAGCTACTCCTCACGCTGCTTCTTCCATTCCTCCGCACACTCTTCCAAAGCCTTATACCAAGCCTCGCCGAACTTGCGGATCAAGGGCTCCTTGAGGAATTTATAAACCGGCAATTGCTCTTTCTTTCCTAAGATCTCCGCCGCCTTACAAACGCTCCAGCGATGATAATTCACGGCCTTGAAATCCCGATACTGAGTGACACGTATCGGGTAAAGATGGCAAGAAACAGGCTTATAGAAATCCGTCTTACCTTCCCGGTATGCTTTCTCGATAGCGCATTTACAAGTACCATCGGCATCGTAACAGGTAAAGACACAATCCTTACCGTTCACGATAGAAGTAACCGTATCGCCTTCCTCATCGATATAAGCTACGCCTTGCTTATGAATGACCTCTTGAGCTTTCGGGGATAAATCATTCCAGATAATAGGCAATACTTTCTGGAGCTCCGCCAACTCCGAATCCTCTAATGGAGCGCCGGAATCTCCTTCCACGCAGCATTCCCCCTTACATTTGGAAAGATCACATAAAAAATAACGCTCGATAACGTCAAGACTTACTAAAGTGTCATCTATCTGGATCATAAGATGCGTCTAGCTCTTATTTAATCAATGACTTGCCAGTCATCTCCTTCGGCTGTTGCAAGCCTAAGATATGAAGGATTGAAGGAGCCACATCGGCCAAGATACCATCCTCTACTTTAGCGTCCTTGTTGGCTGTCACATAAACGAATGGAACAGGGTTCAACGAGTGAGCCGTATTCGGAGTGCCATCCTCGTTCAAGGCGTGATCCGCATTACCATGGTCGGCGATGATGACTACCTCATAGTCGTTGGCTTTAGCGGCCTCAACCGTATCGTGCAAACAAGCGTCGATCGTTACGACCGCTTTCTCGATCGCTTTGTAGATACCTGTATGGCCTACCATATCACCGTTGGCGTAGTTCACTACAATGAAATCGAATTTCTTCGTGTTGATAGCGTCCACCAATTTATCTTTCACCTCGAAAGCGCTCATCTCCGGTTTCAAGTCGTAAGTAGCCACTTTAGGAGAAGGAACCAAGATACGCTCCTCGCTATCGAACGGAGTCTCACGGCCACCGTTGAAGAAGAAAGTCACATGGGCGTATTTCTCTGTCTCGGCGATATGCAACTGAGTCTTGCCTACGTTTGCCAAGAACTCACCCAACGTATTATTTACGTTCTCTTTGTCGAACAAGATATGAACACCCTTGAAGCTAGCGTCGTACGGAGTCATACAGAAATATTGCAAGCCCGGGATCGTATGCATACCGGCCTCCGGCATATCTTGCTGAGTCAATACAACCGTAAGCTCTTTCGCACGGTCGTTACGATAGTTGAAGAAGATCACGACATCGCCTTCCTCGATAACAGCAACCGGCTTTCCGTTCTCAACGTGAACAATCGGCTTGATGAACTCGTCCGTTACACCTTCGGCATACGACTCTTCCATCGCTTTTACCATGCACTCGGCTTGCTTACCCTTACCTTCAACCAATAAGTCGTAAGCCTCTTTCACGCGTTCCCAACGTTTGTCACGGTCCATAGCGTAATAACGTCCGATGATAGAAGCGATCTTACCGCCTGTAGTCTTCAGATGATTCTCCAACGTCTCGATAAAGCCTTTACCGCTCTTCGGGTCCGTATCACGGCCATCCATGAAGCAATGAACATAAGCCTTGCTGATTCCGTATTCCTTGGCGATATCCGTCAACTTCAAAAGATGCTCCAAAGAGCTATGTACACCACCATCGGAAACTAAGCCCATGAAGTGGATCTGCTTATTATTCTCTTTCGCATAGCTATAAGCACGTTTGATCTCCGGGTTCTCCATGATCGTATTCTGGCGGCAAGCGATGTTAATCTTCACCAAATCTTGGTAAACGATACGGCCAGCACCAATGTTCAAGTGGCCCACCTCAGAGTTACCCATTTGTCCGTCAGGCAAACCAACGTTCTCGCCAGAAGCCTGCAACTGTGAATTCGGATACGTTTTCAACAACTCGTCCCAATAGGGAGTAGGCGTGTTAAAGATCACGTCATCCTTACCTTTGTCACCAATTCCCCAACCATCACAGATAATTAAAAGTGCCTTTTTGCTCATGATTGCTAATTTATTATATTGATTATGTTTTTAACCTTTACGATCGCGAAGATAATCAATTCCATCGTATTATTGTTTCTCTCAATGTATTACTTTTGTGGCAGGAATGGAAAAGAATATACAAGACAAGGATTTGGGAGTCATAACGCTTCGTACCACTCCCCGGGCCACTCGATACACGCTCAAGATATCAAAAGGAAAGATAACCGCCACGATGCCACCCGGAGGAGATGAGAAACGTATGATCGCTTTTATCATGGAGAACAAACCGAAATTAATCAAGGCACTCCAGAAACATCCGGCACGCCCTTTGATTGACGAGCAGACGCAATTGCAAGCCACAACCTTCCGGACACATATCTTCCGGACGGAAAGGGAAAATTTCTACATGCGCTTAGAAGAGGGAATCTTGCATATCGCCTGTCCTTTAGAAACCTGTTTTGAGAGAGAAGAGGTACAATCCTTACTGAAATCCATGTTGGAAAAGGCATTCCGCCACGAGGCGAAACGATTGCTTCCCCAACGGATCGCTCGGTTGGCCCAGCAACACGGCTTTACGCTGACCGGGGTAAAGATCAACAACAGCAAGACGCATTGGGGAAGTTGTACGCAACGGAAAAGCGTCAACCTCTCACTATACCTAATGCTTCTTCCTTGGCATTTGGTGGATTATGTATTATTGCATGAACTTTGCCATACGATAGAGATGAGCCATAGCGAAAGGTTCTGGAAACTGATGGACAAGGTAACGGACAATCAAGCGATCCGTTTACGAAATGAATTGAAAAGTTATCATATGTTGTAGAGACGAAGCGTGTCCGTCTCTACAACCGGGTGAATTGTCAGAAATTGGCTCCTACTTGCAGGATGAAAGTCCGGGGTGCGCCGACATCCATCGGGCGGGCGCTATAGCGCTTGTTTAAGAGGTTGTTCACCAGTCCTTGTACATGGATATTCTTCGTCACTTTCATCCCGACACGCATATCCATGACGAAATATCCTTTATTGTTCTCTGCCCAATAATCATGTAAGTTTCCGAATAGCATCGAGCGCATATAATCCATCAGGTTAGGCTCCGCTTTCGTACGCTCATCGACCATAAAATAATCGACCGCCAATGTCTTGCTTTTCCATGACATATTCATTCCGATATTAAACCGTTTCCATTCCAGATCAAATACCCCCTTTACGGAATGTTTCTGGCGATATTTTAAATACTTACTGTCGTTCGATTTCGAACGCATCGCCATTAAGTCATCATTCGCTTCCTCCTCCGCATTCCGTGAATCCACGTCCATATCGATCGGATTCGTATAAACATACCCCAAAGTATATGCCAGACGAGTATCACGGTTAAACTCATACACACCCGAGGTAGACAAGTCCACCCCGTAAATCTCTGCCCGGCCTACGTTCGTGAACTGAGCGCCGATTCCTAAGCCGTCGCCGCTAGAGAACGCATTGAACAACTTGGAAAGCCCATCGATATAATCGAAGGTCTTATTATTAAACAGGCCGAAACAGAACTCGATCATATCCTTGTAACGGGTATAAAAGCCGGCCACATCGACAAAGCCCTTCAAATTGCCGAACTTATATCCTTGCTTGAAACCAAGTTCGGCATTATAACCTTGCTCCGCTTTCAATTCAGCGTTCGGGAAAGCTCCCACACCTCCGATATCCTTCAGGATAAACTTCTCCGTAACGGACGGATAACGGTATCCCTGTCCGAAAGATGCCCGGATAAAACTATACTCACCCAATTCATAATTCAAACCTCCACGGAAAACAGGTTTTACCGGAACCTTCGCCCCGAAAACCTTCGTCTCCGCTTCCCGGTAGAAATCATCGACCCGGTAATACTCCAGACGAACACCGACCGAGACATTCAAACGATCGATAAACGTATGATCATATTGCAGGAAAGTAGCCACATTATCGCTACTATGCTGCCCGGTCACTTTCGAATCCGCATGAATACGCTCATAAGTACCTCCAACCGTGAGTTGTGAATGATCGAACTTCTTGCTGAATTGGTAATCCAGATTATAGGAATAGGTATGATCCGTAGCCTCCGGTGCTTTTTTCTCCACCGGTTTCATGGCATCTACCAACCAAGTCCCTACGTTATTCTTATCGGGTAGCGGAGTACGTCCCATCACCCAAGAAATCAAGTCCATATAATCCGCCGAGGTAGCTGTCGGGAAAAAATGATTTCCCAACTTGCCCAATTCACCCATCAGTCCGCTCACCTTCCCGTTCATCACCTCCGGCAAATACGGTAAGAAGGTCGGCAATAATTCGGTTTGCCAGTTTTGCGCCATATTGATAATCTCCGGAACAGATGAGATATCAAAACCCATATTATTCGTTATGTCAAAAAGAGACTTATCCGTGGTATGCGTGATGATACGGCTTCCCCGATGGAAGAAACGCCCCTTGAAACGATGAGTCGTCCCTTTTTCCGAATTTGTATAACTCAAGAAAGGATCTATATAAAATGTATGCTCACGGCGTCCCATATTCGCCAGCGGAGACTGAATATAGGGCTCCTCCGGAGAACGCCAGATAAAGAAACCGGTATAATCATTATACAAGTAATTCACGTTCACGCCATAGTTCAACCCTTGTACCCGGGGATCGTGATACGTAAGGTTCCCGCCGACCCGGACACGACGGTTGTAATTATCCTGCCGATACCCATCGTCCAAGAATGTATTAGCACCCACTGTCAAATCAACGTTCTCGATCCTACGGGAATGAGAGAGATCCAAGCCTCCATATAAAGGCGTCCCGTCTTGGCGCGGCTTCCCATACAATCCTCCTTGTACGTTCACCTGTGTTACCGGATCTAATCCGGGGCGTTTCGTTTTCACATGGATCAGACCATTCAAGGCAGAAGAGCCATATAATACGGAAGAGGCTCCTTTCAGTACCTCTACTTGATCGACGTTCTCCATCGGGATCATATTCCAGTTTATCTCGCCGGAACCCGGAGTTAATACCGACATTCCGTCCACCAAAATCAAGCAACGGCTACCCACGCCATAGGTCCATCCCGTACCACCGCGTACGGAAGGTTGCCGGTCTGTCACGTCTACACCGGAGATATTCTTCAATACGTCCGTTAAATCTTTCGGAGACTGCCGAGCGATATCTTTCGCTTTCAATAATTCCATAGAGACGGTAATATCGCTTAGCTTTTGCTCATAACGCCCGACGCTCACGACGATCTCGTCCATCATACTCGCTTTGGGTCTCAAGAAAACATCATGCGTCAAAAACACTCCCGGCCCAATATAGACCTCATCCGCCAAGGCTTCATAGCCGAGGTAGCTGAACGTCAAGATAGCAGTTCCGTCCGTCACTTTCAGCTCATAATAGCCATTGATATCCGTAGCGGTTCCGCGCGTCCCCCCTTTATCTTTATAAAAGACGTTCACGCCCGCCAAGGGTTCCTTAGTCTCGGCATCCCTCACGACCCCCTTCACGTCCTGCCCCCAAGAAGCTTGGACGATAAGGAGCAGCAATAATATCAATTTGTAAGTATTCTTCATATCCAAATTATATTTCGCACAAAGATAAAGGTTTATTCCATACCGCTAGACAGGTATTTAAAAACAGACCAAGAAGTTCTGTAAATAGACTATACTCTTTTTATTGCGCTAAGGAGAACCGTAAACTAATACCATAGTTTGAGTTCGAAGTCGGGTAAGATGAGGTGGACACGATCGGCTCATTGATCTGTAAATCATAGAACGCCCTCAATGTCAGGGCACGACTCAACCCGTAATCCGCAGAGAACTGGATGGTCTTGGCGATATTCCCGCTGGTAGCCTGCGTAAACTGCTCCTCAATCTTGCGAATCAACGATTGCATTTTGCGGTAAGAGAAATCTAAGCGGATCGTAAGGTCATTACTGAAGTCACGTGTCTTTTTCATTTTTAACACCTTGTTAAACTCAGTCAACTTATATCCTACTCCTATCACAAACTCGTTGGAAAGCGCTTCCACCAATTGGTAAGAGGATATATTCAAGCTTAAGTTACGAGTCTTGCGCAACTCAAACTTACCGGTTATATTATTCAATAAAGTAGCGTCCACGCCAAACAACGGGCTGAATCCTTCCGTGATACTCACGGCCGCTATATCATAAGGAGACGATGGCGTAGGATTACCAGTCTGAATATCGCGGATATATCCCAAACCATCCTGCCCGGCATCCACCCAATCCAAAAAAGAGGAAAATGCGCCTACGCTATAAGAGCAACGATATTGATGGCTCAGCATCATGCTCTTAAAGTATTTCCGGATAGCTGGAATACGGATCAATCCATCATACGTAACACGCCAGTTCGGTAACAAACTCTTAACAGACGGGAAGGCTGACAAGCCTACCTTATTCGGATCCTTACCCGTATAAGCCGCCAAGAAAGCAGGTACCAATACCTCCATGGAATTCAGGCTTACGCCTCCCCCTACGGCTGGATCATAAGGTTTTCCCGCCAAGGCGTGCCCCGCCATAAAACCGGAGCTCGGATAAACCGTACCGGAATAGGTATCCATCAAACGCTGGGCGATCACGCTACGGTGAGCGATAAATTTATCGAACGCTTTCGAGGAATAACCGTTATTAGCGTTTCCGCTACCGCCGAAAGCGCTCCCCAAGGCGATCGTCGTCATCGTAAAGCTACCTCCCATCTGCTCGGGCATACCGTCTTGCATATAATAGATATCGGTACTACGGGTATCTACCCGGTTTGCGTTCAAATCAATCTTCAAGCCGGCTATAGGTTCCAGGTTCGCACGGATCGTAAGATTCTTCGCGCTATTGATCATGGCGGGAGTCGTCATATTCTCATTCTTTACCAACCAGCCCCGCTCGTCCGCCTCGTCGATAAAGCTCCTCCGTACCCCTCCAAAAGCGAAACCAAGTCCCGGAGCCAAAGTTCCTGTACGCCGTTGTCCGAACATATCACCAACCTCCGGGGCGTAACCGCTCAACATCATACCGTCTATCAACGAATACTGCACGTTTACCCGACGCAGCATCATCAAGAAACGACTGCCATATTCAGCGACTTTCGTTAAGGTTCCCTCCAAAGGTTGCGGACCGGGCACAATGGTCAGTTTCAAATGAGCCGTATCTTTATTCAAGATCATGACTTGAGCGTAATTGACCGGCTTATATTTAATTGAATATACTTTCCCGTCCGCTCCGCGTGCCGTGATACGAACCTTCTTCGTAAACATTCCATGCTGCACGATCGTTCCACTATCCAGACTCAATTGAATCTCTTTCTCCAGTTTCACCTCTTTCTTCTTTTTCTCCGGTTGACGAGCGCTTACCCGGGAAGAGGCCATAAATTTCTGGTTGATCTTCTTCAGATATTTATTCTTATTGTACAGTGACTGCAAATTGAAACTACCCTGCCAGTCAAATTGACGTTGGTTCTTTATTATATTACCCTGTTCCAACTCAATACTAGCGACATTGGCTCCACGATCCCAGTTGTACGTGGCATTATAAGTCAATGAACTATTTACCCAGTCTAATGCCGGTATGAATTGCAACGGCATATTCCAAGTGACATTAAACGTTTGATCATATTTCAAAGGAGTACCCAAATCACGGATGCTTTGTTTCACGGAATCCTTCCATACCTGATAATCATCCGGATTCAATTTCTTATTAACTTGAACATTCGGTTCCTCGATACGGGCATTCGTACCGGAAGTAAACGTCATGCTCAGATTATTCGTAAAGTCCCAACGCAAACTGAAGGCACGGTCCCACAAGAAATTGTGACTGAATGAGAGCAACTGGTTACCTCCATCCGTAGAACTTGTCAAATCCCTTAGCTTAATCTCATAGTAATTCCGCATCATCGCCGTCTGGAAACTAATATTCGACGGGACGTAATTCAGTCCGAATTGCTTGATATATTTTGTATATCCATTATTCTTCTTCAGCTTCTCGAAGGGTCGGAACGGTTTCACGTAAGGCGTATAATTATAAGCGAAATTACCCCGGTAATCCTTGGTTGTCTCATATTCGGTCTCCGGATTCTTCTTACTGTTCTGGCTATAAGAGTAACCTAACGAGAAATTCGCCGGGTCATACGGCATCGGGTTCTTGCTACGGATATCTACCTTTACGTTATTGAAAGAGACGCTCTTAATAGTGGTCTGATCCAAAGAATAACTCTTGATGGAGTCTTTATCGGCTTGGGTCTCTACCGCATCCAAAGCGTCCGAAAGCTTAATATCCTCATTCAACGGATCATACTCAGGAGTTGTAGTCTCTTTCGAATAAGCATAGTAAAAAGGTATGCTAACCTTTGCTTTCTCAGGGAACAACTTACCCAACTCAATCGAGGTCGCCACACTATATTGCGAATAATCATCCAACCGACGTTCGGCCAGCGACTGATCCAACGCACCGAAGCCGGCGGTTTCCATTCGTCCACTTACATTGACCGTACCCAAATCGGATAAAGCGACGTTCAGATTCGCATTAGCGGCCCAACCGCCTTTCTCATCGAAATCGGTCATACGAAGTTCGTTTACCCAGACCTCACCGCTCTTGATATCACCCGTATTATTACGTACGCCAATCATGATCACTTTCACCTCCGCTAAGCTAGGGTTACCGATGATACTGACTTTATTACGCATATTATCCGGATCATTTTTCGAATAAACCTTTTGGTAGCTTATATTTCCCTGTCCTTGACGTTTCAATTTATTTCGCTCCAACTTCAAGTCGGTCAGCGTCTCCAGTTTAAAATTCAAGGTATTATTTAAAGGCCATACTTTTTCTTGATCTGCGCTATTGTTCGTATTATAAAGAATAGTACTATGGGGAGTCAGATCCAAAGGTACCTCATACTCATAATAATTATTCTTATAGTCGGAACCTAAACGAATGAATACAGAGAAATCACCATTCGATAAAGTCCTGCTTTCATCAATCGGCGCTTCCGCATGAGCGAACATTTGTAATCGTTTATACCGGCGAAGATCATAAGCGGTAGATTTATAAACCGCACGTGCATCCGCAGGAGATAAATCTGTTATCTTCATAGACAATGCCTGCTCATTCTGTTGAAGCAACTGAGGCTGGCTGGAATCGAACATACGGCTAATACCCGGAGGCAACACATAGTTGACCGGCTGACGCTGCCCGTTCTCCTCTATATTCACAGAAGATACGACTATCTGTCCATCAGACTTTGGTGGAACAAGAGGATTTGACAAATCCTGCGTATAAGTACGCCAATCACCACGGACCAGTTCCAAGGTACCGAAACGCAGAACCGTAGACTTACGGAATCCTGTCATATACATACGCATGAAACGGACAGTCTTGAAATCCCGAATCCCCCCAACCCGCTTCTCATAATCTTTAATAGGGATCTTAAACAGATACCATTTTACTTTCTCCTTATCACCATTCATTAAGGTTACTTCCGGAGTACGCTCATCAACGATATTGTTTACACCAACCTGCAAATCTTTCGGACGGAGAGAGATCTTGTACTCAAAATATTTCT
Source organism: Parabacteroides distasonis (assembly GCF_004793765.1). Lineage (GTDB taxonomy): Bacteria > Bacteroidota > Bacteroidia > Bacteroidales > Tannerellaceae > Parabacteroides > Parabacteroides distasonis_A. The sequence continues at coordinate 23,685 of NZ_SRYM01000045.1, read as the reverse complement.
CTGTCTCATTCAACGTATTATCGCCATTGATATCTTCCACATCTGGTGTACTCTTTCCGGCTGTAGCATATCTTTGATCGGATTCTTGTGAGTTTCCCTCTGTACCGTTATATCGTTTATAGCGAGATAAGATATCCAACTCCTTAGCATCGTAATCATCCCCACGGAAATAGTGATAATTATCCCCGGCAGGATCGTTAAAAGGAGAAAATGGATCATCCATCATCTTAGAGATTGTCTCACCGGATAGTTTCGCCCTCAATTTATTCAAATAATCCGCATACGTAGGGAAAGTCTGCTCTTCCTCCGTAGAAAGACCGTTCAAACCGACATCTTGCAACTCACGATTTTGGGCATCAAACGCATATCCCGTACTTTGCGTGCGAGGCACCTTACCCCAGACAGTCGTATCAACTTTCGACATATCACCATCCACGGGCATACCATTCTCAAAGAATTTCCGCTCATCTTTCAAAATATCCTCGGAAATCTCACCCAAGTTAAAGTATAAGTCACCACCTTCGGCTGTCTCGTCCTCAAGATATGGGTCCAAAAGCCAGAATTCGATATATTCATAATTGGCAGATTCCAGATCGCTAGGCTCGATCTTGCGCATTACACCACCCCAACGTTTTTCCGGATTACCCAACGTACCGTCCGAGTTTACATTTTCCGCATCTAGGTTATACGGACCACGTTCATTCGGGTAAAAAGCGAGGTTCAATACAGGCAAAGTCGTATTATCATTGGTTCCCAACTCTTTATTCGGGAAGATCTCTTTATAACTGACTCCACGGGTGTAATGATTCGATAAATCATCATTCGTAAGATGTCGAGGGCGGGAAGAGGAACTCTTACGTGTGAAGATTCCGTCTACCGTATACCAAGCCAACAAAGCTCTGTTTTTACCATAAGCAATATCATTCACTTTTTCCGCTTCCGGAAATTTAGGATTCGAATCTTCATAGGGGGTACTCGCCAAGTTCCAAGCATACGGGTTCAAAAGATCCATACCACTTTGTGTAGACTCGAAGTCATCCAAATAAGAATAACCACCCGTATACTGATTCTCATAATGTCCCGCTATTAAATGAGCGAATTCCGCATTGAATGAGATTTGGCTAGGTTTGGTCAATGTCAACAAGGGTAACTTATCAAATACGTTTGTCAACCACTGGCTCTCTGCTTTATAAGAGGTATTCAAGCCCCATAAAGTATTCTTTATAGACTCATCTCCCAAAGTGGTTTTTACCGTAAGAGGCATTTCCGACATATGCATAACCGTGGCACCGACCATGAAGTCCTTATTGAACTGGTAATTCAAGTCTAACCCGATCATCGTCTTTCGCTGCATATTAAAAGTAGACTGGTTCTCCAGAGATACGCTAACGGGTGTTCCACTAGATATGATGCTCTCATTCAAGATCGTCACACGTCCTAAACTGTAATCGACCGTATAATCCACATTCTCTGTCAGTGTAGCTCCTCCTGCCGTGACACGTACAGACCCACGGGCCACGTTAGTAGCTCCCAAGTCGATCTCCGAACCCGACGAGGCTTTATACTCACCACTTAAAAGGAATTTATTTTTCTCGGCGATCTGGCGAGCAACAGTTAATGTCGAGTCATACAACTCTTGGAATACATATTTACTGGCATAGGCATTACCTACCTTTTCCCGTAATTTCGAGCCGAAAGGTTGTACACAAGGGAATATAATCTTACCGGTCTCCGCCTGTATCGTATAACCGTCAATAAAATCGAAAAAGCCATCCGGATTCGGATTGTCATAGGTATCCAAGCGATCCAGCCCTAATACCCGAATCAAGATTTGATTCGCACAATTACCTTCCGGAAGATAGTTTACATACGTACCGGTAGAATCACTCTGGTAGGTAACGTTCAACTTAAACTTCTCTTTCTGCACCGAATAAGCCCCCAGTGAGTATACATTCTTCATCATCAAGTCCCAGAACATCATATCAGGCGACATCGTGATGCCCTTTAGCAACTTCACATAAATACAGTCACTCGTATTCTCTTTATTATCCGTAGAGAATTCACCGACTTGATAGGTCTTGCCATTATAGATAAAACTAAAAGCGACACCCAATACCTCATCAGCCTGTAACTGAGTTCTCAAAGAAATATAACCCAATTTCTTGTTTAATGTATACTCAGACGACTCTAGCAAACGGGCACTCTCGATTTTCTCAAAATCCCGTCCTCCATCCATGGCACCTTTCAAAGCATCATTCACCATATTAATCTTACGGGCACCCGTAAATTGAGTGGTTAAAGTCGTATATAAATTGTTTGCGGAATTATTCGGACGCCTATCCGTTCCGGAAGGCATTACCAAGGCTGTATTACCGATATTACGAGATTCATTTTCTCCCAAATCGGTGAAAGCTACGATATTGCGAGACTGGTCATAATTACCTCGTTTATTGGTCACCCACACTTCTATCTTAGAGATCTCTATACCGGAGGTGACGGTAGGCAAAGACTCCATAAACTTATCGTAGTTATCATAGAAATAATGGCCCAAGAAGAAGTGACGGTTCTCGTCGTATTCATCCACCTTGATCTCGAAGGGCTTCGTCTGCACGCCCCCTTTTGAGCTAACCGTCTTGGATTCAGATTCCTGCTGGGCAAACAAGGCATTTACTCGCAACTTACCAAATTGTAAATCCGCTTTCATACCAAATAAAGCCGCACCTCCATTAATCAAAGAGTTGCTGGTATTCATGCTCACGTTACCGGCTTCCAACGATTTGATAATCTCATCCTCCTCGCCCGTATACGCCAGCTTCAATTTTTTGGAATCGAAATCAAAAGAGGTCTCGGTATTGTAATTCATTCCGAAATTCACCTTGCTACCCACCGAGGCTTGTACATTCAACTGCACACTCTCGTCAAAATTGAAGAAAGTACGTTTACGGGAACGCTCCGGAAGAGAAGGATCATTATTCTTATTCGTCTTCAATCCCATCGTGATCTCGGCCGAACCTTGTGTTCTTACACGTACTCCACCGGGGCCGAAGATACGTTCCGCCGCACCGATATTAAACTGCATATCGGTTAAGTTAAACTGTTTATTCGTAGCTTTTTGGAATTCTTCCTCGTTCTTTTGGCGGAAATAGGAACGAAGTGATTGTTGCATAGAATAATCTTGGTATTCCGCCGGGGTTAAACTCATCGGCGTACCAATCTCCATATCGCCTAATTTCGTACGGACAATATACGTATTCGTCTTTAAATCATACTCAATCGTAGTCTTGACATTCTCCGGATCACGCAAATCGGCAGGTGATTGTTTCACGATATCTTGATATTCCTCCGGTGTAGTTTTAGCTACCGGATAACGGGGAGGAATCGTATCCTCCGGAGCTTCCAGCAACTCCAATTCCGGCAAAGATGATGTATACGCAAGGTAATCAGCATTCAGCGAATACAAGCCGACACCAAACAATAATACAACGATCCATATGGAATATTTCAGTATTCGTTTTCTCATTTTCTCATTTAATTGTCAATCGTTAATCCTCAATTGTCAATTATCAAAGCATTCTAAGCGCAGTTTTAATTACTTGTTCCACAGCTAAAGCGGGCGAGCCTTTCAAAATAGCGGATACCGCTTTTTGCGAAGCCGCTTTCTGGAAACCCAACATAACCAATGCGGCTACGGCCTCCTCGGTTACCGCTCCATTAGAGACTGATGCCTCCGGCAAGTTTCCGGCCATACTCTCCATAGGTTTCACCTTATTTTTCAAATCTACCAAGATACGCTGGGCCGTCTTCAAACCAATCCCTTTCACGGCAGTCAATGCGGCCTCATTCTTTGAACCGATCACTTGAACCAATTCGGATGGCGGTAGAGAAGAAAGGATCATGCGTGCGGTATTCGGTCCCACTCCGGAAACGGAAGTAAGCAAAAGGAACAACTCCCTTTCGATTTTCTCGGCAAAACCAAATAGTAAATGAGCATCTTCCCGGATTACCTCATATATATATATTTTCCCGGTAGTCTTGCTCCCAAACGCACTATATGTATTCAAGGATATATTCAGTTCGTAGCCTATACCACCACACTCCAAAATCATACGTGTAGGTGTAAGTTCCACGATTTCACCCTTTATATATTCTATCATCTATATATCTTTTTAATATTCCGTACCTATTATAACGCAAAATTAATCAAAAACGTATATCGGGTTACCATTCTTTTCCCGGATAAGGAACCTTAAAGGTTTCAAAACAACCCCGATCCTGCAATGTCACGTAACATTGACAATGATCAGGTCCTCCGAATGTTAAGTTAGACGGCTGTTTTCCTGTCAATTGAATCTCTTCAACTAAATCTCCTTGCGGATTTAACAAAGCTATAGTGCCCTTATCATAACGGCAAATATAAAGATTTCCTTTCTCGTCACACTTCATACCATCCATACCGTACCCCTCAAAAGTATGAAATAGACGTTTATTCCTTAAAGTACCATCCGGGCATATATCATATACCCAAACTTTTAATTGAGCAGATTCATTAACGTACAAGCGTTTACCATCCTCACTCACAGCGATGCCATTAGTCGTTCCCATATTCGTCTCCAATAAGGAGACTTTCGCATCCGGAGTAATCAACCAAAGTTGGCCTTTCTGATCTGGCCAGTCCGGGTCACTCGCATACATATTTCCATTGGGGGCGAATGCAATATCGTTTGGTTGATTCATCTTTGGCTCATGAGCGAATACGCTGATCTTTTTAGATTTCATATCCACTTTTAAGATATTATGCCCTGTATAATCTGCCACGTACATATTTCCGTCTTTCCCAAAGCGGATACTATTCCCGGTAGATCCTTCCGGCAAAGTGAGAAAACAGCCATGGCTACCATCTGAGCGTACAATACCAATCGTCCCTTCTTTCTTATAATTTACGGCATATAAATTTCCTTCGCTATCTACAGCCGGACCTTCTATTCCTGAAGTAAATGTGTGCTCTGGCATCCAACCCGTTGCTTTCAATACATTCTGGGCATTTAAAGAAATACCACAATACAGAATACCACACAGCAGACTAGCAATACCCCATATACTCTTCATTTTCAACAATTTTACTGTTTCCAAAAACCGGGAACTAATATCGTTAATACCGTAAATATCTCCAGACGCCCTGTTAACATCAAAAAGGACAGAAACCATTTCGACACCGTGGGGACATCCGCAAAATTACTTACCGGACCAAGTGTTCCCAAACCGGGTCCTACATTACTTATAGCAGAAACAGCAGCACCAATCGCCTCCGAAAATCCCATCCCATCCAAAGATAAAGCCAAACAGCTCACCACGATTAACGTAATATAAGCGAACACAAAAGCTAACACACGGTGTACGATATCACCAGATACGACATGCCCGTTCATTCGTACTGGAATCACTGCATGGGGATGTGTCTGTTTCTTAAATTCATTGGAGAGATTCTTCGTTAAAATAACGAAGCGCCCCATTTTCAAGCCACCGCAAGTAGATCCGGCACATCCACAAATAAACATCAAGATCAATGCGATAAACCAGAAAAACGGCCCCCAAGGAATATAGTCATCCGTAGCAAATCCACAGGTAGAAACCAAGGTCACCACTTGGAAAGCCGCCTTACGGAACGCATTCTCTACATCCGAGGCGAATCCAAGGTACAAGATCCACGCCATGACAACGATAATAGCACTTAAAACAAAAAAGAAAAACCAGCGAAACTCCTCATCTTTAATCAATTTCTTCACATTTCCATTAAAACAGAAATAAACCAATGTCATATTGGTAGCTCCGATAAACATGAAAATAGTTATTACATACTCTATATAAGAGGAATTCCAATAAGCGATACTTGCATTTTTGGTTGAATATCCACCAGTAGATATAGCCGTGAACGCATGATTTACCGCATCATACAAATTCATCGGACCAGCCCATAAAAGGCCAACTAAAAAAAGTGTCAGAAAAACATACACCCCCCACAGGCGTTTAGCGACTTGCGTAATACGAGGACGAAAACGTTCATGGGTTATACCGGGCGTTTCGGCATCAAACATCTGGGAGGCACCACCTCCGAAAATAGGCATCAAGGCCACGGTGAATACGACCATACCGATACCTCCCTGCCACTGTGTAAGGCTCCGCCAGAATAAGATTCCTTTAGGCAACGCTTCTATATCCGTTAAAATAGTAGAGCCTGTAGTCGTAAATCCGGACATGGTCTCGAAAAAGGCATCGGTCACATTATCTATATATCCTCCAATATAGAATGGTAACATTCCAAATAAAGAGAATAAAATCCATGTCAGTGTCACGATCAACATTCCTTCCCGCCGACCGGCCGAATGTTCATTTGCCTTAAAGCCCATAGAGTAGAACAAAAAACCGGTCCCGAATAAGATTCCGCTTGAAATAAGAAGCGGATATACATCACTTCCCCGATAAAGGAAGGCTACGACGGTAGCAGCCAGCATAAAAAAAGTCTCAAGGATGAACATCACCCCTAGCATCTTCACTATAAAACGTACGTTCAACATAACTATCAACTAGTTAAAGTAGTCCTCCAGTTTACGCATAGCCGTATCCAAACAGAATACGACAACGTGGTCGTATGCCTGTATCTGAGTATCACCCTTGATCATCATAGGTTCACCGTCACGAATCAACCCACCGAGAGTCATATCTTTCGGCAAACGAAGATCCTTGACTTGTTTCTTGGTAATCTTTGAATCTGGGCGAGCCACCAACTCCGCCACATCCGCATTCGCAAAGGTTAAACATTTCACATTAGAGACATCCGCATCTAGAAGAAATTGATAAATATGGCTGGCCGCTATCAGCTTTTTGTTGATAACCGAACCGATGTCCATACTTTCCGCCAATTGGATATAATCAATATTCTCAATCTTAGCGATTGTCTTAAACACACCTAAACGCTTAGCGACCAGACATGCCAATATATTCGTGCTGGAATTTTCCGTCAAAGCTATAAAAGTCTGCGCATCCTTGATACCTTCTTGCATCAACAAATCAGTATCACGGCCGTCTCCGTTTATAATTAAGACATTACTAGGCACTACCTCAGCGATTCGATGACTTTTCTCTTTATTAGCCTCAATTACTTTTACCCGGATATTATTAGGTAAATATTGGCAAGCACGGATAGCAATACGGCTTCCTCCCATAATAATAACCTTCTTTACTTCCGGATCTTTCTTTCCGGCCAGTAAACGCACATCCTCTATATGAGATCGGGTCGTCGTAAAGAACACGATGTCACCAGACTCTATCCGGTCCGTACCACGGGGGATTATTGTCTCGTTCTTTCGCTTAATAGCGACGATATGATATAGCTTCTGCTCATTTAGCAATTCGGCCAATACCCGGTTTACCAAGCGGGAATTATCCCGAACTTTAACACCTATCAGAATTAAAGCTCCACCAAACAGCTCCCAATATTGGCGTGTCCACGGACGGCGTACAGCTGTCACGATCTCCTTAGCCGCCAACATCTCAGGGTAAATCATCGAGTTGATTCCCAGTTTCTCGAACAGCTCTTTATTCTTGGGTAATAAATATTCGTAATTATTGATTCGGGCCAACGTACGATGAGCTCCTAGATTATGAGCCAACATACAAGCTGTCATATTGGTAGTCTCCTCGGGAGTAACACTTACAAACAAGTCCGCTTTCTTGATCCCCGCCTCCTCCAAATCTCTAAGCGAGGTCGGATTCCCGACCATAGGGAGAATCTCCATACTAGATTTTGAGAAATTCAGCCGTTCCTCATTCGGATCCATCAAAATGATGTCTTGATTCTCTTGAGATAACATTTTCGCTAAATGTGTACCTACTTCTCCCGCACCGGCTATGACAATTTTCATATTTTATTAATTGACAATAATCAATTCTTCAACTGTTTCGCAATGCTCTCGGCATCCATACCACATAATTGATACAGTTCCGGTATAGAACCATGCTCGATAAACGCATCCGGCACTCCGATACGCTTTACATGAGGCATATAGCCATTGTCTGCCATAAACTCAAGGACAGCACTACCAAAACCTCCTTTTATCACTCCATTCTCTACTGTAACAATACGGTTATATTTCTGCCCGATCTCATGCAACAGCTCCTCATCCAACGGTTTCAAGTAGATCATGTCGTAATGGGCTATTGATATCCCCTCTTCTTTCACCATCTCGATGGCTTTGATCACCTCGTTTCCGATCGGTCCGATAGAAAGTACGACGATATCATCCCCGTCACGCAACTTTTTCCCTTTTCCAATAGGCAATACTTGCATCTCGTTACGCCAATCTTTCATCTCTCCCTTACCTCTAGGGTAACGGATTACAAACGGGCCATCAAAAGCGGCATAGCCTGTATACATCAAATTCCGTAAATCCAACTCATTCAATGGGGAAGCAATTACCAAATTCGGTATTGGACGGAGATAAGCTAAATCAAACACGCCATGATGTGTAGCCCCATCCTCTCCCACTAACCCCGCACGGTCCAGACAGATCACCATATGCAGTTTTTGCAAAGCTACATCATGAATAACCATATCATACGCACGCTGCATAAATGAGGAATACACGTTGCAAAAAGGTACCATTCCCTCCTTTGCTAATCCGGCAGAGAATGTCACGGAGTGTCCTTCTGCAATTCCCACATCAAACGCACGATCCGGAAAGGCTTTCATCATATAAGTCATAGAGCAACCAGAAGGCATAGCCGGAGTTACTCCTACAATACGCTCATCTTTTTCCGCTAGCTCTACCAATGTATGACCAAATACGTCTTGATATAATTGAGGCTCATCTAATTTACGAACGATAATACGCTGACCGGTTTCTTTATTGAACTTTCCGGGAGCATGCCATTCCGTAGCGGACTCTTCAGCAGGTTTAAAGCCTTTTCCTTTTTTCGTTTTGATGTGCAACAGCTTAGGGCCTTGCATATCTTTTATATCATTCAATACCTTCACCAGATAATTTACATCATGTCCATCCACCGGACCGAAGTAACGAATGCTGAAGCCTTCAAATAAATTATGTTGCTGGGTAAGTAATGCTTTGAGGCTATTGTTAAAACGTAAAATGTTTTCCCGACGATCGTTATTGATGAGCTTAATCTTCTTTAAGCCTCGATACACATCGTATCTCATTTTATTATAAGCTTGACTCGTCGTTATATCCACTAAATACTGGCTAAGACCACCTACGCTATGATCTATCGCCATATCGTTATCATTCAGGATAATCAACAAATTATTAGGGTTGGCAGACGCATTATTCAACCCTTCAAAGGCGAGTCCTCCGGTCATAGCACCATCCCCGATCACGGCGATCACATGGCGATCCAGTTCCTTCTTCAAAGCCGAGGCTACCGACATCCCCATCGCTGCAGAGATTGAATTTGAGGCATGTCCAGCAATAAAAGCGTCATACTCGCTTTCCGCAGGATTAGGGAATCCACTAATTCCTTTAAACTTACGGAGCGTATGGAAAATATCTTTCCTTCCTGTAAGTATTTTATGTCCGTAAGCTTGATGCCCAACATCCCAGACAATACGGTCATAGGGGGTATTGAATACATAATGAAGGGCGACTGTCAGCTCTACCGTACCAAGGCTTGCTCCTAAGTGGCCGGGATTCTCAGACAAAACATCGATAATATATTGACGCAAATCGGCACATACCTGCTCCAACTTATCCTGTGACAAATGTCTCAGGTCTTCCGGGAAATGAATGCTATCCAATAGATGTTCAACTTTGTTTTCAGCCATGTCTGCTAATTTTTCTGGCAAAAATACAGAATAAACGGCATATATAATAGTATTGTCTTGTCATTTCTTAGACAAGGGAAAAATCCATATTGATTTTAGCAACTAAATCCCATAACATTTCATAAAGGTGGCAAAACCAAGACACATCTCCTTTTTTGTCTATGCGACTATTTTTTCAGTAATCTGGTAATAAGGCCTAATTCCTCATATGTTACGCCACACGTGGTCTGATAAAGATAAATATAGCACGTGCAACCCTTCTCTTTCCCGCTTTCAGTAGTTTCGCACACAACTTTTTGATATTTAAAGCCACAGCGAAGAAAGCAAAGTCCATTGCAACCTTGTATTCTCCCACATGCCGGAACCCTCTGTACGCCATGTCGTGTTTCAGCCGTCCAAAAACCGCTTCCGGTTCAAGACATCGCCTTCCCCTATGCCTGAAGCCTTCTTCCGAGAGCAACCTTTCCCGTCCCGCTGTTTATATTGGTTTAACCGGCGGGGAACCTCTATAATGCGGTTACCTAGCGCTTTAAAGCAACTGCCACGCAAAGGACAAACTTCACACCCTCGTGCTTTATAACAGGCACTCTCGGTGATGTATCCGCTCGCTGTTCTGTCACGTCCGGTTCCTATACACCTCATGTGCTGTCCCATAGGACAAACGTAATAACCCTATTCCGAGTTGGAATGCATGCTCTCCAACACAATTAAGGAAATATGTACATTTTGGCACATCCTTTTTCGTTGTGAATTTCATAACTAAATTTTGCAAGTTATAATATAGTCACAGAATAACACTATTTGGAAATAAAAATAGGTCGACTACACCAAATTTGATTTCTTAAAAAACACAATAAATCCAACATTACCGGATTATCACATATATACCTGATAATAAACACATAAAATACTTTAATTTAAATCCGATTAATGATACATTTAGTGGTAAAACATGTATATAGATACGTATCCAAGTAAAGATTAGAATTTAGTACAGTTATCCTAATAAAAAAGAGCTGTACTTCCCATTTTACAGAGAAGCATAACAGCTCTTTCTCCTTACAAAGCCTCTCAATTTTTTATTTCAAGGTAAAGTTACCAGTCAAGTGTCCCAACTGATGTAACAACACAACCTGATACTGTCCACTTACCTCTCCCGCTAAAGAGAATAAATAAGTGCCACCAGCCTCTGAAGATACAACATCCTCATAAACTTTCACTCCTTTATCACTCATGACACATACAGTCAAGTTTGATAAAGCATCTTCAAAGTTCAAGGAAAGGATGTCTCCTTCGATTGACACAACTGGAGGACGATGTGTGCCAACAGAACGATAATACTCATCATCCCAACGACCTTCCGTAGGGATAGTGTCGCCGAATAAAGGATGAATCAAGCATAATGCAAATAATAATGCTAAAGTAAATCTCTTAATTTTCATAATCTGATGTTTATAAATTGTGAAGCAAACATATCATTCATTTTTCACAAATCAGCATTACTTTATTGCACAAATTATGCACATCCTTAAAAATCTCGAATAAATTTATCAAATTTCTCCGAAGAACCTTTATCCGTTGTATTTATTTTTTCATAAAGCCGCTTACGGATCATTGACACATTAGTAGGAGTTGTTACTATTAACATTGCAATCGTAGCAGGAGGAACATTTGACTTCACTAAACAACTAACTTTTAGCTCTATAGGGGTTAATTTTGAAACAAGCCCCATCAATCTATGAGTAAAATTATTATAGGTCTTATCTAGAGCATCAAATAATTCAGCCCAATCACAATCTTTAGGTCTCCACTCTTCTTTTATATGGAAACGATAATAAATGTCAGAAACTACAAAACGTTCCACCAAAAGTTTATTTTCTGTTTTAGCAAACAATAAATTCTGATTTTCAATCTCTAACCGTTGTTTCCTCAAAGTAATGAGTTCTTTCTCTTTCGTATCATAAGCAATAGAAGATGCATGCAACCTCTTTTCTAAATCGGCGATGAGCCCTTCATTCTTTTCTATAAGAATTTTATCTTCATGTTGTTTTCGCAATAATTCTGTCAACTTCTCACGTTGTTCTAATATACTCATTTTCCTCCTCTTAAACTTAGTATAAACAAAAATAGCAGACAGTCCAAAAACAATAGTAAGTATTATTGCAATGATGTTTACAATTAGGAAATTAATTTTAGCTCTATTAAATGCTATCGTAGTTTGAAGAAGTTTTGACTCTGTTTGATGATAATTGAATAAGTCTTGCTCTCTTCTAAATGATTCAGTTTGTCTTATTAGCATTAAAGAGTCACGTAATTCTTCATATTTGGATTGCCTTAGTACATACTCTTCCCATCGCTTACTACTTTTAGACAATTGAGATAAATGATAATAAGTACCAGCTCTAGTAGAAAGCCTTGTACTACCTAAACTTTTTTTTAAATAATAATCCGCTGAATCTAAATGAGATGTTTTCAAATATAATTCTCCTAGCGTTAAATAAATTGGATATAATTGCTCTTGACTCGCAGGATAGCTTAAGGCCATTTGGATATTACCAAAAGCTTTTGAATATAAATTCAAATCTAAATAGACTCCCCCCAATTCATTATATATAGAACGTTTTATAACGTCATTCCCGACACTTAGTGCCTTTTCGTAATAAAAAACCGCACTATCCTTTTTATGTATTACAGAAAAGACTCTTCCTAATCCTCTCAAAACAAAAGACTGTCCTACTGTATCACGTAGAATTTCAAAATATCTTAAAGCCTTTTTTTGAAAAACTAAAGATTTCTCGTAAACCTGTTGATCGGTATATAACATACTAATGCTATTGCACAAGCGCCCTAATAGCGCATAATCATCTATCTCATCTTCCTCCCGTAATGCTTTCAAATAATAATCCTGCGCATGAAGAACATCACCTAAATCTTGGTTTATTCTCCCTCTATAATACCAAGCTTTTGCTTTTTTTCCCCGATCTTCGTTTTTTTCAAAATATTCAGTAGAAATAGCAATCAACGAATCTGAAGTAGGTTTGACATAAGTCTTATTTTGCGCTTCTGTCAAAAGTAGATAGTACATAGCACGATCTTTTTCTGAAAGATCATCTACTCCTTGTACTGTTGATAGCAATGTTAAAACGCTATCGGGATGTTGGGACATTATCTCTTCCGCATGTTCATATAGACCTGAGTGATGGTTGCATGACATTAGACCTATAATAAAGAACAGAAAAAAGATGTATAGATTTTTTTTCATATCTGTAACAATTTTATTTTTCACAAATGTAAGTAAAATCTCTAATCCAAAAAGTCTTGATTTTTTTTACTAAATTAGACACACAGGAGAATTTACGGGCATTTGAATTCCTCCATCCACTTTGAAAATCAGAACAGATAAAACACCCTGCAAATAAGAAGTAAGTTTAAACTCTTTTACCTTCTAAATACACACAAAAGCACTAGAATACACAGAATCACTCTAGAATTAAGGCAACAAAGACAACGCAAGAGTGTGAATCTTGCTATTGCTAGCAACTACCTCCTCACTAAAAAAACAGTTCTTTCCGCCATCAAAATCCGATATCTTTCCTCCCGCCTGCAATAAAATCAAGGCACCAACAGCTACGTCCCAAGAGCCTAAATAGGATTCTATACGAGCATCAAAACGTCCTGCTGCCACATAACACAGTTCAGCGGCAGCAGACCCTATTAAACGGGTACCTCCCGCAAAACCAGACAATCTATCAACCAAATGAGCGGCTACCGGACGATAAGCATCAGAATTATAAGGAAAACCCAACGCAACAAAAGCTTTATCCAATACTGATACATCCGATACATGTATCTCATTCCTATCCAAGTAAGCCTTACCATCTTTCACAGCATAGAAACACTCGTCCCTACACACCTCATGAACTACTCCTAGCAATAACTCCTCCCGGTTTCTTAAAGCGATACTTACGTAATAAGGAGCGATATCATGAATATAATTTGAAGTACTGTCCAAAGGATCGATCACCCAACAATATTCCTCATCAGTCAAACTCCCAAAACCTTCCTCTGTGACTAAACCAGCTTCGGGTAGCAAAGTAGACAAAGCCTCTATGATCCGTCGTTCCGATTCTTTATCCACATAAGATACATAGTTATGAGCACTTTTTTCCTCCACTAAGTTTCGGTCAAACTTTCGGCGTTCTTCTTTTAAGAATGTCGCAGAAGCACGAGCTATTTCTCGAACCTCTTTACACAAATAGGCTAAATCAAATTCCATACCGTTCATTTTATTTTGGCAAATGTAATGATTTCCATTTATAGTAATCTCATTTTAGCGACAAATGAAACTATATAGAAACATAAAAATAATACCTATTACGAATTTGCCCTAAAACTCCGCCTTTAAGAAATATTATGTTATCTTTGTATTATGTCCAACTAAAAAGATTGAGTTGTGAAAACGATACATTATTTTTCAATCATCATCTTATTATTCAGCAGCCAAATACTTTTGGCACAGAATGATACTTTAGTCGGTGTATTGCGTGACATCAGTGATAAAATGATTAAACGCTATCCGGTCACGCTAGGCAGTCAGAATCCGATCACCGTGAAAACGAACAAACATGGCGTATTCACTATCCCGGAGGCTAACCTGAATGATACCTTGTTCGTCACTATTAAGAAAACAAGAAATGTAGTCAAAGTCCCGGTCAACGGATACAATTATATAACCATTACTTTAAAGAATAGCACATTCAACGCAGAGCGTAGTTTTGAACCTGATGAGGCCCTGAAAGAAATTATGGAAAGGGAACGAAACAAAATAGTCAGCTCAAGCGTTATGAATAAAGAAGAGATACAGAAAACCGGATGCCGGGATCTCTATTGCCTGCTACGAAGGATGAGTGGCATAACATTCGCCGATGGTTCCGTACGCATCCGTGCGAGCGTTTCCCTAAACAGTCCTAGTGACCCGCTAGTAGTGGTAGACGGTATACCGATGGACTTATCTGTTCTAAACACGATGCCCGTGGAAGATGTCTCGGAATTAAGAGTATTGAAAGACGCCGGTGAATACGGGGTGAGAGGCGCAAACGGGGCGATCGTCATAAAAACAGGCAAATAAACAAATAAGAAAAAGAGAAAAGTATTAACATGAGCGTATGGATTAAACGGATAGGAGTGATATGCCTAATACCGATCGCATTGGTATTGTTACTCTCTATATCATTATATATACCTCCTTTCCAAAACTTCGCAGTACGGAAAGCGACCGAATATGCGGGAAAAACGACCGGTATGCAGATCGGGATCGAGCGGATTAGGCTATCTTTCCCGTTAGACCTTACGGTTAAGGGCGTCGAGGTGGTGAATCCTCCCGCCGATACCTTGTTGAGTTTACAGAGCTTGACGGTACGGATTCGTGCTCTTCCTCTTTTGCGGAAGCAAGTATTGGTAGAGGCGATCGATCTCAGGAACGTAAAGGTTAATACTGGGACTATGATTGAAGGGATGGAAATCAAGGGATTCTTGGGGAAACTTTACCTACACGCCGATCGCATAGACCTGTCCGAGGAGAAAGCTACATTGAATACCGTAGATCTATCCGATACCGCCATTACCCTTCTATTAAATGACTCAACCTCGAAAGAAGACACGACATCCACACCCTTGAACTGGGTACTCAAGTTCGATAAGATTAGCTTGAACCGGGTAGCTTTCGCCCTACAAGTACCCTCGGATTCGTTACGACTTACAGCTTTCGTAGATAAAGCTGGGCTAAATAACGGCCTCGTGGATCTTGGAGCGGAACAATATAAGGCAAGAAACTTTGACATAACGAATTCCACATTCGCCTATGACGGGAATTACGCGGCACCCGAGCAAGGACTCGATTTCTCCCATATCCGTTTAACGAACCTGAACACCTCTATCGATTCCATCTTCTATCAAGGAAAAGAAATAAACGCCCACATCAAGGAATTCTTCGTGGAAGAACGTTCCGGCCTCAAGGTTTCAGCATTGGCAGGAAATATCCGGAGTGACCATGAACAGATAGATGTACCGGACCTACTTCTCCAGACACCGAATTCCGAAGTGAGATTGACAGCGACTATCCCTTGGAGCTTCCTCGAGGATCATCCGCAAGGGAGCATGAAAGCCCTGTTAAACGCCTCGTTGGGGAAAGAAGATTTATTGATAGCAGCAGGTTCTCTTCCGGAGGATTTCAAAAAAGCCTATCCGGACAAGCCTCTCGCTATTACGGCTGGCGTAGAAGGCAACCTCTCCAGTATACGTATCACACAAGGCGATATCATGCTGCCGGGAGCGTTTCAGATGAACGTCACGGGTAGCATGGAGTCCGTGACGGATAGCATCCGGCGAACCGGTGAGATTCAGTTAAAGGCTCGATCCGGTAATCTGGACTTTTTGCTGGCGATGCTTCCCGCCGCCCAACGGGATCAATTTGCCATTCCGGCAGGCATTCAGTTGAAGGGAAAGGCTACGCTTGCGAATCAAGAGTACCGTACGGAGCTTACTCTTACCCAAGATAAAGGCAAAGTAGATCTGACCGCCCGCTATCATCCGGTGAAACCGGATTACGAGGCTAATTTACGGATAGACAGTCTGGAACCTACCCATTTCATGCCCAAAGACTCTCTATTTTGGCTGACCGCCTCCGTCAAAGCGGAAGGCCGGGGCACAGACCCTTTCTCTGAACGCACGTGGGCCAAGCTGGACGGTAAGATTTCGGATATACGCTACGGCGCCTCATCGGTATCGAACGTATCCATTGATGGCTCTCTGGAAAAGAATTTGCTGAAAGTAGACCTGCTTAGCAAATACCCGTTAGCGAAAATGGATGTCTCCTTAAATGCGACCCTCCACAAGCACGAGGTGAAAGCAATGTTGATAGCGGATGTGGAGAACGTTGATTTACAGGGTATGCACCTAATGGCAAATCCTTTCGCCACCTCCTTCCAGCTTTTCGCCGAGGCGGAAAGTAATCTGGAAGAGAACAACAAGATAGACATTACGTTAGGAAACTGGGAGATCGTCACCTCGAAACAAAGCTTCAAGCCGAAAACGCTTACCTTGCATGCCCGGACAGATATCGATACCACCCGTGTGTCTTTCCACGCTGGGGATTTAGGGATCATCCTCACGGGTAATGATTGTATACATCACATCACGGATAAGTTGACCAAAGTATCGAATGATATCGTCCTACAATTGGAACGAGACTCGACAGTCAACCTAGAGATCCTTCGTCCACTCCTCCCCGATATGTACCTCGAGGTACGAGCAGGACAAGACAATCCGATCTACAACTATCTCCAAACCTATTACGTAGACTTCAAGAGCATAGCTATGAACGCCTATACCTCACCGGAAACGGGTATACGCATGGATGTCTCCATTTACGATCTGGCACGGGATACAATGCAGATTGATACCATACGGGCGGAGATGCACCAAGATTCACTCGGAATACTCTATAGCGCCCAAGTGATCAAGAATAAATACAGGCAGCAACAACCTTTCAATGCTGGGCTAGACGGGCAAATACGTTATGGCTTCGGTGACGCACGCCTTTATTTCAAAGACGGAAAAGGCAAGATCGGCTTGTTACTCGGAATCCGAGCCGATAAAATACAGAACGGGGTCAAGTTCCATTTCTTCCCCGATGACCCGATCATAGCGTTCCGCCCTTTCAAGCTGAACCCGGATAATTACGTTGCGGTACACAGCATGAAGGATATCGAGGCAAACCTGCGACTCAGCGGAGATAATAACGCCTCCCTCTGGATACATTCCCAAGCGGAAAATGACGAAATGGAGGAAGTCCACGCCGAATTGAACCAGATTGACCTTGCGATTATCTCCAATGCGTTCAGTTATATCCCGCCGATGAAAGGTATATTGAACGCCGATTTCCAGTACGCTCCTTCCGACTCTGCCTTCATGGTCGTAGCGGATATGAACATTGATGATCTGTATTATGAGAACGAGCGGGTTGGCGAACTCATGTTCAACGCTGTCTATCTACCTTTAGAGCAGGGGAACCATCAAGTGGATATGCACCTTTTCCGAGACCGGAAAGAGGTAAGTGCCATTACCGCCTTATACCAGATGGGCGAGACCGACCATATCAGCGGTAATATCGAATTCATGCACTTCCCCTTGAATATCGCCAACCCGTTCATCCCGGATGATATGGCGAAAATGGGCGGAGACCTCGATGGTACGCTCGCTATCAGCGGACAAAGCGATAAACCCATGGCCGAGGGATATCTGATTCTCGATACCGCCTCCGTTTATGTAGGCGCCGCAGGTTCTACCTTCCGTTTCGACGATAAGAAGATAGAGATAAAGAACAACCGGATCTTGTTCAACCAATATGGTATTTACGCATACAACAAGAATCCGTTTATCATCAACGGAGAAGTGGATTTCAACGATTTATCCCGCATGACCGCCAATCTTAAACTAACGGCGAATAACTTGCAACTGCTGAACGTTAAGAAAAACGAGGAAAGCCTTGTCTACGGAAAGCTGTTCGTCAACCTGAATTCTACCGTACGCGGGCCGTTGGGTGCCTTGACCATGCGAGGAGACTTGCAATTATTGGGCGGAACGAATATCACCTACGTGCTGAAAGACTCCCCGTTGACCGTGCAAGACCGTATGTCGGACATGGTAACCTTCACCTCTTTCACGGATACCTTACGTCGGCGCATGCCTCGTAAGCCCCCGTTGCCGATGGGAGGCATGGACATGTTGATGACGATCCACATCGATCCCGCCGTACAAGCGAACGTGGATTTAAGTCCCGACCAGTCCAACCATATCAATTTGGAGGGTGGCGGCGACCTTTCCTTCCAGTATACCCCGCAAGGAGATATGTTCCTGAACGGACGCTACACGCTGACGGGCGGAACCATCAAGTACTCCATCCCGGTCATCCCGCTGAAGGAGTTCAACGTACAGGAGGATAGCTACGTGCAATGGACAGGCAACCCCATGGACCCGACCTTGAACCTTACGGCTACCGAGCGAGTCCGTACGTCCGTCACCCTAACCGGGCAATCATCGCCCCGCTTGGTGAATTTCGACGTAGGCATCGAATTGACCCAGCGACTGGAGAACCTAGGATTGCAATTTACCCTTACTGCCCCGGAAGACATGGCGATGCAAGAGGAACTAACCTCGAAAGGCCCGGAGGAACGGGCAAAGCTGGCTGTCAGCATGCTCGTGACCGGTATGTACCTCGGTGGTGGCGGTGGTGGCGGCAAAGTGAACGTGAATATGGGAGACGCTTTGACCAGCTTCTTGCAAAGCGAGATCAACAACATTGCCGGAAGCGCCTTGAAGTCCGTGGATATCAGTTTCGGTATGGAGACGTACGATGATAATGGCGACGCCGGAGGTGGTACCCGTACCGACTACTCCTTCCGCTTCGCAAAGCGATTCTATAATGACCGTATCCGTGTGGTTCTAGGCGGTCGTATCTCTACTGGCGAGAACATTAACAACGGGCAGGCGCAACCGTTCATCGACAACATATCCGTAGAATACCGGCTGGACAGTAGCGGCTCCCGATACATTAAGCTCTTCCACGACAAGAACTACGAAAGCCTGCTAGAAGGTGAGATCACGGAGACCGGAGCCGGTATCGTGCTCCGCAAGAAAATGATGCACCTCAAGGAGCTATTCAACTTCAAGAAAACGAAAGTGAAACCCATAAATGACGAAAAAGAAAAGGAATGAAAAACGTTTTAACACATTTTAAGCGGCAAGCCTCGCCTTACCAGGCGAGATCGCTTACCCTTAGGCCGTGGCGCATCGCCACCAGAAACATCCTCCTATCCGTACTTCTTCTCTCCTCTTGCTCCACCACGAAGAACCTTCCCGAGGGAGCGGTCCTATATACCGGTATCAAGAAAATAGAGGTGAAGAACGAGGATAAGACCAAACCCGGCGAAGCCGCCTTGGAAGAGGTCGAGGCCGCCCTAGCCTATCCCCCCAACAACGCCTTGCTGGGAAGCTCCTCGATCCGGGTGCCTTTTCCTTTCGGCCTGTGGGTCTACAACGCTTTCGTGAACAAGAAAGGGAAGGTCGGCAAGTGGATCTTCAACAAACTAGCGTCGAAACCGGTGCTGATCACCACCGTGAACCCGGAAATCCGTGTCAAGGTAGCCCGGAATCTATTGAACGAATACGGTTATTTCAACGGAGAGACTTCTTTCGAGGTCATACCCGATCCCAAGAATCCCCGGAAGGCAAAGCTGGAATACAGTGTCACCATGAACGATCCGTATACGCTGGACAGCATCCAATACGTCCATATCCGTCACCGTGCCGACTCATTGATCGATGCCACGATCGGCGATCGTATCCTCCACAAAGGAGAGAATTTCAACGTCGTCCAATTGCAAGCCGAGCGGGAACGCATCTCGTCCTTGCTCCGTAACAACGGATATTACTATTTCCGTCCTGATTTCATCACCTATCAAGCGGATACCTTGTTGAACCCCGGGAAAGTGGCCTTACGGGTGGCCCCGAAGGAAAGTCTTCCCCCCTCGGCCCTCCGCCCTTGGAAGCTCGGGGATATATCCGTCTGGCTAAACGGCTACCAGAATGAGACTCCCACGGACTCGATCCGCTATAAGGACCTTACGATCCATTATGAGGGTAAGCTAAGAGTTCGCCCCTCGGTCATTTACAACCGTTTATATTTCAAGTCGGGGGAACTTTATAACCAGCGGGCGCAGGAACGGACGCAAACGGCCCTGTCCCGCTTGGGTATCTTCCGTTATGCCGAGTTGCAATATTCCCCCCGTGATACCATGCGCCGCCAAGATACGCTGGATCTGCGGATCAATACGGTCTACGATCTTCCATTGGACGGCGAGCTGGAGTTGAACGTCACCGCCAAGAGCAACGACCAAGTGGGTCCGGGCGCCATTTTCAGCGTGACAAAACGGAATGTCTTCGGAGGGGGCGAGACCTTCGGCGTGAAACTCCGCGGCTCTTACGAATGGCAGACCGGCAACAAGCTGGATGGTAGCAACTCCAAGATCAACAGTTATGAGTTAGGCTTGACTACCACGCTGACTTTCCCACGGGTATTGTTCCCTACATTCAACAAACGGGACATGAATTTCCCGGCCAGCACCACCTTCCGCCTCTATGCGGACCAGATGAACCGGGCCCGTTTCTTCAAGTTGCTGGCATTCGGTGGTGACGCCTCGTATGAGTTCCAGCCTACCGCCACGTCTCATCATTCCATCACCCCTTTCAAGCTAACGTTCAACTTGCTCCAGCATACCACGCATGAGTTCGACAGCATTACCAACGTGAACAAGGCCCTAAAGAAGAGTTTGCAAAATCAATTCATCCCGGCCATGAACTATACCTATACCTATGATGATTCCCCGATTACCAGTCGCCGGAACCATCTTTGGTGGCAGGCATCCGTTACCCAAGCGGGTCTAGTCTTGGATGGGATTTATGCGTTAGCCGGGAAGAAATTCAATAAAGAGGATAAGGAATTACTCGGCAACCCCTTCGCCCAATTCATCAAGGGAACCGCCGAAATACGTTATAATTACGCCCTCGGGCATAAGCAATATCTCGTAGGCCGATTAATGGCCGGCGCTATTTATAGCTACGGTAACGCCCGTACCTCCCCTTATAATGAGCAATTCTACATCGGCGGAGCGAATAGCATCCGTGCTTTTACGATCCGCAGCATAGGTCCCGGACGCTACTACCAGAACAGCGACAACAATAAATACGCTTACATCGACCGTACGGGTGATCTTAAATTCGAGACCAACCTCGAATACCGCTTCCCGATCCTTGGCGACCTTCATGGGGCCACTTTCCTCGACTGCGGTAACATCTGGCTGATCCGAAACGATCCAGATCGTCCCGGCGGACAACTGAAATGGGGTAGCTTCCTCAAAGATCTAGCCTTGGGTACCGGTTTCGGCCTACGCTACGACCTGACCTTTATCGTCATCCGTTTCGACGTGGGTATCGGCCTGCATCTCCCTTACGATACCGGAAAGAAAGGTTATTACAATATCCCGAAATTCAAGGACGGTATGGGCTACCATTTCGCTATCGGATATCCCTTCTAAGGACACTTTCTTACGGTACCCATCCAAAGGATACAAGAATGCCCATCGTAAGCATCTTACAGTGCCCAGTATAAGGAACTTATACTGGGCATTCTTGGAAGCCCTCGCAAGCGGCACTGTCTATCAGAGCCGTGCGGTAATATAACGTACCTCCTCTCAATGATTTCAATTTGTTGATCGCACGTTTCACGTCGGCCAACTTACTTTATGTCAATGATATGCAGCGAAGGCCGTGAAAGAGAACATAGAGATGCCTGCGAGAAATTGTTACGGTTGAGCCTTCCTATTGGATAAAAGTATTATCGGAAGTAGCTTGCTCTATCTGCCCGTGAAATGATTAGACCGTGTAGTGTTTGGCCAGACTATCCCTTGGTGGAATATACATTAGCGACATAGATTTTACGATACACCAGTTAACAAAAAAGGTGTCGTAAAAGGCTTCTTACGCTCTTTTACAACACCTCTCTATCAAAATCAATTGGAACTTATAAAGTTGTCAAATAGTTCTTCAACGGATTAGAGTACATCTCCAACAATTTCTTGCGCAAGAACGACTCATCTTTATTCGGAAGGACAATCTTATTCAACTGTCCTTGTATATATTCCTCGAACTGCTTCTTATCCTTCGGTCCGTAATGCTCGTGGAAACGGCGAGTAGCGTTCAGCCAGTCATAAGCTACATAATTGCAAGGATAGAAACGATAGTTCTTATAAATCTCCCGGTCGATAACAGACGCGATAGCACTTACCAGCTCATTCTTCTCCATATCCTTGTCCAGTTTGGCCAAAGAGTCGTTTATCGGGGAAGTGATCGTGAAGTGGACACGACCCTTATTATTCAGGATACCCGTTTCCATGCTCAACAAATCATCCCGCTGACATTTCACGTAATCCGGATCATCTCGCTTCATCTGGAATTCTTTCGCCTTCAAGAAATCGCAAGGGTCAAACTCGTAGGAGATAGCGACCGGTACGATATTCAAGTCCATCAAATTCAACAACAGATTATCCTTATCGCCGCCGATACTCAGCATCTTCAACACGCTACCCTGCGTACGATCGTCCGAATCCTTGGCACGTCCCTCACGCTGGGCGATCCAGACGGATTCTTTCACATCTTTGATCGCATGATGGATATAAGAGGAAAGCATCTTGCTAACCTCCAGCATCTGACGAACAGAAACGCCACGCTTCACGATAAAGCTGTTATTCAAGCGCACCAACGTCTCGATCCACGGACGGATCAAAAGATTGTCGCCGATAGCGACCTGCGTCATACCATACCCCACATCATATAACATGACGTTCAAGAAGGAGGCATCCAATACGATATCCCTATGGTTCGAGATAAACGTACATGCCGCCTTATCTTTCGGCAGACGGCTACGCCCTGAGATAGTAAGCGAGAAAGTCGTATTTTTCGCCACCGTCATTACAGCGTCATAGGCCAGAGTAGATTTAAACTCCTCCTTCGTCTTGCAAGCACGCATGGCAACTGAGAATTCCTCCCAATTCAAATTCGGCTTTATGTAACGTAAAGCCCGCTCGAAATCCTCATTGGCGACCAATTTTTCAATCGCATCCTTTACCTCACTATTGTTCAGCGGACGGATGTCATCGAAATTAGGGGAAACTGTTTCTGTATCCATTGTATATTATTTAATCGTTATATTTTTGCATAAAGTTTCAACATCAGAGTGT
>NZ_SRYM01000044.1 GCF_004793765.1 Parabacteroides distasonis | reverse complement strand
TGTTCGTACATGGCATTTTTTCCACGGGAAGGATCTGGGAATATGTATGTGGCCATCTCGTTTTGGCAAACCCACATCCAATGCGATCCGCCGTCCGGGTACTCTCCCGTCTCGTCCGCTCCAACGACGGGGGAGGATTCCACGCGCCTCAGGATCTCCCTCCACATCGGAAAGCGACGAGCCACATACCTTGAAATAGGTTGGAGAATGAGCCAGCGTACAATCTGCGGACGGGGTTAGCCGGGTAAGCCCCTTATGGCCATATTGACCACCCGTCTTACGGGCGGATGCTTTACGAAGAGAACGTGTACGACGTGATGAACGGGACTTTATGCTTTCTTGGGATGGAGGTACGCTGCTGTTTTGGCAGTCTTTCCCAGGAAGTCCATAACGGGAAAGCCGGGTTCGAAGTTAGGCGTTCTCCTGTTCAAGATCTGCTATACGGCGCAATTGATCCACTTGGCGACGCAAGAGATGCTGAATAAAGGGGACCATATCTGTTACTGGTAAATCCATTTCAACGACAAAGATGCGTTTTTTATTTTTTAGAGGGGGAAAGGGGCTGAGGAGTTACCATAAAACATACTTTTATTGCTATTTTGATGCGGTCGCCCTGTTGCGTTGGATGTGGGTTTTCCAAAACGAGACTATGATTTCTCTTCGATGTCACCAAAATATCTCTTTTTCTATCATTTTACTCAAAATGGAGGCTTTTAGCTGATAAAGGCTTTTTATGGAAATGCGAAAATAGAGAGAAAAGATAGGTGAAAACAGCGTTTTTTACCATTTTTTAGGTGTATGAATAGGTTTTGTAGAAGGGATTATGCTCTATAGTCAGGTGTTTATAAGGGTGTTGTAAGCTGTTTCCGACCGGAAATACGATTGTTTTCGGGTGAAAAGCTTATTGTTTTCGGATAAAAAGTCGCTTGTTTGTCCGACTGAAGTTGACAGTAGACGAAATCTTTCGCTAGAATAAATCAGTGAAAATCTGTAATACGTTGTTTAATAGATTATTGTGAAAAAATATTTTCGAATTTGGAAGCAAGCCCGTACTTGCCCCTAAATCATCGATTCTCCGAGCGTTTAAATTACAATGTGTCAGAATGATTATTTTCATTGATTGAGGAATATTTAGGTACGGTTCCCTGGCAAAAGATTGTTTAGGGCTTAGATAAATGATTTAATTTCGTACATTTGTTTTTGATAATCTTAAGCCGGAAACTATGAGGTCTGGCTTCCTGTGGTTGAAATTAGACAGAGTGTAAATATTTAAAAAGTAGATAAGATGGAAACATTCGATGATATCATTAAAGGGGATAAACCTGTATTGGTGGATTTTTTTGCGATATGGTGCAGCCCATGTAAGGTGTTGAGCCCGACAGTCGAGGCTTTGGGAAAGGAACTGGCGGGACAAGTGCGTGTCCTTAAAATAGATGTGGATAAGAACGAGACACTTGTCACGCAGTTGAAGATTCAATCCGTACCCACTTTGATCATCTTTAAGAAAGGTGAGATCGTATGGCGCTCTTCCGGCGTGATGGATCACGGGAGTCTATTACAGAAGATACAGAGCTATATCGATTAAAAGCCGTTCATCGGGATCAATACCGTTGGGATCAATAATAAGAATCCTAGGATCACTAGGACAAGGATGAATTTCCATGCCCATTTGAACCATTTATCGTATGGGATACGACTTACTCCAAGAACCGCAATCAGGACACCTGATGTGGGAGTTATCAGGTTCGTGAAGCCATCGCCAAACTGAAAGGCCATGACGGTGGCTTGCTTGGATAAACCGATCAGCTCCGAGAATGGGGCCATGATAGGCATGGTAAGGGCCGCTTTGGCACTTCCGGAAGGAATCACTAGATTGATAAGCGTTTGAATAACGTACATCATCCCGACCGTAGCTACTTGTCCCAAACCTTCCATCCCTTTCGCTAGGTTAAAGAGAATCGTATCGATCACTTTGCCATCTTGCAGGATTACGATAATACCTCCAGCTAGGCCGACGACCAAGGCGGCGTTCATGATATCCTTGCAACCTTCCAAGAAAAGTTTCACAAGCTCATTCGGATTGCGTCCATTGGCGATTCCTGCCATTATACCCAAGGCGAAGAACAAGGTCGCTATTTCCATAATGTACCACCCATGGCCCATTACGCCTATTATCAGGAAAAAGATCGTGAAGAATAAAAGGTTCAATATATACAAATGTACGGTTTTCCTCAGGGTGAATATCGAACTGATGACGAACGCTATACTAAGAATCGGGATTAAGGGTAGTCTCTTGATTACGCTATTTCCTATTTTTAAGGATGTCTGGGGATAATAGATCGAAAAAATAATTAGTACGATTGCCAATAGGACGAAACTGATCCATGCGGCTTTCGGGGTTCTGTATACGATTTCTAAGGAATTGGTACTATGCAAATCTCTCCAATATTGATCATCCTCATAGACGGGTGACAATTGAGGGTTCTTTTTTACCTTGGTGGCATAACGCAGGATCCATGTGAAGCCTACCACATTGATAATACACCAACAAACGATACGATACTCGATACCGGAAAAAAGAGGAATCCCCGCCAAACCTTGCGCAATACCGATGGTGAAAGGGTTTAAAATCGCTCCGGCGAAACCTAATCCCGCTGCTATAAAAACCATGCATACGCCAGTTATGGAATCGTATCCCATAGATATCGCCATCGGGACCAAGACCAGACAAAAAGCGATGGTCTCTTCACTCATTCCAAATACGGCCCCGAATATACTGAAAAGTAACATGATGGCGGTCAATAAGAAATTGTCTATGCCTATTTTATGAAGGATGGGGTTGTTCTCCATTTTGCGTGCTTTCCGCAGAAAACTGACTGTTCCGATATCAAATGCCTTACTGTCGTTCACGATCCAGAATGCCCCGCCGATGATAAGGATAAAGACAATGATATCCGCCTTGTCCACAAATCCTTTATAAAAGGCGGAGAGTACCTCCCAAGTCTGGGGTATGCTTTCCACGGATTCGTATACGACGGTTCGCTCTCCGTCCGGGCTGATGCTTTCCGTATATTGCCCACCGGGAATAACCCATGTCAATACGGCACAAAATAAGATGATGTAAAAAATAATTACATACGTGTGGGGTATTTGTCTCTTTTTCATGATTCTGTTTTTTCGTCTTCTTCTGTTAATATTCCGATCTCGGGAAGGATAGCTCGGGCCTCACGATCGCTAAGCGTATCTACATCTTTGAGTTTACGTTGGATAGCACGGGTACGGGTACCTAAAACCTCTTCTATTTGCCCGCTGGCGGTTTGCAAGTTCTTTTGGGCTTTCTCGAGCATGCCGCCTACTTTCTCGAATTCTTTTTTTACGGCCCCTAAGATCGTCCATACTTCCCCTGAGTGCTTTTGGATCGCTAAGGTACGGAAGCCCATTTGCAAACTGTTCAGTATGGCTGCTAAGGTAGTGGGACCTGTCACGACTACCTTGTAGTTTCTTTGTAAATCTTCCAATAATGCGGAACGGCGTACTACCTCGGCGTAAATGCCCTCGAACGGCAGGAACATAATACCGAAATCGGTCGTGGCGGGAGGTGCCAGATATTTGTCTGAGATATCTTTAGCCATCTTCTTGATCGTTGTCTCCAATAATTTTCCGGCTGTCTCGATCGCTTGGGGATCTGCGGCATCGTAAGCGTTTAGGAGTTGCTCGTATACGTCTTTCGGGAATTTAGCGTCTATAGGAAGGTATACGAATTCTCGGGCATCATCCCGTCCGGGGAGCTTGACAGCGAATTCAACGACCACATCCGAACCTTTCCGGGTATGTACATTCGCTTCGTATTGTTCTGGTGCCAATAGCTGCTCTAATAACATACTGAGCTGGATCTCCCCGATATTTCCTCGGGTTTTTACATTACTAAGTACCCGTTTTAACCCTCCTACATCCTGCGCTAAGGTTTGCATCTCGCCCAGTCCTTTTTGTACACTCTCTAATTGTTCGGTGACTAAACGGAAAGATTGCCCGATACGGTCATTCAATGTCTTTTGAAGTTTCTCGTCTACGGTGACTCGGATCTCTTCCAGTCTTTTTTCCGTGTTATCCACTAATCTTTGTTGGCGTTCGTCCAAAGCCGCGAATTTCTCTTTCTGTAACCTGTTAAAAGAATCGATTCCACGTTCGAAGGTTTCCCTAAACTCATTCAAGGAACGAGCCAGCTCTTCTCGGTTATCCTTTGCTACTAACCGGCTTTCTTCCCGATTCAGGCGGAAGTCCTCCCTGAAATTTTTCTCGATACGGTCGAACGAGCGCTGTAACTCGTTTAGCAACTTTTCTAGGTCTTCTTTGTTGTTATTTAACTGTTTAGGACGCAAAAGGATTTGCATCACGATGATTATAAGAAGCCCGCCGATAATAATCCAATTCATTCTGTTTGATTTTGCCGTCAAAGATAACCAATCTATATTTTGGTATAGTAGTTAAATAGAGTTAAACGGAGGAACATAGTTTATTTTCGTTTGTTCTATCTTCAAGAAGCTGCTTATATTTGTGCAGCCAACTAAGAGTGAGATTATTTAATATCAAACAAAGATGGCAAAAGTAACATTAAAAGGTAACGAGATTCATACGAACGGCGAGTTGCCGAAAGTTGGGGCAGAGGCTCCGAACTTTAAGGGTGTAAAAAGTGATTTATCCGAATTGTCGCTAAGCGACTTGAAAGGAAAGAATGTAGTGATAAATGTTTTCCCGAGCTTGGATACAAGTGTATGTGCGGCCTCGGTAAGACGCTTCAATAAAGAAGCCGCTTCGCATCCGGATACGGTAGTATTAGCTGTTTCTAAAGATTTACCTTTTGCACATGGACGTTTCTGTACTACGGAGGGTATTGATAAGGTGATTACATTGTCAATGTTCCGGTGTTCATGTTTTGAGGATAAGTACGGGATGCTTCTGGTAGACGGTCCGCTGAAAGGGTTATTAGCCCGTGGCGTGATAGTAGTCGATGGAGCTGGTAAGGTGGTTTATGAGGAACTTGTTCCCGAGATTACTACCGAGCCGAATTATGATGCGGCTTTGGCTGCATTGAAATAAATGTAGTAGATTATTGTTTTTCATTGGTTAAAGTTAAGGGTTAGTGTAGGAGGCCGTCGGATGTGAATCCCGCGGCCTTCGTTTTTTTGTGAAGAGGCTAAAGTTTTCCTTCCAGCTCGTCGACGATTTGCCCATCGAAGAGATTGATGATACGATCGGCGTAGGTCGCGTCGTGTTGCGAGTGTGTTACCATGATGATCGTAGTCCCTTCGGCATTCAGTTGACTGAGTAATTTCATAATTTCAAGACTGTTTTTAGAGTCGAGGTTACCGGTCGGTTCGTCAGCCAATATCAGCATAGGTTTACCTACGACGGTGCGAGCGATGGCGACACGTTGCTGCTGGCCGCCGGAGAGTTGCTGCGGGTAATGTTTGGCACGTTGGCTGAGGCGTACTTTGCGGAGGATGTCAAGTACCTGCCGCTTGCGTTCTGTCTTGGGGACGCCGAGGTATTTCAGTTGGAGATCTATGTTTTCCTCGACCGTAAGCTCGTCAATGAGATTGAAGCTTTGGAACACGAAACCAATGCGTCCCTTGCGATAGCGTGTACGGTCTTTCTCCTTCAGGTGTCCCACCTCTTCGCCGTTTAATAGATAGCTGCCCTCGTCCGGGTTATCCAGCAGGCCGAGAATATGCAGCAGGGTTGATTTGCCGCATCCGCTGGGTCCCATGATGGCGATAAACTCGCCCTTTTTCACTTCCATGCTTATGCCATTGAGTGCGATGGTTTTTACTTCTTCCGTCCGGAAGTTTTTGCTGAGGTTCTTTATTTGAATCATGACTTGTCTTGTTTTTGTGAGAATGTATATCTATTATAGAATGTTGCTTTTATTCGGTCCGGATACTTTTGATGGGGTTACGGCGGGCGACTTTCAAGGTTTGCCCGATGATTGACACAAAAGCGATGGCTATGGTTGCCAAAACAGCCGCAGCTATGAGATACCACGGAAAGGCGATGCGGTTATAGAACGACTCTAAACTGATTTGAACCGCTTTCACGCTGATGGGCAGGGCGAAACAGGCAGCAAGCAACGAGAGTGCCATGAATCGTTTGGAAAGTTCCCATACCGCGCCACTTGTCTCGGCTCCCATCACCTTGCACAAGGCGATCCGTTTGCTTTGCTGTTCGGTGTAGCTTATCGACATGGCCAGCAGTCCCAAGGCAGAGATGAGAATGGAGATGGTCATGAAGCAAAGGACAAGCATCAGCATGTTCTTCTCATGGGTTAAATCCTTGTCCATATAATCGTCGATATAATCGGCTTCCAAGTCTTTCGGTATCCCGATCACTTCTTTGGACACTTCCCGGCAAGTATGGCGGATGGCGGCTAAGGCTTCTGCCCGATCGCCTTGTATCTTGACGATTTGACGGATGATGTAGCCTTGTGGATCTAGTATCATAACGGCTCCATGCGAATCGGATAGGGGAGTAGCTAATGCGCTTAGCGAACGATAGTCGCGGATGACACCGCAGACGTTATATTGGTAGCCGCCCTTGTCATCCTTTTTTCCAAAATGGGGTCTGTTGGATGAAAGTTGGTAACGACGGCAAGTCTCTTCCGTTACCCAAACCATGCCGGGCAGTGGGTCAGACCAACGTTCTACCACTTTGAAGCCCAACATCCGGAATGCGGTACTGTCCATATCCGAAAGGTGGAGCCACGAGTATCCCTCTTCTTCCGGTTGTTGTACACCATCGTGACCGGTGATGAAAGGCAGTTTTCGTGCTAACGCTACTTCTGTCACTTGGGGCAATGCCTGCAATCGTTTCTGGAGGATGACTTGCTTGTCGTAGGTGTGTCCCAAGTCCCATGTCTTGATGAATACCAGGTCTGTATTATAACCGGTCGGCAGGGTGGCAAGGTGGTATATTTGGAAGGCCATGGTGAGTCCTAAGGTGATGAGTACCGTGCTGATGACATTTTGTACGATGATGAACAAACGGCTGAACAGTTGCTTGTTGTGCATTCGGAAATTTCCTTTTACGATATCTATCGGACTGTATTTGTAGGTGACGAGGGCTGGTAACAATCCCGATATGCCAGCGATTCCTACCCATAGCAACAACGAATAGGCTACTATCGCCGGTGAAGAGACCAAAGCGATCCGGGTGGAGAGCAAGTGCTCGAAATAGGGTTTTGCGATGATGGCAACTAAGCAACCGCCGATGAAACAACCGGTTGTGAAGATGGCTGACTCTGCGAGGTAGCGCAATACGATTTGCCCCGCCGAGTCACCCATCAACCGGCGGGTTGCCATTTCATGGGCTCGTTTGCTGGTTTGCGATACAGTTAGGTTGATGTAATTGAAGATAGCCGAGAGGAGCAACACGAATACTAACGAGAACAAGACTTGTACTTGTTTTCGTGTTCCATTGCGGAAAGGGCCATACTGGTTCAGGGGAGAAAAATAAATCTCGTCCATGCGTGTCACCGAAGAACCCCAAAAGAGCCCGTTCGTACTGTTGTCCTCTTGCCAGTATTCCCAATAGTCTTTATACTGATCGAGTAGTTTACGGGCAACGACATCGGGAGTTGCCCCTTCTTCCAGCGTGATGAATATTTGTGTTGAGCCGAAATTGTCCATCCATGCATAATCTTTTTCTGCCAGTTTGAAAGGAATCAAGATGTCCATCGGTTTCAACAGCTCTGTCGGACTGAAAGCCGGGAGAACCCCGACGACCCGTAGCGGTGTCTGGTTCAAGTACATCACGGTACGGCCGATCGGATTTTCATTCCCGAATACTTTGTGGGCGAATGGCTCGGAGAGAATGACCTCGTCTGTCCCGATCAGTGCTTTGTTGCGGTCGCATCCAATGAGCGTATAATTGAGCATCTGGAAAAAATTAGGATCTGCCGCGATGCCGTTTACTTGGTAATATTGGTTGTCTACCATCAGGTCGGCCGCTTCAATATGGATCAGGCGTGTCCACTCTTTTATTTCCGGAATGGAAGGGAATAATTCTGGGGCAGTCCCGGTTGTCATACCGATCTCATCTCCATAGCCGACGGCATACAATTGGTGAGAGTACGATTGATTGTTACCGATATTAAATTCGGTGTCGGCATACGAGGCCAGAAGGATGACAACTCCCAGTGCGATAGCTAATCCGAAGAACTGGATGGCTGTGTAGAGTTTGTTGCGGCCGAGAAAGGTAAAGTACGATTTCATATTTTACTTGTTTTTGATACAAAGGTATAGAGTGGTTGGCATCTGGCAAGGGCTTGGATGCCCGGTTGCGGTAGTTTGTATGAAAATCATACACCCGCTTGTATGATATTCATACACCCGCTTGTATGATATTCATACAGCCTTTTTCCGTACCTTTATCCCCGATAAAAGAGATAAAGGAAAAACAAATGAATCGGATATGGCGAATTACGGGACAATATTGGTGGTAGATGACAATCCGGCGATTCTTACGGCGGTCAAGATCTGCTTGGCCGGTGAGTTTGACAGGGTATTGACACTCGCTTCTCCCGACATGCTTCTTACGATATTGGCACAAGAGGTGGTGGACGGGATTTTGCTCGACATGAACTTCACGCAAGGGGGAAACTCCGGACAAGACGGCTTGCTTTGGCTTCGGGCGATCCACAAGAAGCATCCGGCTATCCCGGTGGTACTGGTGACGGCATACGCTGATATCAAGTTGGCGGTGCGTGGTTTGAAGATGGGAGCGGCGGACTTTGTTGCCAAGCCGTGGGATAATCAAGAGCTGATCCGCATCTTGAAAGATGCGATTGATGCCGGGCGTAAAGTGGTTCCATTGGAACAGGTCGAGGCGGAACATGTGAGCAAGGTAGTGGAGCGTTGCCACGGCAATATCAGCCGGGCCGCCGAATTGTTGGGAATTACCCGGCAGACGTTGTATGCTAAAATAAAAAAGCTATGATGTTGATAGGCACTTTGGGAGTCGTTGTCGTTCTTTTTATCGGATGGTTCTACCGCCATCAGGTATTGTTGAGAGACCGGGCGCATCTGATGCGTGAGGCGATTCGTAACCAAGAATTTACGTTTCGTCTTCCTGTGAAAGGCCTGTTCTTCGGGGAGCGGGCGTTGCAAGAGGCCCTTAACGAGACGGGCAGGGACATCGGCCGGTTGCTTGCCCGCAATGAGGTGGAATCGTGGCAACGGCTGACCCGTGTGCTTACGCATGAGATCATGAATGCCACTACGCCTATCGCCAGTATCAGCCAAGCCTATCTAGAGCATCCTGCGATTGCCGGAACGGTTTACGAGGAGGGAATCCGTGCCATTCACGATACCAGCCGGGGACTTGCCCTGTTCGTGGACAGCTACCGGAAACTGGCGGAACTGCAAGAACCTGTTATCGGAGAGGTCTATTTGACTGATTTTATGGAAGGAATCCGGGCTCTTTATCCCGATTTAGAGTGGCACCTTTCCATTCCTTTGTCTGTTACGATGTGTACGGATCAGAATATGTTGCGGCAAGTACTGATTAACCTGATCCGGAATGCTTGCGAGGCAGGGGCTACAACCGTGGATGTGCGTTGGAAGAAGGGGTTGTGGGTCAGCAACAATGGTGCGCCTATTCCGGCGGCTATCGAACGGGAGATTTTTATTCCTTTCTTCACGACTAAAAGGACGGGTTCCGGTATCGGCTTGTCGCTTTCCCGGCAGATGATGGTGCGGCAAGGCGGGGATCTTTGTTTGGCGCAGCGTTCTGTGCCGGGTTATCAAGTGACGTTTATAATTTCTTGCGTAGGA
The DNA here is from genome assembly GCF_004793765.1 of Parabacteroides distasonis. Lineage (GTDB taxonomy): Bacteria > Bacteroidota > Bacteroidia > Bacteroidales > Tannerellaceae > Parabacteroides > Parabacteroides distasonis_A. The sequence continues at coordinate 26,550 of NZ_SRYM01000044.1, read as the reverse complement.
TAAATTTAGGATAGGATATGAATCGGAAAATACTTCAACTGGCCATACCTTCTATCGTCTCCAATATAACCGTGCCTTTGTTGGGGCTGGTGGATGTGGCGATCGTAGGGCATTTGGGATCGGCGTCGTACATTGGGGCGATCGCCGTGGGCGGTATGCTGTTTAACATGATCTATTGGATATTCGGCTTTCTCCGGATGGGGACAAGTGGGATGACCGCCCAAGCCTACGGGAAACGGGACTTGACGGAGGTCGTCCGGACCTTGCTGCGGGCTGTCGGGGTAGGGCTTTTGATCTCTCTCGGGCTTTGGATCCTTCAATACCCGATACTGAGGAGTGCGTTCGTTTTGATCGACGCGACGGAGGAGGTGAAGCGATGGGCCTCTCTCTATTTTAATATCTGTATTTGGGGAGCGCCGGCCGTATTGGGATTATATGGCTTTGCCGGTTGGTTCATCGGTATGCAGAATTCTCGTTTTCCGATGTTTATCGCTATCACGCAGAATATCGTGAATATCGTGGCCAGCCTATGTTTCGTGTTTGTGCTGGGTATGAAGGTGGAAGGTGTAGCGCAGGGAACACTGATCGCCCAATATGCGGGCCTCTTCATGGCGTTTGCTCTTTGGTTGAAATATTATGGGCGTCTGAAAGCGTATATCGATTGGGACGGGCTTTGGGGTGGGGAGGCGATGCGTCGCTTCTTCTCGGTCAATAGTGATATATTTTTCCGGACCTTGTGCTTGGTCGCTGTTACTACCTTCTTTACTTCTACAGGTGCGAGACAAGGGGATGTGATATTGGCCGTAAATACCTTGTTGATGCAGTTGTTTACCTTGTTCTCTTATATAATGGATGGCTTCGCTTATGCGGGAGAGGCATTAGCCGGCCGGTTTATTGGGGCTAAAAACGATGTGGGGTTACGTAAATGCGTTCGTTTGTTGTTTCTGTGGGGAATTGGTCTCTCATTGTCTTTCACGATCCTTTATGCGTTGGGGGGGAAGGATTTTCTGGGACTGTTGACGAGCGATACCTCGGTCATTGAGTCTTCCGGAGATTATTTCTATTGGGTATTGGCGATCCCTTTATGCGGATTCTCCGCTTTCCTTTGGGACGGTATCTTTATTGGAGCCACGGCTACACGCCAGATGCTTTACTCGATGCTCGTGGCCTCGGGTACTTTCTTTATTATTTATTACCTGTTTTATCGATCGATGGGAAATCATGCGTTGTGGATGGCTTTCCTTGGATATCTCTCTTTGCGAGGTAGTATGCAATGGATACTTTGGCGATATAGGAAAATTACAATGCCTATTATAAGCAACTGACAATGCCCATCGTAAGCTTCTTATAATGCCCAGTATAAGAAGCTTATAATGCCCATTGTAATAAAAAAGAAGGCGAGACTTCTATCAGGTTGATAATCAAGTCTCGCCTTTTTGTTATGTAAAATGATAGTTGTTTGTTACTGCCTGTATGAGATTAGTTCTTCCGTGTTAAATCGTCCGATATAACCATGATGTTTCTCAATCTCAGCCTCTACGTAATTGGTGTAAACGACCGCAGACTTAGCGAACAGCTCCGGCGCTTTCGTCGCGTCTTGGATCAATAGATGAGCCATGATGATATCAGCGGCCATTTCCATCAAGCGGCGAGCCACGAAATCGAGTAATTCCTGATCTTGAGACTCTTTTACTTTCGCCATGCTAGCCTCGAACTTATTAGCCATCTCTACCAAACGAGCCTTCAGCGGTTCCATCTCGGCAGAGCAAGGGATTGCCTCGAATTCACGGATGGTAGCCAGGTAAGACCCGTTTGTCACGTAACGTATGGCCGCTACGGTCTGCAATTGTGTCGTACCTTCATAGATGGAGGTGATACGGGCATCGCGGTAGATACGTTGGCAAGCATACTCCATCATAAAACCGGAACCTCCGTGTATTTGGATGCAATCATAGGCATTCTGGTTGGCGTATTCGGAATTCATACCTTTTGCCAACGGAGTGAAAGAATCCGCCAATTTGGCGTATTGCTTCTGTTCCTTACGCTCTTCCGGAGTCAGTTTACGCTCACGGGCGATGTCGTCCAGTGCCTTGTAAATATCAACGTAACGAGCGGTTTGGTATAACAACGCACGTCCGGCATCCAGCTTCGCTTTCATGATGGCGAGCATGTCGTAAACAGCGGGGAAATCGATGATTGCCTTACCGAACTGCTTGCGGTCTTTGGCGTAGGCCAATCCTTCGTTGTAAGCGGCTTGGCTGAGACCTACCGATTGTGCGGCGATACCTAGGCGTGCGCCGTTCATCAAGGCCATCACGTATTTGATCAAGCCCAGTTTGCGATCGCCACAAAGCTCTGCTTTCGCGTTCTTGTAAACTAACTCGCAAGTAGGAGAGCCGTGGATTCCCAATTTATTCTCGATACGGCGTACGTTTACGCCACCTTCCCGTTTGTCGTAGATGAACATGGACAAACCACGTCCATCCTTGGTACCTTCCTCGGAACGGGCCAATACGAGGTGAAGATCCGCGTCGCCATTCGTGATGAATCGTTTTACACCGTTCAATCGCCAGCAATTCTCTTTCTCATCGAAGGTAGCCTTTAGCATCACGGATTGCAGGTCGGAGCCGGCGTCCGGCTCGGTCAGGTCCATAGACATGGTTTCTCCAGCGCAGATACGTGGGATGAAACGGCTGTGCTGATCCTCGTTGCCGAACTCATATAAGGTTTCGATACAATCCTGTAATGACCAGATATTACCGAAGCCTGCGTCAGCCGCCGCTACGATCTCCGCACACATGGTGTACGGCGTGATTGGGAAGTTCAAGCCACCGAAACGGCGAGGCATCGTCATACCGTTTAAGCCGGCTTTTACCATCGCGTCGAGGTTCTGCTTCGTGCCGGAAGCATATTCCACACGGCCATTCGCGCAGTGAGGACCTTCGGCATCTACGCCTTCCGCGTTAGGGGCGATAATCTCTCCGGTGATCTCTCCGGTAATCTCCAGCACCTTATCGTACGAGTCTATTGCGTCGGCATAATCTTGCGGCGCGTAGTCGAACTCTTCCTTGTCTCTGTACTCGCGTTCCTTCAGCTCGCAAATACGTTCCATCATCGGATTGTTCAAGTGATACTTGAGTTCCGGTATGTCTGTATAATAATTAGCCATCTTTACTTACTGTTCTTTTTGTAATACTTAATCATCTTAGGGATCACCTCTTCTACCGTGCCATTGATTACGTAATCGGCGATCGTGTTGATCGGGGCGTTCTCATCATTATTGATCGAAATGATGATACCGGCGTCTTGCATGCCGGCGATGTGCTGGATCTGCCCGGAGATACCGCAAGCGATATACAATTTCGGACGTACCGTAACGCCGGTCTGGCCGATCTGGCGGTCGTGGTCACAGAAACCGGCATCGACAGCCGCACGGCTGGCACCTACCTCGGCGTGAAGCTCTTTCGCCAAATCGAACAATAAGTTAAAGTTCTCCTTGGAGCCTACGCCATAACCTCCGGCCACTACGATCGGAGCGCCTTTCAGGTTGTGCTTCGCTTTCTCTACATGACGGTCGATCACCTTCACCACATAGTCTGTCTCAGGGACATACTTCGCTACGTCGTGGCGGATCACTTCACCTTTATAGTTCTCGTCAAGGACTTCCTTTTTCATCACGCCCTCGCGAACGGTCGCCATTTGCGGGCGATGTTCCGGGTTGATGATCGTGGCTACGATGTTACCACCGAACGCCGGACGGATCTGATATAATAAGTTCTCATAGGTAATCCCCGCTTTCTTATCCTCGTGCGATCCGATTTCCAAAGAGGTACAATCGGCCGTCAAGCCGCTTGTCAAGGCCGAGGATACACGAGGACCCAAGTCACGACCGATCACTGTAGCGCCCATCAAGCAGATCTGCGGTTTCTCTTCTTTGAACAAATTGATCAGGATAGAGGAATGAGGAAGTGACGTATACGGGAACAAACCCGGAGCGTCGAACACATGAACCTTATCGACGCCAAAAGGCAACACTTGCTTCTCTACACCCTCAAGGCCGGATCCGGCAACAATTGCCTCTAGCTCACAGCCCAATTGATTTGCCAGTTTACGACCTTTGGTCAGAAGCTCAAGACTTACATCGGCAACGTTCGTGCCTTCTGTCTCACAATATACAAATACGTTGTTCATAATCTTATCCGATGGTGTGGTTTGCTAACAGTTCGACAATCAAATCCTCTACGTCTTGGTCGGAACCGGAGATCGTCTTGCTTTCCTTGGCTTGGAAGACGATGTTCTGGATCGCTTTAACCTTTGTCGGTGAACCGCTAAGGCCGCATTGAACCAAGTCTCCATTCACGTCTGCCACGCTCCATTCCTGAATATCCAGATATGGGCGGGTCTCATACAATTCCGGATACCGAACGGTCGGTTCTCCATCTTGGTGGCAGGCGGGTTGCGTGTTCCGCTCCTGCTTGCCCATGGCGTATTTATATTTCTGTACCAACTTCGCGTTACGAGGACGGCAGGGAGCGGCGGAACCATTCACGGTGATTACGATCGGAAGCGGACCTTCCACGGTCTCGACACCCCCGTCGATATGACGTTTTACGGTGATACGTCCGGCCTCTTTATCTACGTTCAGGATTTCTTCGGCATACGTGATCTGGGTCAATCCCAGTTTCTCGGCGACTTGCGGACCTACTTGTGCCGTATCGCCGTCGATCGCTTGGCGACCACCGATGATAATATCATAATCGTTGATTTTCTTGATAGCCGTGGCAAGCGCATAGGATGTGGCAAGCGTGTCGGCTCCGGCAAACGCACGGTCGGTCAACAAAAAACCGCCGTCAGCACCACGATACAAACCCTCGCGGATGATTTCGGCGGCACGTCCCGGGCCCATCGTCAGCAGCGTAACTGTTGTCCCGGGATAAGCGTCTTTCAAGCGTAACGCTTGTTCCAACGCATTCAGGTCTTCCGGGTTAAAGATCGCAGGCAAGGCGGCGCGATTGATCGTTCCGTCCGCTTTCATGGCGTCCTTTCCCACGTTTCGTGTATCCGGGACCTGTTTCGCTAAAACAATAATTCTTAAACTCATATTATATATTAGGAATATTAGATTAATCTTGCGTGCAAAAGTAATCAAACATTCTTTATCTCAAAGCATTTCGGGCGAGAAATGCACACTTTCCGCCCTTTTGAGCATAAGACCTTTCTTAATTCAGGGTTGCGATCCCCGGCGGGGTGAGGCTGAGGACAAAATATCGGTATTGGCATCGGGAGATGCCGGTATAGGCGTGAGGCGTAAGCACTATCGGCGTGAGCTTATGCCACTACTGCTTCGGGGCGATGCCTATACTGGCGTTTGTGGACGGAGGTTTTTCATCTGAAAGCTCCGATATTATCGCTGGGATATACCGGAGCTTTCGTTCAGTTATTCTTAAAAAGGCCTATCGCACGATGACCTTCTCCGCATACTCTTGCTCACCGTCGGAGGCATAGATCATGTAGATACCAGCGGGGAGGTTGAAGCTATATTGTGTCGTGTTCACGGAGAACCGGCGCACTTGCGATCCACTCAAGCTGAACACCTTGATCTCTTTTACCGGCCGGAGGGCAGATACGATGACCTGTCCCTGCCGCACTGAGTAGATGGAGATCGTGTTCTCTAATTCGTAACCAAGGTCGCTGTCTCGCAGGAAGTAGCGTCCGTGGCTGTCGCCGGAGATTTGCAGGCTGTAGCTGTCGCTGTCCAGTTTCACGCTCTTGCGGGTTTGCGTGTCGTAGAGGTAAAGCGTCTCGGTCATGCGGTTGAGGCCCTCAATCGTCACGGTTACCTCGTCATTGCCTTTATGGAAGACACCGAGGCCGATGTTTTGGATACGCTTCACGGCGTTCACTTGTGTGGCCAGACTACCGGATACGGTGTAGACCATCGGCGCGTCCAGCTCGGAGTCGAGGAGTACAACCGCATCCTCATCGGCTTTATAGCCATTATCGGCCTTGTCGGAGGTCAACAGGCGGGCGGCGCTCTTCTCGTTGCCACGTTGGGCGGTCAGGGTGATGACGGGATGGCTGGCGGAGGTGGATTTGGTGACTACCTCTGTTGGTTCAACCTTTTCGGCCAACATCATGTCCGTATTGAAGGTGATGGAGGTGTTTTCGTCTAAGGTTGCTCCCTCTTTCAGCTCTACAAAGAAAGCCTGCATGGGCTTACCGTACCACTAACCACGGCACCCTGTGCACCAACCACGGCATTCGGCGCACCATTTGCCAAAGTCCAGTATTTGGAAGCCAATACGCCTTCATTAGCTTTAAAGAACTTACCCATATCCAAATAAGTCATGAACGGGTTACCTACCAAGAAATGCTTATCATCACCATCTACTGCCGTTTTCAAATTCAATGTATAGGAGCCATTGGATAAGGCTACTAACTTACCGGCATTAGCTTTGTGCAGATTCTCCCCACTACGTAAAGTAGGGGTTTTCATCTCATAAGTGTATTCGGTATCAGCTTTAGGAAGACGAACCAAGGCCATTCCTGTCCCTCCATTCGAAGTCGGTACATCCTCAACACTTAGATAGAAGCCCTTGCCCGGAGTATAAGGAACTCTTACGTCGTTGTACTCGATGCTCCAGTTGGATTGAACGGCCGTTACCGATTCCACTCCTGTGTTACCATCCGTAGGATTGCTCGGGAAGTACTCGATGGCTCTGTTCCATGTCTTTTGATAGAAGGCTGGCGACCAACGGCTGTAGCCAGTCGTATAGTTGATCGAGCTGAACGCTTCCGTCTCCTGCTTGCCGTTAGCGGAGGGTGCGTACATATCACCTGCGTACACATCTTGCAACGGGGAGGCCATCCAGCGTTTCTCGTTATTGGCGATCTCGAACTCCACCCATGCCTTGTCGTAATCCAAAAAATGCTGGTTCATCAGTTTGGCTTGCGGCTTAAAATAAACACATAGCGAAATAGTAAATTTGAGAAAAGCGTAGCGAATGTACTGGAACAGCGTTCGTTACGCTATATTTTTCTCTCGGCAAAAAGCCAAAGAAAACCATAATATAGACAAATGACGCAAAAGTTCAGTTACCACATCATTACCCGTGTAATGATGCAATTTTTTTGTGAAACCTAAATTTTGCATCGTTTGGCGTCATTTGTCGTATCTGTCGGTAACTCACTATAAACTAATTTTGTAACCAAAAAATGAGTGAGTTATGAGAAGTACTTTTAAGGTCTTGTTCTATGTAAAGAAAGGCAGTGAGAAACCCAACGGCAACCTGCCTTTAATGTGCCGCCTTACGGTGGACGGAGAGATTAAACAATTCAGTTGCAAGATGGATGTTCCCTTGCGGCTGTGGGATGTGAAGAACAACCGTGCTTTGGGCAAAAGTGTCGAAGCGCAGCGAATCAACATTGCCGTTGATAAAATCCGAGTAGAAGTAAACCGTCGCTATCAGGAACTGATGCAGACGGACGGATATGTTACTGCCGCCAAACTCAAGGATGCCTATCTCGGTATCGGTGTCAAGCAGGAAACCCTGCTAAAACTCTTCGAGCAACACAACACCGAGTTTTCCAAGAAAGTGGGACACAGCAGAGCAAAGGGAACGTTCCAGCGTTATGTGACCGTTTGTAAGCACATCCGTGAGTTCCTGTCCCATACCTACAAGCGTGAGGATATTCCGCTGAAAGAATTGAACCTCACATTCATCAACGACTTCGAGTATTTTTTGCGCACGGAGAAGAAATGCCGTACCAATACCATCTGGGGCTACATGATTGTGCTGAAACACATTATCTTCATAGCAAGGAATGACGGTCGTTTGCCGTTCAATCCATTTGCAGGATATATCAATTCGCCCGAAAGCGTGGACAGGGGATATATCACAAAGGAGGAGATACACACTATGATGAACACCGATATGCCCGACAAGACACACGAGCTTGTCCGAGACCTGTTCATCTTTTCCACGTTCACAGGGTTGGCGTATTCCGATGTCAAGAACCTCACGGAAGACAACCTGCAAACATTCTTTGACGGCAATCTATGGATTTAACTGTTGTTTCTGTAAAAAACAATGGAAATCCGCGATAAGGGTAGCGGTTATATCTTTCAGACGGCAGATACGTCGGCCTAGGAAATGATCGAAATGCCGGCCTGCTACCTCATATAGTTCCGCGGTACTATATTTCCCTGTCTTCCTTTTGCTATGGGCACGTATCTTGACATACTCGATGAATAGAAGAGCATTGTTTTTTCTCTTTTGCTTGAATTGGTTCATAGATTTTATCTTTATTGATTACTTAAAAACATTCTGACTTTATATCGTGTTTTTAGGACATTGATAGCTTACCAATGAAAAGCTAAAATATGAAAAAAAGAAAAAACTAAAGACGTAGGTAGGCTATATCATATATAGCGATGTGTCAAGTATCAATATCTATAGGAAACGGATATTGATATTTGACACATCATTACACTTTGTAGAGAAATCAATCTTGTGCCCGTCTGTTGTCTAGGCGCTTGACTACCTTCCCGTAGATGATGAGGGCAAAAGCGGATACCAGTGCGATCGCGCCGAAATAATACCAGATGTAATGGGCGTTTGCGCTAGCCGCCAGCCATTCCTCGTGAGAGGCGAAGAGGGTAGGCTCCGGGCAGTATTTGCTCAACAGGAATCCGGATAATCCAAACCCAAAAATAGAGGATAAGAAGGAATGCAAATGGCTGAATCCAAGATAAAGACCTTCTTCTCCCTTAGGTGCTTGCAAGGAGAAATACTCAAGGAAACGAGGCGATATGAAGGTCTCTGCCAAGCCTTGGAACACGATGCCTACCACCATCATGAAGGCGACAGGGTGCATACCTAGTATATTTGTGTTCCCATCCAGCATATTACCGGATGCCATGCAAAGAGCGGACACCGGCATGATAAACATACCCACCGTCATGGAGGTAAGCGCTGTCCTTTTACGCATCATCTGTGTTACCAGATTGACCGTCAGCACGACAACCAAAGGGTTTACGTTGGCATACCAAGAAGGAGAGGCCCCTTCACCGGCCAAACGAAGCACGTATTTAGGCATGGTGGCATATAATTGGTGTTGCACCATCCAGAATCCGGTGATAATGATGATTAAGGTAATTAACCGGCCATTACTGCAAACCTTGATCAAGGCGTTCCAAATTTGCCCGAACGTCTTGCCCTCGCCCGAGTGCTGGGCGCTTTTGTAGAAGAACCAGATGGCAAGCAAGGCAAGGAACGTCATGCTGGCCGAGAAATAATTCAGGGTGATCAACCCCTCGTTACCCAACGCCTCGCGAAGCGGCTTCACGATGGTCTTTCCGGAGAAAGCCCCGATATTTACCATCGCGTAGAAGATAGAGAAACCCTTCGCCCGGGTTTCCGGCGTAGTCTCTTTAGCGACCGTACCGGAGATAACGCTCTTGATAAAAGCTCCGCCGCATACGATCAAGGCCATGATTGGGATAATGCCGTACTGAAGATTGCTCTCCAGCAATCCCGTAAAGGTAGTCGTAGTACTATATTCAACCAATCCGGCGGATTGGAGCCAAGTAGGGTAAATCGCCAATCCCAGATAACCGCAGGTTAGCAAAGTAAAAGCCAATAGCATGGAGTTGCGGAAACCGATCTTGTCGGCCAACGCTCCGGCAAACGTGGGCAGCAAATACAAACAGGCGGAAAAGATACCGGCGATACTGGCGGCCTGAATATCGTTAAAGCCTAAGATGCGGCTAAGATAAAGGGTGATGACGATAAATACGCCGTAATAAGCGGCTCGCTCGAACAACTCGACGGTGTTCGCTACCCAGAACGCTTTACTGAACTTGATTTTCTCTTGTTTCTTAGTTGTCATGATATTTTTATTTAGTAAGATAGATTAGATGGATAAGTAAAAGAGGAGGCGCAGGTGAGAAAATGAAGAGCTGCGCCTCCTCGTCTTTGTTTTATCGTATAGTAATTACGAATTAGGGCTTTACGGTATACGGTTGGTGGATCGCCTTATCGAAAGCTTTCCAATGCTCATCCGTCATGTTGCCCGGCGTAAACAACGCCACGCCAGCCGCTCCGTTTTCCATGGAGCCTCTTACGGCTTCCTCGATCTCGGACGGGATCAATCCGTGGCCTTCCGGGTCCTTGATATTCGCCTTGTTCTGCCAATCCTCGCAGATGAACAGACCGCTATAAACCGGCTTCTTGCCTTGCACGGAGGCTACTTCCTCTTTTACGATCGGAGCCAGCCAAGAAGCGTCCTCCAGATAGAAATCGTTATAATTCATCGGGAAGAAAGCGTCGATATTCCATTTGTTCCATTCTTGGCGAACCATCCATTTGGCATGGGAGTCCGGCCCCGGGAATACGGCGGCGCTCACTTTCTTGCCTTTGCCGTGAACCTCGTCGGCGATGCGGTTTACCAATTTCGTGATCAGGTCGCAACGGAACCGCGCCCATTCCGCGCATTTGGAAGGATCCTCTACGGATTTGATGTCGATACCGGTAGCGGCCTTGAAATCAGCCACGCATTTGTCGCAATAACAATAGTCCGCCGTAGGATATTCCTCGTCCATCACCAAGCCGTATTTTTCCCAAAGTCCGCGGGCCAGGATGACATCCACGTAACGGATATAATCCAGATGGATATAATCCACCTCCGGGATATCAGCTACCTTGCCATATAGATTCAGCAAGAACTCAGCCGTACCTTCTTGGTTCGGGCACAGGCATTTGTAATAAGGGACATACGCCTGTACGGAATAAGCCGACTCGCCTTTCCGGTTTACGGCATAAAGGGTGGAGTCCAGTCCATGTTGCAACATGGCGGGAATCCATGCGTGATATTCCATGCCATTGGCATGGGCCGCTTTGGCGGCACGCTGGATTTTCTCCGTGTCGTGGCCGGCGTTGTAGCACATTCCGTCTACACCGTGGGCATGCCATTTACTAAAGTCCGCCTGTAAGGTTTGCTCGGTGGTATTCCCACCTTCGCCTTGCCATGCGTAGACCTTGACCGTTTTCTCGGGAGCCTTGACGCAAGCTGTCAGAGCGACAGCCGCCAAAGCGATAAAGAGCTTCTTCATATCTCGCAAGCGCATAAAGTCGGTATTAAGTTACGATCGCCATAAGCGTTATCTACACGGGCTACGTTAATCCAAAACTTGCTGTCGTGCAACCATTCTAGCGGGAAGGCGGCCTTCGTGCGGGGGTATGCGTGTTTCCACTCGTCGGCGGTCACCTCGTATTCCGGATGCGGAGCGTTCTTTAAGACATTATCCTCCTTGGATGCCTTGCCTTCCTCCACTTCCTTGATCTCGCTCCAGATACATTCCATTACCTCTACGAAGCGATCCAGCTCGGCTTTGCTCTCGCTCTCGGTCGGCTCTACCATCAAGGTGCCGTGTACCGGGAAAGATAGGGTAGGAGCGTGGTAGCCGAAGTCCATCAAACGCTTGGCGATATCGCCCTCGTCGATGCCCGAACGCTCTTTTACCGTGCGGCATTCCAAGATCAACTCATGACCTACACGGCCTGTCGCTCCGGTATAAACGATACCGTACGTATCCTTGAACTTAGCGGCCAAGTAATTGGCGTTCAATATGGCCGTCTTTGTCACAGTCTCAAGACCTTCCGTACCCAGCAAGCGGATGTAAGCGTACGTGATCGGCAGGATACCGGCGCTACCATAAGGAGCGGCGGATACCGTATTCAACTCGCTGCCCCAAAGTACCGGATGCTGCGGCAAGAACGGAACCAGATGCTCGGCCACGCAGATCGGGCCTACGCCGGGACCACCACCACCGTGAGGAGAGGCGAAGGTCTTATGCAGGTTCAAGTGACATACATCGGCGCCGATCGTACCCGGATTCGTCAATCCAACCTGTGCGTTCATGTTGGCACCATCCATATAAAGCTGTCCACCGCAAGCGTGAACGATCTCGCACATCTCCTTGATGTCCACCTCGAAGATACCATGCGTGGACGGATAGGTAATCATGCTGGCAGCCAGACGCTCCTTGTTCTCCTCGGCTTTCGCACGGAAATCTTCCAGATCGATATTACCATTCTCGTCGCATTTAACGGTTACGGTCTTATACCCGCATTGGATAGCGCTGGCCGGGTTGGTTCCGTGGGCGGAAGCCGGAAGCAAAACGATATCGCGATGGCCTTGGCCGATACTTTCCAGATAAGCACGGATCACACGAAGACCCGTGTACTCGCCGGCGGCACCGGAGTTCGGTTGCAACGTACAGCCCTTGAAACCCGTGATCGTGCATAAATAGGAAGACAAGTTCTCGATCAGCTCCGTATAGCCTTCCACTTGCTCTTCCGGAGCGTACGGGTGGATATTCATGAATTCCGGACGGCTAAGCGGCAGCATGGATGAAGCTGGGTTCAGCTTCATCGTACAAGATCCCAGCGAGATCATAGATTGGGCCAAGGAAACATCCTTTCGTCCCAAACGGGTGATGTAACGCATTAACTCGGTCTCCGTATGATATTTCTTGAATACGTCTTGCTGCAAGAAATCGGAGGTACGGGCGAATTTAGTGTCGAAATAAGTCTGGGTCGGGATAGACTCGTCCAGCATATGGTCTTTACCGGCGGCGCCGGCGAAGATGTATAATAATACGCCTATGTCCGTAGGTAATGTCGTCTCGTCTATGCTGACGCCCACTTGTCCGTCCTCGAAATAACGCAAGTTTACCTTGCACTCCAAGGCGATCTCACGCAGCGCGTTCACAGACACGTGTGAGGGAAGCTGTATTTTCAAGGTATCGAAATAATCCTTGTTTAATTGCGTATATCCCAGTTTCTCCAACTCCTTGGCCAGGAATCCGGCCGTGGAATGAATCCGTCCGGCGATGTTACGCAACCCCTCCGCTCCATGATATACGGCGTAGAATCCGGCCATGGTAGCCAACAACGCCTGAGCCGTACAGATATTGGACGTAGCCTTCTCACGTTTGATATGTTGCTCGCGGGTCTGCAAGGCCAAGCGATAAGCCGGATGGCCGTAAGCGTCCTTGGAGATACCGATGATACGTCCCGGGATCGTACGTTTATAATCGTCCTTCGTAGCGAAGAAAGCGGCGGAAGGGCCCCCGTAAAACATCGGGATACCGAAGCGTTGGCTGCTACCGAATACGACATCCGCTCCCCATTCTCCAGGAGGAGTCAGCAATACCAAGCTCATCAAGTCGGCGGCTACGCCTACCTTGGCTCCGGCGGCACCCGCACGGGCTACGAATTCCTTATAGTCCTCAATCGAACCATCCGCATTCGGGAACTGTACGATGGCGGCGAATACATCCGGCGTGAACTCGAATCTCTTATAATCGCCGACTACCACCCGGATGCCCTGCGGGATCATGCGGGTGTGGATGACGGCTAGCGTAGAGGCGAACACGTTCTCGTCAACGAATACCGTATTGGCTTCCGCTTTCACCTGCGCACGGCTGCGTGAACCATGAAACATGGTAACCGCCTCAGCTGCCGCTGTCGCCTCGTCGAGTAGCGAGCAGTTCGCCAAGGGCAATCCGGTCAGTTCGCAGATAACGGTCTGGAAGTTCAGCAACGCCTCCAAGCGTCCTTGGGATACTTCCGCCTGATACGGCGTATAGGAGGTGTACCAAACCGGGTTCTCGAATACGTTACGTTGGATCGGGGCCGGGCAAACCGTGTCGTACCAACCCATACCGATATAAGAAGTGAATACCTCGTTCTTGGAAGCCAGCTCGGCGATATGCTCGGCGAACTCACGTTCCGTCATGGCCTCCGGGAGGTTCAACGGCTCTTTCAAACGGATGTTGGCCGGAATGGTCTGATCGATCAACTCGTCCAAAGACTTCACGCCAATCGTCTCTAACATAGCCGGAATATCTTCCGCAGAGATGCCCACGTGGCGGTTTACAAATTTATTTGTGTCCATAATTCTAGTATTTTATAAATAAGGATTATTTAATTTCTCATCAATGATTCGTGTCTCGGGGCCATGGCCGGGGTAGACCACGGTCTCGTCCGGCAACGACAGTAATTTGTCCTTGATAGCGGCAAGCAGTACATCTTGGTTGCCTCCCCATAAGTCGGTACGGCCGATGCTTCCGGCGAACAAGGAGTCTCCTACGATCACGAAACCGTTCTTCTTGTTATAGAAAGCCAAGCCTCCGGGCGAATGGCCGGGAACGCTCAATACCGCCAGCTCGGATTTCCCGAACTTTATGATTTCCCCGTTTACCAGATATTTCCCTACCGGGACGCTTTTCGCCTTCATCGGCAGGCCGAATGCCTTGGCTTGCTCCTCGGGAGAGGGAAGGCCCTCCACGTCCGCTTTATGGGCTTCCGGGCTCAATCCGTAGGTATCATGGATGAATTCGTTACCGAATATGTGATCCAGATGGAGGTGCGTGCAAAGGTAACGTTTCAGCGTCAGCCCGTTCTGGGCGATAAAGTCGCTTACTTCTTTTTGTTCCTCTTTGCGCAGGCAGCCGCAATCGATAAGGACCGCCTCCTTGGTATCATCGTATAGCAAATACGTATTCTCGGAGAAATAGTTTACTTCGAAAGATTTTATCGTAATCATAAGGGTACGTACACTACTTTTTTAGTTTCAAAAAACGCTTCTTTAAAATGGTCTTTCAGATCCATGCTGATCGCTTGGTTCCGGAAGGGCAATATCTCATGTGCCAACTCGCCACCTTTCAGGCAAATCAATCCGTTGGGCAACGCGTTGATCTGTTCTTTCTTTATATTCTTGCGGACGATCTTTACCAGATCTGCCAGAGGCATCACGGCACGGCTTACCACGAAATCGAAAAGCTGCTTTTCCTCCTCGCCCCGGCAATGGCGGAAGGATACGTTCTCCAGCCCGATCGCCTCGGCCACGGCTTGTCCCACCTTGATTTTTTTCCCGATACTGTCTACCAGATGGAAATGGGTCTCCGGGAATAAGATCGCCAAGGGGATGCCGGGAAAACCGCCTCCCGTACCCAGATCCATCACAGAGGAACCCGGCTTGAAACGCAGCATATCGGTGATACCCAGCGAGTGAAGCACGTGATGCGGATATAGGTTCTCGATATCCTTCCGTGAGATCACGTTGATCTTGGCGTTCCAATCCGTATATAGGTCATATAGGGCGGCGTACTGCTCTTTTTGCCGGTCGGTGAGATCGGGGAAATAAGATGTGAGAATTGAGAATTGAGAATTGAGAATTGAGAATTTCTCTGTATTTTGTTCCATAGGACATCTGTTTATATGTTTATCTATCATTAATTTTCAATTCTCAATTTTCAATTAACTGACTTATCGGGCTGTCATCTCGCAGCAAATAACGGATCTCCTTGTAAGGGAGATGGACGTTCGTGACGCCTACCACGTATGCCGCTATCTCATATTCGTTGAAAGAATAGGTGATACCCGTCTCGTCTACGAGGAAGTTCCCGTTCGGGAAGATCTCGTCTACGCTAAAGAAACCGATGTTCTCCAGTTCTTTGGCATCGGATACGTTGTTTTGCTTGGCGATCTGATCCACCAATATTCGCGCCAGATTGTCTTGATAGTTGTCCACAAATATCTCCTCCTCGGTGATCGGCTTACCGGTCTTGAGGTTCACTACATGGTTATTGTAGGAATGTGCGCCGTGCGCTCCGCCCGTATAGTTCTCGAAGCTTACCGTATAGCTGATGATATCGTCTTGGTTGAAGGCGATATCATCCGACGACATCTCATAGTAAGAGAACCAAGAGCCCACCGGTGTCTCGTCGGATTTCGCCACCTCAGCCTTGTAATCCTCTTCCAGATCCTTATAAGCGGCCAGATAGTCGTCGGTATATTTCCGTACCGCCTCCTCGGGGGATAATTGCTCATAATTCTCGCCGAAATAAGAGGAGACGAACTGTCTCTGTAGATTCTTAAGAACCTCTTTATCCGAATATTTCCGGGGATAAACGAACTTGATCTCTAGATTGCAATTGGGATTATCCGGATTATCTAACAAATGGTAAGCCTTTTCCACGCTGATAGAATCAAACGTGATACTGTTTTCGGAAGCCTTCTTCGTTCCGGTATCGCAACCCGTGGCTAAGATACCTATCAAAAGAAGCGCCAGCATGCTTTCGCGTAAATGCGTTCTCATCGGACTACAGATTTAATTTATTTGTACGCGAATGTACGTTATTAAATTGTATAATCAAATTGCACGATGAAGTTTAATAAGAGGACAATCTTTCCTTCCCGGTTATCAGCCCATCGAAATACCTCCGCAGCAACCATGCCATGGCTTGCTGTCGCACCATCGTCAACCGATAGTCCTCGCTGATGGGCAGGTGACCCGGTGGTCTCCAATGGGCGAAGAGGCTCATGGCGTGGCGTTTCTCCTCGGGGGTATCGTGTATCAATCCCCGCTCTTGCAAGGACTGGTAGACACGGGCGGGGTAGAGGCGTTCCAGTGGGTAACCGGCCTTGTATTGCTGGAATACCTTGCGGAGGAAGGCACGCTCACGCTCTTCCTTCTAGGCTTTTAGCCAGCGGGTGAGGGTGTGCGTATTGATCCCCCATGAATTCGCCGTACTCACCTATCACGTCTAGCTCGAAGCATAGGGATACTTCCGGCAGCGTGAAATAGGGGTACAGTTCGACTAGGTCGTAGGCCGTGATATAATAGCCATTGGCATAGATGTCACAAAGCAGGGCAATATATAATAGAAAAGCGTCAGATCCGTATTTGCACTTTATTTGACGGATTTTACGGTTGTTTAGTAAATCTGTGTCGAACGGGAAATAATTCAGCCCCTTTTTAATAGGTCGTGCCATTACTTCTTCTTATCCGGGGATATCCAGATAAGAAGAATCTTATAATAAGCCGATAATTGGATCGTTTTTTAATAAGTTAATAATCAGTGTCGTGAAAATACATAAGTGTTTGCGTTAAAACACATACATGTTTTACAAAAAAGTCGTATGTGTTTTTTGAAATTCACGTGTGTGTTTTTCCGGAGACAACATGGAGGCTAATAGGGATATTTGAGAAATCTACAATAACCTTACCTTGTGAGATTCTGTCATAAGAGATATTCCGTGCATTTTATGGTTAGATCGATTTGGGTGCGGTTCTCCTATTGGTATCTGAGGACGATGTGGATTTTGGATATTTTCTATTATCTTTGTCACTTGAAAGTGTATTATCAATTCAAAATGTAAATAATATCATGAGAAAATTATTGTTAGCCTTTTGTGCGTTCGCAACGATTTGTAGCGCCGGGGCGCAGTGGAAGCCCGCCGGAGACAAGATCAAGACGGACTGGGCTGAGAAAGTAGATCCCCGGAATGTATTGCCGGAATATCCACGCCCCGGGATGGAACGTGCGGATTGGCAGAATTTGAACGGCGAGTGGGAATACGCTATCCTTCCGAAAGGACAGGCAGAGCCGACGAGTTTCGATGGGAATATCTTGGTGCCGTTCGCCGTGGAATCCTCTTTGTCCGGCGTGCAAAAAGAAGTGGGGGAGAAGAATGAGTTGTGGTATAAACGAACCTTTACGGTGCCCTCCTCATGGAAAGGGAAAGACATCTTGTTGAACTTCGGCGCCGTGGATTGGAAAGCGGACGTGTTCGTGAATGATATCCTGATCGGCTCCCACGCGGGAGGCTTTACCCCGTTTTCCTTGAATATCACTCCCTATCTGAATGGCAAAAGTACGCATAAGCTGGTGGTGCGTGTATGGGACCCGAGCGATAAAGGTTACCAACCCCGTGGAAAGCAAGTGGCCAACCCGGAGGGAATCTGGTATACGCCGGTCACCGGAATCTGGCAGACCGTATGGTTGGAGCCGGTCGCTTCCTCGCATATCACCTCTATCAAGGCGATCCCGAATATCGATAACGGCGTGATGAGCGTGACGGTCGGGACTTGCTCCGACTCCCCGGTGTCGGACATCGTGGAGGTCAGCTTGCTCGATAAGGGGCAGGTGGTTGCTACCGCCAAGGGCGTACAAGGGAAAGAATTACGCTTGGCCGTGAAAAATCCTACGTTGTGGGAACCTTCCAATCCTTATTTATATGATATGAAGGTGAGCTTGTCAAAGAATGGCAAGAAGGTAGACGAGGTGAAATCGTACACCGCCTTCCGTAAGATATCCGCCGAGCGTGACGCCAATGGTATCATGCGTATGCGCTTGAACAACAAGAACCTGTTCCAGTACGGCCCGCTGGATCAAGGCTGGTGGCCCGACGGGCTTTACACGGCTCCCACGGACGAGGCGTTGCTGTATGATATCGTGAAGACGAAAGCGTGGGGCTTCAACATGATCCGCAAGCACGTGAAGGTAGAGCCGGCCCGCTGGTACTATCATTGCGATAAGGAAGGTATGTTGGTTTGGCAGGATATGCCTAGTGGCGACATGGGTAACCAATGGGCGCCTCATACGTATAACGGTGGGACCGACAAGGAGCGTACCGAGGAGTCTATCCGTAATTATTACAAGGAGTGGAAGGAGATCATGGACCTGTGCGTCTCGAATCCTAGCGTAGTAGTATGGGTTCCCTTTAACGAGGCTTGGGGCCAGTTCGATACCGAGAAGGCTGCCGAGTGGACAAAAACATACGATCCTTCCCGTCTGGTGAATCCGGCCAGTGGCGGTAATTTCCGTGCGTGCGGCGATATCTTGGATTTGCATAATTACCCGGGCCCGGCGATGTTCTTGTTCGATCCTGTGCGTGTGAACGTATTGGGCGAGTATGGTGGTATCGGCTTGGCCGTGGAGAACCATTTGTGGTGGAATAAACGCAACTGGGGCTATGTACAGTTTAAGAATAGCGATGAGGTGACCGCCGAGTACGTGAAGTACGCCAAGGAGTTGAAGGCGATGGTCCCGAAGGGTTTCTCCGCCGCTGTCTACACGCAAACCACGGACGTGGAGGGCGAGGTGAACGGCCTTATGACCTACGACCGTAAGGTGATCAAGATCAACGAGGCCGAGGTGCGCAAGGCGAATCAAGAGGTGATCAAGGCCTTGTCTGAGTAGAAGGCTTAGAAAAAATAGTTATTTGACTCGATGATAGATCCGGTCCGGGCAAAGAGAGATTCTTTCCCGGATCGGATTGTTTTAGCGAAATGAATATGATTCGGAATGTGAGTTCGCAAGACGCCAAGGCGATCGTGGATATATACAATGAATATGTCGTGAATAGCGTGGCTACGTTTGAGACGGAACCTTTGCGGGTGGAGGAGATGGAGGGGCGTATAGCCGGGATCTCGGCGAGCTATCCTTATCTGGTGTACGTGGATCAGGATGAGGTCGTGGGATATTGCTATGCCCATACGTGGAAAGAAAAGGCGGCTTATAAATATACGCTTGAGACCACCATTTATTTATCCCCGAGATATAAGGGCAAGGGGATCGGCCGGCAGCTTATGGAAAGGCTGATCGAGGAATGTCGGGCAGGCGGCTACCACGCCCTGATCGCCTGCATCACCGAGGGGAATGAGGCTAGCTACTCGCTGCATGAGAAACTGGGATTCAAAAAAGTATCCCGCTTTGAGAAAGTAGGGCTGAAATTCGGGCGGTGGCTGGACGTGGTAGATTATGAATTGATAATTAAGCCTAACGAGAGGTAACTTTCGAATCTCAATTTTCAATTCTCAATTAATATACCTATCTTCGCGATAAACAAAATGTAAAGAATGAAATACAATACAGAAGGAAAAAGATTGACTTTGCCCGAATACGGACGCAATATCCAAAATATGGTGGACTATTGCGTGACTATCCAAGACAGGGAAGAGCGTAAGCGTTGCGCCAACACGATTATCAACATCATGGGAAACATGTTCCCGCACTTGCGTGACGTAAACGACTTTAAGCATATCCTTTGGGATCATCTGGCGATCATGGCCGATTTTAAGCTCGATATAGACTATCCGTACGAGATCATCAAGAAGGAGAACCTGTATAGCCGTCCGCCTCGTATCCCGTACAACAATAACCGTATACGCTACCGCCATTACGGAAAGACCTTGGAGCTGATGATCCGCAAGGCCACGGAGCTGCAACCCGGCATGGAGAAAGACCAGCTCGTGCGACTGCTGGCCAACCAGATGAAGAAATCGTTCCTTACTTGGAACAAGGAAAGCGTGGACGACCGTAAGATCTTCAAGGATCTGGACGAACTCTCCGGCAGCAAGATCGTATTGAGCGAGGAGGAACATAAACTGACCGAGAGCCGTGATATATTGGCCCGTAATAACAGTGGCGCCCACAAAAGAAACTTTACGCGTAAAGGCAGATGAGCTCGTTCGTTATAGAAGGTGGTTATCGCTTGTCCGGCGAGATCGTCCCGCAAGGCGCTAAGAATGAGGCGTTGGAGGTGATCTGCGCGACATTGCTAACACCGGAGAAGGTGACTATACACAATGTGCCCGATATCTTGGACGTGAATAACTTAATCCAGCTCCTTAGGGATATGAGGGTCAAGGTGGAGCATCCGTCCGCCGATACCTATACCTTTCAGGCGGACGACGTGGACATGGAGTATTTGCGTACCGAGGAGTTCCTACGCAAGAGCGGTAGCCTGCGGGGTTCCGTGATGATCATAGGCCCGTTGGTAGCCCGCTTCGGCAGGGCGCTGATCCCAAAACCGGGGGGCGACAAGATCGGGCGACGCCGGCTGGACACGCACTTCGTGGGAATTCAGAAGTTGGGCGCTTGTTTTAGCTACGACGCCGGGCGACAAGTATACGAGATAGAGGCACGTCAGTTGAAAGGCGCCTATATGCTGCTCGACGAGGCTTCCGTGACCGGAACGGCCAATATCTTGATGGCCGCCGTGCTGGCCGAGGGGGTGACGACGATCTATAACGCCGCCTGCGAGCCTTACCTGCAACAACTTTCCACGATGCTGAACCGCATGGGAGCGAGAATCTCAGGTGTCGGTTCTAACCTATTGACGATAGAAGGTGTACGGTCGCTTTCCGGCACGGAGCATACCATCCTCCCCGATATGATCGAGGTGGGTAGCTTTATCGGTATGGCTGCCATGACCGGATCGGAGATCACCATCAAGAATACAGGATATGATAAACTGGGGATCATCCCGGACGCTTTCCGCCGCTTGGGTATTACCGTGGAGCAGCGAGGCGATGATATTTATATCCCCCGGCACGATTCCTACGAGATCGATACGTTTATCGATGGGTCTATCATGACCATTGCCGACGCTCCTTGGCCGGGGCTTACGCCGGACTTGTTGAGCGTATTCCTTGTCGTGGCCACGCAATCCGTGGGGAGCGTGCTGATCCACCAGAAAATGTTTGAGAGCCGCTTGTTCTTTGTGGACAAGCTGATCGATATGGGAGCCCAGATCATCCTTTGCGACCCGCACCGGGCTACGGTGATTGGGCTGGGTAACCGATTCAAGCTACGAGGCTCTACGATGGTTTCCCCGGATATCCGTGCGGGTATCGCCTTGCTGATCGCCGCCATGAGCGCCGAGGGCACCAGCACGATCCATAATATAGACCAGATCGACCGGGGGTATCAGGGTATTGATAAACGATTGAACCGGATCGGGGCGCGTATCACGAGGATTTAAAAATTTTAGGTGATGATTAGAGAAGAAGAGGTTTTCAAGATCGGGCAGTTTGCCAAGCCCCATGGCATCAAGGGGGAGTTATCGTTGGTGACGAACAGCGATGTGCTGGAAGATGCCGAAGACCTGTACATTGTTTGCGAGATGGATGGTATCTTGGTACCGTTCTTCGTGGAGGATTTCCGCTATAAGACCGATACGGTGGTCTTGGTGAAACTGGAGGACGTGAATTCCGAGGAGGATGCCCGCATGTTTGTGGGCAAGGAGGTGTTTTATCCTTTGGACGCCGTAGACGAGGAGGATCTCGTGGGGGATATGACGTGGGACAGTTTTATCGGTTATACCGTGACGGACGTATGTAAAGGCTATTTAGGAGAGATAACAGACGTGGATGAGACGACAATCAATGTCCTTCTGCGTGTCGATCATAAAGGCGAGGAGCTGTTGATCCCCGCCGTGGAGGAGTTGATCCCCGAGGCCGACCATGAAGCCCGTAGCCTCACGGTGTCTTTGCCGGAGGGACTTATAGAATTATAATTGATAATTGAAAATTGAAGATTAGGGGTTGAAAAAGAAGAATACGAAATCGTTTTGGCACCGGATCCGGTTTAAATATAAACTTTCCTTTATCAATGAGGGGACGTTGGAGGAGGTGTGGTCTTTCCGGCTTTCGCAGTTATCGGCGTTTGTCACTTTGGCGGTGTTCGCCTTTTTCTTGATCGCTTTTACCGCCTTTATCATCGTCAAGACACCGATTCGTAACTACTTGCCGGGCTATCTCGACGTGGAGGTTCGCAAGGAGATCATGCAGAATGCCTTACGAGCGGATTCGTTGGAGCGTATGATCGAGATCCAGTCCCTTTATCTGAATAATGTGGCCGGAATCCTTTCCGGTACGATGCCCTTGGACTCGATCCGTCAGATAGATTCTTTGGCTAGTAACGATATTAACTATGAGATTCCTCGTAGCAAGGAAGAGATTCGTTTCGTGAAAGATTACGAGGAAGAGGAGAAGTATAATTTATCAGTATTGACCGACCCGGGCAAGGCCCCAACCGAGGGGGTCTTTTTCTATAAGCCCGTGAATGGCGTGGTCTCCTCTCATTATGAGACGGATGTGCACCATTATGGCGTGGATCTGGCGGCAGTCTCGAAGGAGAGCGTCTTGGCTACGCTGGATGGCACGGTGATCTATACCGGGTTCGACCCGAACCACGGAAACGTAATTCAAGTACAACATAAGAACGGATTCATCTCGGTTTATAAGCACAACGAATTGTTGCTGAAAGAGGTAGGAGACCATGTGGTAGCTGGCGAGGCGATCGCTCTGGTCGGGAATACGGGAGAGTTGTCTACCGGGCCGCACCTGCATTTCGAGTTGTGGTATAAGGGCAATCCGGTGAATCCGGAAGAATATATAGCTTTTTGATATTCCATGAAAAAAAGACAGTTAGCGATATTAGGCTCGACCGGTTCCATCGGGACCCAAGCCTTGGAGGTAGTGAGCGAGCATTCCGATCTTTTCGAGGTGTATGCCTTGACTGCGAATAATCAAGTAGACTTATTGATCAATCAGGCCCGGAAATATATGCCGGAGGTGGTGGTGATCGCCAACGAGCGGAAATATCCCGAGCTGAAAGAGGCCTTGGAAGACCTGCCGATCAAGGTATGGGCGGGTGCCGACGCTATCGCCCAGATGGTGCAGTCGGAGCCGATCGATATGGTGCTGACGGCGATGGTGGGCTATTCCGGCTTGCGACCGACGATCTCGGCGATTAAGGCGGGAAAAGCGATCGCCTTGGCGAATAAGGAAACTTTGGTAGTGGCTGGCGAGTTGATCATGAAACTGGCCGCCGAGCATAAGGTGCCTATCTTGCCGGTGGACTCGGAACATTCAGCCATTTTTCAATGTTTAACAGGTGCGTACGATAATCCGATCGAGAAGATCTTGCTGACGGCTTCCGGCGGCCCGTTCCGGCGGAAGCCGCTGGAGGAATTGGCTACTGTGACGAAGGCGCAGGCCTTGAAGCATCCGAACTGGACGATGGGGGCGAAGATCACGATAGACTCGGCCTCGATGATGAACAAAGGTTTCGAGATGATCGAGGCGAAATGGTTGTTCGATGTCACGCCGGATCAGGTACAGGTGATGGTGCACCCGCAGTCGGTGATCCACTCGATGGTGCAGTTTGAGGATGGTGCCGTGATCGCGCAGCTAGGAATTCCCGACATGAAATTGCCGATCGCCTACGCTTTCTCATTCCCGACACGTATGAGGAGCATGGCACCCCGTCTGGATTTTAACCAATATTCGACCTTGACGTTCGAGGAGCCGGATATGGAACGTTTCCGAAACTTGGCTTTCGCTTTCGAGGCGGCCCGTCAAGGAGGGAATATGCCGTGTATCTTGAATGCCGCCAATGAGATGGTGGTGGCCGCCTTCCTGCAAGATCGTATCGGTTTCTTGCAAATGAGCGACGTGATCGAGCGGACTATGCGGAAAGCCTCGTTCATCGCCAATCCCTCATATGAGGATTATGTGGCTACTGACACCGAGGCTAGGCGGTTGGCGGCCGAGTTATTTTGAATAATTTAAAAACAGAACAAACAATAGTAGATGGAAACTTTTTTGATTAAGGCGTTACAGCTCATCTTGAGCTTATCGATACTGGTGATTGTCCATGAGTTCGGGCATTTTATCTTCGCCCGGATTTTCAAGGTGCGGGTAGAGAAGTTCTACCTCTTCTTCGATCCGTGGTTCTCGCTATTCAAATATAAGCCGAAAAACAGGGACACGGAATACGGCGTAGGCTGGCTTCCGCTGGGAGGATATTGTAAGATCTCCGGTATGATCGACGAGAGTATGGACAAGGAGGCGATGGCCCAACCGCCCAAGCCTTACGAGTTCCGCTCCAAACCGGCCGGACAGCGTTTGATGATTATGGTAGCGGGCGTGGTGTTTAACTTCTTGCTGGCTTTGTTTATCTACTCCATGGTTTTGTTTACGTGGGGCGATACGTACTTGCCCTTGAAGAACATGAAGATGGGTATGAATTATAGCGAGACGTTCCAGAACGTCGGTTTTCAGGACGGCGATATCTTGCTGAGGGCAGACAATGAGGAGTTGGAACGTTTCGGTAGCGACAGTTTCCGCAAGGTGGTGGAGGCGAAGACCGTGACGGTGCTCCGTGACGGGCGGGAGACCGTGATCTCCATACCGGAGGATATGATGCAACGTTGCATGCGTGACGGAAAAGGCTTCGCCGATCCTTTGCGTATCCCGATGGTCGTTCGTGAGCTTCCCGACAAGAATACCCCGGCGGCTCTCGCTGGCATGCTGCCGAGGGATAGCGTGGTGGCTATTAATGGTGTGGCTACCCCGACGTTTTATGATGCCTCCGGGTTATTGTCAGAGAATAAGGGCGAAGAGGTGACGATAGATTTCTACCGGAACGGCCAGTTGGAGTCCTTGACCATGAGGACGGACTCGGCCGGGAAAATTGGCGTAGCGGTGATGTTGCCTACGGATCTCTATCAGACCGTGACCCGCGAATACGGTTTCTTCGAGTCGTTCCCCGCCGGTATTAAATTAGGTATTAATACTTTGAAGGGATATGTGAATGACATGAAATATGTGTTTACGAAGGAAGGTGCCTCCAGTTTGGGCGGTTTCGGTACGATCGGCGGATTGTTCCCGTCTGTCTGGGATTGGCGGATTTTCTGGGAACGTACGGCTTTTCTATCTATCATCTTGGCGTTCATGAATATCTTGCCGATTCCGGCCTTGGATGGCGGACACGTGATGTTCTTGATCTATGAGGTAGTGGCCCGTCGCAAACCGAGCGATAAATTCCTAGAGTATGCCCAAATGGCAGGTATGTTTATCCTGTTCGCTTTATTGATCTATGCGAATGGAAATGACATCTTCCGCTTCTTCTTCAAGTAGCGTACGTCTCTACAACTAGATACAAAAAACCTCCCGGATCACTTTTCTATGTGATCCGGGAGGTTTTTTGTATGAATAAAGTCCTCTTTCTTATTTCAGGATGTCGTTGATAGAAGCGAGGATCTTCTTGGAGTTCTCGTCTTTCGGGTCGAGTTCGATAGCCTTTGTCAAATATTCTTTCGCTTGCTTGAAGTCTTTGTCGGCTTTCGCTTTCTCGGCGTTGTATTTATCCGGCTCGGAAGTAGCGATCGGGGTAGCGGCCTGTAATATCTTCGCTCCGTTGCCATACAGCATGGCGCCAAGGCTGTAGTAAGCGTTGCTTTGGTAATCTTTGTTCGATACGGCTAGGACCTCTTTGTACATTTTCTCGGCACCGGCCAGATCTCCCTTCTTTTGGGCGGCTTGTCCTTGCTTGATGCAGTAGCCGTAAAGCAGCTTTTCCAGATTGGTCTTATTCTTGTTTCCATCGGGAATCACTTTTAATCCCTCTTTTACCGTAGTCAGGAATTCTTCTGTCTTGTTTAAGTTACGGTAAGCCATGGCTTCGCCTACGTAAGAGTCGTCTATGTTGTAGTTCATCTTAACGGCCATGTCGAAATACTTGGCGGCCTCGGCGTAGTTCTTCGCTTGATTAGCGGCGTATCCGCAATTGAAGATACGGGCGGTGTCTTGGTAATTGTTTTGTTTTAGGTATTCGCCGTATTTTGCTACGACGGTAGCGTAATCTTTTGCTTTCAAAGCAGCGTCACCTTCATCTCTTAACTTGTCAGCGTCTTGTGCGAATAGGTTTCCGACACATAGGCATAAAGCCACTAATAAAACAATTTTCTTCATGGTAATTATTAAATTTAATTGATTTGATGCTCTAAGTTAAGGAGTGTGGGAAAAGACGCCAAGATATTTTACGTTTTTTAGAAAACAATAAAAGTAGAAAACATAAAAAGGGGGAGTACGCCGGAATTCCGGCGTACTCCCCCTTTTTATGTT
>NZ_SRYM01000043.1 GCF_004793765.1 Parabacteroides distasonis | reverse complement strand
AGCAGCACCGACTGAAAGAGCCGGACAAGTCGAAATACGAGATTTACACGGCTGTGAAGAACGAAATCGGCAAATCCCGTAACTGGCAGCAGTTACAGGAGCGGTTAGCAGAAAAGGGTATTACCGTCCGGTTCAAACGAAAGGGACAGACCGACGAGATACAGGGCATATCCTTTTCCAAAGGTGAATACACGTTCAAGGGTTCGGAGATAGACCGGAGTTTCAGTTTTTCCAAACTGGACAAATGTTTCGGGTATGCAGGAATGAATGTTGCCGGAAGCCAACGGCAAATAACTTTCGCGCCCGTTCGGGAACAAGCACCTGTACCGGGCAAGGCTGACAGTCCGTTGATAACTGGTTCGCTCGGTCTGTTTTCCGCTTCTTCTCCCCCAGTGGATGAAGAACCTAATTTCAATTTGAGAAAGAAGAAGAAAAAACGACTTAAACTGTAAAGACATGGAAGACTATTTGATTTTAGAGGGGCTTCTCTCTATGGTTACGGAACTGAAAGGGAAGCAGGAAGCACAGGTAACGCCAGCCAGCCGGGAGGAAACTCTCGAACGGTTGGGAGCAATCGAGCAGGCATTATCGGAACTCCACAGTAGCCCGGCTGTTCCCGAAAAGGAATTGCAGGCTATCCAAAGCCAACTTGCCGACATAAGGAATGCGGAACAGGAGCAGCAGCAATCCATCGGAGAAGTGAGGAAATTTGTAACGGCTACCTACCGTTGTCTGAAAGAAATGCTGGATGCGTTGGATTCTTACCGTAAGGAGCGCACAACTGAAAAAGCGGAAACCGAACCTGCATCGTTGTCCCGGAGGATAAGCGGTTTGTTACATCCGAAACTTTTTGTTTTTTTGGCAGGGCTGGTTGTCTGTTTCGTTTCTTTGTTCCTGAATGTCCGTTTGGCTGGACGAATGCAGCAGTTGCAGGACAACGATATGAAATACCGCTACATTCTGATGAAAGGGGAAGCGGACGGGGGCTGCCTTGATTTGCTGGAAACGAATTTTAGTAGGGAACGGGATAACGCTTTCATCCAAAACCTGACTGATTCGGTGACGGATTTTGAATTCCGCAGCAGGAAGCAGGCGGAAGCGTTGGAACGTGCAAGGCTGCTCAATGAACAAGCCGAGCGGTTGAAAAAGGAAGCCAACCGACTGGGTAAGCCATAAACCGGGAAAACAAAGGATACAAACTGTAAATGTTAAAGCCCGCACAATATGTGGAGAAAAGTGCAGTGCATCTTCGTGGTGTACTGCACTTTTCCTATATTTGCGGATAGTCTAATTTGAAAAGCAAAAATCCCCAATCCGCTGGATTGTTTGGATGATGATTAGGCAATGATTTAATAGTGAATAGGAACTGCACCTGAGGGGGAGGCGTTTGCTAAAGTAAATATGCTTGACAGATACTATTATAAAGACATTAGCAACAATCAAATCATTATCGTTATTATGGACATCTAAAGTAAAAAAGATATTCCTATAATGATTAAAGCAATAGATGCAAATATGTATCTATTGCTTTTTGTAGAAAACATTGCTCCTATACAAGAGATAGATACAGCAAATTGCATACATTTTAAACTTAACTCTGTAGTCTTAAATATACACATAGACAAAAAAGATAATGCCAAAACAAATAGTATAGCATTCAATATATACTTCAGTTTCATATTACTTTGATTTACATTGACCTTATTAGCAGTAGCATATAAATTGTCATCCTATCCCAATAACCAATCCTATGTAAGAGAACAAGGTGAATCTCTTTTCCTTGTATTTCAGTCCATAGACCAGCTCGATAATAGCACATAAAGGAATATTAGATGAATCTGCATTTTCCCCTTTGTTTACAAGGTATTTATATGTTCTTTCATCCTTTCTTTGTTCAATTTGCGAATCTCACGGTTCTCTTTGTTCTGTTATAGCATACATTTATGCAACTTAATGTTCCATGATTCAGTTTAATCTATTTTCTCTAATTCAATCGTAGCTACTTTCTCTTTATCTGGACTAATTTCATTCTGTATAATGGTTATATGTTTTTGGGTATAGCTTTTGATAATCCAAGGGGCTCCACCCAAATATAAAGCATTGCTATTAAATGTGATATATTTCCCTTCTATTGTATAAGTAATATCAATTTCATCGTAACCTTCCCAATTTACTTTCCCTTTCTGAGTATCTACAAATTGCATACCGACCCCCATATTTTGTACTGTCCAAGCCTCACAATGCCCTGTTCCACGCCATGAAGTCTGATAAAGTGCTTCGGGGGTTAATTCATTTGTCTGTTCATTATCATCATCGCAGTTTATAAAACAGAATGTACAGAGGAATAGCATAAGTATTCCAAGAATTTCTTTTGTTTTCATATTCTCTTTTTTATTTTTTGTTTAACTCATTCAATCTTTATTTTGTTTCTTCGTTGAACCAACCAAAGATAAGACAAAGATAAAAAGAAGAATCCTTTGGCAGATTAAGATACTCTTGGAATATTGTTATGAATGTAAATTTCTAAACCTATGTTTATTTTTTGTTGTCAAGACTTTGCTTGCGTCTGATTCGGCTCATGTGTACGGGTGTAATTTTAAGGTAGGATGCTATTTCTTTTAGTGATACCATTTGAAGGATTGCAGGGCATTTTTTTAAAAGTTGGAGGTAACGCTCTTCCGGTGTGAATCTGAATAAATCCAAATAACGTGAATATGATTGGAAAAACATCTGTTCGGCTGCGATACGGGCTATCCGTTGGCTTTCTTTGTTCTCCTCGAATTTTTGCTGTAAGAATGCAGAAGAACAGATGTAAATCTCGCACGGGATTATTGCCTGTATATTCAATTCTGATTTCATGCCATATAAGCAAGTGGGGTAATCGCCTATAAATTCATTTGGAAAGGAAAAACCGACATTATACGGCTTGTTTTCTGTCCGGTTGGTACAACTGTATTTGACTACACCTGACAAGATAAACCCGAAGAAAGAACATACATCATCTTCATGGAGAATAAACTCATTCTTTTTATAATGTCGTAACTCTCCATGTTTTAGACACAATTCTTTAAAAAAATCTATGTCTATATTGCTCATATATGAATTAAATTCAGTCATCATTTACTTGTCATTGGTGCAAATGTATAAAAAATGCCTGAAATATGCTTGATAGTACTTAACTACATTGTTTAAATATTCAAAAAAGTATGTAACATAACATGTTTGTTATATTTTTAAGTTCAAAGGTTTAGTACGTTTCTTTGTCTGTATATCCAAAACGAACTAAACTTATTTAGACAGCAAATTATATATGCTGGCGAAAAAAGAAAAACAGAGTTTCTTTCTCTTTTTGCCAGTATCATGTCTATTTTTCACTGAAAAACGAGAGAAAACAGATATAAAAACATCTCCTACCACATTTACCCCTTAACAACAAATATCCTTTTCTGTTTTCTTATAATCACTCTATTTGTATGCAAATTGTATGCTTTAAAAATATTAATATTGATGTGTTTTATACCATAATTAACTGATATTCAGTATTAAATAAATAAATGTTGGTACGGATTAATCACCACCAACCGAAACAAATTCGTATTAGGCGGTTCGGGAAGCGGCAAATCATTCTTTATGAATCATTTGGCAAGGCAATATTATGAACAGGGCACACACGTGGTATTGATCGACACGGGAAACAGTTACCAAGGGCTTTGCTCGCTGATACATCAAAAGACCGGGGGCAAGGATGGTATCTACTTTACTTATACGGACGAAAACCCGATAGCGTTCAATCCTTTTTTCACGGATGATAAAGTTTTCGATATAGAGAAACGTGAGAGTATCAAGACATTGATCCTCACACTCTGGAAAAAGGACAATGAACCGGCGACACGTTCGGAAGAAGTAGCATTATCCAATGCGGTGGCTCTGTATATCAGGCGTATCAAGGAGAATGAAAGTATCATTCCCTCGTTCAACACCTTTTACGAGTTCGTAAAAACGGACTACCGAAAGATTCTGGAAGAGAAGCAGGTACGGGAAAAGGATTTCGACCTTGCGGGTTTCCTGAATGTATTGGAGCCTTATTACCGTGGCGGAGAATATGATTTTCTGCTTAACTCCGACAAGCAGCTTGACTTGCTCGGCAAGCGGTTTATCGTATTCGAAATCGATCAAATCAAAGATCACCCCATTCTTTTCCCGGTGACGACTATCATTATCATGGAGTTGTTTATCAACAAGATGCGCCGTTTGAAGGGAGTGCGCAAGATGATCATCATAGAGGAAGCGTGGTTGTGACATGTAAGTCTTGTATATGATTGTTCAACTTTCATTCCACGAGTTGGAATTAGAATGATTGAACCTGTTGTTCCGTCAACAGTAGCCTATGGGAACGTGCGGTATTAAGCAATGAACCCGTGCGGTAACAGAACCAACAATGAAGCCCTTCCGAAAGGAGAAGTTTGAACCGTGAGGGGATTACAACTGCCGTTAGTATCGAATGGCAGGGGAGCTAGGCTGAATGGTATGAATAACGTAATGTGAACCGTTGATAAACGTCGTAACTTCGAATGAGCCGCTAATGATACTGGGCTCTAACCCAAAAGGGACGCAGTCGGATAACCTTCTCCATGCTAAGGTTACACGGACATAACGACTGCCGGCGGATAGACGGATTCTAACCCATTCGTTTGTCATATACAAGAAACATGGTAAACCCGTACTTCTCCTGTGTAACAACAGGTAAGCAGACCGTAAGTGAAGCCGAATGGAGTGCGGGCAGAGGAATGCGGAGAAAGCGAATGCCGTCCTGTAATGGGACGGATAGAGGTTGAAACATCACCTCACACGAAAGTGGGCAGACTTCCGCATGGTGGATGTTTTACAAGAAACTTATAGAACTTATTAAAGAAGAAAAGCAAATGAACGAAATTAAAACATCGTGTGCATCTACTGACCGGAAATGGAACACTTGGGAAAGCATAGACTGGAACAAGTGCAAGATAGCGGTTAATAAGCTACAAGCACGTATTGTAAAAGCTCAAAAGGCGGGCAAACACGGCAGGGTGAAATCCTTGCAGTGGGTGCTGACGCATTCGTTTTACGCTAAGGCTTTAGCCGTAAAGCGAGTTACATCAAACAGTGGCAGTGACACCGCAGGCGTTGACAAGGTGAAATGGTCAACTTCCAATGCCAAATTCAAGGCTATCGGTGAACTGAAAAGAAGAGGTTACAAACCCCAGCCATTAAAAAGGGTCAATATCAAAAAGAGTAACGGGAAACTACGTCCATTGGGAATCCCAACAATGAAAGACAGGGCTATGCAGGCATTATATCTGCTTGCGTTGGAACCTGTATCTGAAACAACCGCTGACAGTAATTCTTACGGTTTCCGCAAAGAAAGAAGTACTGGAGATGCAAGGGAACAGTGCTTTTGCGTCCTTGCAAAGAAAGCTTCCCCTGAGTGGATTATGGAGGGTGACATCAAAGGCTGTTTCGACCACATCAGCCACGACTGGTTGCTGAACAATATCCCTATGGATAAAGTGATGCTGCGGAAATGGCTCAAATGCGGTTTCGTCTTCAACAAGGAGCTATTCCCCACGGAAGAGGGCACTCCACAGGGCGGTATCATTTCACCAACTCTTGCGAACATGACACTGGACGGACTGCAAACTATGCTTGCAGAGAAGTATCACAAGAAATGTATAAACAGGAAAACGACCTACTATCCCAAAGTACATCTTGTACGCTATGCGGATGATTTTATCATCACAGGCAGAAGCAAGGAAGCTTTGGAAGAAATCAAACCGTTAGTGGTGGATTTTCTTAAAGAAAGGGGGCTGACCCTGTCGGAAGAGAAAACAAAGATTACACACATTGATGATGGTTTTGATTTTCTTGGGTACAATATCCGAAAATACAAAGGAGTGCTTCTAATCAAACCGTCCAAAAAGAGCCTGAAGAAATTCATGCAGAAAATCCGGGGAATCATTGATTCCAATAAAGGAAGCAAACAGGAATCACTCATAAGGTTCTTGAATCCTGTGATAACAGGCTGGGTAAACTACTATAAGAATTGTGTGGCTTCTGACACATTCAGAAAAGCAGACTACCTGATATTTGAAAAGTTATGGCAATGGGCTAAGAGACGACACCCCAAGAAAGGCAAATATTGGATTGCCGAACGATACTTTACACGGGTAAAAAACCGTAACTGGTGCTTCGTGGCAAACTTCAAGAAAGGCAAGACTGATGACAGGATTGCACTAAAGAGGCTGTATGACACAAAGATTACCCGATATGTCAAGGTAAAAGGTGAAGCAAATCCCTTTGACCCCGAATGGACAGAGTATTTTGAAAAGCGCAAGACTTACAAGATGCTACAGTCGCTCAACGGTAGGAAATCGTTGCTGTACATGTGGGAAAGACAGAACCATTTATGTCCCGTATGTGGTAAACCCATAGACAAGGAACATCCTTGGGGAACTTCCCAACAAACAGTCAACGGCAAGAAAGTAAATTTCCTGTTGCATGACAGTTGTAGAAGAAAAGTCATTCAAACTAATAAGATGTAACTATGAGCTGGTTTCTATTAAATAGAAATTTAACACCGCTTGAGCCGTATGATTGGAAACTTTCACGTACGGTTCTGAGGGGGGAAAGGGGCAGTAATGCCCCTGACCTACCCGGCAAGGCTATCGCCAAGGAAGGGATGGCGGACTACATCCGCTATCTTTTCAAGACTGTCCGCAAATTTTACGGAGAGGCTGTTGTGGTGACGCAGGAAGTCGATGACATCATTTCCTCGCCTATCGTAAAGGAGTCCATAGTGAACAACAGCGACTGCAAGATTCTGCTTGACCAGAGGAAGTACCTTAACAAGTTCTCGCAGATACAGTCCCTGCTGGGACTGACGGACAAAGAAAAGGCGCAGATCCTGTCGGTGAACATGTCCAATGACCCGAAACGCAAATACAAGGAGGTCTGGTTCGGATTGGGGGGCGTACAGTCAACGGTGTACGCCACGGAGGTATCGCCCGAAGAATATCTGTGCTACACGACCGAAGAGAGCGAGAAGGTGGAAGTGGAACAACTGGCGAAACAGCTGGACGGCAATATCGAACTGGCTATCCGAAGGCTTGCGGAAAAGAAACGGAATCAAAGCAATGAAATACCGTAAATGCCTATGGAGTATGAAACCTTGTTTCCGCTCTACTGGATATGCGGGGAGTGGAAAAGCAACCGCAAGTCGCCGCCCGTTACCGTATTCCGTGACGGTGGCGCATACAAGATTGCCCTGACCTACCACCTTGATGCGGTGGTGGTAGGCACGATCCACCAAAGCGGCGGCATCATCTGGGCAGACCTGCTGGGGAGGGTGCAGCTCGCTTATGACCGGGAGGAAGACCGGCTGGTGCTGGCTACCGAAGGGATCTATGTACGTGCGGATGACTCATAGGGAAAATGGAGAACTCCGGTTCTCCCGTAAATGACAGGAACAACTATCCGATTTATTCAACATTAAAATTTTAAAAGACATGAAACGAATTATGGCTGTCTGCCTGGCCGGGCTTCTTTGCCCGATTATGGCAGTAAAGGCACAATGGGTGACGTTCGATCCCTCGAACTTTGCACAAAGCATCGTGAATACAACCCGCAATGTGGTGCAGACCACGACGACGGCAGAAAATATGGTGAAGAATTTTCAGGAAACAGTCAAGATCTACGAACAGGGGAAGCGTTATTACGACGCATTGAAAGCGGTCAACAATCTGGTTAAGGATGCCCGCAAGGTACAGCAGACCGTTCTTCTGGTCGGTGAAATATCGGACATCTATGTAAACTCTTTCCAGAAAATGCTGACGGACGAGAACTATACGCCGGACGAGCTTTCGGCAATCGCTTCCGGATATGCGAAGATGCTGGAAGAGAGCAGCGGTATGCTGAACGAGATGAAGACGGTCGTAACCTCCACCAGCCTTTCCATGACGGATAAGGAGCGCATGGATGTGATCGACCGTGTGTACCGTGACGTAAGAAACCAACGCAATCTGGTCAGGTATTACACGAACCGGAACATCGGCATCTCTTACCTGCGTGCAAAAAAGAAGAACGATACCCGAAGGGTGCTGGACTTGTACGGAACGGACAATCAAAAATACTGGTGACATGACGGGCGAGGAAACTTTCAGCAACCTTCACGAAGTGTTGCGCAACCTTTATGACGAGATGATGCCGCTCTGTTCGGACATCACGGGTGTGGCTACCGGAGTGGCCGCACTGGGTGCACTGTTCTATGTGGCCTCACGGGTGTGGCAGGCTCTTTCGAGAGCCGAGCCGATTGACATTTACCCGCTCTTCAGACCTTTTTGTCTGGGTGCGTGCATCATGTTCTTCCCCACATTCGTTCTGGGAACTCTCAACGGCATCATGAATCCTGTGGTTACCGGCTGCCACGATATAATGGAAGGCCAGACGCTGAACATACGGGAGTATTCCGAGAAGCGGCAGAAGCTGGAATACGAGGCGATGACAAGGAATCCGGAAACGGCGTATCTGGTCGACAACGAGGAATATGAACGCCAGATCGAGGATCTGGGATGGTCGCCTTCGGACTTGAAAGCGATGGCGGGCATGGCGGCGGAACGCTTCAAATACCAGGCCAGGCAGGGCGTGAACAATTTTCTCCGCAGCTTTCTGGAACTGCTGTTCCAGTCGGTTTCGCTGGTACTGGACACGCTGAGAACCTTCTTCCTGATCGTATTGAGCATTCTGGGGCCCCTGTCGTTCGCCATATCGGTGTACGACGGCTTCCACAATACGATGATCCAATGGATTTGCCAGTATATCAGCATCTATCTGTGGCTGCCCATATCCGACCTGTTCAGTTCCGTGCTGGCAAGGATTCAGGTACTGATGATCGAAAAGGACATCGCCGCACTGAGCGATCCCGCCTATGTGCCCGACGTGAACAATTCCGCTTACATCATCTTCATGCTGATAGCCATTGTGGGGTATTTCACCATTCCGACAGTATCCACATGGGTGATTCAGGCATCGGGAGCCGGCAACTACGGCAAGCAGGTCAACTCGTGGTCATTGAAGGGCGGACGTGCGGCTGCCGCTGTTTCCGGTGCAGCCGTCGGTCATGTAGCCGGCAAGTTAAGAGGCAGATAACCCAATATAAAATCTTATAAACATATGGAATTTAAGAGTTTGAAGAATATAGAAACGAGCTTCCGGCAAATCCGCACGATGGGTATCGTGTTCGTTTCGCTCTGTGCTCTGGTTACCGGCTATGCTCTCTGGAGTTCCTACCGGTTCGCCGAACGGCAGAGGGAGAAAATCTATGTGCTGGACAATGGGAAGTCCCTGATACTTGCTCTTTCCCAAGACCTTTCGCAGAACAGGCCGGTGGAGGCGAAAGAACATATCCGGCGTTTTCACGAGCTGTTTTTCACCTTGTCGCCCGACAAGGCGGCTATCGAGTCGAATATCCGCAGGGCGTTGTTCCTGTGCGACGAGAGTGCGTTCCGCTACTACAAGGACTGGGAGGAAAAGGGGTATTACAACCGTATAATCTCGGCCAATATCAACCAGAGCATCCGGGTGGACAGCGTGGCGTGCGACTTCAACAGCTACCCGTATGTGGTAACGACCTACGCACGGCAGTCGCTGGTCAGGTCAAGCAACATCACGGAACGGAGCCTTGTAACCCGTTGCCGGCTGTTGAACTCGGTCAGGTCGGACAATAACCCGCACGGCTTCACGATGGAGCAGTTCAATATCGTGGAGAACCGGGATTTGAGAACCATTGAACGATAACTTAAAAAAAGACAGGAAATGAACCGATTGAAAAAATGGATCAGGTACGTGCCTGACAGGATAGACGACGGACTCCGCTATCTGTGCGGACGGATGTCGCCCGATGTACGGCTCGTCTGCGTGGTGGTCATGCTCACCGGCTTCGGCTGTCTGTCGATATACATGACGGTATCTTCGATATACCGCATCGGCAGGCATGAGGGGGAGCAGTTGCAAATGGAGCATATCAGGCGGATGGAGCTGTACAGGGGGATAAACAAGGATAGTATAAACATTAAAAACCAGGTGGATTATGGAGAACCTAAAAAATCAGGAACGGCAACCGGCGAACGCTGCAACGCCTGAAAAGGCGGAAGAGAAAGGGCAAACGCCGAAACAGGGGAAGAAAGAGGCCAGACCTCTGACTCCGGAAGAGATGCTCAAGCGGAAGAAGATGCTCGTGTATCCGTTGTTCTTTCTCGTGTTTCTGGGAGCGATGTGGCTGATATTCGCTCCTTCAGACAGCGACGAGCCATTAAGGGAGGGATTCAACGTGGATGTTCCGATGCCGGAGGACAAGGGGCTGCTGTCGGATAAAAAGACCGCCTACGAACAAAGTGCCTTTGAAAAGAAACAAAAGGAGAAAATGAACACGCTTCAGGATCTGGCGGTATCACTGGAACAGGAAGAGCCAACAGCGGACGAAGTATTCCTGACGGAAGAGGACACGGACAACGGCAGTCCGTCTATCCGTTCCTCGGCCAATGCCTATCAGGACATCAACCGGCAGTTGGGCAGTTTTTATGAAACACGGCCTGCGGAAGACGATCAGAAAACACTGGAACTGGAATGGCGCATTCAGGAGCTGGAGCGTCAGGCGGAGGAAGAGCGCAAGGCCAGAGAAAACAGCGAGGAGCAACTGCGGCTGATGGAGAAGTCCTACGAGATGGCGGCAAGGTACATGCCGGGCGGCGGTGAAACCAAACAGGTCGCCGTGTCCTCCTCTACGGGTAAAACGCCGGTCTGCCCGGTTACGCAGGTAACGGAACGGGTGGTCAGCCTGCTGGCCGCACCCCTGTCCGATGAAGAGTTTGCCAGACAGTACGGCAAACCCAGAAACATGGGTTTCCACACGGTGGGGACAGTCCGGAGCCGTACGGAAAGGAACGGTATCCGTGCCTGCGTGTACAGGACGGTAACAGTTTCGGGAAGCGACGGTCAGGAAGTGGGTCTGCGCCTGCTGGAGCCGGTGCAGGCCGGGGAGTTGTACATACCCGCCAACACGATACTGACCGGCACGGCGAAAATCAGCGGTGAGCGCATGGAAATCACCGTTTCTTCGATTGCCTTTCAGGGAACAATCCTGCCGGTGGAACTGGACGCTTATGACACGAGGGGCATGAAGGGCATTGAGGTCAGGGGATCGCAGGAGCTTACCGCCGTCAAGGAGATGGCGGCCAACATGGGCTCGGCAATGGGAAGCAGCATCAACATCTCCACCAATGCCGGCGCACAGTTGGCTGCGGACTTGGGCAAAGGGGTGATACAGGGCGCATCGCAATACCTTTCCACAAGGTTCAGGACTGCCAAGGCGACTTTGAAGGCGGATTACGAGCTACTGCTCGTGTCAAGACAATAAACGGTTAAAATTAATTTATCAATCAAGAAAAAACAACAAGCATGAAAAAAGTAATTTTAATGATGGCTTTTGCCATTGGTATGACCGGTGCGTATGCACAAAAGACCGTGAAAGTGGAAAAGACGGGAAATGACACGGAAGAAACGACAGATTCCGGAGAAACGGAAACCATGCCGCTGCCGGATAAGGAGGACGCAAGGCGCAGTCCGTCCACCGGTGATTTGTTTGACGGGCTGACACGCCCGGTGGCATTCGACCGGATGGTTCCTCCATACGCTTTGGAGGTGACATTCAATAAAACGGTACACCTTATCTTCCCAGCTGCTATCAAGTATGTGGATCTGGGATCGGCGGACATTCTTGCCGGTAAAGCGGACGGTTCGGAGAACGTACTTCGGGTGAAAGCGGCGTTGAGGGACTTCTCCCGTGAAACGAATCTGGCGGT
Organism: Parabacteroides distasonis; assembly: GCF_004793765.1. Classification (GTDB taxonomy): domain Bacteria; phylum Bacteroidota; class Bacteroidia; order Bacteroidales; family Tannerellaceae; genus Parabacteroides; species Parabacteroides distasonis_A. The sequence goes on along the minus strand of NZ_SRYM01000043.1, from coordinate 24,822 downwards.
GATCACGGATGACGGCAGCTATTATACATTCAATGTGAAGTATGCGGACGAGCCGACCAAGCTGAATATCGAGATGAAAGACTTCATCCATGATGGCGAGGCGGTGAACCGGCCGAACAACTCTCAGGAAATCTACCTTACGGAACTCGGCAGCGAGTCCCCGCTGCTGGTACGGCTGATCATGAAGTCCGTCTATGACAACAACAAACGTCTGGTGAAGCATATCGGCTGCAAGCGCTTCGGCATCCAGTATATCCTGAAGGGGATTTATACGCACAACGGTCTGCTTTATTTCCATACGGAACTGAAAAACGCTTCCAACGTGCCGTTCTCCGTTGATTTCGTTACTTTTAAGGTGGTGGACAAAAAGATTGCAAAACGTACCGCCATTCAGGAACAGGTTATCGTGCCGCTTCGTGCCTTCAACTATGTAACGGCGGTTGATGGAAAAAGCAAGGAACGGACGGTATTTACCCTGCCCAAATTCACCCTTCCGGATGACAAGCAGCTGGTTGTCGAGATGAACGAGCAGAACGGGGGAAGGCATCAGCGGTTTATTCTGACCAACGCCGAGCTGATCCGTGCCAAAGTCATTAACGAGCTGAAGGTGAAATAGTATGAAAAGGGTATCTGTTATTATATGTATGTTTTTGTGCTTTGTCCTGACGGACAAGGCACATGCCCAACGTTGCCTGCCCGGTACAAAAGGGCTGCGTATTACCGCCGGTATGACGGACGGTTTTCACACTGCGGACAAACGTAACGAATTGGGTTACCATTTCGGACTGGGAACGGACAGATATGTGAACGGCTGCCATAAGTGGGTATTCGGGGGCGAGTATCTCCAGAAGTATTATCCATACAAGGACATACGTGTCCCGGTTTCCCAATTCACTGCGGAAGGCGGCTATTATTATAATTTCCTTTCGGATGCCAACAAGGTGTTTCTCTGCTATGCCGGCGGTTCGGTGCTGGCAGGATATGAAACCGTGAATTGGGGTACAAGTACGTTGTTCGACGGCTCACGCCTGTGTGCCGGGGATGCGTTTGTCTATGGCGGTGCGGTATCGCTGGAGATAGAAACCTACCTTGCCAATCAGGTGGTATTGCTGTTCCATGCCCGTGAGCGTTGCCTCTGGGGAAATGACAGCGGACACTTTCATTTCCAGTTCGGGGTGGGCGTCAAATTCATAATTGATTAGGGCATGGTTCTTTTGGAATTATTTTCGGGTATTGGCGGCTTTAGTAAAGGATTGCAGGCTGCCGGATACTCGTTTGAGAAAGTATATTTCTCGGAGATAGAAAAAAATGCAATCGCCAACTTCAAATACAATTTTCCTTATGCGGAACATATCGGATCGGTTACAGAAATCGGAACAGTGGAAATCGGACATCCCGACATCATCACTTTCGGAAGCCCTTGCCAGAATTTTAGTTCAGTCGGCGACGGCAGCGGGCTGCGTGGAGAGGCAAGTTCCCTTGTCAGGTATGCTGTCGAAGCCGTCGGGAGATTCAGACCTGACGTTTTTATCTGGGAGAATGTTAAGGGAGTCTTCTTCGCAAAGCATCGATCAGATTTTTGGAGCATTATCAAAGCGTTTGCCGACATTGGCGGTTATCGACTTGAATGGCAACTGTTTAATACGGCATGGTTTCTACCCCAGAACAGAGAGAGAATCTACCTTGTCGGACGTGTTGCAGACCGGTGTACCGGAGATGTATTTCCTTTCCCTGCGCCGGGTGGAGTGAATCATCCGTGCAGGAAAGACACGGTTCATTCCCATACCTGCGGAACGATAACACGTAACTATTACAAACAGCCCAATTTCGGCAATTATCTGATAAACCTGCAACCGGGGGAAACTTTTGACGGACAGCCGAACGAAGAACAGAAATCCCGAATCCGTATGCTGACGGAAGTGGAGTGCGAACGCTTGCAAGGCTTTCCCGATGATTTTACCAGATACGGAATTATCAACGGGGAAGTGAGAGAAATCTCACGAGCCAACCGGTATGCGATGCTCGGCAATGCCGTGAGCGTACCTGTGGTACGTGCCGTAGCGGAACGCATCAGAAATAGTACTGTTTTAAACGATTAAATTTTTAATGTGTATGAAAAAGATGATAGAAACATTGTTTGTTGTTACATTCATGCTTGTCGGTGTGATATGTGTAACCGCCTGTTCTGACAAATTGGATGTTCAGCAGGTGTATGAGTTTGATCTGGCGACCTTGCCGGTGCAGACGACAATCGTAAAGGGCGAGGAAGCGGAAATCCGTTGTCAGCTTGTAAGAAGCGGCGAGTATCAGGACACCAAATACTTCATCAGGTACTTCCAACCGACAGGCAAAGGGGAACTTCGCATGGAGGACGGTACGGTGCTATTGCCAAACGACCTGTATCCGTTACCAGAAGAAACGTTCAAACTCTATTACAAATCACTTGACACAGACCAGCAGAAAATAGATATTTACATTCTTGATTCCTTCGGTCAGGTTGTACAAAAGTCTTTTGCCTTTAATAATGAAGAGGAAGATGAAAAGGAGGATACCGAATGATTTATGCCGGATATACCCCGAAAAAAAGCAGCGACGAGCAGTATACTCCGGCTTATGCGGTAGCTCCTATAATCAAATATATACCCGGAAATAAAATAGTCTGGTGTCCGTTTGATACAGAGCATAGTGAGTACGTGCTTGCGCTGAAAGCCGCCGATATCAGAGTGGTTCACTCCCATATCCTTACCGGTGAGGACTTCTTCGTTTACGAGCCGGAAGAGTGGGATCTGATTGTTTCCAATCCTCCGTTCAGTATCAAACAGAAGGTTGTGGAACGCTGCCTTGCACTCGGCAAGCCGTTTGCGTTACTGCTTTCCAATCTTTGGCTGAACAGCAGTGCACCGGTTCACTTGTTCCGAGAAAAGGAGATGCAGATGTTGTTGTTCGACAAACGTATCCAGTTTACGGAAAAGAACGCTGCCTATTTCGGATCAAGTTACTTTTGTTGGAAAGTCCTCCCAAGACAGATTGTGTTTGAGAATCTGAACCGTTCCAAATATGAAGAGAGCCGGATGGCTGATGACATGAGGAAATTGATAAAACCTTTAATGAACGAGCATGGATAGGAAACAGGAAGATGCGGATATAAAATCAGTACAGGAAAATCCCGGATATTTTCGGGATCTTCCTCCGGAACGTAAAACTGAGAATGTATGCTGGCACGCTGTCAATGCCGACAGTGCCAATGTGCGTCATGTACCGGAAGAAATGTTCTCCTACGAGATTGTCGGTATGGCTCTGACAAACAAACCCGATTCCATACATGATATGCCTTGTGGGGTACTGAAGTGCTTTTTGCCGTTGATTCTGGAAGATGACCGGTATCTCCGGGAGGCACTGCCGAAAGACGACATACCTTTGGAGGTATATGAGGAGATGGTCAGACGGAACGGAAAGACTCTGGAATATGTGCCTGAAGGCATGAGAACACCGGAAATCTGCCGTACCGCATTATCTAAAGTAAAGCACGATCCGGCTGTGCTGTTGCCCTATGTTCCTTATCCCGACATTTGTCTGGAGATTATGAAATTGCTTGAAGGGAAATGGAGATGTTCGGATTTGATGCGTTCTGTCCGGTGGAACATTATAGATGACCGGATGGCGGAATATGCTGTAAGCAGGGACGGCTATGCAATTTCGTCTGTGCCGGTACACCTGCAGACGGAAAAAATGGTCTGTCAGGCTGCCGCCGATACCTATAATTCGGCATTGCAGTTGAAAAGCATAAGGTATGATTTAAAGACTGAAAAAGCATATCTTGCGGGAATGGACAAAAATGTACCGGAAAGTTTTCTGAACATCCCACCCGATAAAAGAAGTGCGGAAATCTGCCTTCAAGCGGAAAAGTGGTATCCGGAACTATTGAAAAAGCAACCGGAACTGATTCCCGATATTGTCAAAAACAGCTGTAACGTATATTCTCTCAATCACAAAATGGAACAATGCACGGGCACAAAGTTCTCTATCGGGCAGATAAAAAAACTGTATGACGGGAAGGCTTTGCCTGTTAAGGAAATTTGGACTCCGAAGGGGGTAATGAAAGATGTGACGGTTTCCTTTGACAAAAGGTTGAAAGAGTTCAACTTTTCACCGGTCAGACAAATCAAAAGAAAAGGAATAAAACTATGACATGTGAACTCTCCTTGCAGACAACCGGCAAGGAGAGTTCTTTGGTGCAAATGGTTAATAACTCTCTCTCAATCTTATTACATATTATTATATCTTGTTTTTCAGATATTTATTGTTCTGTCATATACTTTCTTTGTTTTTGAATCAACCATTCATCACGTTTCTGTCTGCACTCTTCCAATGTGGGCTTCACACAGGAGAAAAGTTCGTTGTCTGCCGTGTCCCTGTAATCATAATGGTAAAACGTGCGGCTTTTCCGTCTTACGGTCATTTGGAATTTTTCATATTTCTCACCCGCCTTGCAGGTTGAAACTCCGTTCTCGTTCATTTTTGTTGCCATAACTTATGATTTTATAGTTTGTGAATATTAAAACAGGCTTAACTGTCGGGGCTGTGTGTATTTCCGCTTGAGTTCCAACAGTTTTTCTTTCAGACTGCGGATAACCTTCGGGTTGTAATTGCTTCTGTCGGAAACAGACCAACATTCCGCTTTGTTGTATTGTCGTTCCAACAGGCGGATGCCTTGCCGGACAGCTTCCTTATAATCTCTGACAGGCTCATCCCAAACGTACGGGTGGCTGCCGCCTCCGGCTGTGCCGGTACACCAGTCGATGGATACCGCATACGTCCCGTCAACGGATTGCCCGATATGGATCGTGTTGGAAGTATCCAATTTGATTTCTTCAACTATCGGTAACATACCATTAATCCAACCGTGTTCGTTGAACCGCTTGCCGACATAGCCGAAAATCAGCCCTCTTTCATACGTGCGTACATTGAGTATGATATGTCGTACACTCTTGCCGAAACTTTCGAAATAGGCGATTTGTTCCGTGTCATTGCGGCGTAGTGCCAACAAGTAACGGAGGACTGTGCTGCGTTCCACCCTGCAAGGACTGTATTCTACAATCTCCTGCAATTTCTCTTCTCGTGTCATTTGAAATATTGGCTTCATGTCATTTATGTATTAGAGGATTAAAATGTCGCAATGAATAACCGGCTTTGGATGAACTGCACGCTTCCTTTGGAAATGCGCTGGTTGCACCAGAAATGGTGTGAGCCATAGCCGTAGGTGAAAAAATCGTCCAGTTCGGTCGTTTCCCGAAGTTTGTCAATGGATTGGCGGAGTTCCTCTTCCGTCCGGCAAAAGAGAAGGGTATTTACCAGTCGGATAAGGAGTGCAGGGATTTTCTCATCCCATGCACAAATTACGGTTTCAAATGTTACATTCATATTTTCCTGATTTATTCATTAGACAGTCATCTTTAAAATCTCTCTCCAGTATATCGGTTCTACCTCACTGAGAAGAAAGTCGATAAAATCTTTTCTCGCCTCTTTACACAATTCCCGGTAAAGTTCTCCAAAAGTGGTGATGTTGCCGTTCAGGTAGGTTTCCACCATATACTCGAAAATGTTGTTTACCTCGTAATATCTGCACTGTTGTGCGACAGTCCTGCTATATCGTTTCATAAGGCTTTATTTATAAAGGTTTATAATGTTTCTGTTCATCATCCGTGCTTTTCCTACGGTATAATAAGTACCGCCATAGGGCTGCTTGTCCCAATAGGCCAGGACGATTTCGGAGTTGTCAATCAGGTAGTCGTTCCTGTGATGGAAGCACTCTTTGCAGTAATCTTCCCTGAGAATGACCGTTTCATCGGCAGTTTTCATTATCCGGTCGTATAAGGACTTGTTCTCCGGGCGGTATCTGTCTGACTGCCGGCGGAACGGCACAACGGCAATGAGCCGAATATCCGTGTATTCCATTTTGAGGTCGGCTACCGCTTGGGCTGCAAGCAAATCAAAGCCTTCCGCCATTCCGCTTAGAAAGTAACGATAGCCCAGACTATACAACCTTTTCACTTGCGAAACTATATCCAGATAAAGATACAGCATACGGACTTGGAGGATACGTTCTGAACGGTGTCCGGTGAACGCTACTGATTTTGTAATATCCATTGTCATAACTGTGTGTATTAAAGTATTAATAACCAAATGATAATCCCGACTACGACAGCAAAGGAAAGAATGGAAACCAGACAACCCCATGCGAAGCGGATCACGTCCGTTATCAGTTCTTTTACGAGCCACAGACCGATAAACCACGCCAAAAGACTGCCACCGTACAAACTCCAACAGAAGCCTGAAAGAATGAGCCGAACCGACCAGCCAAACAATTTATGCAGAGGCAGATTGAGTCTGTTCTTATTTCCGTTATGTATTTCTCTTGCTGTTTTCATAATCACGACATTTTTTTTATGCATTGACGAGTTGAGCTGACTTATTTCATGTGCGTCAAAAGGTAGGGTTCAGGAAAAACAAGGTTTTTGGAAAAAATACCTCGTGCCATTTATGGCGCAGGGAAGATTTTTTTCAAAACCGGAACGGCTTGACCTTGTTTTTCCGTTAAGAACCCGAAGTACCTTTGCACTTGAATAAGTTAGTTTAATTCGTTCCTTTGTTTTAAATGTGGAGTGATGGCTACTGAAAACAGTGAGAGAAATACCCCGAAGGAAGTTAGCCTTAAACTTTGCTTAGAATCGTTGTGTTATAAATCCTTTATGCATAAAGCGGTGATTAATACGAAAAAATTTCTACCTTTGTGTTAGCGATGCGAATAGCATCGTGTAATGTGTTCGTTTACCGTAGTCCAGAAATCGCCAATTTCAAAAATACAGAGGTAAATGAACCGGATAGGTTATACTTTGACGTAACCTGTCGGTTCACTCTGTATTGAGCGTTTGGCGATGCTTTGGACTTGTGACTGGCAGCGTTACGTCAATTTAATATAATAACCTTATTGTTATGGATTTACAATCGACTCCCCTGAAAGGAATAGTCCGGTCTTCAGAAGATGGGCTTTTCTATCTGTTTCCCATTCAGAGTTTATCTACATTGCAAGAGATGAAAGGGCATTTGACCTGTGCGATAGATGTCTTGAGTAATCCGGATGAAAATGATACGGAAAAGCGTTTGGACGCAGTTCGGACATTGAACAGCCTTGTTGCTGCGTTGAGCGTTAATGACGGCAATTACTATGATGCGATAGATATTGCCTTTGAGGAAATCAGAGAGTAAAAATATACAGATAATAATAAAAGCCTTCCTATTTCAAAAACGGAAAAAAGAAAGGTGTTGTACCGGGCAATGTGGGATTCATCACGCTTGCTTGTACAACACTTTTCTACGATTTTGTATGGATGAAAGATCGCTCCGGTTTCGGAGAAATGGGAACGTTCTTTCTACCGATAATGATGCGGCTTTTATTCCGCTATCGGGGTTGAGGATTAGAATGGAAGAACTTCATCCGTTCCGTTATTCATCTGTTCCTGTTCATGCTCTTTACGCCGTTTTTCTTTTTCCTTCTTTTTTTCTTTATCCTTTATTTCCTGTTCTTTAAGTATTTGTTTCAGGGGCTTGGCTATATCAGGACGTTCCTTTTTGAAACGTTTATAGAAGATCTCTTCTATAAATTCCGGTAAGGGGGCTTTCCACGACTCTTGCCGGTGGTTGTCTATCTTGCCGAGTTTGTCGGGGTTGAGTCCAAGTTCACGTGCCATTTGTACATGGGTATCCGATAGCCGGTGTTTCTTTTGGGCGACTATCCATTTTTCGATCTGGGATTTCTTGATTGCCATATTACTTTTGATTTTCAGATTTTACTGTTTTACCTAAAAACAAACCGGTAACGGATTTTGCGCCGAGTTGTATCAGTTTGCGTTTCATTTGCGTGAAATTCTCGCCGGAAGAGATAATGTCATCTATTAAAAATACGTCCCGGCCTTTAAAATAATCGGGATGAAAGATCAAGTTGGATAATTTGTCTTGTCCGTGAGTTCCTTTCATCTGCTCACGGTCTTCTTTTATCCATGTGGCACGAAAACCGTCCACAACTTTAAGCCGATGTGAGAGAAGGCTGCAAAAACGGGCAAAACGGGTGATGTTCCGTTCACGGGTTGCCGCCGGTATGGGAATCAGCACGGCGTTGGCGGCTTTCTCTTTGAAGAACGGCATCCGGGCGATACAAAGAGAGAAGATCTTGGCGACAAGGGCTGCTTGTCGGCCTTCCTTAAATCTAAATACCAGATTACTCGTCTTTCTGTCGAATACCGATATGTCCTTGCATCTGGTCGGGTAATAATCGTGAATATAGAAACACAGTGCTCCGTCGATACGCATCTTGCCTTTGAAGTGAGTATTGTACGGGAAGAACTGGCGCACGAAATCGCTCTCGAAAGTAAAGCGGAGTATGTCACGCCAAAGGATGAGCGTGGTTTCATCCTGTACACGATAGAGTTCTCCGTTGATGCTTTCTTTATCCGACAAACCAATGCCGATTATCAGGCGGTCATTAAAAGCGTCTTTTGATACAATATACCAATCAAAGGATTGGCAGATGCCCACGATGTCACAATCATTGGAACAAAGGAAGTAGAAGGTATTGTCGGGTTTCTGGATAATCAGAAACTCGCCGGACATTTCGGAAAGGTGGAAATAGTTTCCGACATGGGCTTCCTCTACTTCGCTGAAGGATATGGATATGGTGAGGTTTTCTATCATGACACTGTTATTTGGTGTAAAGATAGGATTTTCAGGAGAAAAAAAAGCCTTGCCCGTCGGATTTTCGGGCAAGGCTCGCTATTTACAGGCTTCTATGCATATCAGTTATAAGAAATGGTTGTCCGGTTGCTGCCGGGATTGAAAACGACAAGAACTTCGGGCTTTTTCTCTTGCAGACGTTTGTACTCGCACAGGGAGTTGAGTACCCATTCACGGAACAGTTTCGTGCAATAGGTGTTGATGCGGAAACTGAGAAATATGATCGCTTCCAGATTATAATAGGTAACGATGCTTTTGTCCTGCTTCTCGGTTATGGTTACGTCGCCGTCATAAAGCAGGCGGGATTTGAAGATGGAGCGCACATTGGCGTCTATTGTCTGCACGAACACTCCGAACAGACGGGCAAGTTCGTGCTTGGTCATCCATACGTTGCCGTTCTCTATCTTTACACTGACGATGGGTTGTTCATCCTTGTTTTCCAAACCGGTGATGGTGATGTATCCTCTATTTTCCATAAGGCGTTGTTTTTAAATGGTGTGACAATATAATGATTTGTTTATTCATACAGCGTTTTGCGTCGTACCTTTTTGCATACTTTTAAGTTTTCGATCCAGCATATTCATGTCATGGCTCAACTTTCTGTCCACCACACGGGCATAAATCTGTGTGGTCTGAATGTTGGTGTGTCCGAGCATCTTGGACACGCTCTCAATGGGAACGCCTTTGGTAAGGCAGATTTCCGTCGCAAACGAATGCCGGGCAAGATGGTAGGTGATCCGCTTGTTGATCTGGCAAATAGCGGCTATCTCCGCCAAATATTCATTCATCTTCTGGTTACTGATTACCGGAAGCAGTTTTCCGTTTTTCAACTTGCCCTCATATTTGGCGAGAATATCCAACGGTATTTGCAGTAGGGGAATGAATGATTCCACTCCGGTTTTACCCCTGTCTTTCATAATCCACTTCTTGCCGTCCACACCGATCTTTATGTCCTCATTTGAAAGCGTATAGATGTCACAGTAAGGCAAACCGGTATAACAGCTGAAGATGAAAGCATCACGCACGTGTTCCAACCGTTTTGACTTGAACTCCTTGTAATAGATCGTGTCGATTTCCTCCTGCGTGAGATACCCTCTGTCGGTCTTGTCAAAATTGAACTTGAAATTCCCGAATGGATCGATAAAGCTCAATCCGCTTTTCTGGGCGAACAACAGTATCGTATGGAAACGTTGTACAAATTTCATGGCGGTGTTGTTGCTTACCTCACATTCCTGACGCAAATAAAGGTAGAAGTTCTCGATGTGGGTAACGGTGATTTCCTTCACAGGAATGTCCGACAACTTGTATTCCTTCTGCAAGAACTCTATCATCCGCTGCTTGGTCAGTTCGTAGCGGGAATAGGTCTTTTGCGTGGCAGTCTTGCCGACCTTCTTTGCATACTGTTCATTGTGCTGGGTGAAGTAGCTGATGAGCGTTTTCTCCTTTTCCTCCAATCCCAGGAATGCGTTCCTGATTTTTTCCGGCAGTGCGTAACCGTCCACGTTCATCATGCGTGTGTAGTGCATGGTGATGGCCGAACGTATCTCGTCCAGTGTCTTGTTAAGTGAGGATACCCTGAGGTTTTCTTTCTTGTCCGCACTCTGTTTGTTGATGACGGCTCTTCCCGCTTTCGTGTCCCAATTGTCGGGGTGTATGTCCAGCTTGCTGCTGAATTGTACCTGATCACCGTCCACCGTGATGCGCACCATAATTACTACATGACCGTTTTTCTTCGGTTCGTTCTTCTTTAAATAGAAGAGTGTTTTGAATGTCGATTTCATACCGTAACTCCTTTCTTGTTGCAAAGTTAATTTGTTCATTCCGTAACGGCTATGACTTTCGACTGCCAATATTCGACAAATGAGCGACTTACCTATAAATTCGTTACGGTTTTTATCGTAACGGAAAACCGTAACGAATTAGTAACGATTAATCTTCACAGGGTGGCTTTTTGAGGTCTTTTTTCTGTCGTAGGCGGGTAAGAAAAAAGCTCCTTAAACCACTGGTTTAAAGAGCTTTGTCTTAGTTTGTCGGAGTATTTTCATTTCTCCTAAGTGATCCGCCTGGGGCTCGAACCCAGGACCCCAACATTAAAAGTGTTGTGCTCTACCTGCTGAGCTAGCGAATCATCCTGTGCGTTACTCTCGTAATTTGGATGCAAAGATAGGGGGTTTTATTTTATTATACAAATTTCAAGAGGGGTAAATTTTAGTTTTTTCATGGGGAGCAAATGCAAGAAACAAGATATAAGCACTTTACATCACGTATTACATTATGCATAAACCAGTTACATATCTTCACGAGGCAAAGACGAACCACACTCCTAAATCGTATGATCGCACAGTCCTAACCACAACGCCGCACAACCTCCCCTACCCTTCATTATGATAACGCTAAAGCTCAACTTCCGAGGAATAGCATATCTATCAGCTTCTTTCACAAGTGAATTGAACCAAGCAATCTCCATGCGCAAAACTTGGCAATCGGTAGATATCTGATACCTATGATCCCAAGTCCACCGCATCAAAATTACGGTAACTATACCCGTTCCCAAAGGCAATGAACGTAATCCTCATATCCCCTCGAATTGAAAAATTAGTTTCAGGAGTTATCACTACGCCATAATTTTTTGAGGAAAGGGATCTTTAAATACCTGGTTTTAGTGCCAAATTGTCTGTTTTTACTGACTCTATTTATCTTTGTGAAAGAATAGACTCGAAAAAATGTAGGAATTATGTTTAACGAAATCTTTATGACAGTACCCGACCACGGAGTGACAGGCCGATGTTCCTATGCGCTTTCCGACCTGCTGACTTATATTTGCGGAGGTGAAGATTATGTCGATATGAGCGAGCTCTCCCATATCCGTGCCCGTGATTGTGGTTTGTTGAACAATACGGACAGATCTCCGTCACCAGACACGTTCGAACGTCTGATGAATGCATACGTCAGCGAGAACCATATAATGATCGGATAACTTCGGCTGAAAGACAAAGAGAATGAGATTGTTGCCATACCACAACTCATTGATAAACTTGATATTGAAGGTGCGGTAATGTCGACAGATGCGATCGGAACCCAAGTTGACATCGTGCGGCGTATCCTTGACAAAAAGGCTCATTGTTTTCTTTCCGTCAAAGAAAATCAAGGTTCACCCAATGAGCAGATAACAGACGCATTCCGCTACAACAATCCCTTTGACACGGCTACCCGGATGGACGCCGGCTACGGACGTATCGAGACGCATGACTGCCGAATCCTTGAGGTTTTAGCCATCGGGGACAAGGAGCCGCTCACACATGAAAAAAGAGGCCCCTTATCCGAAGAGGTCTCTTATAAGATCTCACTAATCATGGTCAAGAGACTTTGGTATGCAAAATCTTCCCGTAAATTTTAACTGTCAAGGTTCTTTTCTCATAGTTAAAGTTCTAACAACTCAAAGATCCACATTATTCCCTGAGTACACAAGACTTTTTTAAACTATTTTGATTATCATATCATAAAACATACTTTTACTCCTATTTTGATGCGGTTGCCCCGGGTGGGTAAAGGACAGTTAAAAAGTGAGGATTCCAAATAGAATCAGAACAAAAAGTACTATTATGTCGAAGAACATATAAACTGACCAGCAAAACAGTCGTTGGAAAGCATATGGGAGGGTATAACAAGGATCGTCCAATCCTTATCGGACTCCGGAACCGCCCCTAAGTGCCAGAAAGAGACCTTGTCCGTTTTTCCTGGCGGTGTCTATCAAGGAATAAAGGGTGCAAAAAGCCTCTGCCCCATCCTCGCTCCTGAACGTCCCGCTTACTTTTTATTTGGCCTTCAAGGGGCGGATAGCACATTCAGAAGCGTTATTGCCCAAAGGCACATGGGGATTCTCCAAGAAATTAAAGAGATGTTCTTTGTGTTTGGTCAAGCTTCTTTGCAAATTCAGGAACTTCTTGTCTAACTGGGACGACGGACTGGCTGGGTATCTCCGGCTATACCCTCCTCATAGTGGGATGCGCCGGGCACCTATTGAAGTACTGTATGTAATTAAAAAGAGGATGCCAAATAAATGACATCCTCCCTTGCTTATATATTATATAATGTATAAGTCTGTATTAAGCTTGCTCCAACTGCAAAGTCTTAGTCGGCTGGTCGCAAACCTCCGTCGGGCCGAAGTACTGGATCGGACCCGGGTATACGTAGCTAGTAGTCAAAGCCCACTCGTCACGGTTAGCGGCGAATGCCTTGAAAGGAGCGCCGTCAAGCTTAACCAAAGCCTTCTGGATAACCGGCTTCATCTCGCCATGACGTTTTTCCATGTTCATCATCATAGTAACAGGGATACCACCGGCAATCCATTGATCAGCGGGAGCGGTCGTGTTACGTACGGAAGACATATAACCCGTCTTACCAGCGGCGATCAAGCAAGATGCCGTGTAACCCAAAGAGTAGCAGTAGTCCGCATCGTAGTTAGACGGAGCGGCACAACGACCCTCGTAACCGAAGAAGTGATGCTGTGCAGCGAACTTGCCTACGTACTTACCCTCGGCCTTCCACTCGGCCAATTTCTTGCCAACCATCTCAGACAATAACTTCTCGGTCTCGATCAAAGAAACCTGTACGTTTCCGTGCGGGTCACGATCCAAAGACAACTGACGAGCTACACCCTCCGGAAGAGAAGCGTACAGATCGGAGTTCTCCTTCGTCAACTTGCTGATGATATAAGCCCGTTGCTCGCTCTTCTTGATCATCTTGAACTCAGCGTCGTGCTTAGCCAAGAAGTCGTTCAATTCGGCGATCAAGCGTTTCATAGCCGGAACGAACTCGATCAAGCCCTCAGGAATCAATACCGTACCGAAGTTGTTACCCTCGGCGGCACGCTTAGCCACGATATCAGCCACGTAAGTAACGATATCGTCCAAAGACATATTCTTCTCCTCAACCTCCTCGGAGATGATACAAACGTTCGGTTGAGTCTGCAAAGCGCACTCCAAAGCGATATGAGAAGCGGAGCGACCCATCAATTTGATGAAGTGCCAGTATTTCTGGGCGGAGTTACAGTCACGTTGGATGTTACCGATTACCTCGGAGTAAACCTTACAAGCCGTGTCGAAACCGAAAGAGGTCTCGATCTGGGCGTTCTTCAAGTCGCCATCGATCGTCTTCGGGCAACCGATTACCTGTACGCCGGCACCGATAGCCTTGTAATACTCGGCCAATACGCAAGCGTTCGTGTTGGAATCGTCACCGCCGATAATAACCAAAGCCTTGATATCAAGTTCTTTCAAGATCTGAAGACCTTTATCGAATTGCTCTTTCGTCTCTAATTTCGTACGACCGGAACCGATCATATCGAAGCCGCCCGTGTTACGGTACTCGTCGATAATATCAGCCGTCAATTCCATATATTTATGATCGATCAAACCGCCCGGGCCCAAGATGAAACCATACAGACGAGAATCTGCGTTGTGAGCCTTGATACCGTCGAACAAACCAGCGATCACGTTGTGACCACCGGGAGCCTGACCACCGGAAAGGATCACACCAACGTTCATGACAGGCATAGCCTTCTCCTCGTTACTCTTCTCGAATGTAACGATCGGCATTCCGTAAGTGTTCGGGAACAAGTTCTTGATTTCTTCCTGATCGGCTACTGATTGAGTATACTCGCCGTCAACGGCTTTCACTGCACCTTTCAACGCAGCGGGTACCTTCGGTTGGTAAGCTGCTCTTGCGATTTGTAATGCACTCTTTGTCATTTCTTAATTGATTTATTTAGAAATTATTTGATACGTGTTCAAAAGTGACGCGAATATAAGGAAAAAAATCCGTATTAATAAAAAGACAGGGGGATATGTTCATTAAAAATTGCGCCTTCTCAACATAGCCGACCTTCTAAAAGAAACATCTGTTTCTTCCGATAGAAACAAGAGTTTTATGCGGGAGAAACTTTTGTTTATTCATAGGAAAACTTTTGTTTTCCCTAGAAGAAACTAAAGTTTCCTAAGCATAAAAAACAGCAAAACTGCAATAAATTGAGGAACAACACTATACTTAAAAATTCACTCTTCTACAGATAAGATAAGCGAGAATATTTCTTTTTTCGGAGCAAAGCCTTATGTAAATGTCATCGGGCAACGTTTTTTCCCAAAAGACTTCGTATATTTGCCGCGTTAATATCCTATACGTATTAATACATTACTTACATAACACAAATACAAAATGAAAAAGTATCTTACTCTTGCCGCAGCGGCTTTACTCTTGGTTGCTTGCAGTGAAAAACCGGGTTATGAGATTTCCGGTAACGTGGCGAACTCCGATCTAAACGGAAAATACGTTTACCTGTATGAGTATGGCGTACAAGACGCCGCCCCAATGGATAGCGCATTGGTGCAGAACGGCACGTTCACGTTCAAAGGAACACAGGATGCCCCTGCCCTACGCAAACTCGCCTTCGCCGAGGATGTCGTGGAACCCAAACGTGCCGCTTCCGGCGAGAACGCCCCTTTCACAAGCATATTCGTATTGGAAAATGGTAAATTACAGGCTATTCTTGATGAGGCAGCTTCCGCCGTTTCTGGAACACCGGAGAATGACGGATTAAAAGCCCTGCAAGCACAAATGAAGACTTTGCGTGCGGGTCTGGAGAAACTTTCCGCCGACATGAAATCTGAGGACAAGGAAGTCGTAAGCGCCGCCGAGAAAAAATATGACGAGATCGACCAAAAGGTAACCGAGGCCGTCAAGACTTACATATTGAATAATACGACCAAGCAATCCGCCGCCAAGTTATTATACGATTTCCGCTATAGCTTGGACGAGGCTGCCCAAAACGAGATTATCGCCAAGGCAGACTCCGCTTTCAAGGCCGTTCCGAACATCGATAAGCTCATGGCTCACCTAGATGTACTGAAAACCGTAGCCGTAGGCAAGAAGTTCGTGGACTTCGAGATGGCCGACCCGAACGGTAAGACGCACAAGCTATCCGAGTTCGTAGGCAATGGCAAGAACATCGTGTTGATCGATTTTTGGGCAAGCTGGTGTCCTCCTTGCCGCCGGGATATGCCGAATTTGGTAGCCGCTTACAAGAAATACAAGAACAAAGGTTTCGAGATCGTTGGCATCTCCTTGGATAGCAAGGCTGACGCATGGGCGAAAGGCGTAAAGGACCTGAATATCACATGGACGCAACTCTCCGACTTGCAAGGCTGGAAAAACTCCGGTGCTCAACTATACGGGGTAAACAGCATCCCTCACACCGTATTGGTGGATAAGGACGGAACGATCATCGCCAAGAACCTACATGGCGAGGAGATCGACGCTAAACTTCAAGAAATATTGAAATAATAATAACAATAACACGATATGTCCGCCCAAATCACGTTAAACTGGACGAAGGACTCTACTTTCGAGACCTTGCTGGACGGCCATAAGGTTACGATCGACACAACAGCCGAGAACGGGGGTAATAATGAAGGCCCCCGTCCCAAGGCTTTAATGCTGGTCGCTTTGGCCGGATGCAGCGCAATGGACGTAATCTCCCTTTTCCTTAAAATGAGAGTACGTTTCGACAAAATCTCTATCGACGTAACCGCAGAGACTTCGGATACGATCCCGATGGTATATACCGCATTCCACGCTACATATCATATCGACGGAAACATCGGGGACGCCGCCAAAATAGAGAAAGCGATTCGCCTTTCACAAGAAAAATACTGTGGCGTAGGACTTATGATGAAAAAAATAGGCCCGATTACCTACGATATCTTACTGAACGGCGAACCGCTTAAACCACAAAGACATGAAGATTAGAAAACAGTTCTTACTTTTATTTATATCTACCAGTCACTTGTTCGTATATGCGCAAAACATGGGACCTTCAATGTTTACGAAAGAGGCTGAAGAAATATGTAGAAGACCTTCCGGTCAAGGCGGTTATCTATACGCATCCTCATGTGGACCATTTCGCGGGAATAGACGCTATATTGGAGAACGCCCCCAATAAGTCCGAAGCGATCGAGATCATTGGCCCCAAGGGTTTCTTTGAAGATGCCGTCAGCGAGAACCTGATGGCGGGTGTAGCCATGGGGCGAAGAGCGACCTATATGTACGGCCGCAGTCTACCTAAAAATGAGAAATCATGATGTACTTCCCTGGAATGAAAGTTTTTTGCGTAGCCGAGGAAATCAACCGTACCCTGCACAACCTGCTGACCTTACGAGGGGCGAAGGTCCGGAATGGCCAATTATAGAGCAAATATATCGACCGGGCGATCACGGAGTGCGGCGATCAAGTAGAGGTATCCTTCTCTACCCACCATTGGCCGACTTGGGGCAATAAGAGCATTGTCGCTTATTGGGAAAAGCAGCGGGATCTATATCGCTACTTACACGACCAGACACTTCACCTCGCCAACCAAGGATATACACCTCGAGAAATAGCGGAGATGATTAAATTACCAAGCTCTATCGCCAACGAGTTCGCCAACCGGGGATATTATGGAACCGTTAGCCATAATGTAAAAGCCCAATATCAAATGTATTTCGGCTGGTTCGACGGCATCCCCGCCCATCTGAACCCACTCCCGCCGGTAGAAGAAGGTAAAAAATACGTAGAGGCTATCGGAGGAGAGGACGAGGTAATGAAAAAGGCGCGAGAGGCATACAATCAAGGAGGCTACCAAGCGGAAAGCGGTCCGTGGCGCAATTTCTACCTGACCGGAGCTATGGAACTGACCGAAGGCATCGCCGGTAAAGGCAAGGCCAGCTCAAACCGGGCACGTATGTCTCAAAACCTAAGTCCCGAAATGCTATTCGATTTGCTCGCTATCCAAATAAACGGGGAAAAAGCGGCCGATAAAGACTTAATAACAAATATTATCTTAACCGACACAAACGAACAGGCCACCTTGATCTTAAAGAACGGCGCCTTATCGAACCGTATCGGCAGGCTCCATCCGGCCCCTACCGTAACTTTGGAAGGAGACAAACAAGTCATCTACACAAGCCTCATGCAGCCGGAGAATATAGCGGCAAACCTGCAAGCCCATAAGTTATCGGTAACCGGGAAACTTGAAAGCCTAAAAGAGCTATTCTCCACTTTTGAGGCTCCGGACGCTTATTTTAAGTATCATCGAGCCTTAAACCTTTCCCGCCTCTTGCATGGCTGGATTAAAAAATTTATCTTTGTGCGATCTTTAGAGAAAGCGATATTACTATAAAATTAGCATAAAGTTTTATTACACTTTAATATAATAAATTAGCGATTATGATTTATTCACATGAAGTTCAACACATGTGTGTTGTAAAGAAGGGAGCTAACCACCAGTGCGCTCCGATTCCTGAAGAAGGAAAGTGGGTTAGAGCAACTCAGATCACTGATATCTCTGGTTTGACTCACGGTATCGGTTGGTGTGCGCCGAAACAAGGTGGATGTAAGCTGACATTAAACGTTAAAGAGGGAATCATCCAAGAGGCTCTTGTAGAGACAATCGGTTGTTCCGGTATGACTCACTCAGCGGCTATGGCTTCTGAGATCCTTCCGGGTAAAACCCTTTTGGAGGCATTGAACACAGACCTTGTTTGTGACGCTATCAACACCGCTATGCGCGAGTTGTTCTTGCAGATCGTTTACGGTCGTACACAGTCCGCTTTCTCTGAGGGAGGTCTGCCTGTAGGCGCCGGCTTGGAAGACCTTGGTAAAGGTTTGCGCAGCCAAGTGGGTACGATGTTCGGCACATTGGCCAAAGGTCCCCGCTATTTGGAGATGGCCGAGGGATATTGCACACGCATGGCTTTGGACGCTGATGACGAAGTAATCGGTTATGAATTCATCCACTTGGGTAAATTCATGGATATGGTAAAGAAGGGTATGGACGCTAACGAGGCACTGGAAAAGGCGAAAGGCTCTTACGGTCGTTTCAAAGAAGCTGTAAAATATATCGATCCTCGTAATGAATAAGAAAACATTTACACGTGTCCTCATCGGGCTGAGCATTATCACGGCCGTGGCTACGCTTATCACGTATTTCGTGATGAAGCCGGAGAAACCGTGGTTGGCGTTTTATGTGGCTTGTTGCGGCGGTGTATTGGTTTTCAACTTTCTGATATCTTTATTCCTAGTAAATAAGAATTTTAAAAAGTAAAAAAATAATATGGCTTTATTTGAAAGTTATGACCGTCGTATTGATCATATCAACGCGGTATTAAACGAATATGGTATCAATGGTATCGAAGACGCAAAGGCTATCTGCGATGCTAAGGGTATCGACCCTTATACAATGTGTAAGGAAACTCAACCGATTTGTTTCGAGAACGCTTGCTGGGCTTACGTAGTAGGTGCCGCTATCGCTATCAAGAAAGGTTGTACGAACGCTGCCGAGGCTGCCGAGGCTATCGGTATCGGTTTACAGGCATTCTGTATCGCTGGTTCTGTTGCTGACGACCGTAAGGTGGGTATCGGCCACGGTAACTTGGCTGCTCGTTTGCTTCGTGAGGAGACGAAGTGTTTCGCTTTCTTGGCTGGCCACGAGTCTTTCGCCGCTGCTGAGGGTGCTATCAAGATCGCAGAGATGGCAAACAAGGTTCGTAAAGAGCCGTTGCGTGTTATCTTGAACGGCTTAGGTAAGGATGCCGCTAAGATCATCTCTCGTATCAACGGTTTCACGTATGTACAGACTCAGTTCGATTACATGACAGGTGAGGTGAACGTTATCGAGGAGAAAGCTTACTCTAACGGTCTTCGTGCGAAAGTTAAGTGCTACGGCGCTGATGATGTTCGTGAGGGTGTGGCTATCATGCGTAAGGAAGGTGTTGATGTATCTATCACGGGTAACTCTACGAACCCGACTCGTTTCCAACACCCGGTAGCCGGTACTTATAAGAAAGAATGTATGGAGAACGGTCACCCGTATTTCTCTGTTGCTTCTGGTGGTGGTACGGGCCGTACTTTGCACCCGGACAACATGGCCGCTGGTCCTGCTTCTTATGGTATGACCGACACGATGGGCCGTATGCACGGTGACGCTCAGTTCGCTGGTTCTTCATCTGTTCCTGCTCACGTAGAAATGATGGGATTCCTGGGTATGGGTAACAACCCGATGGTAGGTGCTACGGTTGCCGTAGCGGTTGCTATTGAGGAAGCTATGAAGAAGTAATCAACTAAACAATAAAATAATTGTTTATATAGACTCCTGTAATCTTGATGGTTGCAGGAGTTTTTTGTTTATGGGGATAACTTATGAACATATTCTTTCTTACCTAATCAGGAACTTCTTAAACAACAAATCTTCTTTGTAAAGCATTGGGATTGGTATATAGAATACATAAAAATACTCATGATTTTTCATTTTTAAAAGAAAACAGGATAAGAGATTTCTCTCCTAAAAAATAATGAATTTGAAAGTATTTTGTGACCAATTTGTGACCATTTCTGCATTTTCAAGAAACTGGTCACAAATCATCAACCAATAATCTGATTTACAATAATATAATCAAAATTAAAGAGCTTCTAAAATGTCTAATTTAATTTATTAAACAGATGGTTAGAAGTTCATTTTCTATTCTCTTCTTCATAAGAGAAAGTAAAGTTCGAAAAAACGGGAATGCCCCTATTGAAGTCATAATCACTATCAATGGTGAAAGATGTTCCTTTTCGACAGGGAAACAGGTTCATATTGATAAATGGGATAAAACCAAACAACAAGTAAAAGGTAAAGATGAGGAAACCAAAAGCCTCAACAACTACCTGAAAGCCGTAAAAGCCAAACTGTATCAGAAAGAAGCAGAATTGTTGGATAGAGGTTTTATCATTACCGCCAAACTTTTATGTGAAGCATATCAAGAAAAGATCGAATCTCTGAAAGAGAAAAATTTGTTTGAGGTCTTTACAGAGCATAATCATGAACAAGAAAAATTAATTGGTAATGGAGTTTCTAAAGCTACTTATTGGATTTCTGAATATACTGTAAGATTACTCAAAGAGTTCATGCAACAGAAATACAAAAGAGAAGATATGTATTTGCGTGAACTCAATTTAAACTTCATACAGTCGTTTCATTCATTTTTGAGGATAGATAAGGGCATGTGCCAAAACTCATCTACAAAACATCTGAAGCTACTAAAAAAGATAATCAATCTGGCTGTTGCAAATTCGTACATATCTTTCAATCCCTTTGCCACATACAAAGTGGAACGAGAAGCAGTTGAAATTGACTTTTTGGACGAAGAAGAACTCAGGAGAATTATCAATTTCGATACCCCTTTACCACGCTTGGAAAAAGCGAGAGATATGTTTTTGTTTGGCTGTTTCACTGGATTGAGTTACATAGATGTGAAAACTCTCACCACAGCACATTTTGAAAAAGATCAGAATGGAAGAATTTGGATTAAGAAACGAAGGATCAAAACAGGCGTTCTTTCCAGAATCCCATTACTACCAATGGCTAAAATGATCTTAGAGAAATACAAAGGTGGTGACAAATTATTACCTATCCAAGATCCAGCAGATATAAATAAGTATCTGAAAGACATTGCAATACTTTGTAATATCAATAAACGGATAACCTATCACACAAGCCGTCATACCTTTGCAAGTACGGTTACTCTGGCAAATAACATTTCTTTGGAAGTTGTTTCTAAGATGTTAGGACACACAAATACCCGTATGACCGCTCATTATGCAAAGTTAGTAGATGAAAGCATCGCTAAACAGATGGATCAAATAGTTGATCTATTCGATTAATAGTAAACCTACTCTAAACCAAAGAATCCTGTTTCCAGAAATGGGGACGGGATTCTTTTTATCTTATTTATCCTGTTGCATTAAGTTTTTTATTAATATTGCAGTATTAATCTAATAAGCAAGACTATGAGGGGAAGAAGAATTTATTCCGAAGAAGAAAAGAAAAAGCTGGAAGAAGAAAATAGAGAAGCAAGATGGGGTTGTTTGTCTGTGATGGCTGTTTTATTTCTTTTATCCTTATTGATGAAATGGGCTGAAGCAGGAAACAGCCCTATTCCTTTCATTATAATCATTGTACTTATAGTAGTATGTAATATTATAATATTCAGAATAAATAGACAACAAAACAAGTAACATGATAAACTTAACAAAAGAACAGTACATTAAGGTATTAGATACTCACCGTACTTTGCATATCGTGGATTCCGCAAAAAGAGTAAAAGAGTATTACGATCGAAAAGAATATGCCATTCAATGCGATTCACCCATTTTGAAAGAACTGTTTGAAATGGGAAAACTTCCTATTGATGAGCGTTATGTTAAATTACAACAGGGAACATACCAGATTTTGGATATTCGTAGAAAGCCAATCGAGTTTAAGGGACAAACCCGTATGGCTGATATTGCATACGTCTTGTACCGTAAAGAAAGAGCTGTTGAAAAATATGAAGAAATAGAGGGTAAGGACAGGCGTGAATTATATAGGGAAGAGCAAAGAAAAACAATAGAAGATTTCGATTTCTGGTTTAAAGTCTACCAAGTAAAAATATGGCCTCTGTTCAATGAAAACTCAAAAGAGAGTGAAGGTAATTCCAAATTGCAGGAATTAATAGGCAATCAGATCATTGTGCATAAAATAGAATTAGACCCCGAAACACGTACTTATAAGGTGGACTGGTTCAATATGGCTAATTTTGAAAACTGGATTGAAAGATCAGCCCATCTTGATATGATGTTGGAGCAAGAAGCGGAAAAAGAGGCTGCAAAAGAACAGGCATTCTTAGACAGTCTGGAAAATCCTATAGACTATGATCCTGAATTATATGCAGGTGATCCAGTAGGTTTCCAAGAGGATTTATTCTGTGAAGAGGATTTCATAGACTGATAGTCTGTTTATATGAGGGACAATTTTTATTTTTGTATTTAATATAAGAATAAATTTTGTCCTTTTTCATTTATGAAAGAAGAGATCATATACATAGACAAGGAAAATGGCTATCTTACAGGCTCTATTCCTGTAAATGCCATTATCTATAAGAAAATAACAGGAATCGGTGCGACAACTTTAGAAATAGCCTGTAAGCGTAATTCCATAATCATAGAACCTAATACCCCTGTAATAGAAGGAAAAGCGAAAAAGCATTCCAATCTGTTAGGTGTATATGAGGGAATCACTACCAACCAGATCATTTCTTATTTACAGGATAGTCACATTTCCTATAAAAAGATAATGACCACCCCTGAATCATTTGGCAAGGTAAAGAAAGCATTCAACTTTCTTAATGTAAATATGTATCAGGATTACTTCCTCTTATTTGATGAATGCCATAAACTGACAAGCGATATAAGCTATAGGGAAACAATCACTCTGCCAATGGCTGATTTCTGGAAATTTGAAAGACGTTCCCTAATATCGGCTACAATCACAAACTTTACGACTTATCCCATCTTCCAGAAATATGGATTCAGAAATATCACCATACAGCCAAAATGGGATCATTCCTTAAAAGTGAATCTATATTCAAGCAATAACATTCTGCAAGATGTAAAGTCATATTTAGAGACACTACCAAGTAAAGAAGAAAAGGTATGCTTCTTTATAAACTCGATAGACATCATAATCTCTTTAATTCACGCACTGGGAATCAATGAGGATTCCAATATCTATTGTGCGAATAAGAGTGTCGGCAAATTAACACATAAAGGATTATCTCATATTCAACCAGACATAAACAATTTGAATCACTACAACTTCTATACAAGCCGTTATTTCTCTGCCGTTGA
This sequence comes from Parabacteroides distasonis, assembly GCF_004793765.1. Taxonomy (GTDB): domain Bacteria; phylum Bacteroidota; class Bacteroidia; order Bacteroidales; family Tannerellaceae; genus Parabacteroides; species Parabacteroides distasonis_A. The sequence goes on along the minus strand of NZ_SRYM01000043.1, from coordinate 1,299 downwards.
TATTATTACAGATGATAAGCCTCACGTCGTTGTAATATCGGATGCTATCAAAGCATCCCAAACCCTGATAGAACCCGCTTTGGAATCCCGACAAATCGCAGGGCGTTTCAGAAATGGAATATCATCATTCACCCATATTGCAGGACTTGACAATAAAATCCGATATAAGACAACAGAAGAACTTCGTACCTTTATGCAAGAACAGCGAAAAGCCTATATCCAGTTGAAAACACTGTATAACTCAGCTTCGGAAGAAGGTGTTAGGCAAGTAATGAAAGAAGCCATTGAAAGAATAGAGATCAGCAAGTATATGGAAGAGGACAATTCTTTCAACTATTTCATGAGTGAGAATTTATTAGATGCGGAAGCTACCAAATCCAGATACCAGAACTGGGAAAATTTCATTCTTTCTTATTCCTTGGACGAAGAGTTTTTTGAGATCATAGATCAATATAACAATCAATATGAACAGGATAAAGACAGGATCAGAATATCCGTATCAAACAGCCGGTTGTTGAGAAAGGAGATTGTCGATCAATTCTTTTCAGCAGGATTAGATAATGGAGCGGAAACAGAGGAACAAAAAGCATTATTGGAAGAATTGCAAAGGCAAGATGAGTTTATCGTGGAAATTTGCCAAAACTTTGATAAAGACTTCATTATCCAGAAAAATTATAACAAGCAACAATTAACCTTAGCTCTTATCAAAAAACAAGTAAAAGAACAATGTCTTAGTTTTCCTGTGATTGATGCGGTTTCCAAACTGTTTAGAATCGGATTTGTCTATTCGGAAGAAGAGATAACATCTACCTTGAATAAGATATATTCCGAACTTGGAATTAAAAGAGAGGCTAAAGCGACAGATATAAAAGAATATTTTGAAACGTCTCCCAGAAGGACAGTCAAGCAGAAAGGAGCATTCAAAAAAGGTTATAAACTCTATACTCCAAAATTCTTAATAAAGTAAGTTCCTTTAGCCAGAAACAAAATGGAGGCTTCACCCAAGTAAAAGGATAGACTGCCAATTTTTATTGAAGCGGATAATAAACTCCTATTTCTCTTACTTGGTTACAGCCCAAAGGAAAATCAGAGAATAAGGCTTGCCTATGGCTTGTATTTCCCTTTTCAGGGGATTTTTGGTGACTGGCTATATAAAAGTAAAATCTTCCAAAAATCCCCTGAAACTGAAACAAGTAAGAGATAAGCATCCATAAATAGCCCTATTCTTCTTACTTGGATAGTCCCAACCCAAATAAAAGAGAAATGGGCACTTCCATTTCTGAAAGCACCCATAATATT
>NZ_SRYM01000042.1 GCF_004793765.1 Parabacteroides distasonis | reverse complement strand
AACTATATTTCAATAATTTCAAAGAACTTTTTCAGATTTTAATGGGACAGTAGTGAAGATAAAATGTAACTTGGTCTGAGAATTATTGCCCCAAAGTTATAAAAAATAATTTATTTCCATAATAATCTTTTAATAAAAAAAGGCCACCTTTTAAAAGATAGCCTTATTTTGACTAAAATCAATTCTAAAAAGCATATCCGAAGCCTACATTCAGATAGATCGGATACATCCCGAAGGTGATCGTATCGAAATCCTTTTGGAAGATATCGTTCAATCCCCATGTCAAGTCGGCGTATACGATAAGGTGCTTAAACGCTTTCCATTCCGTACCGATCTGAGCTCCCCACTGGAACTTTCTTAAGTTATCCGAGAAGTCATAGGAAGCACGGTTGTCGCCGGAAAACTCCACCTTCGTACCGGTAGGATTGATCTCACGCAGATAACCGTCGTACACGTAGCCGGAGAAGTTCCGGTTTGTAGCGAACGAGACAAAGGGTCCCGCCGAGAAACTCACCCGGTTATTTAATTGGTAAAGAGCCACGACCGGGATCGAGAAATAAGAGTTCTCCACCTTCGTACGCACGCCGCCAGTCCAATTTCCTTTCAGCTTCTCGCCGCCGGAGCCAATGATCTCCATGCTGTAATTCTTAACCGTCGCTTTCGTCTCCATACCTTTATTCTCCAGACGGAAACCGATCATCATACCCCACTCCTTGCTCTCGCCGAACCATTTCTTGATATCGCCCTCTATAGAGACGCAAAGCGTAGGACGGTAACTATCTATCGCACGAATCTCACGAGGCAATGGCACCGGAGCGGTTCCGCCAATATTGATCCCGGCTCTTACCGTATATTCCAATCCCCTGAGGGAAGACCAGATTATTCCTTGGTTTCTTTCCTGCTGCGCCTTCAACGTAACGACACCCGACAGACACAGTATACCTATTAATACTATATATCTTTTCATACCCTCTGTTTTTTTAATTCTCACCGGACTGGATTATCTCAACCTCATCGATCCAAAGCGTGCTGCCTTCCGCTCCCTCGAAGACATCGCCTTTCAAACTCGAAGAGAAGACTATGGATAACTGATAACCACCCTTCGCCAGCTTATCCTTATCGATCACCTTACCAGGCTTAGCCACGAACGGGATATAGAAGCGCGTCCACTCATCCGTTTCTTTCTGATCGCTGATCCGGGCAACGGATATCAGGTTCGGACTTGTCAACCCGTTGAAGCCATCCAAATATTTCACATCCTCATCCGTCTCATAGAAGATGGCATAGATATCACATTGGTCTTTCTTACCTTTTACCTCCTCGCCATTCACTTTATACGATTCTCCCGCTTTATATTTATAATAGCCACTCAGGTAAGTCGGCACATGATCGAAAGGACGTCCCAACCTCGTGCCTTTCCTTGCGTCCGGAATAGCGTTCAGCAAATCAAACGTACCGATAAAAAGGTTTCCCGCGGCGATAGGCATACCGAATCCGCTACCGAAACTACCCGTGCCGCGGGTCACCAACTTAGCGCATTTACCGACATATCCGTTATCGTCTTGCATGGTGGGATAATCCAACGGTGTCTTGGGCACACCCGTCAAACCAAAACCGGCGTTACCACTCGCCCACGTTACCGAATCCCCATTCGACGTGAAATCATAGAATATCTGATAACGCTCATTCTTCGGCTCCATCGTTATATGCTCGAAATGATATTCCGTGCTTACGCCAGAAACGATGCAACGCACCGTATAGGTCTTCGTCCAGTGGCCATCCTCGGAAGTAACCGTATAGGTTCTCGGTGTCGTAAAATCAAAAGCGGAACCACTAGCCGGTCTGATAGCAGCTCCGGGAGTCAAAGTAAACGCCGGGGCTAGATTTGTAATATCAGCGTCACTTTTCACGGTCAGCGTCACGGACTCATTTTCGATCTCCGGCTCGGCTTTCAATATATCGCCATCTACCGTACACGACAAGATATCCGCTTCCGCATTGGGCGCCTCCTCCCGGATACAAGCGACGGAGAGTAGCGTCAATAAAAAGCATAAAACAAAACTTTGTACCTTCATACTTCAATATCTTTATAATTCATACTTGAAAAAAAGACCACACCTTCTCATCATTCCTAGTGAACAAAGATAATCGATTATGCGATAAGTAGCACATCTCGAACGAAAACCTTTCACATTTATCTGCTAATTATCCGGCTAACCCTATTATTCCCGAACAGATATACCTATATTCTTCGTTCGGCAGCGGCGAACGATCATTCGGCGGCAGCGAATATATATTCAATGGCGGCGAACGATCGTTCAGCGGTGGCGAATAAAGAAGAGAATAGGCAACAAACGAGTTTATAGTATGGAGGAAGGATGTTTTATTCGGCCTGATCCTACTTTTTGATACCTAATATCCTTGCGATTGTCATAAAATTCCATTAATATCGCGTATACTTAAATCTGTATAGACCATATGACAACACGAAGAGATTTCCTCCGGCAAACCGCTTTGCTCGGTGCCGGATTTTCCATCAGTCCTTTTTTCATTAAAGCCGGGAATGCCGGTGTGGGCGCAAACGACAAGATAGGCATTGGGCTTATCGGATGTAACGGTATGGGATTCGAGGACTTAAAGGCTTTCCTCCGTAACCCGGAGGTAGAATGTATCGCCTTGTCGGATATCGACGAGAACGTATTGAATAACCGGGCGGCAGAAACCGAGAAGATCACCGGGAAAAAAGTGAAGCATTTGTATAAAGACTGGCGTAAATTGATAGATAACAAGGATATCGATCTCGTAATCGTAGGTACTCCCGACCATTGGCACTGTCTGCAAATGGTATCCGCTTGCCAAGCCGGGAAGGATGTGTACTGTGAGAAACCGCTGGGAAATAGCATCGAGGAATGCAACATCATGGTAAGGGCGGCACAGAAATACAACCGGGTCGTGCAAGTAGGCCAATGGCAACGTAGCGATCCGCACTGGCAAGACGCCATGCAATTCGTACATAGCGGACAGCTGGGTAAGATACGCACCGTACGTGTATTCTCTTATCAAGGTTGGTGCCCCTCTATCCCCGTCAAGCCGGATGAGGCGGTTCCCGCCGGAGTGGATTATGATATGTGGCTGGGGCCGGCCCCGAAACGTCCGTTCAATCGGAACCGTTTTCATTTCACATTCCGTTGGTTCTGGGATTATGCGGGAGGTTTGATGACAGATTGGGGAGTACATCTATTGGATTACGCATTATATGGTATGAACGTCACCGCACCGGAATCTATCATGGCTTCCGGAGGCAAGTTCGGTTATCCGGATGATGCTTGCGAGACCCCGGACTTATTGCAAACCGTCTATACATTCAAGAATTTCACCGTCATGTGGGATCATGCGATCGGTATCGACGATGGGGCCTACGGGCGAAATCATGGCCTAGGATTCGTTGGCGAGAACGGTACTTTGGTGATTGATCGTGGCGGTTGGGAGGTTATTCCGGAAAAAGTAAACGGACAGGCCCGCATGGAGGCTGTTCCCTTGAAGAAGTCATACGGAGAGGGTGGCTTGAATTTGCATGCGAAGAATCATTTGGAATGTATCAAGAGCCGGAACCGGAATTGCAATGCCAGCGTAGAGATCGGGGCGCATATCGCCAAGTTCTCGCAATTGGGGAATATCGCTTATCGGACCGGGAAAAAATTATCTTGGGATGGAAAGAGTTTCCATGACGCGGAGGCGGATAAGCTGCTGTGCAAGGAATACAGAGCACCGTGGGAGCTACCGAAAATCTAAGGATCTAGTTGTAGAGACGGGGTGTACCCCGTCTCTACAACTGGGTATTTATTGATGCTCCGGTCTCAAAAGATCGTTCACCGTCTTCACGGGGTTGAATGTCTCGATAGGGACTTCTACGAATACCGTGTTCCAGTCGCTCATGGCACCGTTCCACAAGCCCGGCAATTCCAGCGCTTTCAATTCACGGCCATCCTTGCTCTTATAAGAGATGAAGCCCGTGTTCTTATCCACGTAATCCGGCAAGTTGTATTTCTCTCCCTTATAATTCTTAACGGCGCAAACCAAATCCACGGGATTAAAGTGAGTACCCTTCTCAAACATCGCCTTCTTAGCCGGATCGCTCATATCGATCTGGGAGCTTTCAAGCACCTGCAAGGAAACCGTACCATCCGGATTCTCCGCCAAGAACGGACCGCCGCCCGGCTCGCCGACATTCTTCACCATACCGCATACACGCAACGGGCGAAGCAGTTTGCTCTTGATATACAGGATTAACTCAGCGTCTTCCAGTAATTTCGTATCCGGATTCTTAATGCACAAATCGTCCTGCAAGAAATGGATCATCTCCTCTACCTCGGCGTGGGTATACTTACCGGTCTCGATCTGTTCCAGATATCTGAAGGCTTTCTCCTGCAATGTTACCAAGACACCGGCGATCACCTTCTTATAGATAACCGTAGAGCATTTGAAGCTATCCGGAACCACGTTATCTATATTCTTGATAAATACCACGTCGGCATCCACATCGTTCAAATTCTCGATCAAGGCTCCATGTCCACCCGGGCGGAACAGCAACTTATCATTCTTATCGCGGAACGGAGTGTTATCCATAGCGGCCGCTACCGTATCAGTACTCGGTTTCTGGATACTGAAAGAGACATCGTATTTCACGGAGAACTTCTCCTCGTACTCGCCTGATTTATCGGCAACCAATTGCTCGAATAAAGCCTGATGCTCCGGAGATACCGTGAAATGGATATTCACCTCTCCGGCGTTATTCTTGGCGTACATGGCACCTTCGGCCAAATGTTCTTCCATCGCCGTACGAACCGTATCGGCATATTTATGGAAAAGCAACAAGCCTTTCGGCAGCTGCCCGTAATTCAAGCCTTTCGGATCCAATAAATTGGATACCACCTCCTTGTACTCGCCCAAGGCTACCAACGCAGGAATATCTTTCCCTGTATTCTCCACGCACTTCTTGTCCAAAGCCTTATAGAAAGCGAATTTCTCGATCTCGCTAAAGAACTTCTTCTCAAAAGCGTTCGTCGGTTCCTTATAATCCGCCGAAAGGAACTCGTACAGATTCTTAAACATACGGCTAGCGGCACCGGAGGCAGGTACGAATTTTACGATTTTCTTGTTTTTAGCCAGATAAGCGTCCCAAGCATCCATATAAGAGGCCTGTTCCTCTTTAGATATTACCATAATACCTTTTTCTACCGAAGCGGAGGCCGCTATCTCAAGGAAAGGGAAACCTTTTACGAAGCAAGCGAGTTGCTCTTCAATCTGTTTTTCGCTGATTCCTTTGGCTTTCAGCTGTTCTAAATCGTTCGCGTTTAACATAGTATAGTATTTAATGTGAATAATCTCATCAGTAACGCCACAGGGCACTTATGCGCTATGTGTATCGCAAATGTATAAAATAACCGCAAGATACGTGTTGAAATTCCATAGAAAAAAGTATTTTTACAGCATGTTTTGCGGCCTGTCCTCAATCGGGCAATAAAAATGATATAACTATGGATACAATTGGATTCTTTACGTCTGAAGAAAAGAAGCTGTTCTTCTCCAAATACAGGCTCTTGTTACGAAACCTTTATTCTTTCCTCGAGCGGGAAGATATCAGGAAGATGAAGGAGCTGATGAAACGGGTTGTCGCTCTCGATTGCTACGGCAGGGATAAAAATGGTATCAACGGTTTATTGCGAAATATCGACACGGCCTTGATCGCTACTTTGGAGATTGGCTTGAAACGTACCTCGGTCATCGCTCTCCTATTATACCGCCCCGTATTGAAGAAAGCGATCACGATAGAGGAAGTGGAGCAGAAATTCGGGGCGGACGTGACCTTGATCATCCGTCGCCTCTTGAAGACCTCCGACCTGTATGCCCGGAACACCGCCGTCAACTCGGAGAATTTCCATCATTTGCTTTTCTCGTTTGCCGAGGACGTACGTGTGATCTTGCTTATGATCGCCGACCGCCTCTGCCTCATGCGCATGGGTAAACAGATACAAGAGGATGATCGTATCCGACTGGCTACCGAGGCCTCTTATTTATACGCTCCACTCGCTCACCGACTGGGTTTATATACGATCAAGAGCGAGCTGGAAGACCTTTCCTTGAAATACACGGACAGGAAACAGTATGACTTCATCAAGCGGAAGCTGAATGAGACGAAACGCTCCCGTGACGCTTATATCGCCGAGTTCATCGCCCCAATCAAGCGGAAGCTGGCAGCGGCGGGATTCAAGTTCGATATCAAGGGACGTACCAAATCCATACATTCCATTAATAACAAGCTGAAAAAGCAGCAGGTGGAGTTCGAGGGTATCTACGATCTTTTCGCTATCCGGATCGTATTGGATACGCCGCTGGAGAAGGAACGCTCGGAATGCTGGCAAGTTTACTCCATTGTCACCGATATGTACCAGCCCAACCCGAAGCGTATGAAGGACTGGATCTCCATCCCGAAGACCAACGGTTACGAGAGCTTGCATATCACGGTTATGGGGCCGCAAAATAAATGGGTGGAGGTGCAGATCCGTACGAAGCGGATGGATGAGATCGCCGAGCGGGGCCTGGCGGCGCATTGGAAATACAAGGGCGTGAAAGCGGAAAGCGGGCTAGACGAGTTCTTGAATACCGTACGTGCCGCCTTAGAGTCTAAAGAAAATAATCCGCTTGACTTGATGCAGGATTTCAAGATGGATTTATATAAGGACGAGATCTACGTCTTCACCCCTACCGGCGAGCTTATCAAGCTGGCTAAAGGAGCGACCGTACTCGATTTCGCCTTCGCCATCCACACGAAGCTGGGAAGCAAATGCGTATCGGCTAAGGTGAACGGGAAGAACGTACCGATCAAATACGTGTTGAACAACGGCGATAGCGTATCCGTGATTACGTCGCCGGCGCAAAGCCCGAAGCGGGATTGGCTGAACTTCGTCGTCACCTCGAAGGCCCGTGTGAAGATCAAGCAGGCCTTGAAGGAGGAGACCGTGAAGGCCGTGGAATTCGCCAAGGAGATGTTGCAGCGCCGCTTCAAGAACCGAAAGATCGACATGGACGAGCCGACCATGATGCGTTATATCAAGAAGAAAGGATTCAAGACCGTCACGGACTTCTACATCGAGATCGCCGAGGAACGCCTCGATCCCAACCTAGTGATCGACGAATATCTGGAGGCCTTCCGCAAGGAAACGGAGACTAACGAACGCACCGAGGTACGTAGCGCTGAGGAATTCGTGACGACAACTCCGGCAGAGGAGAGATCGACGAACAAGGATGTCCTGGTGATCGACAAGAACCTGACGGGCATCGAATATAAACTCGCCAAATGCTGCAACCCGATTTATGGCGACGAGGTTTTCGGTTTCGTCTCCACGCAAGGTATCAAGATACACCGCATGGATTGCCCTAACGCCCAAGAGATGTTCAGCCGCTTCGGTTACCGGATCATCCGCGCGAAATGGAGCGGCAAGGGAGACAACGGCTATACGGTTACGTTGCGGGTGATCGGACGAGACGATATAGCGATCGTCACCAACATCACCTCCGTGATCGGCAAGGAGTCGAACGTCACGCTTCGCTCGTTGAATATCAACTCCGTGGACGGATTATTCCAAGGGAACTTCACCGTATCGGTAAGAGATACGACCGCATTAAACTTGCTGACGAAAAAGATCAAGGCGGTAAACGGCGTGAAAACGGTAGAGCGACTAAATTCCTAAGACAGCGTCCTGTGCACGAAGTACCGTAGTACTCTGTACGAAGTACTACAGTACTCTCTAGGAAGTACCGCGGTACTTCCTAGAGAGTACTGTGCCAACTGTAAGACTGTGCCTTGTGACTATACCCGGATCACAGAATCGGCTTCAGCCCCATCCTCTCCGCACGTTGTATAAGGAATTGACGGGCCGCCTCATACTCGTTCGGGATCACGCCGTCGAGGATGGCGTTCTTGATCGCCTCTTTCAGCACGCCGACAGGCTTGGAGGGAGCCAAGCCAAACGTCTCCATAATCTCCTCGCCGGATACCGGAGGCTGGAAGTTACGGACACGGTCTTTTTCCTCTATATCGGCCAGTTTCTCGCGCACCTTACGGAAATTGTTCAAGAAACGGCGAACCTTCTCCGGGTTCTTGCTCGTGATATCGGCCTCACAGAGTTTCATCAAATCGTCGATATCATCTCCCGCGTCGAACAGCAGACGGCGGATCGCCGAATCCGTCACCTCATCGTCCGACAAGGCGATCGGACGCATATGCAGGCTTACCATCTTCTGTACGTACTTCATCTTCTCGTTCATCGGGAGTTTCATCTTCCTGAAAATACCGGGGATCATCCGCTCGCCGATAAAATTATGATTATGGAACGTCCATCCCAAGCGAGGGTCGAAACGCTTCGTGGCAGGCTTGGCGATATCGTGGAAGAGGGCGCTCCAACGCAGCCATAGATTATCAGAAGTCTTGCTCAAACGATCCAGCACCATCAAGGTATGGGCGAAATTATCCTTATGCCCGATCCCCTCCTTGGTTTCCACGCCCTTCAAGGCGCAAAGCTCGGGGAAGATCAAGGGCAACAGTCCGCATTTATCCAGCAAGTCGAAACCGATAGAGGGCTTTGGCGAGAGGACGATCTTGTTCAACTCGTCCACGATACGCTCCTTGGAGATGATGGAGATACGCTCCCGGTTGCGGATGATGGCGTCGAAGGTATCGGGATCGATAAAGAAACCTAATTGAGTGGCGAAACGAACCGCGCGCATCATCCGGAGCGGATCATCGCTGAAAGTGACATCCGGGTCTAGAGGCGTACGGATCGTAAGCTCGTCCATATCCTCCAACCCGCCGAAGGGATCGACCAATTCTCCGTAACGCTCCTTATTCAGGCAAAGGGCCAAGGCGTTGATCGTGAAATCGCGGCGGTTCTGGTCATCCTCCAAGGTGCCGTCTTCCACGATCGGCTTACGGCTGTCATGGCTGTAGGATTCTTTCCTCGCCCCCACGAATTCCAGCTCCAGATCGCCGGCTTTCACCTGCGCCGTCCCGAAATTCTTGAAGACAGAAAGATAAGCGCCACGCCCGATCTTCTTGGCCACTCGTTTGGCCAACTCTATACCGCTGCCAACCGCTACCACATCGATATCCTTGGATGGGCGGTTCAAGAAAATATCCCGCACATATCCGCCTATTACATATACCTCAACACCTAGCTCTTCCGCCGCCTCCGATATCAAATGGAAAGGCTTCGCGGATATATGATTTACTATCTCTTCCTCGTTTATATACATATTTATGTATTCCAAATCCAATAAAGAGCGCAAAGATAATCAAATTTCATGTACTTTTGCGGTATCAAATACATTGAACGAGAAAGATATGAAAAAGTTAGCGATCTGTATAACGCTCATTGCCGCCATTTTAACAGGCTGTAACGGAGACGAGAAAGCGGCTCAAGCCCGTTTGGATAAGGCCCAGGCCATGTACGAGAATAACGAGTTTTTCGGAGCGAAGAACGAGATAGACAGTATCCGCACCCTCTATCCCAAGGAAGTAAAGGTGCTGAAACAGGGATTAACGCTTATGCGCCAAGTAGAAGTAAAGGAGGCAGAGCGCAATATCGCTTTCTGCGACAGCTTGCTCCCTATCAAGCTGGAGGAAGTAGAGGTGTTGAAGAAAGGCTTCGCTTTCGAGAAGGATTCCGTTTACGAGGAAATCGGCAATTATATCTGGAGACAGCAGACGATCGAGCGCAACGTGCAACGTTGTTACGTACGTTGCGGCGTGAACGAGGAGGGCGAGATGTATCTGGCCAGCGTATATTACGGCGGACGCCCCATCGAGCATACGGGAATCAAGCTGAGCCTGAAAGACGGCCAATTCGCCGAGACCGCTTCCATCCCGTACGACGGCGGACTGAATTACCGCTTCAAGGATATGGGAAGCACCACGGAGGTAGTGACCTACAAGGGGGAGCACTGCGTCGATGCCGTCAAGTTCATCTACGATAACGAGAAAGAACGGATCAAAGTGGAATACACGGGAGGCAAGCCTTACATTATATATATGGCGGACGCCGACAAGAAAGCGATCGTCAGCACCTTCAACCTTGCCACCGTATTAAGCGATATTAAGAGCATGAACACCTTGAAAGAGAAATCGGAAAAGAAGATCGCTTATCTAAAGAATAAACTGGAGGAGTAGAATCCCTCCATACAAATGGCCTACCTATAAAAAAGCACCGGGACCCCTACAGTACATTTTTTGTCCATAATCAAATAGATTTTATTTATTAATCACAGTCTAAACAGGGGTCGTTTAGAAAAGGCTTTGAGGGGGTATGAGATTAACAATCGATTTAGCGTCTTATAACAAAAATCGTCCTATTCTCACGAACAGGACGACTATACTACTAAAAATGTAAACAGTGTATTTATATAGTAATATCATGAAACTATATATTTTGGAGAAAAACCGCTCCACCTTCACAGGCAAAACGGCTGGAAATCTAATCTACTCAATAAATATCTTCACAGGCTTACTCGAAATAAGCATGTTCCTTAACGACATGACCTCTGTCATCGAAATAAACCTTATATATCTTACCATTTCTGGTAACTAATACCACCTTATACTTCACAAATGTGCTATTATTCGACACCTCAACTGATTTCACCATACATCCTTCATAGGAAGTATTTACCGCATCGCACAATATTTGGGGCATATCAGTCACGTCGATCGGATAAAATTCATCCTGTACCACTATTTCCTTAACACTACCGGTCATCCCGGCTTGCGCTTCTACATTAGGGGCAATCAATAAGCCACATAAAGCGACAATAACCCCATAAACAATCTTTTTCATACCTTAAAAACCTAAATACCTAAACCTTTTTTCTCTTACATCATAAATTCGCACACTAAGGTGCAATCTCCGTGCCAAAACTCACCCTGAAAAACAGAAAGAGAATAATAAGTTGTAAATCCGATAATTAACTTAAAGTAAAGAACTAATCATGTGGTTGCCTAAATGTGGAATAAACCGTGGAGTGTAGAAAATTTCCCCACGAAAATGTGGAATCTCTACACATCGCTATAAAAACGAGGCCCACCCTTAATCTATAAGGATGAGCCTTAAATCATTCTACTCAAATATAATCAAATAAAAATACTAAAGTAATAAAATAAAGTCCCGTAATATCGTATACACTCTGTGCCTAACCTCTAATTTACGATTCACAAAGATAAATCTTTTTGTTCAACCATCTATAAAATAATCGCACATCTAACGAAACTCAAAGATTTTTGAACAAAGAGATTCCTTTTAAGGACAAGTCATAGATTATCACGAACTTCAATCCTTCGCTTGATGTACGGTAAGTTGCGGAAACGGGAAATCGATACCTACTTCATTGAAGGTTGCGTAGATATTCTTGTTAATATCGAAATACACACCCCAATAGTCGGAACTGTTTACCCAAACCCGTACCACCACGTTTACGCTGCTGTCCGCCAAGGCTGTCAAGGCGATAAACGGAGCGGCCGGCTCAGACAAGATGCGGGAATCCTTCGCTAATACGGACTCTATCACTTGCTTTACTTTCTCATAATCGCTTCCGTATTCCACGCCAAAAGTCCAGTCTACACGACGAGTCGTCTGGTTACTGAAATTAGTCACAACGCCACTACTCAAGGAGCCGTTCGGTATATAGATAATCTTATTGTCCGGAGTACCCAATACCGTATGAAACATTTGTATTTCTTTTACCGTGCCACCAACACCTTGCGCCTCGATATAATCACCCACCTTATAAGGCTTGAAAAGAAGGATGATCAATCCACCGGCAAAGTTTGACAGGTTACCGCTCAATGCCATACCGACAGCGACACCGGCGGAAGCCAACAAGGCGGCAAACGACGTAGTTTGAACGCCTAACGCCCCTACGACTGAAATAATCAATAAAATGGTTAAACTGACATTCACCAAACTACCCACAAAAGTCTTGACAGAAGGATCGATATCCCGTTTGCTCAATATCTTCCGAACCAGTTTATTTAGTAAGTTTATAACCAATCGTCCCACCAAAAAGACAATAAGGGCTTTAATAATCGTAAAACCCAATTGGGAGCCATGCTCAACCAAGGATCTGATAGCTTCCTCTAATTTAGAACTCGCTTCTACAGCTGCTAATAATACCATATCTCTTCTATTTTAGTTAATCTATTAATTATATAACAATCTGATCTTCCAAAAATATTATGAAATGTAGCAAAGGTATAAAGTTTTTTTAATCTGGTAAAACCATGAAATAATTACGTAGCTTTGCATCAATCAAATAACACGTTAAATACGACAGCATGAAAATCCTTGCGATACTCGCCGCCCTTTTCCTTTCAATAGGCTATGGCCACGCTCAGACATACGAGAAGTTTGTCGAGAAAAGTTTTGACTTCTTGGACAAGAACGACTTAGTCTCCGCCGAAGAGAGCCTACGAGCCGCCATGCGCCTTGAACCGGGCAACCCCAATAACTACGCCTTGCTCATGAACCTCGGGACGATACAGCGCAGGCAAGGGAAACTGGAAGATGCCCTTCTCTCCTATACCGCCGCCCTAAGCCGCCATCCGAATAATGAGGCTATATTGGAAAATCGTGCCGGTTTATATACGGAAATAGGTGACATCGAAAAAGCGACAAACGATTACAACGCCCTGCTAATCTTGAATCCCCATCATCAAGAGGCGTTATATTGCAGGGCAATGCTTCATTTGCAACATAAGAACTATCTTTTGGCCGAGCAGGATTTCGATAAGATACTGGAAGTAAACGAGAAATCCGTGAAAGGACGTCTGGGACACGCGATTCTCGAAAAGCTACGGGGGAATTACGATGAGAGCGAACGCATCTTTAATTACTTGATCAGCGAGATGCCCCGTGAATGGATCTTATACGAGGGCCGTGCCGATCTATATTTCATGATGGGCAAGAACGCCCGGGCTATGGCCGATATCAATCGTGTTTTCGTGGAAAGTACTCCGACAGCCGCTTTATATGTATTGCGAGGCAAAGTAAAACTCGCCCAATATGAGAAGGCATCGGCCGCCTTAGACTTCAAGAAAGCTGAGGATATGGGATATGATAAAACGACTATCGACGAGTTGATGAAGATGGCTCGTTAAGGCTGTTTTTATACGTATAGTGGCATCGGCTCACGCGAGTAGTGGTATTGGCCTACGCCACTACTCGCATGAGCCGATGCCACTATACGTGTGAGCCTGCGCCACTACTGGTGCGAAATCGGCCCATTTATACTACTTTTCCATGATATAATTGACAATCCAACTACCCACTTCTTTCGTTCCATATTTCGCTCCACCTTCCACTTGGATTTCCGGCGTACGGACATTCGCGTCGAGGGAAGCGTCTACGGCTTCACGGATCAAGGCTCCCTCTTCTTTGAGGTCGAAATACTCGAATAACATCGCTACTGAAAGAATTTGCGCCAAGGGGTTCGCAATATTCAGCCCTTTCGCCTGCGGCCAAGAGCCATGAATCGGCTCGAAAACCGGTGTGCTCTCTCCGGTTGAAGCGGAAGGCAGCAAGCCCATAGAGCCGCTGATGCAAGAACCCTCATCCGTCAAGATATCACCAAACGTATTCTCGGTTACCATCACGTCGAAGAATTTCGGCTCTTGGATCATACGCATAGCGGCGTTGTCCACATACATATAGTCTGTCGTTACTTCCGGATAGCTAGGAGCCATCTCTTGAGCGATCTGGCGCCATAGACGGGAAGAGGCAAGTACGTTCGCCTTGTCAACAACCGTCAGGTGCTTATTCCGTTTCATCGCATACTCGAAGCCCACTTTCAAGATACGCTCGATTTCCGGGCGGGTATACATATTCGTATCGTATGCCTTATCGTTGTCTTGATATTTCTCACCGAAATACATACCACCGGTCAACTCACGGATACATAAGAAATCCGCGCCATCCACCAATTCGGCACGCAACGGCGATTTATGCAATAGGCATTTGAAGGTCTGCACCGGACGGATATTAGCGAACAGGCCCAACTTCTTACGCATCGCCAAAAGACCTTGCTCCGGGCGTACTTTCGCTGTCGGATCATTATCAAACTTAGGATCGCCCACAGCCGAGAAAAGAACAGCGTCGGCATCCTTACAAATCCGATAGGTCTCCTCCGGGAAAGGATCGCCTACCTTATCGATCGCGTCAGCGCCACAAAGGGCATACTCATAGTGAACCTCATGTCCAAATTTCTCACAAACGGCACTCATTACTTCCACGCCTTGCACGGAAATCTCTGGTCCGATCCCGTCTCCGGGAAGTACTGCTATATTCAGTTTCATCGTAAATGTTTGTTATTATTCTCTGTTAAAATGTACATACTTAGGCTCCGTGGGGAAATACGTGTCATCATCCCACAGGGTACTTGTAATCATCAAGTCGGCGCTATAACGGTTACAAGCGATAGGTACGTTATGAACACGGCACTGGCGAAGCAACATCTGGATGTCGGCCTCGTGCGGTTGCGGATTCAAGTCGTCTATCAAAAAGACCGCCAAATCGATCTCCTTACGGACAACCATAGCGGCAATCTCAGCATCGCCTCCCATCGGACCGGAATGCATACAAGCAATATCCGCGTTCACCCCTTTTTCCTCGAGAGCTTTACGAACCAAATTTCCGGTCGTACCCGTACAAACAATATGGTGGTGAGACAAGAACTCAGCGTTATGTACCGCCCATTCTACCATTTCCGCCTTACGATTGTCGTGCGCTACAAGCGCGATAGTCAACTTTTTCATACCCTTTACCTTTTTAATTATTAATCCTCTATCTTGTTCAGCATCTTCAATGTCGCCTTGATCGCCGCCTCGGTCTGATCAGCGTCCAGACCACGAGTCTTGAAATCGACCCCGGCATAATTCCAGCTGATGACCGTCTGCACGAACGCATCCGTACGTCCTCCCGGCGGGATGGATACCGAATAGTTCGTCAACATCGGGAACGGGCGGTTCAAACGGGAATAAATCCGGCGTAGGGCACGAACGAAAGCGTCGTATTGTCCATCACCGGAAGCCGATTCCTCGTAAGCCTCGCCATTGATCTCGATCTTCAAGGTAGCCACCGGCTTCAACCCTTGGGCCAAGGATAAGGAATAGTTCAAGATCCGTATTTTCTGATCCTCCAGCGCATTATCATGATGAAGCACATCGCTGATAATATAAGGAAGATCCTCCGGGGTAACCATTTCTTTCTTATCCCCTAACTCAATGATCCGTTCCGTAACCTTACGCATCGAACCCTCGTCCATGTCGATACCGAGCGCTTCCAGATTCTTGCGGATATTCGCTTTTCCGGAGGTCTTGCCCAAGGCGTACTCGCGAACCCGTCCGAAACGTTCAGGAAGCAGGTCGTTGCAATACAGGTTATTCTTGCTATCACCGTCCGCATGGACACCGGCGCACTGCGTAAACACATGCTCTCCGATGATCGGCTTATTGGGCGGGATATGTACCCCGGAATAGGTCTCGACCAAACGGCTCGCCTTGTTTATCTTTTCCTCCCTCAAGTTCGTCTCCTCTCCCAACTGGTCCTTGATAACGGCAAGTACGCTGCTCAAAGGAGCGTTGCCCGCACGCTCTCCCAAGCCGTTCACGGTCGTATGGATTCCCTTGATACCCGCGCGGATGGCGGAATATACATTCGCGACGGCAAGATCATAGTCGTTATGCGCATGGAAGTCGAACCTTAAATCCGGGTAGCGGTCTACCATCATCTTGCAATACTCGTAAGTATTCCCGGGATTCAAGACGCCCAAGGTATCCGGGAGCATGAAACGGCAGATCGGAAGTCCTTTCAACGCATCGATCACCAAGAACACGTAATCCGGGGAATGCTTGATACCGTTCGACCAGTCCTCCAGATAGATATTCACGTCGATCTTCCGTCTCTCCGCTTCCAATACGACCGTACGAATATCGTCAACGTGTTGCTCGGGAGTCTTACGGAGCTGTTCGGTGACATGCTTATAAGAGCCCTTGCAAAGCAAGTTCACGACACGGCAACCTGCGGATTCAATCCAGTCGAGAGAGACCGTACCATCCACGAAACCCAAGACCTCCAATTTGTCTAGGTTTCCGGAACGGGCGGCCCAAGCGGCTACACGCTTCACGGCCTCAAACTCTCCGTCCGACACACGGGCGGAGGCGATCTCCACCCGGTTCACGCCTAAGTCGCTCAGCAGCACTTGCGCTATGCTAAGCTTCTCGTGAGCGGCGAAGGAGACGCCCGAAGTTTGCTCCCCATCTCTGAGGGTTGTATCCATTATTTCTATCATAATCAGCGTGCTGCCTCGAAGGCTTCTATCTTTGATTTATTTGCCAGTAAATAGTCGATATCGTCCAATCCGTTGATCAGGCAATCCTTTTTATAGGCGTTGATCTCGAAATGCTCGCTTTTGCCCGTAGCCTTGTTCGTGATCGTTTGCTCCGGTAGATTTACCTCGACCTCAGTTTTCGGGTCCTTGTAAATCGAATCGAACAATTCAGCGAGGAACTCTTCAGTCACAACAACCGGCAGCACGAAGTTGTTCAACTCGTTGTTTTTATGGATATCGGCGAAGAAACTGGAGACCACGACACGGAAACCGTAATCGGCTATCGCCCAAGCCGCATGCTCACGGCTGGAACCGGAACCGAAGTTCTTTCCCGCTACCAATATCTTTCCGCTATACGTAGGATCGTTCAAGACGAATGATTCGATCTTATTACCTTCCTTATCATATCGCCAATCCCGGAATAAGTTCTCGCCGAACCCTTCTTTGGTAGTCGCTTTCAGAAAGCGAGCTGGGATAATCTGGTCGGTATCCACGTTCTCTAAGGGAAGAGGCACACACATGCTTGTGATTATATTGAATTTTGTTTTCATCTTATGCTACTTTATTAGATTAGTCTTTACATCAGTTCTCTCGGGTCTGTGATCTTACCGGTCACGGCAGCGGCGGCGGCCACAAGCGGCCCCGCCAAGATAGTGCGGGCACCCGGTCCTTGGCGGCCTTCGAAATTACGGTTGGAAGTGGAGACCGCATATTTACCTGCCGGAACCTTATCCTCATTCATCGCCAGACAAGCGGAACATCCCGGTTGACGAAGGACGAAGCCGGCCTCAGCCAAAACCTTGTCGATCCCCTCGGCACGAATCTCCCGCTCTACCTGCCAACTGCCGGGAACCAGCCAAACCGTTACATCATCCGCTTTCTTCTTTCCTTTCACCAAAGAGGCGAAAGCACGGAAATCCTCGATACGGCCATTCGTACAGCTACCTAAAAAGACATAATCCACTTTCTTACCCAACATAGACTCGCCTGCCTTGAAGCCCATATAATCCAAAGACTTCTTATAAGAGATACGGCCTGCCTCGGGCACGCTTTCTAAGGAGGGGATATCTTTGCTGATACTCATACCCATGCCCGGGTTCGTACCGTACGTAACCATCGGGTCGATATCCTCGGCGTGGAAAACGATCTCCTTATCGAACTTAGCGTCCGGATCACTATATAACTGACGCCACTCGCTCACCTTCCGCTCCCATTCCTCGCCTCTTGGGGCGAACTCACGGTCTTTCAAATAATCGAAAGTAACATCGTCCGGAGCGATCATACCACCACGGGCACCCATCTCGATCGAAAGATTGCAGATCGTCAGACGTTCCTCCATGGTCGTATTACGGATCGCCTCGCCGGCGTACTCCACGAAATAGCCCGTAGCACCGCTGGTACTCATCTTACTAATAATGTATAAGGCAAAGTCCTTCGCCGTAACGCCCGGTTTGCGTACACCATCGATCGTGATACGCATCGTTTTCGGCTTACGCTGCATGATACATTGGGTAGCCAAGGTCATCTCCACCTCGCTCGTACCGATACCGAAGGCGATAGCACCCATGGCACCGTGCGTAGAAGTATGGGAGTCGCCACAAACGATCGTCATACCCGGCTGCGTCAAGCCTGTCTCCGGACCTACCACATGGATGATACCATTCTTCGGATGTTGAAGACCGTAATACGTCAAGCCGAAATACTTCGCATTCTCTTCCAAGGTATCCACTTGATTCTTGGATATAGGGTCCTCGATAGGCTTATCTTGGTTCAATGTCGGGATATTGTGGTCCGGCATACAAGTGATTTGTGCGGGACGGAAGGGCTTCAATCCACGTGCACGTAATCCGGCGAAAGCCTGCGGGCTAGTCACCTCATGACAATACAGACGGTCGATATACAATTGTATGGTTCCGTCGGGCAACGTGTCCACCACGTGTTTGTCCCAGATTTTCTCAAATAATGTCTTGCTCATTGTCTTGTCTATTTTTAGTCTACTATAAACTTATTGATGGCGTCCACGAAAGCCTCCACGGAAGCGGCGATAATATCGGTATTTGCGGAGAACCCATAATAGGTAGCCCCGTTATACTCTACCTGCATATGCACCTTGCCCGTATCATCGCTACCTTTATTAATGGCTTGAATCAAGAATTCCTGAATCGTCATGTCACTATTACTAATGGCTTTTTTCACCGCCTTGATGCCTGCGTCAACCGGACCGTTACCAGCCGCGGCCTCATATCTTCTTACTCCCGACAAATTTAAACAAATACTTGCGACTGATTGTACTCCAACACCACTAGTTACCTGTAAATATTCCAATTTAATACGGTGGGTGGCCGTACGATCCTTTCCGACCAACATCAAAACATCATCATCATTAATATCTTTCTTACGATCGGCCAGTTTCAAGAACTCATCGTACACCTTGTCCAATTTCTCCTGCTCCAGATCCACACCTAAAACATGCAGGCGATGCTTCAACGCCGCACGACCGCTACGAGCAGTCAATACGATCGCGTTATCATCGATACCCACATCCTTCGGATCGATGATCTCGTAGGTTTGCGCATTCTTCAAAACGCCATCTTGGTGGATACCGGAGGAGTGAGCGAATGCGTTACGTCCGACAATAGCTTTATTCGGTTGTACCGGCATATTCATCAAGCTAGAAACCATACGGCTCGTACTATAGATCTTATTCGTCGTGATATTGGTAATAATATCACGTTCTTTATGGCTCTTGAAAACCATGGCGACTTCTTCCAATGACGTGTTACCCGCACGCTCACCGATACCGTTTACGGTTACCTCCACCTGACGGGCTCCGTTCAACACGCCTTGTACGGTGTTCGCGGTAGCCATGCCCAAGTCATTATGGCAATGGGTGGAAAGAATAGCGTTATGTACGCCATCCACATGTTCCATCAGATACTTGATCTTCGCCCCGTACTCATCCGGCAAGCAATATCCCGTCGTATCCGGTATATTCACCACGGTAGCCCCGGCCTTGATCACGGCCTCTACGACACGGGCCAGATATTCATTATCCGTACGCCCGGCATCCTCACAATAGAACTCTACGTCCTCCACGTACTTCTTAGCGTATTTCGTGGCGGCGATCGCACGCTCTATGATCTCCTCCCGCGTGGAGTTAAACTTGTATTTGATATGAGAATCCGAAGTACCGATACCCGTATGGATACGTCCCCGCTTAGCGAATTTCAACGCCTCGGCAGCCACGTCGATATCTTTCTCCACCGCACGGGTCAAGGCACAGATGGTCGGCCAAGTCACGGCCTTTGAGATCTCAACCACACTCTTAAAATCCCCCGGGCTGGATACGGGGAAACCCGCCTCGATCACGTCTACGCCGAGCTGTTCCAACGCCTTGGCTACTTGAATCTTTTCCACTGTATTCAACTGGCATCCCGGAACCTGTTCACCATCACGTAAGGTGGTGTCGAAAATAAATAATCTGTCTGACATAATCTTATATTCTTAATTTACTAATATCCTATACTAACTAAAAAAGCCTCTCTCACAAGGAAGTGAGAAAGGCTCTTTCATCTATCGTAATGCTCGCAAAGCATACAGTCTCACTTCCTATCCCGTTCCCAGAGTAGAATAATGTTTAGAGAAATAATGAGACTATTTTGCAAGTTGCGTGTCATTGTTCTTGTCTTTATTGTTTTTGTTTCAACGTTGCAAAGATACGGCCTTTTTTGATACCACCAAATATAATTCGAAGTTTTTATCCATTATTTATTACAAACTATAAGCCAAACAACCATATGCCTTACGAAATAACACTGCCCATCGTTAGGTTGTTACGATGGGCAGTATAAAATGTTTACAATGCCCATTGTAGTCATATTACGATGGGCATCGAGGATATCAATGAACTACGATCTTCTTCACGAACACCTCGCTGGCGGCCTCGCAACGAACAAAGTAGACTCCCGCATGGCTTACGGGTATCATCACCTCGCCCGCTACCGTTTCCTTATAAACGATAATACCGGCCACATCAATCACCGTCAGCGTAACCGACTTAGGCATATTCGCTAAAATAGAAAGATTCGCGGCATACAAAACAGCGTCTTCCTCAATGGATTCTACGCCAGTCGGCGTGTCCGGCCCTTCTGGATTCTCCGGATCAACCGGATCAACCGGAGTCACCGGATTCTCGGGATCCGTAGAGGAGGAAACAGAGGAAACAACCGTTACTTTCACCTGAGAACTCTGCGGCTTATAGTTCGGATCAGTCGGCGTGAAGATCACTTCTTTGTCGCCCCCGGCCGTCATCACGACTTCCGGATCATTCCAAGCGAACGTTCCGGCAACGATACCGGCGTGGCCACCTTGTAAGACAGACTCTGCCAACGCATGCCCGGACAAGATAGCGGATGCGGTAGGCCATACCACCTTTGCGTCAGCCTGCTCAATTGTGTATTCAAAGGTCTTCTCATACGCTTGATAGACATCATCCTCTAGACGGTATACACGGACGTAATACGTACCGGCATTTTTCAAGATAGCCGGTTGTGTACATGCTCGATCGAAGAAGAAGGTGATCTGGCACTGCTCGTTACCCTCACCCGTTACAGATACAGTCTGCGCCACACCATTGTAAGCGGAGATGTTTCTCGCCAAGGCGAAAGAGGCCTCGGGCTTGCCGACAAATTCGGGCGTGAGACCTGTCGCATCGGCAGTCACCTTGTATTCTCTCGGGTTCTCCATATTACCATCAGCCCACTTAGAGAATTTATACCCCGCAGCAGGCACGGCCTCCAATAGTACCGTTACCCCTTCGGGAACAGACACCACGCCATTCTCTGCCACATACGGCATACCGCCGTTGGTGATGCGTACATAGCCGTTTGGCTCTCCACCCGAACGCAAGACAGATGCACCAAAGTTCAATGGCTTCGCCGGTTTCGTTGAATGGTAATAAACCGTACCTTCGTAGTTCTTCTTAGCAGAAGTACTCTTAGGAGAAATCACATATTTTGTCACATCGGCATCAGGATAGGACGGGTCAATCTCTACTTCCACCTCATCCCTGCCTGGACGTGTCTTCAAGCCCTCGGCACCGTCAAGTACCTGTGTCACCGCAATTTTAGACTTCTTGATGACCAAGCCATCCTCATAGGTCTCGTTGAACTCTTTGTACAGGCCATCCTCATCACGATGCAACAAGACGGTATAATGATCCGCATCGATCGCCTTCTTGGTCACATTCTCTTCCGAGTCCTTATATAATACCTCGAACGAGAAGCCCGCATAGGTTTGGGAAGCGAAAGGCACGAAATTACGAGACACACCATTGTAGTAATATTCTTGGTAAGGCCACATGATATATTCCTTCTTGATCGCCACCCGATGATCGAATACGGCCGTTACTGTCAAATCGCCGGTCACAGTCAAGACCTCATTCTGGGCAACTTCCTTACCATTCGCCAAGATCGTAAGCAAGCGTGCTCCGTCTTGTCCCTCGACATCTAGGATACGTACCTCCGTGCCATACGGCTGCTCGCCTACCTTATCCAAGGTGATCTTGCCGGCGGCAGTCGTCTCACCCGGGTTGCTGCTCACGGCAGAAGCGGCCACCTTATACTTTTTCTCCGTGAAAGAGGCGGTTGCCGTGATATCACCATTCACGGTATACAGATCGTCCGTACCACCCGATACGTTCGACAAGGCCACGTTACCCTCCAACTGATACCCGGCGTCCGGAAGCGCGATCACCCGTACCTTCGAGTTTTTCCGCACGGTAGAGCCGGAAGCGATCGGCGATCCGTCTTCCTTATATAATAAGATAGAGCCGTGAGCCGTCTGCCGGATGTTGACAAGTGCCATCTCCACGGGTTTCGCCTCGAACGCAGCCCGGATCTCCAAGGCTTTCGTTAGCGTAACCTTATCCCCCTTGAGCGAGTCGCCATTTATAGTCAATTCCTTCAACTGAGCGTTCATGTCGGGAGTCGCGAGGATCTGCAAGACCGTCCCCTGCTGTAGGGAAACGCCGTTGGTCACCTCATTCCCTTCTGCCGTAACCGACAGGCTACCATTTCCTTCCACAGCGATTGACAACGTGTGCATAATCGGTGAGAAGTTGGCGGTGTAAGTCTTGTCTGTATCTACCATGACAGCGATAGAATCACCAGTGGTCAACGTCTCGCTCGAGCCTGTCACCGACCAACCGTCAAACTGATAGTTAGGCAGCGGGATCGCTTTCAAAGAGACAGTCTGTCCTTCTACATATTTATTATCCTCCGTCTTACCCAACACATTCACCACACCACCGGTAGACGCCACGGCGGTAATCGTATAAGTCTTGGTTACCGCTACCGGCACGGAAACCGATGCCGTAGCATAATAAGAGGAATTATCAGGATAAAAAGTAACAGAATATGCTTTTTCACCAGCCGGAACCACGATACTTCCATCCGTCCAAGCGAACTTACCGACTACGGTATAACCTTCATCCGTAACGCTACCGCCAGACAGCAAGGAAGCGGAAAGTAATTGTCCTTCCTTGATCGAGGTGGCCTCAGGCGCAATGATTCCACTCGTCGCAATCGCCTTCTTGCTGGTCAAACTCATGACATAGACCTTCTCGAAAGCGTTATAATCCTCATCACCCGCATAGGAGAGTTTTACATACAGAATGCCCTCTTTCGTGCGATCAGCGTCAGTAGCCGCTTCCGTACAAGCATCGTCCGTGTAGTAAGCGACCGTCAATTCCTTGCCTTCCGGTACGGTCGTATAGCTTAGCTCGGCGGGGTTTCCGTTCAGATCCGCCATCACCTTTTCCAAGCCCGATACGTTCACCACCAAATCTGCCTTCTCTTTATACGATTTCAAGGTAGCGGTCATATCCGGTACCGTTTGTCCCTCGGACTTCTTATTGGACAAGAGACCGTTCTTAGCCGTGAAAGTACCCATTTTAAAAGAAGCGGCCAATTCCACGGGAAGGTAAAGCAGGCCTCCCTCCGGGGTTTTCATTTCCGTGTTCTTCGGGCTATAGACTACGCAACGGTAGCTGCCATTCTCCTGTTTCCACGTAAGCGCATGGTCGATCGCGACATCGCCCAAAATAGGCGCACCATCCGGCAAGACCCCTTCCGGCAAGGTGAAATCCACTTGGAAAGAAGAGAAACCAAAGGAATTACCATACACGCCCAAGACAAGCGTGTCCTTGCTACCCGCGGCGTTCAAGTCCGTCTTCTTCAACATCCACTGGGCGGCGGTAGCCGTTCCCGCTGATAACAGCAGGAAGAGGGCTACGAATAATTGTTTTATATGATTTACGTTCATAACTTACTTAATGATTAAGATGTTAGTATTACTTGCCTTCACGCCTCGACCGGCTTTCGCTGTCAAGCGATAGTAGTAGACACCGGCCGGAAGCGTAAGCGCGGCGGTATGCCGGTTCTCGCCTACCTCGCCGGGCAGACCGTTCAATACTGCGGCCAAAGCTCCGTTGGCAGAGAATACATGGATCGTCACTGCGTCGGCCGGCTCAGCCAGTTGATAGCGGAAAGTCGTGCTGCCGCGGAACGGGTTCGGGTAGTTGGACACGGCATCCAAGCGCTCGATCGCCTCTATCGGGGCGTTGGAAGTCACGATCGCATCTCCCGCAGACTTCAAGCTATTCGCCTTCGCGTCGGAGAAGGACGCGCCCACCAAGGTAACGCCCGCCGGCATACGTAAGATACGGGTCTTGCCCGAAGGAATCGTCCGTCCGTCCAAGCTATAGCCGATCACACGCAACGTGTCGCCATTCCGGTGAGAGGCTTGCAAGAACTTGGCGGCCTCACCCACGAGCGGAAGTTCCTCGGTAGTGCCTACCAGTTCCAAGTAGATACCGGCTACCGGCACCTGGCTGGAGATGGTCAGGAAGTTGTCCGTATCCAGTTCCACCAACACGGGAGCCTCGGTCTCGGCACGTAGCATGCCGGCCTTGGTAACAGGCTGGTCGCGGATGATGTTGACGATACCGACCACATCGGCGATCTCTACATTATTATCATAGTTCACGTCCGCCTCGGCCCATCCGAAGTTTGTTATCATATTAGCCGAGTCTCTCAAGATGTAGCTTACGGTAGCCGTCACGTCTTGCACGTTCACCTGCTTGTCGAGGTTCGCATCACCGTCGCAAGTATAAACCCAAGCACGATACTGAACCGTCCAGCCGGGGAACAATGGGTTGGTTACATTACCGGCGATTTGATAATTCGGGGTCAAGTCCTCCGTAATCGTATAGCGGCTGTCGGTATGGTCGATCGTGTCATTGCCAAATACCCAAGTGAAGCGAGAGGCAGATGTTCCTACCATCTTTTGTGAGGAAAGATCGATTGTCTCCCCATAAGCCACGAAACCTCCCGGGCGAACCTCGCCTACCGGCAACCTGACAACACCGAAGGCGGCTTCCATTTGTCGCGGGTTCTCCACGTTGGTGAACTCCAAGCCCGAACCATCGGCATTGAAAGACATCAAGGCCGGGAAGTTCGCTAAGTCGATCCGGGTAGTGGACATAGGCAAGCCATATGCGGTTAATTGAGCGGCAAGGTCCGGAGTGCCGTTCTCTACCCCGTCAAGCATCGTCCAATTCAAGAACAGTTCCTTTAAGTTCTTGTTGTTAGACAAGTCGAGAGCCGTCAAGCCCGTATTGGATACGTCCAAATACTCCAACGACGGATATTCGGATACGATCAAGGATTTCAAGGAATAGTTACCACCCAGCATCAAGGAACGCAATACCGTATTGTTCTTCGGCAAGAACAATTTTTCCACTCGATTGCCAGCCAACGACAGGACTTCCAATTTATCCAACGCCAAGAGATCTACCTCCTTTGCAAAGCTGTTGCCCATCTGATATAAATATAATTCCGTCAATCGGCGCGGGTTCTCCTTGTTCCAAACAGCTTGCGCATTTGATGAGTTCTCATTCGTCTGCCATGCGCCGCTGTTCCACCACTCGGTCAACGCCTTGTTGTTGGAAGCGTCCACGATACGGGCCAAGGTAACCACGTCGCTCTCAGCGAATACTTGCGGTACGGAGGTCTCGACGTGGATGTATGAGGTCTCGACCTGCCAGCCATTTCTGTAATTAATCTCCGTGATCTCACAGAACTTCGTGTTCATCATCTTGCAATAATAATTGCCATATCCTTCCTCCTTGCTATCCAGCACGAATACGCCCGGACGACCCGGTACCGGCTTCAAAGCCTCTTTCTCTTCTATACCGTACTTGCCGTTCACCCAAAGGAATACGGTCTCCACGCCATCGATCACGGCCTCGGATGAAAGGTCGATCGTATCGCCGTTCATGAATAAATCAGGATCATGCGGATGAGAGGGAGAGGTAAGCTGATAACGACTCAATCCATTATACCGAACATTCTGCCGGTAATTCTTCAAGGTGGAATACCTCAAGCCGGAACGGTTATCATAACCAACCTCCAACCTTGTCAAATTCGGATATTGAGCCATATCCAAGCTCTCCACATTACTTGGCACGCCTAATGTAAGTAAATGCCTCGCCTCCTCAGAGGAAGGAAGGGCATACTCCGTACTTTGTAAATACAAATGACGGATGTTAGCGGGTAAGTTCTTCAAAAGATCGGAGAACTGGTCTGTATGCGGCAAGGCTAAGTATTCCAATCGTGTAGCGTTATCAAAGCCTTGCAACTTCAAGTTCGGACAATATTCGATCTCCAACCGGTTCAATTGCTTGAAAGAAGAGATATCCAGCAAGGCAAGCGGCGAGTGCTCCAAATAGAGCTCCGTCAACTTTGTACAACCACTCAAATTGACCGTACTCAGCTTCGAATTCTGATAGCTACCCTCGCCAATAGAGTTTGTACCAAAGCGGAAATATTGCAGATCAGGACAATTAGAAAGATCCAAAGAAGCCAGATTCTTGCTGTATACGTGCAAATGCTCCAGTTTCGTATTCTTCGAGAGATCCAGCTTCTCGATATTCATGAAACGCTCGCACTCGAAATACTTCAATTCAGTAAAGGCGCTTAAGTCGAGGGAAGAGATCGTATCTTTCGAGTTCCAATCCAATTGGATACGTAGATGCGTCAATCGGCCAAGCTCCTCCGCACTCCAGTCCGTACAAACCGCATCCCCATACTTATTCCAATTCTCATGTTCCCAGCCCTTGCTGTCCACGAACTCTTGCAACTGGGTGACGTTCGGATTGTCGGCGGCCAGTTTCTTCAAGGCGGCGATGTCAACCGGAGAGTAATCATCCGATCTGCGGGCTACCTTGATCTCGGGCGTACGCATATACCAATCGTAATACGTAGTGTTACGGATCTCGCAGAGGTAATATTCGCCCGGCGTTCCCTTAAAGATAAAAGCACCTTCCTTGCCGGATACGGCTTCCATCGTGGCTTCCGTCCTGCTATAAGGCTCCCGAACCACACGATACCATTGATACGTAGACTTCACGCCATTCACCTCAGCGTAAGCGGAAAGGTCGATCTCCGTACCGGAGGTGACGTATGAATTATAATCGTCTACCGGAGTACCGGCCATAATTTTCGTAAAACCTTGCACGTTAAAATTATCAGGCAATGGATCTGGGAATTTCACAGTAGACCATGTGAGGGAATCGTTGCCATCCAAATACAAATACCTCAATTTCGTCAGCGCAGATACATCCAAAGACTTCAATCGAGTACCATTCAAAGAGACGCTTTCCAGCCCGGTCAAAGCCGACAAGTCCAAGGAAGAAACAGTATGTGTCCTATAATCCTTAATAAAGAAACTACTCACTTGAGCAGGAAGTTTCGTATTCCAACGGACTCCCACATTATAACCATCACCCTGCATCCGATCCTTCAGATACTCCTTGTTAGCGATGAAGTTCCGCAAGTCATTACTCAAAGGATTGGCCTCGGCGATCGCTTTCAAGGCGGCGATATCCTCAGCAGAGTACTCAATAGGGATGATAAACGAGGCTTGATCTGCAAAAGTCACATTGTTTCCATCCTTATCACATATATGTATTTCATAATTTCCACCACACACATCCGTCGCATGGGCTGTCAACGTATATTGCGAAGCGGAGAAAGAAGGAACACTCAAATAATACCTATTGCCAGACTCTTTCCGTAAGTTTTCCCCAGAAAGGCTCAAATTTTCGTACGACCCTATCAAATAGATCATAATCTGCACAGGTTGCCCTTGCAGGAATCCAGCCTTCGATACATTAATCGTAAAGGGAATATCAGTATTTAATTCGCCGGATATACGATCCGGTCTGCTAATCTCCGGCCTATCGCTAGAATTCATATACCGTACCGTATGCAAGGTAGTAGCCAAAGGAGCGGTCGCCATATCCATCGATGCGTACACGCTCACGGTATACTCCACATCGCACACCTTTGAACTAGTCAGCCTCAAGTTAATATTAGCGGACACCACATCATCCGGTATCCAACATCCACCGTCCACCAAATCAAGCATAGATTCCGCATCATTCGCCCAAATAGCAAACCTTACCCCATTAGGATTCGCCTTGTCCGCCAACTGCACCCGGACTGCCATGCCTTCCGTGAAGCCGGACACAAAAAAATGAGAGTAGTCGGTCGTTTCATTTGAATCATAAATAAATCCATAGGAAACAGGATCAGGAGTATTTCCAAACCGTACCTCCCCATCCGTCTGCCCCCACGCCAAGCCCTGCCCCGGCAAGGCGGCGTACAAGCACAAGATCATCGCCACCAGCGACAACCTCAAACTGAATCTTCGTAAAGATGTCTTCATAAACATAAAGATTTAAATAAATGTATTCTATCACGCTTAGAACGCAGGGATAGGTCGTCCGGCACGTTCGTACCGAACGACATTCCCGCACATAATCAGGTTACGATATTCTCGTCAAGCACATCCACCTAGAGGTGTACTCCGGCGGGAACACGCCGCACAAACGCCCGGGATCAGACCTCGTCCGGGCTCTCCGAATCTCCACTGCCCTGCTCCGGATCGGTGGTCTTCGCATTGGCCGGCAACTCCATCCAGAAGATGTTGTCGCTGATCAAGGAGCGTACCATGTTCCGTCCGCTACCACTCCTACGAGCCTCGGGGATGAAGCGCACGCGCACGCCGGTAATCTGGGAGGCGTTCACGTCCTTCTCCTCCTTCACGCCCTGCTTGGAGGCGTTGGCGGTGTAGTAGAACGTACCCAACCCATCGATCTTCACCGTACGACCTTGCGCCATGTAGTCTGCCAGTACCCCCGCCATGTCTTTCAACACGGCGTAGGTGTCGGCACGGCTCACGGTGGAGATCTGCGACAGGCGGTCGGCGATCTCGTCCGTAGTGACTGGTTTGCCAGCCGTTACAGACATGGGATACCAAAGCCCGTTGACCTTTTGCTGATACTTCTTATAAAATGCCATAATGTCATTTTTACAGTTTACGGCAGCTCATGGGGAGAGACAAAAATGAGGGCCGCCACCCGACATGGTCGGAGTCGTCACCAGACACTGCCTAGTGACGACTCCGACCACGTTCGGTGACGACCCTTCCAAAACCATCTTTCCCGGACGGGAATCGCCCTTCCGGAAGACTGCCAAAATATCTTATACCGGGATTCCCTCGCCATTCCCGGCTTAGCGTGTCGTATTGTGTCCGGATGACCTTTCCGGGGTATGGATTGCCATAAACACAACGATCCCGCACGCAGAGGAAATCCTCCGCACACGGGATCGCATATTCCGTATATCTAAAATTTAAATTTGCTTGCTTGCTTGCTTGCTTGCTTGCTTGCTTGCTTGCTTGCTAAACAATTATGCCAGTTCACCAAATATTTATCGGTAAAAAAGGTTAACGCCGTATATCTGCAAACTTGTGTCATTCGTATCTCTTATAACAAGAGCCAAAGTTAGATATTTAATCCTAACAAACAAAAATATAAGCGGTTATTTGCAAAAAAACGCAAAAGAAACAGGTTGACGATCATGCCGCAAAACATATCGTAACCGGAATCTTGGCACAGTTGCCCGAATTACGCTCGTGATTGTGCTATTTTCGTTATTTTCGCAGTCAAAACTAAAATGGTATGTATAAGGGATTACTCGTTGTAGGCCGGGGAATCGGTCAAGTGATGTTTCAAGGCAATGCTCTTTCCGGACTATTAATGCTGATAGGTATTGCCTGTAGTTCATGGACTTTAGCGTTATTGGCGTTAGCCGGCAATATCGCAAGTACGCTGGCGGCCTATTTCCTCGGATATTCTCGCGAAGATATACGCGAAGGCCTATATGGTTTCAACGGAACACTGGTAGGTATAGCGATCGGAGTATTCATGAGAATAAATATCTGGTCGATATCTCTGCTTCTTATGGGATCCGCCTTATCAAGCGGGATCGCCCGGCAATTCAATCGCCAGAATAAACTACCGGGATATACAGCCCCATTCATACTTTCGGTATGGATTTTATTAATCCTATGTCGATATCTATTCCCTTCGTTGATGCTCCCACCTGTAGCGACTCCTCCCGAACATGTCCCAAATTTACTTTATGCTTTCAGCGCTAACATCGGACAAGTGATGTTTCAAGGCAATATGTTAACAGGGCTATTCCTTCTTTTCGCCATCTTATTAAACTCACGCTTAAACGCAGCCTACACAATATGGGGCGCATTGCTGCCATTGGGAATGATATTACTACCAGCGACAAGCATTGCTGATTTTAACATGGGGTTGCTCGGCTACAACGGTGTATTATGCGCTATCGCAGCAGGCAACCATCTTTCTATCCGTAGCCTGATACGGGCAACCTTGGCGATCTTACTATCTATCGGATTACAGATTGGCGGCATGCGTCTGGGGATCACGACCCTTACCGCCCCTTTCGTACTCTCCGTATGGATAACAAACCTTATAATAAAGGATAAGGAATAATTCCAGCGTCATCCGCAAACCATTATCCCTTATTAACTATTAATTACCAACTATATTCCGTACATTTGCCCCACACGAATTAATAAGGATTACGACTATGACGAAATTAAGTAACATCCCCGTAAAAGAAACAGCGGCCAAGGCCGCAAGGACACGCAAGGCCAAAACCGCCCCGACCGCCCCCCAATGGGATCCCACCCGCCCCATCCAATTCACCCAAGAGGAGATATGGGAACATATCCATGAGATTGAGAAGGGGCCGTTCCTAACCCTGGATGAAGGTTTTAAACGTTTTGAGGCATGGAAGCAAGACCTACTCAAAAGCAGGTTATAACCAGTAGCTCATTTTGGGAGAGTTATGATAATGTATATGTTCAAGGCCTTGACTTATTTGGATTCTACCAAGCGGAATTATACGCTAACAAGATAAAAGCCATCTTATACGAGTTAGACCGAACGTATCCTTATTATCCCGAATGCCGGCACCTAACTACGAAAAGCCGTATGTACCGGAACATCATCTTGGATTCACACCTTATCATCTACCGCATCACCGAGGAACGCATCGAGGTGCTGGACATCGTCCATTCCGCATCCAGTATGCGGAAGATCAAGAAGACAAGGAATATCCACATCGAATGACATAAAGCAAGGCGAGCCACCCACAAGTGACCCGCCTCTATCAATCAACAATTAAATACTATCCTAATTTTCAATTCTCAATTCTCCATTTTCAATTATTCAGTTGTTCTCCGGACGAAGCTTGCGTACAGTAACAGCTGTCTGCCACATCTCGCTCTCGCGCAATGCCTTCAATTCAGCCTCCAATTTCTCACGATAATCCGGCTTAGAGTTTGAGTCGATAGAGATCTGAGCCTCGTTACCGCATTTTACGTTCGCATACAATTTCTCGACAACCGGCTTGATAGCGTCGTGGAACGGACCCATCCAGTCCAAAGCGCCACGCTGGGCAGTCGTAGAGCAGTTCGCATACATCCAGTCCATACCGTTCTTAGCGAATAAAGGCATCAAGGATTGAGTCAACTCCTCGACCGTCTCGTTGAAAGCCTCGGAAGGAGTATGTCCATTCTCGCGCAATACCTCATACTGAGCCAACAACAAACCTTGGATAGCGCCCATCAAGGAACCGCGCTCACCGGTCAAGTCGGAAGTAGCCTCACGGATGAAAGTCGTCTCAAACAAATAACCGGAACCGATACCGATACCCAACGCCAACGTACGATCCATCGCCTTGCCGGTAGCGTCTTGATAGATAGCGAAAGAAGAGTTCAAGCCTCGGCCTTCCAAGAACATAGAACGCAAAGACGTACCGGAACCCTTCGGAGCGACCATGATCACGTCAATATCCGCAGGAGGAACAACACCTGTACGATCGTTCCAAGTGATCGCGAAACCGTGAGAGAAATACAAGGCCTTACCAGCTGTCAGATAAGGCTTCATCGTAGGCCATACAGACATAACGGCAGCATCAGACAACAAGCACATGATGATCGTGGCCTTGTCGCAAGCCTCCTCGATACCGAACAGAGTCTCACCCGGAACCCATCCGTCCTCAACCGCTTTCTCGTAAGTATTACCTTGGCGTTGGCCAACGATTACGTTGAAACCATTGTCACGAAGGTTCAATGACTGTCCCGGTCCCTGTACGCCATAACCGATAACAGCGATTGTCTCATCTTTCAATATCTCTCTTGCCTTTTCCAACGGAAATTCCTCGCGGGTCATTACATTCTCTACAACACCGCCAAAATTCATTTGTGCCATTTTCTTTTTAACTATTAATGTTTAAAAACCTATTTATGTATCTCTTTCATTATCTCCAAGTAACCGCCGCACGACAGATCGCCTTTCCCTCATGGCAAATAGCCATGTCCTGCTTATCGGGACCGGGCTCTACCTTATGAAGCGTAAGCGGCATGCCTTGTTTACCCTCGGATTGGTAGGCGATCTCCAAACGGCCGATCTCATGGGTCTTGAACCGGTTGATATCGAACAAATCCAGCAGATGCTCGATATACTTCACGCTATTGAAGTGACCGTTGATATCCAAGTCGCTGTATTTGATCGAATACGGGATTCCCTCCGCCTTATTCTCCGCCGGCATGATCTTACCCGGCTTCTCGATCGGGCACGGACGCTCGTCGATATATTTGCTCAATGCCTCTATATCCAATAAGGTAGGCCGGCGGGTCTCCACATCGATAGCCGCCCAGATAGAACGAGCGAATCCAAAGGTTTTCCCATTCTCATCCGCCAGTTCAAAACAACGGCTGGTGAAGAGGCGTCCGACCTCATCGATCCAAGTATATAAATTAATCTTATCGAAGGCTGTAGGGTATTCCTTCATCTCGATAGCCAGACGGGACAACACCCAAGCGGTATGGCGCTCCGACATATCATTGAAACCGAACCCACGCTCTCCGGCATGGCTGGAAGCGGCGTGAATCAGGTAGTTACCAATCATGGGGAGCGTTACACGTCCCCGGAAATCCATTAAATAAGGTTCCGCCACGAAATGAAATAATCCTACTTTCTCCATATCTTATTATTGTTGCTTTTCCTGTAACTTTCGCTCCATATCGGCCAGCATATCGCTCAAGCGCTCCACCTTGCTCTTCGTGATAGCCACACGTCCGGAACGGATGAATTGCAGGACACCGATCGTCTCGCTCAACTCATTGAACAAGGCTTGTGTCTCGTCATAGTGGCCACTCTTCTCCAATACCACGCAGGTCTCGTTCATCTCCAAGATACGGGCGTTGTATTTACGGATCAAGCCCTCCACGGTTCCCATCTTGATGAAAAGCTCGGTACTTAGCTTATAAAGGGCGATCTCTTGATAAACCAGATCCTCATCCGTATTATAATAAGCCTTCAAGATATCCACACGTTTATCGATCTGTTTCACCACCTTATCGATCATATCCTCATCGGCGAAGGTCGTGATCGTAAACTTATGGATACCCTTGATAGCGGACGGAGAGACGGACAGAGTCTCGATGTTCAACTGCCGGCGTGTAAAGATAATCGTTATCTGGTTCAAAAGACCTACGATATTCTCTGAAAAGATAATAACGGTATATAATTTCTTTGTTGTCATAGCTTCATCTCCTCCTTATTTCTCGTCTCCCATAATCATGTTTGTCACGCTTCCCCCGGCAGGAACCATCGGATATACCATCCCGCAAGTCTCCACGTTAGCGACCAACACGTAAGCACCGTCGTGGTTTAGCATCTCGGCGATAGCGTCATCCAATTCCTCCCGCTTTTCAACGGCACGGCTGGCGATTCCATAGGCCTTGGCGATCGCCACGAAATCAGGATTCTCCATGATGGTGTTCGAGTAACGCTCGTGGAAGAACAATTCCTGCCACTGACGTACCATCCCTAAGAAGTTATTATTAAGAATGATAATCTTCACGTTCAGTTTCTCCTGCATGATGGTGCCCAATTCCTGAATTGTCATCTGCATCCCCCCATCACCGGTAAAGAAGCAGACCGTACGGTCCGGGGCTCCGAGCTTAGCGCCCATAGCGGCCGGCAGACCAAATCCCATCGTACCTAAACCACCGGAAGTCACTACGCTGCGGGTTTGTTTATATTTGAAATAGCGGACGCCCATCATCTGGTTCTGCCCAACGTCGGTTACCAGTACAGCGTCGTTGCCGGTCGCCTCGGAAACCTTACGGACCACCTCGCCCATTTTCAGTTGGCCCTCGGTCGGATACAATTCCTTCTCGATTA
The DNA here is from genome assembly GCF_004793765.1 of Parabacteroides distasonis. Lineage (GTDB taxonomy): Bacteria > Bacteroidota > Bacteroidia > Bacteroidales > Tannerellaceae > Parabacteroides > Parabacteroides distasonis_A. Next base: position 3,730 of record NZ_SRYM01000042.1, on the reverse strand, counting down.
CCTTATCGTATTCCTCTTTTGCGTCCCGGTCGAACTCGGCGTTCCATTCCGGGCGTTTACGTTCTTCCAACAACGCCGTGATCATCGGTATCGTGTGCTTGGCATTACCCAGCACCTTTACGTCTACGGCAACGTTCTTGCCGATTTCCGAGTTGTCGATATCCAGGTGTATAATCTTGGCTTGCTTAGCGTATGTCTTTAAATCGCCAGTCACACGGTCGTCGAAACGCATACCGATAGCGATCAATACATCACATTCATTCGTTTTCCGGTTCGGCCCTACGTTTCCATGCATACCGAGCATTCCCTTGTTCAAAGGGAAATCGGTTGGCAATGCGGATAAGCCCAATACCGTAGATCCGGCAGGTATATCATTCTTTTGGAGAAACGCTTTCAATTCCTCTTCCGCACCGCCTAGCACAACTCCCTGCCCGACCAGACAGAAGGGTTTCTCGGCCCCATTGATCAAATCGGCGGCGGCCTTGATGCGATCCTTTTTGATATCCGGCTCCGGTTGATAGCTACGTACGTAATCTACCTTCTTATATTCATAGTCCACCAGCCCGACTTGAGCGTCCTTTGCCAAATCCAGCACAACCGGACCCGGACGGCCTGTAGAAGCGATATAGAAAGCACGAGAAACAGCCCACGCGATCTCCTCCGGCTTGCGGATTTGATAAGCCCATTTCGTGATCGGTTGCGTGATGCCAATCACGTCGACTTCCTGAAAAGCGTCGGTTCCCAACAACGGCGAGGGTACTTGACCGGCGATCACGACCATTGGCGTACTATCCATCAGCGCGTCAGCGATACCCGTGATGGTATTCGTAGCGCCCGGGCCGGAAGTAACCAGTGTCACTCCTACCTTGCCGGATACACGGGCATATCCTTGAGCCGCATGGGTAGCGCCTTGCTCGTGGCGCACCAATACATGCCTCAACTGGTCTTTATAATCATATAAACTGTCGTAAATAGGTATCGCTTGTCCTCCGGGATAACCGAAGATAGTATCCACTCCTTCCGCAATCAACGCTTTCAGCAAAGCTTCCGAGCCGGTTATCTTTTGTTTCTCCATAAGAAATAACGTGTTTAATGTATATATTATTGGCTTTAATCCTCAACAATCCTTACACCTCCCTTATCGGCGGAGCTAACCATCTTCCCATACGCCCTCAACGCTTTCGATACCTCACGCTGACGCGTCGGCGGCGTAAAGGCTTTCTTTCCACGCGCCTCTTCCGCCTTACGGCGCTCGGCCAACTCCTCGTCGCTCAGCCGCACGTTGATGGAACGTTCCGGGATATTGATCTCGATGACATCCCCGTCTCTCACCAATCCGATCGCGCCACCGGAAGCGGCCTCGGGAGAGATATGCCCGATAGAAAGACCGGACGTACCGCCGCTGAAACGACCATCCGTGATCAAAGCGCACTCCTTACCCAAGTGACGGCTCTTTATATAAGAGGTAGGATATAACATCTCTTGCATTCCCGGCCCCCCTTTCGGACCCTCATACGTGATGACGACCACATCGCCTGAAACGACCTTGCCTCCTAAAATGCCCTCGCAAGCGGCATCCTGTGAATCGAAGACTTTCGCCGGGCCGGAGAATTCCCAAATACTCTCATCCACGCCGGCGGTTTTTACGACACATCCGTCCAAGGCGATATTCCCTTTCAAAACAGCCAAGCCGCCATCCTTGGAATAAGCGTGCTCCACGTCGCGGATACAACCTTCGGCACGATCCGTATCTAATTCTTTATAATAAGATTCTTGGGAACCCATCCGGATACTGAACCGATGAGCGGGAGCGCTCTTGTATTTACGGATCGCCTCCTCCGTTACGTTCGGGGAAGTGACGGCGTATTTATCAACAGCCTCGGCCAAGGTCAGGCCGTCCGCACGTCTCGTGCTGCCATCCACAAGCCCGGCTTTCATCAACTCGTTCATGATACCGAGGATTCCACCGGCACGGTTTACGTCTTGCACATGATAAGTGTGCGTATTCGGGGCTACCTTACACAGGCAAGGGGTCTTGCGGGATAACATATCGATATCCTCCATATGGAAATCGGCGCCGGCCTCTTGTGCCACGGCCAATAAGTGAAGCACCGTATTGGTAGACCCCCCCATGGCGATATCCAGCGACATGGCGTTCAAGAAAGCCTGGCGGGTAGCGATGTTGCGAGGTAACACGGAATCATCCCCGTCACGATAGTACTTGTAAGCGTTTTCAACGATTTGCTTAGCCGCGTCGCGGAAAAGCTGGATACGGTTCTTATGGGTAGCCACGATCGTCCCGTTACCCGGAAGCGCCAGACCGATCGCCTCGTTCAAGCAGTTCATAGAGTTAGCGGTAAACATGCCGGAACAACAACCGCAACCCGGACACGCATGGCGTTCCACCTGCTCGATACGCTCGTCGCTTACCGATGTATCGGCGGACTCAATCATCGCGTCGATCAAATCCAGGTGGCGGCCATCCAGCTCACCAGCCTCCATCGGGCCTCCGGACACGAACACCGTCGGGATATTCAATCGCATGGAAGCCATCAGCATGCCCGGCGTGATCTTATCGCAATTGCTGACGCAAACCATAGCGTCCGCCTTATGGGCATTTACCATATATTCCACGCTGTCCGCGATAATGTCGCGTGAAGGAAGCGAGTAAAGCATCCCGTCGTGCCCCATAGCGATACCGTCGTCGATAGCGATCGTATTAAATTCAGCGGCGAAACAACCTTGTTTCTCGATCTCGGCCTTGACCAGTTGCCCGATCTCATGCAAATGCGTATGACCCGGCACGAACTGGGTAAATGAATTTACGATAGCGATAACAGGCTTGCCGAACTGTTCCTCTTTCATCCCGTTGGCACGCCATAGCGCACGGGCTCCGGCCATCCTACGACCTTCAGTGCTAAATGAGCTTCTTAACGGATTCTTCATCTCTTTCCTGTTTTTTATTCGCGGGGTGCTTTACCCACACCTCCACCTTAATTTATTTATACCAAAAAAGCCTTTCCCTATATGGAGAAAGGCTTAAGAAATATCTTCACGACTTCACGACTTCTTGCACACCTTTCTCCTTACCTACTAATGACTAGAAGGACCACCACGAGAATAATATGCAATACGTTGTTCATCATCTTTTCCTGTTGTCTTTATTTGTTTGACACCGCGAATGTAGAACAATAATCGATACGCGCAAGGGGTTTAAAAGGAAATTCTTCTTTTTTCTTTCAATTCTCAACAAAACAAGACAACAAGGTTGCATTTTAACAAGCCCGACACGGTAACTCCACAAATTTATCACCTCTACCACCGATTCGCCCAAACGCCCCGTCCCCATGATCCCGGCCGAGTCGCAGATCACATCCTATTAACAACACGCTTTCCTCCCGTGCCAAATCGCTTTCAACAAGCAGGGCCGCCGTGTTAAAGATCCAGGTCCGTTCCAGATCCGTTCTATCTTCGATCCTAAAGAACGAGGGCAGAACGAAGGCAGAACGAGGGCAGAACGAGGACAGAGCGGACTCGCGGCGGGAATGGTGAACAATCCGGGCCTCCCGTTTTTTATGCGGTGCCTACCCGATATTTATTTGATAAAGGCATTAAATTCAATTACTAAATGCTATCTTTGGCATCAAAAACAATTAGACGGATCGTTTATTAAAGATATGAACTATAATATAAAAACAGAATACGGTTAACGATAATTAGCATACTCATG
>NZ_SRYM01000041.1 GCF_004793765.1 Parabacteroides distasonis | reverse complement strand
AACAACCCGACTCCATGGAATGCGGTGCCACCTGCCTCCGCATGATCGCCAAGTTCCACGGCAAGGAGTATTCCGCCGAGACGATGCAGAACCTTTGTGTCGTCACCCGGGAGGGAGTCTCCATGCTGGGTATCGCTGATGCCGCCGAGTATATAGGATTCCGTACGATATGTGGACGAATGGCCTTGGGAAAGATGGTGGAGCAACGCCCTTTCCCCTGTATCCTCCATTGGAACCAAGATCATTTTGTCGTACTCTATGACGCTAAAAAGAAACGGGATGGTGAATATGTTTTCTATATCGCCGATCCCGGCAAGAATCTATTACGGGTCAATGAGGATGAGTTCCGTAACGCTTGGATCAGTACCTGTTCGAGAGGGGAGGAGAAAGGGATATTGATGGCCTTGCAGCCGACCCCCGCTTTTTATGAGCGGAAAGATGGACGCCATGCGGGAAGGGATCCCTTTCGTTTCCTTTGGGGGTATATGAAACCTTATAAACGTTTCTTTATCCAGTTGTTGCTGGGGCTTGCGCTGGGAAGCGTATTGCAGCTGATCTTTCCGTTTCTTACCCAAGCGATCGTGGATAAAGGGATCGCTGCTAAGAATCTGAATCTGATCTATCTGATCTTGGCGGGGCAGTTGATGCTGGTCTTGAGCCGTGCCTCGGTGGACTTTATCCGTCGCTGGATATTACTGCATATAAGCGCGAGGATAAATATATCTTTGTTATCCGATTTCTTGATCAAACTGATGAGATTACCCATGTCGTTTTTCGATACGAAAATGACGGGCGATCTCTTGCAACGCATCCATGATCATGAGCGTGTGGAACGTTTCTTGACGGCGCAGACATTGACGGTGCTTTTCTCCGCTTTCAGCTTCGTGGTGTTCAGCGGGGTATTACTTTATTATAATCGGTTGATATTCTTTATTTTCGTACTAGGTAGCGCTTTATATGCCGTATGGGTGACATTCTTCCTTAAAAAACGCCGTTTGCTGGACTATACTTATTTTGAGCAACGGGCCCGTAATCAATCGAAAACCATGCAGCTGTTGAATGGCATGCAAGAGATCAAGCTCCAGCATTGTGAGCGCCGTCGGCGTTGGGAGTGGGAAGATATTCAGGCGGATTTGTTTCGGACGAATATTGAATCGATGAGATTGCAACAAAGTCAGGAGGCCGGCAGTATCTTGATTAATGAGGTAAAGAATATCGTGATTACGGTAATTGCCGCTACAGCTGTGATCGGGGGTAGCCTGTCGTTGGGTATGATGTTGGCTATACAGTATATTATCGGGCAGTTGAACGCTCCGGTGGAACAGTTCGTGCAGTTTCTTTATAGTTGGCAAGACGTGAAGATTAGTCTGGAACGGATGAGCGAGATCCATGATCGGGAAGAGGAGGAGACTCCGGAACGTATGATAACCGGTTTTAACGGAAGCGATAGGGACATAGAGATTCGTAACGTGACGTTTCAATATGAGGGTATCCATTCGCCGAAAGTCTTGGAGCGGATAAACCTTAAAATACCTCGAGGCAAGATTACGGCGATCGTAGGAACGAGTGGTAGCGGGAAAACAACCTTGATCAAGTTATTATTGGGCTACTATAATCCGGTAGAAGGTGATATCCGGGTGGGTGGAAATGATTTGCGATCTTTCAGCCTTTTATGGTGGCGTGACCAATGTGGTGCGGTGATGCAAGACGGTTATCTGTTCTCTGAATCGATCGCACGCAATATTGCCGTGGACGACGGTGAGATTGATAAATCTCGCTTATTATTGGCAGCTCGTATCGCCAATATAGAGGAATTTATCGAGCGCTTACCCTTAAGATATAATACGGTGATAGGTCCGGATGGTCAAGGCGTAAGCCAAGGCCAGCGTCAACGGATCTTAATAGCCCGTGCGGTTTACAAGAACCCATCTTATCTCTTTTTCGATGAGGCGACGAATTCGTTGGACGCCAACAATGAACGTGCTATAGTGGAGAATCTGACGGATTTTTACCGGGGTAAGACGGTAATCATCGTCGCCCATCGATTAAGTACGGTACGCAACGCCGATCAAATCGTGGTATTGGATAAAGGTCGTATCGTGGAGATAGGCTCGCATGAGGACTTGATTAAGCGCAACGGTGCTTATTATAACTTAGTAAAGAATCAATTGGAACTAGGAAACTAAAAATATGGCAACCTATAATGAGATGAAGAAAAAAGCGGAATTGGATCAAGACCGTATCGAATTGCGTAGCGAGAAGGTACGTAATATGATCGGGGAGATGCCCTCTTTCTTGATTCGCTGGGGGAATACGATCTTGGTGGTGATCTTCGCATTGCTGGCTTTGATCTTCACTTGGATCAGGTGTTTTTAACTTCTTGTATAGAATATCCGATTCCTTTGATTGTGACTAAACTGATATTCTGATCTTTTTCTAGGTATTTGCGTAAGTAATTTATGTAATTATTCAAGCTACTACCAGCCTCTTCGTTTTGCCAGACCTCTTGTAAAATTATTTGTCTAGATACGGGTTTATTCTTATGTGTTAATAGTAGTTTGAGCAAATGGAATTCTTTGGGATTCAATTCCTTTATGGATTCGTCCGCGTATTGTAACGTATGTTTGGTTAGATTCAGTTGAAACTGTCCAAAATAGATATAGTCGAGTACGTTTTGTGTAGATAAGGGTAATGCCATCCGTATCATTCGTTCTACCTCATCGGCTTCGTAAGGCTTGATTAGGTAAAATTTGGCTCCGGCCTCATAGCAACTCACCATTTCCTTGCTGTCGTGGTGGGAAGAGGCGATAATAATCGGTAATGAGGGAAATTCCGAGCGAATGAATGGAATCTCTTCGAGGCTATTCTTGTTGCCTATTTTCAAGTCTAGCAAAAGTACATTTGGGCGTACGTTACGTATGGTGCTTTTCAGTACATCAAGGTTATTCGTAAAAGTAACCTCAAACCCCTTTTCTTCTAAGGCTTTGGTTATTAAGGAACCAACCAGTATGTCATCTTCAAGAAAAACGATACGAGTCATGTATAATGCAATTTTGTTTTTCGCAAGGTACGAAATGTATATTCAGATTGGATAATTCACTTTCTGTTTTTAGGAAATTTTAGAAAGAAAATAGAACCTTTTCCTTCTTCACTTTCAAAATGGAATACGCCTCCCAACTTTTGGATCTGGGAATTTACGCTGCAAAGTCCGATTCCATATCCTGGTTGTGCGGGTTTATTTGCGATCTTAACCTGAAAAAATGGAGAACCGATATGTCTTTGGGCTTTTTTCGGGATCCCCCATCCCGTATCTTTAACGGCAATACATATTTGCTCTTTGGTTTGAGAAAAAGTTACGGTGATGTTTACACCATCATCTGAATATTTGAAAGCATTTTCGATCAGATTTCGCAAACATCTTTCTAATATGATCTTATCTGTAAGGATGGTGTTGGTTCCCAATTTGTTGTTGATAAAAAATGTGTATTTTTTGTCTGGAAAAATCGTATCTGCATTCTCTTTTATGTGAGAAACCATTTCGATTAGATCCGTCACTTCTAATTTTAGGAGGCTTTTCCCCGGTTTACGGGTCGTTTCTAGTATGGATTCGATCATTTCGGTCATTCGTTTGACTTGTCCTTTTCCTTTCTGCAAGAAATTTTCCATCAAAGTATCTCCTTTTACGAGTTCTTTGACGGTATCCAGCAAAACAAAGACTCCGTTTAGGGGCGATTTTAGATCGTGTATGGCGTTATGTATGGTAGTTTCTTGCTCTTTCAGCTCTTTTTGGGTATGGGTGATAACTACTAATTGATAGTATAGAGTGGCGATTATAAAGAGTGTGATACCGAAGGAAGCGATTAGGGTGTATAGGAGTTCGAGCATAATTGAGGTTGGTGTCACTTGCACGGTTGCTTTAAGGTAGTGAGAGGAATAGAGACCTATAGGGGTTAATTTCGTCGTGATAGTACCTAGTCCGGTCGGGGTATATTGATTGGTAGAGTCAATAGCGAGCGTATCTTTATCCATGTAAATAATTTGGCAAGAGGCGATATTTAGGTCGTGGTTTGATAATTCTTCTAGGAATAGACTATCGAGCGTGTTGATTTGCAGAGGTCTATTTTGGGAAATTTGCTCTTGTCTCAATTGAGAAAGAGCTTCTGTAAAACTTCTTGCGGTTCCGTTATCAGATAGTTTCTTGTAGTCGATGGTGTCTCCTTTCAGATTAGCTCGTTCCTCTGGAGTCATTTCATCTGCGTATTTGAATGTGAATGTGGGGTTTCGTGGGTCTTTATACTTAAACACCCTGTTCGATAACTCTTTATCAATGGCAACTTTAAAGAGATCATTTACTGTATTCCCTTTTTCTCCAATATATAATATGTAAGTACGATACAACCAAAGTCCTTGAAGAGCGAATAGGGCTGTAATACCAATTATCGTTGTCAGTATTGATTTGCTCATATTTTGTGCTTTTATGTTGCAATAGTTCGTTAAACTTTCCATTGGCAAAAAACAGGTCAGGTTCTCCCGATTCATTATATTAAGGGTTTCCGACATTTTTAATAATGATGAATAGAAACGAACTTGATCAATATATTGCGATAATAAATACCACGTTGCTCAAATCGGTGGCAAAGATAAACAAATGGCGTGAGGAATTTATGCTTGAAGTGCTACTTTTATATCTGATAATTCCCGGACGGATTAATTTTCTCCAGCTGGGACGTTACAGACGCTATGGCGAACAGCGTTATCGTTAGCAGTCCGGTTATAAGTTCGACAGGCTTTCTTTTAACTCCTGCCTGGTCTACTCACACATCTGTAAACAGGTTGCCATTGCTTTCGATCCGAGCCACATCTGCAAGTCCGGTAAATGTACTCCCCTTACCTTGAACGTTTCTGGCCTGGTTGTGCCAAGATGGCCAAAAAGGGGGTGGAAATATCCGGTATTGGAATCATAGACATGGATCTTCACTGCTGTTTCCATTTGGATGCCGTCCAAACGCCACCGTCAAAAACGCTGGAACAAGTCAAGTGGACATTGGTTGACTGGTATCTGCATGTGTTGTGCATGCGTAAGGAAGTACTCCTGCGATTGATCAGGTATGTGGTGGATGGTGCGGTTGGCATGGGTTTCCATGTGGCCTGCCGTTTCCGGGATGCAAAGTAGTTTACAGGGCTGACCGATTGCCAAAGCCGGGACTTGGACAAACTGCATTTCCATATTCAATGCCGCATTGACAAGTGTCAATATAGAGAGAGTAAATGTATTGGAAAAGAGGATAGCGTTTTCTATGGCATCGGTAAAGGTGTTGTGCCACAGCATTTTCCTCATGCGACGATTTATTTCCATTTCTGGGATTGAGCCTGGCGAGGAAATAAATCGAAAGCTATGGGAAGAAGGGAAAGAATTGGATTTTCGGCTATTGCCGCATAATTGTTAATTGAAAGTTTAACGGGCTATTGATGTTGTGAAAGTAGAAAAAATGGCGATTTGTGATCTTTGTGATGTGTTTTTGATATTTTTATTATCATGATTTTATGATAGATACGGTACTTTTGTCTCTAAATATTAAAAAGGTAAGGTTATGGATATTGAGTTAATAATGAGTGTGGAAGAACTTTCTTCTATAAAAGGGGGAGAATGGTATTACGATGAGGTGACTGGTCGGTGGATTCGGGTTGCTGAAAATATTATGGATGATAATTGACTGTATGATAAATTTTAAAAGATGAAAGTCCCTAAGTCTTTAAAAAGTGATTGTTATGGGATGAATATTAATTTAAAAAAAGGCTACCATGAAGGAGTACTTTTTAGAGGATCCACAAGTCTTGGATCGTTTAGCTAAAGACGCAGAGATCTTGATGAGTAGAGAACTTTCCACTGTAAGAGGAGGTGGGGTAATGAGGGCTTGCTCTTGTTGCTGTACGGAGAAAAATGGTGGAAGCCGAGAGACCGAGAAAGAGAATTAATTGTTTGTAAACACGATTTTCTCTGTTGAAAGTGTCATTACGAATCGTTTTTCTACTATTGTATGAAAATATGGTTCGTAATGACTTGTTTTTATCAAAGTAAAATTAGAAAATATGAAGAAATATATTTTAAATCCTAAATATTTGTTGAGACATGAAGGTGATAAAACCTATATAATGGGTGATCCGAATGTACGTGGTAGAAGTATTATCAGTGTAATACATCCTATTTATGCAATGATGCTGTCATTTTTTAATGGTATAGAGCTGGAGGAAGCGTTTGATAAAATATCTTCTTTTCTTCATTTGCCTAAAGATGTTGTTAAAAAACGGTTGATGACTTTAGTTGATAATCAAGAAATTGTAACGGATGGAACTTCTATGTTCCCGAAAAAATTGATAGTTGATTATAAGGAATCTATGCCATTGCATTCTTATCGGCCAGAACAATTTTCTTATTCAAAAACAGATATTCGAATATCTAGATTACAGAGTCCAAGTGATATAATTTGTAATGTGACTATGAGGTGCCGAACATCCTGTTTCTATTGTTATGCAGATAGAAAAGGAAACTCGGATAAATATATGTCTATTGAACTTCTAGAAAAAATAATAGAAGAAGCAAAACGAATAGGAGTACTTCGCTTTCAACTTATGGGAGGAGAAGTCTTATTATACAAAGATTGGGAAAGGGCTTTGAGAAAATTAGCGGAATGTGGTTACTCTCCTTGGATTTCTACAAAAATGCCATTGACAGAGAAACATATATCAATAATGAAAGATCTTAATTTTATTAGTCCAGTACAAATATCTTTGGATACACTAATTAAGGATAATTTGTATGCAATTTTAAATGTATCAGATCCATATTATGAACAAATACTTTATACTTTTGAGCTATTAGAAAAATATAAACTGGAGTATATTGTCCATACAGTCTTAAATAAGAAGAATGCGACAATTGAAGATATGAAAAGTTTGGTGGATTTCTTGAAATCAAAGAGGTCTTTATCAGGCTGGGATATTAATGCGGCGAAATGTTCAATGTATATAGGTACTTGTTACAATTCTTATAGAGCACCAGATGATAAGATAAAGGAAGTGGCGAATTATATTTTAGGCTTGAAAAAAGAGAAAGTCTTTAATTTTGATGTGGTAGAACCATCTGTACTTAAAGATATAAATACGTATAGTAAAGAAGAAAAAAAGCGTATTTTCAATAAGCGTAATTTATGTTCAGGGAATTTGAATGCTTTGTATATATTACCTGATGGTCAAGTGACGATTTGTGAGGAATTATATTGGCATTCTCGTTTTTTATTGGGTGATTTGCATACGCAGTCGTTAGAAGAAATCTGGAAATCAAAAAAGGCAAAAGATTTGTTCTTCCTTAAACAATCGGATATTCAAGAGGCTAGCGCTTGTAAAACATGCGAGGACTTTGCTAAATGTAGAGAATATCTTCATTTTTGTTGGCGAGATGTTATACTTGCCTATGGAAAAGAAAATTGGGATTACCCTGGTATATTTTGCCCGAAGGCTCCTCGTACTAATAAGGATGTATTTGTTTAAAAAACAGGATAATTTATGAGATTTACTTTCTTGTTTGCTATAGGATTGATTGTTTGTTGGCATGGAATAGCTCAACAAAAAGAATTAGCGGGGCGTGTTGTTGACTCTGCTGGCCAGGGGATCGCTTATGTGAACGTGATCTTGATCAATCGATCCGATTCTTCTTTTGTGCGAGGAGTCGTGACAGATGAGAATGGTGCTTTTCTAGTGCAGAGCGATCGGCCGGAAGAACAATTCTTGAAATTCTCGTCGGTGGGATATCAAGAGATTTTTACGGAGGTGAAAGGAGGGGAGGTGTTTTTGCCTACGATTACTTACAATGTGGAAGAGGTCACGGTGTCAGGTAAACGTCCCGTATATAGGATGAAAGGTACAAATTTTGTCACTGATGTGGAGAATAGTCTTTTGAGTGACATCGGATCTGCCAACGATGTGTTGAGGCAGTTGCCAGGCGTAACTGGCGGCGAGGGGGAGTTTGTGGTGTTTGGAAAAGGGAAGGCGACCATTTATATCAATGACCGTTTGGTGCGGGACGCTTCCGAGTTGGAGCGATTGAACTCGGATGATATTGCTTCCGTGGAATTGGTCAATAATCCCGGTGCTAATTATGATGCGGAGGTACGTGCGGTGCTAAAGATCCATACGAAAAGAAAAATAGAGGGCTTCGCGTCTCGGTTGCGGCTGCGTGGTGTACAGAACCATTATTTCTCGGATTTGGAGCAGCTCAATCTAAGTTATACGACCGATCTGGTTCATTGGTATGCGCTTCTTTATAATAGTGGACCCCATAGCCGTGTGGATGGGCGCAATAGGATCGTGGCGAATACCCGGGACACGCTTTATCGTCTTGCGATGGATATGATGGATTGGAAGCAACACGCTCGTTATTATACGTTAGAGTCCGGTCTAGGCGTGACATTGGCGCAGGGGCATGAGGTGGGCGTATCTTATACGTACGATTATTCGAGGGATATTTATGAGGGGCAGGATGTGGAGAACCTAATGGTGAATGATGTCCTGGAGGAAAAATTATTAAACTATTCATATTCCCAAAATAAGTATGAACAGCAAAAGGTTAACTTATATTATCAGGGGAAAATCGGAGGAAAGCTGGGGATTAACTGGAACGCCGATTATATTCACCGCAACGCAAGGACTTTAAACAATGTCAATGAGTCTGCCTTGATGGATGATCGGGCGGTGAACGCACAGAATCATTCTGCCTATGACCTCTATGCTACGAAACTTGTTCTCGCATATCCTGTGTGGAAGGGAAATTTGGAGGTCGGGCTAGATTTTAGCTCAATGGATAATGAGGAGACCTATCTTGACAAAGAGAATTATTTCCCCGATAGCTGGTTTAAATCGAAAGAAAAGAAAACCGCTGGTTTCCTGAATTACTCGGGCAGTACCGGAAAGTTAGGGTGGAACGTAGGATTGCGTTATGAGCGCTTTCATGCGGCCTACTATGAGAATCGTAGCGTAGAGCCTACCGTTGAGCGTGTTTATAAGGAGCTTTATCCTACGGTGTCGCTCATGTATCCGGCAGGTCCGGTGTCTCTATCGCTTGCTTACTCTAAACGGACATCGCGCCCTAGTTTTTATCAGTTGAGGAATAGTGTGGATTATACGAGTCGTTTTCTGTATTCGCACGGGAATCCTTATCTGCGTTCGAGCCAGATCCATGATTTGTCGTTAAACGTAGGTTTCCGTTTCCTTCAATTCTCGATGGGATATTATTATACAAAGGATTGGATCCGTATGTCAGACGAATTACTGCCGGGTGATCCGCTCTCGATAGTCCTTTTTCACAGGAATGAACCGAAATATCAGGGTATTAGTGCATTGTTGACTTTCCAGCACAAGATCGGATTTTGGAGCCCTACGTGGACCGCGGGTGTGTATCGAGACTACCTGAACTTGCTAGACTACAATGGTTCACGGATCGGTTTGAATGATCCTTACGGACAGTTTTCGCTCAATAATTCTTTCTCTTTAGGAAAAGGATATTTATTGAATGTGGATGGTTTTTATACCACTGCCGGTACACAGGGAGAGAGCCAGATGCGTCCGGAAGGCTCTGTTGATATCGGAGTGCGTAAATCCTTTTTTAAAGGAGCGTTGGATGTGAGTTTGCAATGCTGGGATGTTTTTAGATCCTCTAAAAATCGTATGACAATCTATTCTGAGCATGTGGAGTACTATCGTTGGGGGTATAAGGATAACCGGAGCGTTCGTCTTACGTTGACTTACCATTTTAATAAGTACCGGAATCGATATAAAGGTGTAAATTCCGCTGAATCCGAGATGCGTAGGATGTAGCGAATGCGTATGATTGTAATGAATTCAAAGGAGAGTAATGGATAAATTTCCTCACATCCAACAACCCGACTCCATGGAATGCGGTGCCACCTGCCTCCGCATGATCGCCAAGTTCCACGGCAAGGAGTATTCCGCCGAGACGATGCAGAACCTTTGTGTCGTCACCCGGGAGGGAGTCTCCATGCTGGGTATCGCTGATGCCGCCGAGTATATAGGATTCCGTACGATATGTGGACGAATGGCCTTGGGAAAGATGGTGGAGCAACGCCCTTTCCCCTGTATCCTCCATTGGAACCAAGATCATTTTGTCGTACTCTATGACGCTAAAAAGAAACGGGATGGTGAATATGTTTTCTATATCGCCGATCCCGGCAAGAATCTATTACGGGTCAATGAGGATGAGTTCCGTAACGCTTGGATCAGTACCTGTTCGAGAGGGGAGGAGAAAGGGATATTGATGGCCTTGCAGCCGACCCCCGCTTTTTATGAGCGGAAAGATGGACGCCATGCGGGAAGGGATCCCTTTCGTTTCCTTTGGGGGTATATGAAACCTTATAAACGTTTCTTTATCCAGTTGTTGCTGGGGCTTGCGCTGGGAAGCGTATTGCAGCTGATCTTTCCGTTTCTTACCCAAGCGATCGTGGATAAAGGGATCGCTGCTAAGAATCTGAATCTGATCTATCTGATCTTGGCGGGGCAGTTGATGCTGGTCTTGAGCCGTGCCTCGGTGGACTTTATCCGTCGCTGGATATTACTGCATATAAGCGCGAGGATAAATATATCTTTGTTATCCGATTTCTTGATCAAACTGATGAGATTACCCATGTCGTTTTTCGATACGAAAATGACGGGCGATCTCTTGCAACGCATCCATGATCATGAGCGTGTGGAACGTTTCTTGACGGCGCAGACATTGACGGTGCTTTTCTCCGCTTTCAGCTTCGTGGTGTTCAGCGGGGTATTACTTTATTATAATCGGTTGATATTCTTTATTTTCGTACTAGGTAGCGCTTTATATGCCGTATGGGTGACATTCTTCCTTAAAAAACGTCGTTTGCTGGACTATACTTATTTTGAGCAACGGGCCCGTAATCAATCGAAAACCATGCAGCTGTTGAATGGCATGCAAGAGATCAAGCTTCAGCATTGTGAGCGCCGTCGGCGTTGGGAGTGGGAAGATATTCAGGCGGATTTGTTTCGGACGAATATTGAATCGATGAGATTGCAACAAAGTCAGGAGGCCGGCAGTATCTTGATTAATGAGGTAAAGAATATCGTGATTACGGTAATTGCCGCTACAGCTGTGATCGGGGGTAGCCTGTCGTTGGGTATGATGTTGGCTATACAGTATATTATCGGGCAGTTGAACGCTCCGGTGGAACAGTTCGTGCAGTTTCTTTATAGTTGGCAAGACGTGAAGATTAGTCTGGAACGGATGAGCGAGATCCATGATCGGGAAGAGGAGGAGACTCCGGAACGTATGATAACCGGTTTTAACGGAAGCGATAGGGACATAGAGATTCGTAACGTGACGTTTCAATATGAGGGTATCCATTCGCCGAAAGTCTTGGAGCGGATAAACCTTAAAATACCTCGAGGCAAGATTACGGCGATCGTAGGAACGAGTGGTAGCGGGAAAACAACCTTGATCAAGTTATTATTGGGCTACTATAATCCGGTAGAAGGTGATATCCGGGTGGGTGGAAATGATTTGCGATCCTTCAGCCTTTTATGGTGGCGTGACCAATGTGGTGCGGTGATGCAAGACGGTTATCTGTTCTCTGAATCGATCGCACGCAATATTGCCGTGGACGACGGTGAGATTGATAAATCTCGCTTATTATTGGCAGCTCGTATCGCCAATATAGAGGAATTTATCGAGCGCTTACCCTTAAGATATAATACGGTGATAGGTCCGGATGGTCAAGGCGTAAGCCAAGGCCAGCGTCAACGGATCTTAATAGCCCGTGCGGTTTACAAGAACCCATCTTATCTCTTTTTCGATGAGGCGACGAATTCGTTGGACGCCAACAATGAACGTGCTATAGTGGAGAATCTGACGGACTTTTACCGGGGTAAGACGGTAATCATCGTCGCCCATCGATTAAGTACGGTACGCAACGCCGATCAAATCGTGGTATTGGATAAAGGTCGTATCGTGGAGATAGGCTCGCATGAGGACTTGATTAAGCGCAACGGTGCTTATTATAACTTGGTAAAGAATCAATTGGAACTAGGAAACTAAAAATATGGCAACCTATAATGAGATGAAGAAAAAAGCGGAATTGGATCAAGACCGTATCGAATTGCGTAGCGAGAAAGTACGTAATATGATCGGGGAGATGCCCTCTTTCTTGATTCGCTGGGGGAATACGATCTTGGTGGTGATCTTCGCATTGCTGGCTTTGATCTTCGCTTGGAGCGTGTGTTTTTAACGTGACTACTGGCGTGTCCCATAAGGAGTAGTGGCGTAAGCCTACGGTAGTAGTGGTGTTGGCTTATACCACTACTGCCGCAAGGCGATGGGGGTACTCCTGTTATTTAGCGTAACCCACGGGATGATTAATCATCGGGATTTGGGAGTCGGATAGCTTCAGCACTTTTTTCAAAGCATCAGTTTCCATGCTGCCACGGGGAACTGTTACCAAGCCGCATCCGGAACAGAACAAGGCGATATTCTGAGAGACCAGCCCGGCATCTAACGCTCCAAAACGCTCACGTAATTGTGGTGTACCTACATTGCCGAATTTGGAAACATCAGAAACCATCAATAGACAAGCGGGAGCTGAGTTCACGGAGGTTTGCTTTCCTCCGATCAGCGGACGGTGGTCGCCTTCCGCTATCGGGTTCAGTTGATGGGCTTTCGGATCATACAGATAAGCACCCTCTTCCATCAATACGTAAACATCCACGTCTTGTTTGTTCAAGGCAGAAGCGGCGGTACGTTTCCCGTCCTCACGATTGATTCCAATAGCGGCCCACATCAGATCGGAAAGATCTTGTTTGCTGAGTTTCTTGTTGGCGAACTCACGCTCGGAGTGACGGTCTGCCAAGGCTTTCATCACTGAAGCACCTCGGTTTTTGTCGGGAGCATTCAACTTAATGGCTTTTAAACCTTGGGCTTGCAGATTTGTCAAACCCAACATCAAAGTGGCTAATACACAAAAGATAGTTTTCATAACATTGTATTTTAAAGAATTACGAATGCAAAAATAATAATATTTAAAAAAAATACTCCTTTTTCAGACTTCTTTAGAAGAAAAAGGAAATATGAACATTATTAATGACTTTATTTGTACGATGAAATCGTAAATGGTGTAATTTGCAGTAAAATGTATTATTTTTATAGTAATAGATGAACATATGAAAGAAAAATTATTTACCTTATTTTGGGTACTGTTCCTTGCGCTTCCTCTCTATGCGCAGGCGGATAAAACCGGTTCTTATTCTATTAAAGGACAGGTGTTAGATTCGCTGAGTAACGAGTCCGTACCCTATGCGACGTTGAGAATTGCTTTAGCGAAGACCCCCGATAAGCCGGTCAAGCTTTTAGCGTGTGATGTAGATGGTAAGTTTCAGACACCCTTGAGCAGTGCAGGCAAATACATCATCTTTATGCAATCGATAGGAAAAGCTCCTGCCGAAAAAACATTTACGATCTCGGATAATCAGAGGAACTTGGATTTGGGTAAGTTGTATATGCAGGAAGATAACCAGCGACTTGGGGAAGTGACGGTTACGGCGCAGAAACCTTTGGTGAAGGCTGAGATCGATAAGCTTACCTATAGCTTGGAAGATGATCCGGAGGCACAGACAAACAATACGTTGGATATGTTGCGTAAAGTACCGATGGTAACCGTGGATGGAGACGACCAAATCCAATTGAAAGGTTCTACGAACTTCAAGATCTACATGAATGGAAAACCCTCTAACTTGTTGAGTAATAATCCTGCTGAGGTATTAAAGAGTATGCCGGCCAATTCCGTGAAGAATATAGAGGTGATCACAGACCCGGGTGCCAAATATGATGCTGAGGGTATCGGTGGTATCATTAATATCATTACGACGAAAAATGCGCTGCAAGGATATACCGGTACGGTTCGTGTGAACGGTAGTTCTTTAGGGCGTGTCGGCGGTGGCGGCTACGTGTCTCTTAAAGCGGGCAAGTTCGGGCTGACTGCAAATTATAATTACAACTATAATAGGGAGCCTTGGAATGAGTCTGTCTCGATACGTGAGGACTTAGAGAATGACGAGCAGCATTTCCTTACACAAAACGGACGTATGAAAAACAAAGGCCCCTTCCAGTTTGGTTCCTTGGAAGGTAGCTATGAGATCGATTCCTTGAATTTATTGACCGTGGGAGCGAACTTGTTCCGAGGCAAGATGACAAATCTCTCCGAGTACGATGTGAATATGCAAGATGTCGATCGTAATCCGGTTTACAGCTATAATCGTAATTCGGAAGCGACACAGACCTTTGGTTCTACGGACGTGAACGTAGATTACCAACGCTCTACCCATAAGAAGGATGAGTTGCTGACGGTCTCTTACCGTTTCAGCCATTCCCCGAATGATAGCAAGGACTATACGACGTTAGGGAATGCCGTGAATTATGATTCTTGGCTCGGTTATCCGCAAAATAATGTCAACAAGGCTTCTACGAATGAGCATACCGGACAAGTGGATTATACGACCCCTACGTGGAAGGACCAAGCCTTGGAGGTGGGTGCGAAATATATATTCCGCCAAAGCCGGAGTAATACGGATCGTACCGCTTTCAACGATTCGCTGAATGTATGGGAGGATATTACCTCCAAGGATAGCTATTTCCGCCATAACCAGCATATTTATTCCGCTTATCTGGGCTATGCGATGAAATTCGAGAAGTTTGGCGTGAAAGCGGGTGTCCGTGCGGAAGGGACTTCCTTGGCCGTGAAATATGAGATGGCTCCTGATATGAACTTCGATACCCATTATTTCGACGTCGTGCCAAACGCCACGGTCTCTTATCAATTGAGTATGGCGCAACAACTTCGTTTGGGATATAATATGCGTATACAGCGTCCGGGTATCTGGTATTTGAATCCTTACGTAAATAACGCCGATCCGCAGAACATCTCGTATGGTAACCCGAACCTAGACTCGGAGAAGAGTAATAATATCAATTTGAACTATAGCATGTTCGCCCAGAAATTCAGCATAAATGCGAGTGCTACCTATACGTTCGTGAACAACTCGATCGAGCGATATACCTTTATCGATCCGGAGAACCCCGGTATTTTCCAGACTACTTATGGTAATATCGGTAAGAAACAATCTACCGGCTTATTCGTATACGCGAACTGGAATCCGGTTCCTTTGTTCCGTATCTATATGAATGGTGGAATGGATTATACGGATTTGAAGAGCGAGAAGAACGATATGGCGAATAGTGGATTCAGCGGACGTATCTTCGCCGGCACGCAGTTCAATTTCCCGTTGGACTTTCGTTTGAACCTACAGGGAGGATATTTCTCCCCTTGGATACAGTTGCAGGGAAAAGGATCTCCGTTTTATTTTACGGGGATCTCCGTGAACAAGGATTTCTTGAAGAAAAAGCTATCTGTCCAGTTGTCCTTCCAAAACCCGTTCTGGAAGCGGATGAAGATGGAAAATACTACTTCCGATGATACCTTCTTCCGTCGCGACATCAACTATCGCTCCATGCGAATGCTGATGGTTAGCGTCTCTTATCGTTTCGGCACCTTGAAAGATGCCATCAAGAAAGTGAAAAGAGGTATCAGCAACGATGATATGAAGAGCGGCGGTTCCGGCGGCGGCGAGCAGCAGATGTAAAGAAATACAGCTTTGAACACGGAGCGCAAGGCAATACACGGACGGATATTATGGATCTCTGTGTATTGTCGTGTGTTCCGTGCTCAATATAATATTAAACCTTTTCTTTTGCCATCTTCTATATACTTTCTATCTTTACGATCCGAAAAACGGTTGGAGAATGAAGAACAGGCGATTTGTTAACAATAATACCATAATACTATTCCTTTTTATTATAGGTAGTTTTCTATTCATAGAGTTGAATTTTCGGTATTGGTATCGTTTTCTGGAGCAGTATATGATGTTTCAGACTACCGGTAGTTATTTCCAAGATCGGTTGGCCGAACCGGGTGGATTGAATGAATATGTAACCGAGTTCTTTTCGCTTGCGTTTATCTATCCTTATGGGGTCTCGGTAGTGATCGCTTTATTATTGGGACTGATCTCCGGTTGTTTTTTTCTTTACTTAAAAGCTTGCGGGGTACATGCCTCTATGTTGGCGGCGATTCTTCCCTCTTTTTTAATTTGGCTCTATCCGCAGGAGTCAATCGCCTTGCTCGTGATGCTCGCTTTCGTACAGCTTCTTGCGTATTTGTATACTTCAATCGAGAGGGATTGGGCTCGTTATCTCTTTGGCTTCTTGTTTTTAGGGGGGGCTTATTTTTTTTGCGGCACCCGCTAATTTATTGCTGGCTTTATTGGTCGCGGTTTATGAGTGTTGCGTTAAAGAGGATAAGACTCGTTTTGGAGTGGCTATTATCGCTATCGCTTGGGGAGGGTTGCTACCGTTGATCGCCATGCGCACAGTTTATATTCTTCCGATGCGGGAAGCTTTTTTCAGCAAACATCTGTGCCATCCCGAATATCCGATACCTGATTCTTTAGGATATATCATGCTTGCGTATCCTTTGATCGTTTTCATTCTTTATTATGTAAGGAACCGGGTTTTTATCCGTAAGGAATCTTGGAAACGAATCGTTTCTTACGCTTTCCTTTTGATAGCAGTGGTCGCCGGGATTCTCTATAAGAAAGATCCGATGGAGCAGGCCTATCAGTATGATTACTACGCACGGCAGGGAGAATGGCAGAAGATTGTCTCACACGCTCGTGCGCATTCGGTCCGGGATATGGATGCCCTGATTTATCTGAACTTGGCTTTATCGAAAACCGGACGTTTTACTTCCGATTTGATGCGTTTCCCCCAGATCGGTGAGGCCGGTTTTATCCCGCACGATCCGAAAAGCCGGATGGGATTGATCGAGGCGAGTGAGGTCGCGTGGCAAGTCGGGCAAGTGAACGCCGCCCAACGTTTCGCTTTTGTGGGGGTATTAAGCTCACAGCGTTGCGTGCAACCTCGTTTGATGAAGCGTTTGGTGGAGACTTATCTGGTAACCGGCGAGTATCGTGCCGCGGAGAAATACATCAAGATACTGGAATCGAACCCGCATTACCGGGATTGGGCGACCGCTCAACGTCCTTTATTGGACTCTGCGGCTTGTGCGTCGGAAGATTGGATTGCGGCAAAACGGGCGATGATTCCGGTTACCGATAATCCTTTGGACTTAACTTTGACATTTCCGAACGCTTTGGCTTTCCTGATCGACGACCACGCTGATAACCGTCCGGCTTTCGAGTATGGGATGGGGTATCTTTTGGTTTATAAGGATTTGATGACTTTTATGCATTATATGGAATTGATGAAAGAACGGGGTGAGGCATTCCCGGTGCTTTATCAAGAAGCTATTTGCTTGTTCTTCGCTGCTGTACAGAAAGATCCGGAGGCGTTCCGGAGCTTCCCGATCAGTCAGGAGGTGCAGAATCGCTTCCTGCAATTCATGAAAGTGGCACGCTCTATGCCGCCGGCAGCCTTGAAGCAACAGTTTGGCGATACCTATTATTATTACGCTCAATTTATCCCGACTCCTAAACGACAATAATACATGGATAATACAAAGAAAAGAAAGATCGTGCGACGTTTCGTGGTCGTATATCTGATATTGCAGATATTGATACCCGTCTGGATCTATACCGGTAATCAAGAAAAACCCTCGTCCGTGGTGCGTGAACGCATGGATGTTCCCCCTATTTTTCCCGATTACGCAGGTGTTACTATACCTTATAATATAGCTCCGCTGAATTTCCGGATCGATGTGCCGGCTGAGAAGTGTTACGCTAAAATCGGGGATCATGAGTATTACGGGACAAACGCGATCCAAATCGATCCGAAAGAGTGGACGCGTATGACTCGGGAAAACCGTGGGAAATCGATTCAGGTCGAGATCGCCACGAAGATAGGTGATGAGTGGACTAAATGGGCACCATTCTCTGTCTATATCAGTGATCAACCGATCGACTCTCATTTAGTATACCGCTTGATAGAGCCGGGATACGAGAAATGGCATATCGTGGGTATCTACCAGCGGAATTTGGAGTCGTTTGACGAACGGCTTATTATCCGTAACGATATGACCGGCTATAATTGTATGAACTGCCATTCTTTTTGTATGGGAGATCCGGGGCAGATGATGTTACATATGCGTGCGGCGAATGGCGGCACTTATATTGTCCAAGACAAGAAAATCAGTAAATTAAATACGAAAACGAAGGAGACAATCAGTAATATGACATATCCTTTCTGGCATCCGTCCGGGCGTTATATCACCACATCGGTAAATGATATCAAGCAGTTTTTCCATTCCGTGAAAGAGAAAAAGATGGAAGTTTTCGACTTGGAGTCCGACGTGGTGGTGTATGACGTGAAAAACAAAGAAATCCTTTCGAAAGCCTCGTTGATCACAAAAGACGCTTTCGAGACTTTCCCCGCTTTCTCTCCGGATGGTGAATGGCTTTATTTCTGCACGGCCCCGGCCCGGAAGATGCCGGATAATTATGATAAGGTACGTTATAGTCTCTGCCGTGTGGCGTTCGATCCGGATCGTGGAGAGATCAGTCTACCGATCGATACGTTGGTACGAGCGGATAGCTTGAGCTATACATTTCCTCGTATCTCTCCCGATGGACGTTTCCTGATGTACACGGAAACCGCTTATGGGCAGTTCCCTATTTGGCACCCGGACGCGGAGATCCGGATGATGGATCTGGAGAACCGGACAGCGGTGGATATGTCTGCGTTGAATAGCCCGGATACGGATAGCTATCATTCTTGGAGTAGTAACAGCGATTGGGTCGTATTTAGTAGCCGTCGGGATAACGGTTTATATACTTTGCCTTATATTTGCCATATAGGGGAAGACGGTAAACCTTCGAAACCATTCTTATTGCCTCAAGAAGATCCGGATAGGTATGACTATCAGTTGTATTCCTACAATATTCCGGAATTGACGAAGGGCGCCGTAGAGGTCGGCCCCTATGAGATCCAGCAAGTAG
Source organism: Parabacteroides distasonis (assembly GCF_004793765.1). Classification (GTDB taxonomy): domain Bacteria; phylum Bacteroidota; class Bacteroidia; order Bacteroidales; family Tannerellaceae; genus Parabacteroides; species Parabacteroides distasonis_A. The sequence continues at coordinate 18,805 of NZ_SRYM01000041.1, read as the reverse complement.
CCAAGAAAAATAAACCGGAGCAGGTTCGGTTTAAATAACGGGATCTATTTATATTCGCGCATAAAAAGAGACAAGATGACAAAAGATATTATAGCCGAATCTGTACAAAACGATTTACGGTATTTGCAATTGTTGGCACGGAGTTTCCCGACGATCGCGGATGCCAGTACGGAGATCATTAATCTGGAGGCGATCTTGAACCTTCCGAAAGGAACGGAGCATTTCTTAAGCGATTTGCATGGCGAGGATCAAGCCTTTAGCCATGTGCTGCGGAACGCTTCCGGCGCCGTAAAGCGCAAGGTGAACGAGATTTTCAGCAATACGCTCCGGGAATCCGAGAAGAAGGATCTTTGTTCCTTGATTTATTATCCGGAGGATAAGCTGGAGCTGATCAGGGGCCAAGAGCAAGATCTGGAAGATTGGTATCAGGTGACCTTGAATCAATTGGTACGTGTTTGCCGGAACGTGTCTTCCAAATATACCCGTTCGAAAGTACGTAAGGCTTTACCCAAGGAGTTCTCCTATATTATTCAGGAGTTATTGCACGAGTCTTCCGTAGAACCGAATAAGTCCGCATATGTGGATCAGATTATCCGTACGATCATCTCCACGGGACGTGCGGACGATTTTATTATCGCTATGTGTAACTTGATCCAACGGCTGACAATCGATCTGCTGCACATCATCGGCGATATTTACGACCGGGGTCCGGGCGCTCATCTGATCATGGATATCCTTTGCGATTACCATAATTTCGATATTCAATGGGGCAACCATGATGTCTTGTGGATGGGAGCCGCCTCGGGCAATCTGGTAAGTATCGCCAACGTGATCCGCATGTGTCTGCGCTTTGGTAATATGGCTACCTTGGAGGATGGATATGGCATCAATCTCTTGCCGTTGGCCACGTTCGCCATGGAGGCGTACGGGGATGATCCTTGCGCGTTATTCATGCCGAAGACGAAGTTCGCCGATAACGTGATGGATGAGAAGACCACCCGCCTGGTCGCCCAGATGCATAAGGCGATCACGATTATCCAGTTCAAGCTGGAGGGGGAGATCATCCGCCGTCGTCCGGAGTTTGAGATGGACGACCGGATGTTATTGCACCATATCGACCTGAAGCGGGGAGTGGTTCATATCGATGGAAAGGAGTATACGCTTAAAGATACTAACTGGCCTACTTTAGACCCGAGAGACCCATATCGCCTTTCGATCGAGGAGGAGGACTTGATCCGTAAGATCTTGCATTCTTTCGAGAGTAGCGAGAAGATGAAAAAGCATATGCGTTGTTTCTTCCGGCATGGGGGGATGTATCAGGTTTGCAATTCCAACTTACTGTTTCACGCCTCTATTCCGATGAACCCGGATGGGACGTTTAAGCCTGTTCGTATCCTGGGGCAGGAATACAAGGGACGTGCCTTATTGGACCGTGTGGACCAGTTGATCCGTACGGCTTACTTTAAGACCGGGGAGCAGGAGGAGGTGGAATACGCCCACGATTATATCTGGTACTTGTGGGGCGGCAAGGATTCCCCCCTGTTCGACAAGAGCAAGATGGCGACCTTCGAGCGTGCCTTCGTCGGGGAGCCCGAGACCCATAAGGAGGAGAAAGGGGCTTATTATACGCTACGCGAGCAGGAGGAAATCTGCGATAAGATATTGGATGAGTTCGGGGTGGCGGGTATGCACCGGCATATCATCAACGGGCATGTCCCCGTCCGCTCCAATCAAGGCGAGAACCCGATCAAGGCGAACGGGAAGATGCTGGTGATAGATGGCGGCTTCTCCCGCCCGTACCATTTGGAAACCGGTATCGCCGGCTATACGTTGGTATATCACTCCCGCGGCTTCCAGCTCGTGCAGCACGAACCCTTCGAGTCCCGGGCGAAAGCGATCGAGGAAGGCTTGGATATCAAATCCACGATGATCGTGGTAGAGCTCAGTTCCCATCGCCAGATGGTGAAAGATACGGATAAAGGGGCAGACCTCCAATGCCAGATCAAGGACCTTGGGAAGTTGCTTTACGCTTATAGGAATGGTATCCTGAAGGAGAGGGAGAGGCTGGAGCGGTAGCTCTACCGGACATGCGGTAACGCCCTCCTGATGCCAGGGCACTGGCTGGCACGCTTCATGGCGTCCGTCTGGTGCCCGGGCCGGTCAGTGCCGTAGTTCGTCCAGGACTACGGCGTCCCGCGATATTCCCCGCGAACGGGCGCGGGTAAAGAAGAACGACTATATAACAAGGCGGAAAAAAATCGTGTTAAAACGCTTTTAACGATTCGGGCCGTTTCGGGACCGATCTGTTAAAATCCTGACGCCATTTTAACGCCGATCACAGGAATGGGATTTACAACGGCCCTACAACGGCCCTACAGCGGCCCTACTACGGCCCTGCTTCTACCCCGTTCCGCGTTAAAACCGATAAGAATCCTTATATATATTTAACCGGTTTGGCGTGAACCCTATTTTTGGTGCGGCCTTGCCCCGAACCTTTCCGCTCCCTTCCTTGTTTTATAGACGAAGAGCAACCGGATAAGCCGGTGAGTCTTCCGGCCTCTAAATTCTACAGCTATGGCTAGAGGAAATGGTATCATGACTACGGTCAGCGGATCAGCGGGTAACCTTACCTATGCGGTCCTTAGTGGAGAACAAATCATCAAAGCACGTGTCCGGACAATAAGGAATCCCAAGACAGCGTTGCAAGTGAACCAACGCATTAAATTCCCGAACATCGTCGCGATGTACAGGTCGTTCCACGGATTGCTGAAGGATGGCTTCGAGAGGAAGCGAAGCCGGAGGAGCCGGGGAGACCAATCGGATTACAACCGCTTCATGAGCATCAACCTGCAGAGCGCGCCCGTCTTCCTGACCAGGGCCGAGTCGGCGGCGGGGTATTGCGTGGCGGCGCCTTATCAGATCACGGAGGGGTCGCTCGTCTCCATCCGCACGCAGGGGCTGGGGACGGATACTTACTCGGATATCGCCCTGGGCGACCTGCAAATCTCGGACACGACGACCGTGGCGGATTTCGCCCGCGCCGTGGTGACGAACAACGAGTTGTATGAGTATGGCGACGCGATCACTTACTTCAGCGTCTTGCAGAACGTGAACGTGGAGACGGGCGTGCCCTTCGTGACCGTGAACGTGTACAAGGTGACGCTCGACGCCGCCGACCTCTCGCCCCTGCGTGCGGTGGCCCCCCCGGTAGGCTTCAGCGTGTCGGACGGATTCCTGTCGCATGGCGAGAATATCGGGCAGGGGGCCTTCGCCTGGGTGCACTCGCGGCGGGGAGAGGGCAGGTTGCTCGTGTCGTCGCAACGGCTGGTGGTGATGAACGCGCTCTTCGACGAGTATAACAGCAACCTCGCCAAAGACGATGCCCGGAAGGCATACGGCTCTGTCAGCGTAGCCCTGGAGCCGGACGGGAGTGATGACATGGCGTCGGCCGCGGGGCCCGTCGTCTCGCAGCTTACCGTAGGCGGCACGGTTAGGCTGACGGGCTCGAAGGCATTCGCCATCGGGAAAGACGACAAGGTAGTGCTGGAGGGCTCGCGGCTGGGCGGGACGGCGCCCGTGCAGGTGCTCTACGGCGCGACCGCCACGCAGACGGGCAACCATGCGATGGCCGACCTTACCGTTACCCTTCGCCAGAACGACCGCGTGGAGGCTACCATACCCGAAGAGGCCGCCGGCTATTGCTACGGTTTCTATATCGCTCCCCGCATAGTAGCCATGTTCGTGGGAGACAACCAGAACCCGGGTACGGGAGACTCGGAAAGCCCGGACGAGATCTGACAGAGCCGCGGGTACCACGCAGGTAACGCTATATATAAGATTCCCCGCCAACTTCGGTTGGCGGTTTTTTTTACTTTTTTGTGAAATTTATAGATTCGAGATGATATCATTAGAGAAAATTATTATTTTTGCACCGATATTTATAGTAACGTTGAATCTAATAGATCAACCATTGTTAACCTAAAAACAAATTAATTATGCAAAGAAAGAAAACTTTCGATTCTTTCAGACGCTGCAAGGTAGCGATACTTGCGGTGTTGATGTCCTTTTGCATGACGGCGGCCTTCGCCCAGCAAGGCGCCGTTAAGGGAAAAGTCCTGGACGAACTAGGTGAGCCCATCATCGGCGCGAACATCGTCGAGAAAGGAACCACCAACGGTACCATCACCGACATGGACGGTAACTACAGCCTTACCGTAAATGACTTGAAAAAGGCTGTGCTCCAAGCATCTTTCATCGGTTACAACACGGTAGAAGAAAGCGTGAAGGGACGTAAGACGGTAGAAATCAAGCTGTCTCCCTCCGTGGTGAACCTGGGCGAGGTCGTAGCCATCGGCTACGGTACGCAGACCCGTAAGGAGATCACGGGATCCGTGGCGAACATCTCCGAGGAGAACTTCAACAAGGGTGTGAACCGCGACGCTTCCGACCTGTTGCAAGGCAAGGTGGCCGGCTTGCAGATCACCTCCGGCTCGGGCGACGTGACGCGTAACTCGCAGATCCGCCTGCGCGGTACCTCCACGTTGCAGAACGACCAAGGCCCGATGATCGTGATCGACGGCGTGCCCGGTGGCGACATGTCCACGGTTTCCCCGTCCGATATCGAATCTATCTCCGTCTTGAAGGACGCCTCCTCGGCCGCCATCTACGGCTCCCGCGCCGCCGGCGGTGTGATCTTGATCACGACCAAGAGAGGATCCGGATCGAAGACCCAGATAAACTACGACGGCTATGTAACCATGGACAAGGTGGCCAACAAGCCCGACCTGCTGAACGCACAGGAGTGGCGCGACGCGAACCGCACGCTGGGTAACGACCTGAGCGGTTTCGACCGTTTCAACTCCGATACGGACTGGTTCGGCGAGATGCTTCGCACGGGTATTTCCCAAAACCACTCCTTGTCCTTGTCCGGCGGCTCCTCCAAGAGCAACTACCGCGCTTCCTATACCTATTTGGATCGTAACGGTATCGCCCGCAACAACTGGATGAAGCGCCATAGCTTCCGCTTCCAGTTCCAGCAGCGCGCCATCAACGACCGCTTGCGTATCGGCTTGACGGGATCCGCCACGCTGACGGATATGCAGATGCCTAGAGCGGATGATTATATCCTGGCCTACAACATGGCCCCGGTACTTCCGGTATTCAATTCCGACGGCACTTACTTCACGGATTTCAACGCCGAGTACGACCAAGGTAACCCGGTACAGAGCCAGGATTTGAACTACCGCAAATCCAAGAACAACTACTTCTACGGACAGGGCGACATCCAGTTCGAGATCATCGACGGCTTGAACGCCAAGGTGAACCTGTACAAGAGCCGCTATTCCAGCGATTACAGCCAATGGGACGATCCGCGTACCAAGGCTGCTTTGGGTAGTGGTTACGCTCAGAGACGCGCCCGCACGTGGGATCGCGAGTTGATGGAGTGGACGTTGAACTACGACAAGAGCTTCGGCGCCGACGAGAAGCATAAGCTGAGCGCGTTGGCCGGTTATTCATGGGAGACGAACCAGTCCGCCGACCAGCGTTCGATCGCGCGAAACTTCGCTGTGGTTTCCATGGGAGCCGACAACATCCAGTCCGGTTCCGAGTTGAAGGTGGGAGACGTGACCTCCGCCCGTAACGAGTATAAGTTGATCTCCTTCTTCGCCCGTGCTCACTATAGTTATGACGAGCGTTATATGATTACGGCTACTGTTCGTCGTGATGGTTCCTCTAAGTTCGGTGCTAATAATAAGTGGGGATGGTTCCCGTCCGTATCAGCGGCTTGGGGTATCTCTCAAGAGGCCTTCATGGAGAACACGAAGGATTGGTTGAGCGACTTGAAGCTTCGCGTGGGTTATGGCGTGACCGGTAACCAGGATGGTCTGACCCCGTATAAGTCCTTGGAGCTTTACGAGGCATACGGTACCTATACGAATGCCGCCGGCTCTCAGCTGATCGCTTACCGTGTGTCGCAGAACGCGAACCCGAACTTGAAGTGGGAATCCACCGCGATGTTTAACGTCGGCTTGGACTTCCAGTTGTTCAATGGCCGCTTGGGCGGTACGGTTGAGTACTATGACAAGAAGACTTCCGACATGTTATATAACTACTCTGTTCCAACCCCGACATACGTATACAGCACGATCGCCGCTAACGTAGGCGATATGAGCAATAAGGGTATCGAGGTAATGTTGAACCTAGACGTGATCCGTAACAAGACATTCAACTGGAATACCTCCATCAACCTATCTCACAACAAGAATGAGATCACGAAACTGTCTAATGAGTTGTATTCTACCGACCGTGTTTACGTAGGTGATCCTTGGATCCGCGGTGCTTCCGGCGTGACTTCCCACGTGGTAGAGGAAGGCCGTCCGGTAGGCCAGTTCTTCATGTTGAAATGCAACGGCCTTGACGCTGACGGCCATTTCATCATTGAGGACATCAATGGCGACGGCCAGATCTCCGATGACGACCGCACGTATGTGGGCGACGCCCAACCGGATCTGACATTCGGATGGAACAACACTTTCACTTGGAAGAACTGGGACGCGAGCTTCTTTATCCGCGGGTCCATAGGCCAGAAGGTATTGAACAACCCGTTGGCAGCGTATGGCAACAATACCTATATCGGTGGAACGAACGCCATGCAGAACGATGACTTGCTGAAATTGCGCGAGAATTCCCGCGTATGTTCATACTATATCGAGAACGGCTCTTTCGCTCGCTTGGACAACATGTCTATCGGTTATACTTTCAACACGAAGAAGATTGACTGGCTGAATAAGGCCCGTTTGTATGTAGCAGCCCAGAATTTGTTCGTGATCACGGGATATAAGGGTCTGGATCCTGAAGTCGAGATCTTCCGTGGTGAGGCCAGTGATAACAATGCCGGCTTGGATCCGGGTATCGAGCCCCGTAACTACATGCCGAAGGCACGTTCATTCACGTTTGGTGTTAACTTGACATTCTAATCATTAAATCGCATTTATCATGAAGAAAAAGACAATTATATCCATTTTGGCCGGGGCTTCCTTGTTGCTATCGATGCCGTCCTGTACGGATCTGGACGAGAAGGTTTACGATAAGCTCTCCGCCGATACGTTTGGTATGACAGAGACCGAGATCGACGCGTTGGTCGGTACGGTCAATAACACGTTGCGCAGTTATTTTGGAGGAGACTTTTATGCGCTGGATGACCAAGCGGGCTCCATGTCCGTGAAACCGACCCGTCAGGGTGGCGACTGGTACGACGGCGGACAGCACCGCGAGATCTATATGCACGACTATACGGCGCAGACCTCTTGCGTGCGTGGCGCATGGAGCACGGCTTCCCAGTCGATCGGTACCTGTAACGCGGCTTTGGCCGTGATCGAGAACACGGAGGCGTTGTCCGATACGAAGAAAGCGCAGACCTTGGCTTCCGTACGTGGTGTACGCGCTTTTTGGTTCTATAAGATGGTAGACCTTTGGGGTAACGTTCCCTTGGTAACCAGCAGCGAGGACAAGGAGTTGCCGGATTGTAAGTCTCGCCAAGAGGTTTACGACTGGGTAGTGAGCGAGGTAGAGGCCATCGCCGACCAGTGCCCGGATCGCGAGGGCAATTATGGCCAGTTCACGAAGGGTGCCGCCCAAGTCTTATTGGCCAAGCTTTACCTGAACGCCGAGGCTTGGGGCGTGACTTGCGCAGGCAATGCCTACGAGAAAGTAATCAACGCATGTGATAAGGTGTTGGCTATGGGCTATATCCTGGAGCCGAACTGGAAGGATAACTTCTCCTTGACCAACGAGAACTCCAAGGAGGCGATCTTGGCGGCTATCTTCTCCGAGTCTGATACTAATAGACAGAATCAGTTACACCTCAACTCCCTACACTATAAACAAAATCTAGTGTATGGCGCTCCTTTTAGCGCATGGAACGGTTTGTGCGCGCAGCCTGATTACGTGAAGTTGTTTCCGGAGGATGACCCACGCTACGAAGGTAGCTTCTTGATGGGACAACAATACGATTTGAGTACGGGTGAGAAGCTTTATACCGCTTATAATCTGGAATTGGATTATACGGCTGAGATCGCCATGATGCCGGGTACGCAATATGACGGAACCAACTGGGGAGCCGTATTGCAGCAGGCTGGTTATCGCGCCAACAAGTGGCCGTATTCCAGCTCTTTAAATAGTGCTATGGGTAACGACTATCATGTATTCCGTCTGGCAGATGTATATCTAATGAAAGCGGAAGCGTTACTTCGTAGTGGCGGTAGCGCGAGCGAGGCTACGAAATTGGTGAACGCCGTACGTGCGCGTGCTTATGGAAATACGAACCACAATATCGCGAACGCTACCTTGAAGGATGTACAATTGGAGCGCCGTTTGGAATTCGCATGGGAATTGACTTCCCGTCAGGATGATATCCGCTTCGGTTGCTACGACAAAGGTATGTGGGCTTCCTCTAATTGTGAGAGAAAGAGCAGCGAGCATCTGAAGCTGTTCCCCGTATCACAAACGGCATGGCAGTCTAATCCGAAATTGACACAGAATCCGGGTTATCCTGCGTTCTAAAAATATTCTTTGGGCTAGATGGAACTTTATTTAAGGGGTCGTCTAGCCCTCTTTGTATAATCTTAAGCATTACAGTTATGAAAAAGTATTTTCTTTTGTTAGTGATGTTATTTATAGCTGTCGCTAACTATGCGGAAAAGCCCGCTAATTATGTGGAAATGTCAAGTGAGAATGACGCACGTGTCATCTACAACGTGGCAGGGTGGTATGAGACATCCTCGGGATATAGGGCCACATTCCAAATAGGAAGTAATTTGAGAATCCCAAATGGCATTACGACAATGTATCTTTATATCACTTCTCCGGTTCTCACGTCTTATACGTTCACCTCGTCTGTCCCGGGTTTAGTTATCGGCTCTTCCGGTAATCAAGTCCTATTGAGCAGTAATAGCACGCCTTACGGTAGCCTGCACGGAACAGATATAGATGTAAGTGGTTATTGTCCTTCAACAGGTCAAAACGAGACGTTCCATATCGCTTTCTTGCCAGAGAACTAGCCGTTTGAAAGAAAAGGGGATGTGTGCCTAGATGGAAATGGCACAAAGAAGTACGCGGATCAAGCGAATGCTCACGGATCCTATATCAAGATTCAATATATAGGTCTGTGTTCATCGGCTTGATCCGCGTTATCTTTGGGTCATCCGGGGGATGGGACTCGGTGGCGCTACAGTCGCTCGATCTCTTCTGTGGGGAGGCCGGAGCTGCGGGCGATGATGTCTGTCGGCACGCCGTTCAGCTTCAATTGTCGGGCCATTTCCAGGCGGGCTTCCTCCATTCCTTTCTCCATTCCTTTCTCCAAACCGTCCTTCATACCTTTTGCTTCCGCTTCCACCTTTGCTTTCGCCACAGCTTTCGCCACAGCCTCCGCCACAGCCTCCGCTATCGCTTTCTCTTTCGCTTCCTCTACTTCCCGCAGGAAACCTTCCTCTGCGAGGCGGTTTACGTTGTAGCGATCTACCGCACGGTCGTAGGCGAGGCGGTTCTCAGGGGAGAGGTTCGCCACGGCGGCCAGACGGGATAGATGGGCGAATACCTGCTCTTTCAAGGTATCCGGCATTCGAATCCAATGTTCCATGTTCTTTAACGCATAAAAAAGTCTTTCTAATAAAGTCTCACACTCATCCAGTTCCTTCGTGAAATAAGGGAACTGCAAATAGATTTGCCGAAAACGCGGGTTTAGCGTTTCATGGCTCTCCATGTCCAGGATTCCGGCATCCACCCGGAAACGATCCGGTAGGTCCGGCTCCTTGAAGTTCATGAAGAAAACGCCATACACCACGCTCAGTTTATAGTCCGTACCATACGATGCCGAGGGCTCCCGTATCTCCATGCCCTCCTCTCCGGTATCTAATCCGGGCACGCTTACCGAAACCGGAGACTCGACCTGCCGGCTCACCGCACGGCACATGTAATACAAGGTGCGATCCAGGAAATTCGGGTGCTTGCGGTTCTGCATCTCCACGATGATATACTCTCCCGTGGAGGTGCGGCAATAGAGGTCGTAGATGATCCCTTTGTCCCGCACATGCTCCGCGTGATCCTCCTTGTCCAGAAACTCCAAGTCCTCGATGCGGTGCTCGCCCGCCAGTAACTCATTCAATAACGTGATCAGGAACGGCTTGCTGGCCGGCTGACCGAAGATGATCTTGAATCCAAGATCCGTGAACGGATTCACGAATTTTCCCATAGCTAATACTTTTTTAGTTAAACCTGTTTATTGTCTCACTTCGCAAATGTACGAAAACGATCGCATATACGGAAGCCTCCTTGAAAATAACGCGGGGTGGATTTCGCTATCTCTTCTTGATCCGTCCGAGACGGTCTGGCAAGAGTTTGTTCGTGAGCACGACGCATATCCGGGAAGTGTGATATAACTACTTTTTTGTGTACCTTCGCGACATGAACAGACAGGTGTTGCTTTTTTATCCGTTGATGGGGGTGGTTCTTTTGGCGCTCTTTGTGGGGGGGCTGGCGTATGGGGCGGTATCGATCCCGTTGGATCACGTGATGGATATTTTGCTGGGGAAGGGATCTGATAAGATCGCGTGGCAGAATATCGTGTTGCAATCTCGTTTGCCACAGGCGATAACCGCATTGTTGGCGGGGGCTTCACTGGCTACGAGTGGGCTGTTGTTGCAAACCTTATTCCGGAATCCGTTGGCCGGACCCTCTATATTAGGTATCAGTGATGGGGCTAATCTGGGAGTGGCCGCTATCATGTTGTATTTTGGAGGTACGCTGGGGCAGTTTACGGATTGGCCGGTCAGCGGATATATGGCGGTGATTCTCGCCGCGTTCGTAGGGGCTTGCGTGATCTTGGGATTGATTATCTATTTCTCTGCGAAGGTGAAGAACAATGTCATGCTCTTGATTATCGGTATAATGATCGGCTATCTGGCCTCGTCGGTTATCTCTATACTGAACTATTATTCCTCGACAGATAGGGTACATGCTTTCGTGATGTGGGGGCTGGGCAATTTCTCGGGGGTATCCTTGGAACAATTGCCTTTCTTCGGGACTTGCGCATTGATCGGGTTGCTGTTGGCTGTCTTGCTGATAAAGCCTCTGAATGCCTTGTTGCTGGGAGAGATGTATGCCGCTAATCTGGGTATACGGATCAAGCGGGCACGAATAGCCATCCTTTTATGTACGGGGATATTGACCGCTACGACTACCGCTTTCTGCGGACCGATCTCTTTTATCGGATTAGCGGTTCCGCATATCGCACGACTGATGCTTGGTTCTTCCAATCATAAGATATTGGTGCCGATAACGATGTTGACGGGCTCCTGTATCGCCTTGCTTTGTAATTTATTGATGGTCGTACCGGGAAGCAACACGATTTTACCCTTGAACGCGGTGACACCTATGCTGGGTGCGCCGGTTATTATCTATGTAATCGTAAACCGGAAGAATATTCAATATTTTAATTAGTGGTTATGGAAAGGATTCCAGTTATAAGGACAAGAAATCTGAGTATTGGATATGTTTTGAAAGGTGGACACCTAAAGTTGGTGCATGATGCCCTCGACTTGGATTTATATCCGGGCGAGGTGACTTGCCTTCTCGGGTTGAATGGTGCGGGAAAGTCTACCTTATTGCGTACGCTGTGCGGTTTCCAGCCTTCTCTGGGGGGCGAGATCGAATTGAAAGGAAAGCCGTTGGCCTCTTACTCGCAAGGTGATTTTTCCCGGATGGTAGGTGTTGTTCTCACGGAGAAGACAAATGCCGGTGGAATAACGGTTTACGAGTTGGTCTCTTTAGGAAGACATCCCTATACCGGCTTTTTCGGACAATTAAGGCAGGAAGATCGCAGGATTATCGAGGAATCGCTTGCTGCCGCCGGTATCGCTCATAAGGCTTATAATTATGTGTCGGAACTTAGTGATGGCGAGCGTCAGAAAGCCATGATCGCTAAAGCTTTGGCTCAGCAATGCCCCATCATATTGTTGGATGAGCCGACGGCCTTTTTAGATGTGACAAGTCGGATAGAGACTATGGTCTTGTTACATAAATTAGCGGTAAAGCAACAAAAAGCGATTCTCTTATCAACGCATGATCTGGATTTAGCGATCCAGCTGGGGGATTGCCTGTGGCTGCAAGAGAAAAAACGTCCGATGGCTTGTGGAACGCCGGAGGACTTGATTATGGGAGGGTCGTTTGAGACATTCTTCGGTAAGGAAGGAATCGTGTTTGATCCGAATACCGGAAAATTGAATACGGTAGCGCCTACTGTTCCGATCGGGGTAGAGGGAGATTTCATGGTTTCTTATTGGGTGGGGAATGCCTTGATCCGGAATGGATTTAAACCCTCCCCGGTGAATAAGGATTCTATAAATGTTTATTGTGAGGCACCGGATCGCCTGCGTATCCAATTACCCGATGGGGATGTAAAGATTGCGACAAGTATGGCGGAGATGGTCTCATGGATTCAAATCTTATAAGAAACGAGTTTGTTATGACAAATGAGATTACATGGCGGCTGGAAAATGAGAATATAGGCCGTTTGTTGGTACATTACGCGATTCCCGCCGTTATCGGGACCATGGTTAATGCTCTTTATAATATCGTTGATCGTATATTTATCGGACAAGGAGTGGGTGCGCTAGCTATCTCCGGATTGACTTTGACTTTCCCGATACTACTCTTTATGCAGGCATTTGGAATGTTGATCGGTGCGGGAGCCGCTACAAGGGTCTCCATTCATCTAGGCCGTAAGGCGAATGATCTGGCAGATAACGTATTAGGAAACGCTTTCACTTTGACATTCATTATCGGAGCCTTGACGATTATCCCCAGTATGATTTTCTTGGATGATTTGTTAACGTGGTTCGGAGGAAGCGAGCAGACGATACCTTATGCGAAAGACTATTTATATATCGCTATCCCGGGTAATTTGCTGGCTACATTAAGCTTTAGCTTTAATGCCGTGATGCGTGCTTCCGGATATCCGAAAAAGGCGATGTTCACGATGATGATCGGTGCCGTATTGAACGTGATCCTAGACCCGATCTTTATCTTCTGGCTGGATATGGGGATACAGGGTGCCGCTATCGCTACGGTGATCTCCATGGCCGCCGGTGCCGCTTTCGTGATGAGTCATTTTATCAGCAAGGATAGTATCGTACGTTTCCATACGAAATATTTCCGGTTGAAAGGTTCCATTATTTGGAATATATTTACGATCGGCATGTCTCCATTTTCCATGCAGCTGGCGGGCAGTGTGGTTGTGGTGATCATGAACCATGCGTTGAAAGAGAATGGAGGCGATTTGGCGATTGGTGCCAGCGGTATTATTTCCAGTATTGCCATGCTGCTGGTTATGTTGATTATCGGTATCGCCCAAGGGATGCAACCGATTGTCGGGTTTAATCATGGCGCTGGGCATCATAACCGGGTATTGGCTACCTTGCGGTTGTCTATTATAGTATCGACCTTGATTACAGGGGTAGGATGTATCGTCAGTTTGTTATTCCCAAGACTGATCGTTAGCGTATTCTCAACGGATGCCGAATTGGTGTCGATTACGGACAATGGATTACGTCTGACGATGCTGGTCTTTTTCGTTGTCGGTTCCCAGATTACGATCAGCCAGTTTTTTCAAAGTATCGGTGTCGCATGGAAAGCGATGTTTCTGAGTCTAAGTCGGCAGGTTTTATTCCTGATACCGGCTATCCTGCTATTTCCTCCGATCTGGGGATTGGATGGCGTTTGGCTAGCGCAACCTTTCTCCGATTTCATCGCGGCGGTAACCGCATGGGGCTTTTTATGGTATCATGTTAAAAACGTGAAAAATAAGGGTTAAAGATGAACTTATGTCGATGTTAATTGTATTTTTATTGTATGTATAAAAGTACTTTTTAGACAAACCTTTAAAAATGAGTTAATATGAAGAAGATTGTATTGTTGCTCGCTGTTTTATTATTTGGTGCAGGGTCGATGATGGCACAGCAGGACAAGTCCGCAGAGAAAGTTGCGAAACAAGCCGAGAAAGAAGCAAAGAAAGCGGAGAAGGCAGCGAAGAAAGCGGCGGAGGAAGCCGAAGCTAACGCATTGTTTGAACAAGCGGTGCAAGCTTTGAAGAATAAGGATTTCGTATTGGAAGCGGATCGTATAGAGTTTAAGCGCGGTAGTTTTGTTTATGTTACCCCGAACACGAACTTCGTTTCGGTGAAAGGTGAGAAAGCTACTATTCAGTTAGCGTTTAATACTCCGGCGGCCGGTCCTAACGGAATAGGAGGGATAACGGTTGATGGAACAACTTCCGGTGTACAGATGAAGACTGACAAAAAAGGAAACGTTATGTACGAGATGAATGTGCAGGGTGTAGCGGTATCCGCTAGGGTTACGTTCCGTATGACGAAAGGTACGAATAAATGTACAGCCACGGTATCGCCAAACTTTAATAGCAATCGTATATCCTTTACGGGAAATCTCTATCCTTCGAGCGAGTCGAATGTATTCAAGGGACGTTCTATTTAATATAGATAAATGTTCATTATAGATAAGAGCGGGCTTTCATCAAGAAGGCTCGCTTTTATTTTTGGTAAACTTTCCGTAAGTTCGCGAAATAAAAATTTAACATCTTATAATCATGCAACTATCCATAGATCAAAAAGACATCGATAAATTTCTGATGATAGGCGATAAAGTATTGATTAAGCCTAAGAATCCACAGAGCCAGACGAAGACCGGATTGTATTTGCCTCCCTCGGTCCAACAAGGGGAGAAGATACAAGCGGGTTATATCATAAAGACGGGGCCTGGATATCCATTGCCTTCTCAATCCGAGGAGCATGAGGTATGGGAGAAAAAGAAAGGGGAGGAGGTGCAATACTTACCGCTTCAAGCCCGTGAAGGTGATTTGGCAGTCTATTTGCAGAATGCCGCTTACGAGATCAATTTTAATGACGAGAAGTTCTTGATTGTCCCTCATTCCGCTATTTTGATGTTAGTGCGTGATGAAGGTTTGTTTGAATAAAGCCTTTTGTTAAGGGAAATAGGGCTGTATTCACTTTTTTATCTTATTTTTGCCAGCAAAACAAGACAAACTATCAACAGTAGCGATTATAATGAATAAGATTGTAAGTAAAGAACATTTCTCAGCCAACGTGGTGAAGCTGGAAGTCGAGGCTCCTTTGATCGCCCGCTCCCGCAAGGCCGGTCACTTCGTGATCGTGAAGGTTGGCGAAAAAGGCGAACGTATACCTCTTACCATTGCCGGGGCGGATACCGAGAAAGGTACCATCACTTTGGTGATCCAAGCGGTAGGCGGCTCATCCCGTAAGATCTGTGAATTGGACGAGGGTGACTATATCACGGATGTGGTGGGTCCGTTAGGGCAGGCTACCCATATCGAGAAGGTTGGAACGGTTGTTTGTGCCGGTGGTGGCGTAGGTGTCGCTCCGTTGTTGCCGATCGTGGAGGCTTTCCATAAGGCAGGAAATCGTGTGATCGTCGTATTGGCGGCCCGTACCAAGGACTTGGTAATCCTTGAGGAGCAGATGCGCCAAAACTCGGATGAGGTAATTATCATGACGGATGATGGCTCTCTGGGTACGAAAGGCTTGGTGACGAATGGTGTGGAGAGCGTGATCAACCGGGAGAGGGTGGATTTATGCGTTACGATCGGTCCGGCTATTATGATGAAATTCGTTTCCGCTCTTACAAAGAAATACGAGATTCCTACCGTAGCTTCCTTGAATACGATCATGGTGGACGGAACGGGTATGTGTGGTGCTTGCCGTATCACGGTAGGCGGGAAGACCAAGTTCGTTTGTGTGGACGGACCGGAGTTCGATGCTCATCAAGTGGATTTTGATGAGATGATCATGCGTCTCGGCGCTTATAAGGATATAGAGAAGAAATAACGAAACCACGTAATTGAATCATGACAACAGAAGAATTAATCGCTGCTCGTCGTGCCGAACCTTGGCGGGAGGCGCTTCGCAAAAGCAAGAAAAATAAAGAACGTGCGGATATCCCCCGTGTGAAGATGAACGAGTTGGACCCGGAATACCGGAGTCGTACCCGTTTGGAGGAGGTTAACTTAGGCTTGACAAAAGAACAGGCCATGCAAGAGGCCGAGCGCTGTTTGGATTGTCCGAATCCTACTTGTATGCAGGGATGTCCGGTAAATATCAATGTACCTACTTTTATCAAGAATATCGAGCGTGGGGAATTTTTGGAGGCCGCTAAGACCTTGAAAGAGACAAGTGCCCTGCCCGCTGTTTGCGGTCGTGTCTGTCCGCAGGAGAAACAATGCGAGAGCAAGTGTATCCATTTGAAAATGGGTAAGGAAGCGGTTGCCATTGGCTACTTGGAGCGTTTCGCCGCTGATTACGAACGTGAGAGCGGTAATATCTCGGTTCCGGAGATCGCGGAGAAGAACGGTATCAAGATTGCCGTGGTAGGTTCCGGTCCTGCCGGATTGTCTTTTGCCGGAGATATGGCGAAGCGTGGATATGATGTGACTGTGTTCGAGGCATTGCATGAGATCGGTGGTGTATTGAAATATGGTATTCCGGAGTTCCGCCTACCGAATAAGATCGTGGACGTGGAGATTGATGGCCTTCGGAAGATGGGCGTACGGTTTGAGAAAGATTGTATCGTGGGTAAGACGATCAGTTATGAGGATTTGCATGCGGATGGCTTTAAGGGCGTGTTTGTGGCAAGTGGTGCCGGTCTGCCTAACTTTATGAACATTCCTGGTGAGAACTTTGTGGGCGTGATGTCGTCCAACGAGTATTTGACCCGTGTAAACTTGATGGATGCGGCAAATCCGGAAAGTGATACGCCAGTGCTACAAGGAAAGAAGGTGGCCGTGATCGGTGGAGGAAATACCGCTATGGACTCTGTCCGTACCGCTCGTCGTCTGGGCGCTGAGCGTGCTATGATTGTCTACCGTCGTAGCGAGGAGGAGATGCCTGCCCGTCTGGAAGAGGTGAAACATGCGAAGGAAGAAGGTGTGGAGTTCATGACGCTTCATAATCCGATCGAATATATAGGTGATGAAAGAGGCCGTGTGAAACAGATGCGTTTGCAGAAGATGGAATTGGGCGAGCCGGATGCCTCTGGTCGCCGTCGTCCGGTACCTATCGAAGGTGCTATCGAAACGATCGATGTAGACGAGGTGATTGTTAGTGTCGGTGTATCTCCGAATCCATTAATACCCCGTGCCTTTGGAGGCTTGGAGGTGAGCAAGAAGGGCACGATCGTAGTGGAAGAGGACAGCATGCGTTCTGCTTTAGGCGATGTGTATGCTGGTGGTGACATCGTTCGTGGTGGAGCTACCGTAATTCTGGCGATGGGAGACGGTCGTAAGGCTGCCGCTTCTATGGATGCGGACTTAAGAGGAAAAGTATAATATCTATTAATTCAATAAGGAAAGACGGGTTGTTTAGACGATCCGTCTTTTTTCTTTTATCGTGATATGGAGATTTATGTTTATTATCTATAAGACTAATTCTTGAAATAATCTCTCAAATGTCTGTTCTAGATCATTGGAAAAACCGGGATG
The DNA here is from genome assembly GCF_004793765.1 of Parabacteroides distasonis. Classification (GTDB taxonomy): domain Bacteria; phylum Bacteroidota; class Bacteroidia; order Bacteroidales; family Tannerellaceae; genus Parabacteroides; species Parabacteroides distasonis_A. Next base: position 1,224 of record NZ_SRYM01000041.1, on the reverse strand, counting down.
TGGACGTGAGGTTTGGATAGAGGCACTTCTTATGGCGGTAAGCCAACGAAAGCGCTCCGGAATATCTAGGGTGGCTATAGGGCCTCCATCCTTGGCGCCGGAACATATCTTATCGAAAACGTGGAGATTGGCGCACAAAGATTCTTTATCTATATCTGATGTGAACAGACGAAGTTTCTCCTCGTCTACATGATAGCGAGCCTTGATGAATTTAGGCCGTTTACAGAACATGATAAGGCCTACATTGATAAACTCCTCCCGTTCGATTTTCGGTACGATACGGATTACGGCATATTCATATAAGTGTTTATCTTGCATGTCGAGCTTCATTTATAAACGTGTCAGAATGGGCGATTCGGTCAATTAAGAACCGGATATATACATCACGTATTTCTTGAGGCGTACCAGGACTATCGTTCCAATGCAACCAATCATCGGGTACTAGACCTACGATCTCACGAATTTTCTCTTCCGTTAAGATACGTTTGAAATCCTTGTCTACTTCCTCCAGCAGCGTCGCTTGTGGCAATAATACATGATCCTTGATATGGATGAAAGGGCCGATCGCATGTTTTTGCCAATTTACCCATGAGAAATGGAAAAATAAGGAAGCCCCATGATCGATGAGCCAAAGTTCCTTATTCCATACCAGCATATTCGTATTCCGGACCGTGCGATCTATATTTGTCAATAGAGCATCGAGCCATACGACTTGTGAGGCGAGTTTGGGATCTACATGATTGACTACCGGGTCGAAAGTCAAGGCCCCGGATAAGAAATGCAATCCCAGATTGAGCCCTTGGCTTGTTTGTAGTAAGTCTTGTATCTCCTCGTCACCTTCCGATCGCCCGAAAGCCTCATCAAGATTTAGGAAGACTAATTCCGGTACATGGAAACCCAAGCAACGAGCAACCTCGCCTCCGATCAACTCGGCTATCAGGGCTTTCGTCCCATGTCCGGCTCCCCGGAACTTAACGACATATTTAAATCCATCGTCCGCTTCCGCTAAAGCAGGCAATGATCCGCCTTCCCGCAGAGGCATGATATATCGGGTAACATTCGCTGTACGTAATTCCATAACCCTCACTTTAATTGAAGATAAAGATACGATTCTATTTTAGAAATAAAAAGCCCCGCTATTCTTTCGAACAGCGAGGCCTTTTGGAAGCGAGCGGAAGACGGGACTCGAACCCGCGACCCTAACCTTGGCAAGGTTATGCTCTA